>JBKQSS010000032.1:0-26924 GCA_052143535.1 Myxococcaceae bacterium | reverse complement strand
GTCGTGGTACAGCGGAATGAGCGGGCAGTCCTCGCTGAGCAGGCGTTCGGCACTCCGGTACAGCTCCTGACGCCGGGCCGGGTCGATGGACACGCGAGCCTCGTTGGTGAGCCGGTCGAGGTCCGAGTTCTGGTAGCCGAGGCCGTACACCGTCTGGGCCCGTGAGTTGAGGAGGAAGTGCAGGAAGTTGTCTGCGTCTGGGTAGTCGGCAATCCACCCGGCGCGAAAGATGGAGAGCCGGCCGTCGTGGGCCCTGGACCAAAAGTCGCTCGAGGTCAGCTCGACGTGCGAGAGCTCCACCAGGCCGGCCGCGACCAGGGGCCCAAACAGCACTTGGTCTTCCGCCTCGGTGCTGCGGCCGGGCGGGTTGTAAAGCGTCAGCCTCAACAGCGGGACGCCGGCCTCCCGGAGCAACGCCCGCGAGCGGGACAGGTCTGGCCGCGGCGGGACGAATTCGCCCTCCAACAGCCCGGGCGGGGTGAGGGTGGAGGCCACCGTCGCCCCGGGGTGGAACTGCTCCACCAACCCATTCAAGTCCAGGCCGGCACGCACCGCCTGACGCACGCGCAAGTCGTCGAAGGGCGGAAGCCGCACGTGGAAGGCGAGGAAGAAGGACGAGGGTTGGGTGCCGGCGATGACGGTTTGGCCGCTGAGCTGCGCATCCCGGACGTGCTCGGCGTACAGACCGCTCACCACGTCGACATCGCCGGCCACCAGGGCCGAGATGGCCGCGGCGCGGTCGCGGAAGAAATGAAAGGTGAGCACGTCGAGCATCGGCCTCTCGGGGCGGAAGTAAGAGGGGTTCCGCTCGAGTACCACGCCGCCCGCGTCGAGGCGGACGGAGCGGTACGGTCCGGCCCCCACCAGCTGGCCATAGCTGTCCTGGCGAGCCACCAGCGTGGCGGGTAGCGTCACCAGGTGAAGGAAGAAGGCCTTCGGCTCCTCGAGCCGAATCTCCAGCGTCAGCTCGTCCAGTACCTCGAAGCCGGTGACGTGCGTGGCCTGCCCTGCCAGGTAGGCACGTGCGCCTTCCACCTCCTTGAAAATCCATTGGTCCGGCGAGTCCACCGCCGGATTGAGCAACCGCTCGAAGTGCTGCTTCACCTCGAGCGCCCGCAGAGGGGTGCCGTCGTGGAAGACGAGCCGCGGCCGCAGGAAGAAGCGGTAGCGCTGTGCGCCCGGCGCGGCTTCCCAGCGCTCGGCCAGGTCCGGAAGCACGGCCCCGTCCTCCTGCCGGCACAAGCCGGCGTAGAGGCCGGCGGCAATCTCAATCAACTGGTTGTCCAGGGTGAAGAGCGGGTCGAGCGAGCGCGTCGACTCGAACATCTCCGCCTGGTGAATGCCCACCGACAGGGTGCCCCCGCGCCGCGGTTCCGGTAGCCGGAAGCGAAACACCTCGGCCTCCAGGCCCGAAGCCTCGCGCGACAGCTGCTCCACCGTCCGGCTGAGTCCGTCCCCAATGCGGATGACGGTGCGCGCGTCCTCGCGCACCTGAGAGACGTCCTCGCCGATGGCCGAGTCTCCGCGGGTCAGCACGTCATGGGCGTGGCGAATCTCGTCGATGGCGGCGGTGAGCCGCTGCACCGCGCCGGAGAGGTCGCGACCGGTGCGGGCCTGGCCTTGGGCCTTGGCCGACGCACCCTGGGCGAGCCGCGCCATCTCCTGGGTTTGGCGCACCAGCTCGCGCCCGGTGAGCGCCTGCTCGGCGGCGGCCCGAGTGACGTCCAGCACCCGCTGGGCGACGCGCTCGCTGGCCTGGACGACGTACGTCCCCTGCTTCTCCAGCTGGGCTGTCTCGGCCACGGTGGACTCCACCGCGGAAAACGTCCGCTTGGTGATGGTGCGAATCTCCTTGAGCGCGCTCGCCGCGCGGTCTCCCAGCGCCACCCCGGCGCTGGCCTGGGCACGGACGTCCTTGACGTAGGCCACCGCGGCATCCACCTGGCCGCGAATCTGCTGCACCATGGAGGCAATCTCCCGGGTGCTGCGGGCAGTCCGCTCCGAGAGCCCGCGGACCTCCTCGGCCACCACCCCGAAGGCGCGGCCATTCTCGCCGGCTTGGGCGGCAATAATTCCCGCGTTGAGGGCGAGCAGGTTGGTCTGGTCGGCGACGTCCTGGATGACGTCCACAATTCGCCGGATTTCCATGGAGCGCGTGCCGAGGGAGTCGACAATCTCCGCTGCCTTGCGCACCGTCTCCTCCACCCGGTACATGCCCTTCACCGAGTCGTTCACCAGGGCCTCGCCCCGCTCGGCGGTGGAGGTGACTTCCCGGGCCAAGTCCCCCGTTTCATTGGCGCGCCGGCGCACCGAGTCGATGCCACCTTCCACGGCCGAGACGAAGGCCGCCGCCTCTCCGGCGAAACGGGCCAGCACGTCCCCGCTGGCCGCCACTGCCGACAGCCCCTCGCTCATCACCTGCACCCGCTCGGTGGTGCGGTGGGCGAAGGTGTCGAGCGTCCCTAGGGCGCTGGCCACCTGCTCGATGCGCTCGGTCATCTCGGCCAGCGAGCGGGTGGTTTCCTCGGCGAAGCTCTCGAGCTGCCCGACCCGACGGCCGGCGGCGTCCAAGCTGCCGCTCATGCTTTCCACCGAGCCCTGGCTGCGCTCCACTGCCGCCCCCTGCCGACGAGCGGCCTCCAAAAGGGTGCGGGCCTGGCTTCCGACGTCGCGGCACGTCCGGTAGACGTTGCCCGTCACCCGCTGCACCTGGAAGACCGCCCGGCGCAAGGAGAGGATGAGGCGGCGCAAGTCCTCCTGGCCCTCCAGCCCGGTCACCTGGGGGGTGAGGTCTCCCTGGGCAAGCTGGGCGATGAGGGCCCGACGCCGCGACGAGCTGTGCGACAGCCAGCGGTACCAGGTGAACCAGGCGGCCGCGGTGAAAGTCACCACCGACAGGCCGAGCAGGAGCAGCCACCAGCTGACGTCAAACACATGTCCGGGGAGGAGCCGGAGCGCAATCCCGCTCACTGCACCGGAGCACAGCCCGCCGAGAACACCGAAGACGAAGAGAAAGCGCTTGCCAAACAAAGGAGGTAGCTCGGGACTCTACTCTGCAAGACGCGCCATGCCCCCCAAGGGTGTGCTCCACTGCCCCCGGTGCGCGACTTATTTCTCCTCGTGGCGGTGCTCACCGTCGCACCCCCGGAGCGGACCTCCTACCTCTTCACACTCGAGGGGCTGCCGGCCGGCCAGGTGACGCTCGAGCGCAGCGCCGACGGGACGGCCTTCACCTACCGCAGCGAGCACGTCTTCGGCCGCGGCCCGGCGCTGCGCACCGTCGAGAGCCACACCCTGGCCCTCGACGCAGCGGGGCAGGTGGCAGGCACCACCGCCACGCCAGTGTCTCTCTGGTTGTGGACCCGCCAACTGCCGCGCTGTCTGGAGGTGGTGGACGAGCGCACCGGGGAAAGTGGGCAGGCCTGCTCCAACGCCGTCAGCGGCGAGGAGCTGGAGGGCATCGCGCTCGGGCAGCCCTTCCACGCCGTCTACCAAGACGGCGTCCTCGAAGTGCTCGACCTCGGTCCGGCACGCTTCAGCCGGCTGCGCGAGGCACCAGCGCTGAAGGGGGCCACCGGGCTGTGGGCGCAAGGCATTGCCTGCCCGACCGGGCCTGGACAGCTGCTGCTTGAGCCGCCGCTCAGCCTCCCTCGACAGCCGCAAGCGGCCTCCTCCCGCGGTCGCACTTGGGCGCAAGGGCTCCTCAAGGAGTTTGGCGCCGCGCCCCAGGACGAGCGCTGCCTCCAGTCCGCGCAGCGCCTCCTCGCCTACCTGGAGGAGCGCGGGGGGCACGGCGTTTTGGTGCTCGGCCTGTTGGTGGACGCCGGGCGGGCCTGGCCCCACGCCTGGGTGCGGGCGGAGGGCCCGTACGGGGAAACGGTGGACCTCGACCCAGCCTGGGGGCGCCTGGTGGTGCCGATGGGCTACCTCGCCTTGGAGTTGGTGGCTGAAGGCGGCCACGGCCTGCAGGCCGGAGCGGCCTACCTGGAGCTGGCGTCCGGAAAGCGGCGCCTGCAGCGTCGTTGAAGGCCCAAGGAGGCGGACTGCTCACAACGGAAGGCAAAGGCAGGACTAGAGCCACTCCGGGGGGAGCTGCGCGTAGCTGCCCTCGGCGGAGCGGCACAGGGCGGCGAGGCCGGCGACGCGCGGCAACTCGGTGACGGCCCAGTACTGGGCGGCGGCCAGCTTGGCGCCGTAGAAGCCCTGCTCCTCGTCCTTCACCCCGCGGCGCAGGGCCTCTTGGGCCACTGCCGCCATGGCCAGCCACTGCCAGCCCACCACGACCAGGCAGAAGAGCGTCAAATAGTCGTGGCTGTGGGCGAGCATCGCCTCCACGTCCCCGGCGGCGCCACGGCCAGCAAGCGCGGTGGTGGTGTCCACCAACTCGGCCAGCGCCTCGGCCAGCTGCTCCGTCCAGGTGGGGGGGAGCTCGCAGGCCCGGCCTCGTCCCAGCGTCCGTGTCACCTCGTCGGAGAAGGCGTGCAGCGCGGCTCCCCCTCCGGCCACCGCTTTGCGGCCGAGCAGGTCCAGCCCTTGGATGCCAGTGGTGCCCTCATGGAGGCTGTTGAGCTTGCTGTCGCGCACCCAGGCCTCGGGCAGGTACTCACTCGAGTAGCCGTAGCCCCCGTGGACTTGCAGCGCCAGCACCGTGGACTCGAAGCCCGCTTCGGCGGGGAAGCTTTTCGCCACCGGGGTGAGCAAGTCCAGAAGCAGCTTGGAGCGGCGCCGCTCCTCGGTGTCGGTGCTGTGGGCAGAGAGGTCGGCCAGGCGCGCGGTGCTGGCCAACAGCGCCAGGCCTCCCTCCACAATGGCCTTCTGCCGCAGGAGCATCCGCCGCACGTCGGCGTGGGCGATGAGCGGCACCTGGGGGCTGGAGGGGTCGCGCTGCGTGGGCAGTCGTCCTTGGGTGCGCTCCCGCGCATAACCCAGCGCCTGGTGGTAGGCGGCAGAGGCGGTGGCCACCCCGTTGAGGCCCACCATGATGCGGGCCTCGTTCATCATCTGAAACATTTGTGAGAGGCCTCGGTTTGGCTCCCCCAGCAGCCAACCGTGGCAGTCGCCGCGCTCGCCGAAGCTGAGCAGACAGCTGGGCAGCCCCCGCCAGCCGATTTTGTGCACCAGTCCGCTGACCGCGACGTCGTTGTCGCGCAGCTCCCCGTCCTCCTGGCGTCGGTTGGGCACGACGAAGAGCGACACCCCGGCGCTGCCCGGCGGCGCCCCTTCGGTCCGGGCCAGCACCATCTGCACCACGTTGGGCGCGAGGTCATGCGCCGCCGCGGAGATGAAGACTTTGTCGCCGTGGATGAGGTGGTGGCCTTCCCCGGTGGGGGTGGCCCGGGTCCGGATGTCTGCCAGGCTGGAGCCAGCGTGCGGCTCGGTGAGCGCCATGGTGCCCGTCCACTCCCCGGCGTAGAGGCGCGTCATGAAGCGTGCCTTCAGTTCGCTCGAGCCGAAGGCCTCCAAGAGATGGGCCGCCCCGCTGGTGAGGCCGACGAAGCCATAGGCGCTGAGGTTGCCGGCCATGAGGTAGGCCGAGGCGAGGGCGGCCACCGCCAAGGGCAGCTGCGCGCCGCCCACCTCCGGACCCCGCGTGGCGGAAATGAGACCCAAGTCCACCAGGTGCGGCCAGGCCGCCTTGAGCAGCGGGTGGACGAAGACGCGGCCGTCGCGAAGCACCGGGGGAGCGGCGTCGATGGTGCGGTAGTTGGGGAAGAGTACTCGGCGCGCCAGGGTGCGGGCGGAGGTGAGAAACAAGTCAAAGGTGTGGCGGTTGTGCTCGCCGAAGTCGGGAAAGTTGCACAACGCCTCGACGTCCAGCACCTCGTAGAGGATGAATTCGACGGTGCGGTCGTCCAGCAAGGGGTTGGTGCGGCTCGCGGACATGGCTCCTTCCTACGGAGGGCGCGCTTCCCTCGTCAGTGGTGAATGCTACGCCGCCTGGAACGAGCCGAGGAAGCGCGACAGCTGCTCGGTGACGAAGCCCGGGTTGTCGATGGGCGAGAGGTGCCCGGCCCTGGGGATGCGGACCAGCTGTGCGCCGGAGATGGCGGCCGCCAGGGCCTCGGATTTGGCCGGCACGGTGGCCACGTCCTCCTCGCCCACCATCACCAACGTCGGGGCCCGGATGTTGGACAGCTCGTCGGCCACCCCCTTCCGTTCGAGCACGCCGTTGACGGCGCGCACCGCGCCGATGCGGTTGAGAGCCCCGAAGCGGTCTCGCACCACGCGGAGCTCGGCGGCCCGCGCTGGGTCGGCCCGCACCGTCGCGCCGTGCATAATTTTCATCACCGAAGAAGCCACCAGCCAGGGGCCCACCCAGCGCTCGAGGAAATTCAACAGACGGTAGCGGGGCAGGTTTTCCGCGGGCTCGGCGTCGGCTGTGGTGTCCAGGAGGGCGAGCGAGCGAAGCAGCTCCGGGTGCCGGGTGGCCAAACGCATTCCGACGAAGCCGCCCATGGACAGTCCCACGAAGTGGACTGGCTGGACGCCCATTTCGCGGATGAGCGCCGCGGCGTCCTCGGAGACGGTGTCCAAGTCATAGCCGCCGGCCGCCACCTCGCTCTGGCCTTGGCCGCGATGGTCATAAGCGATGCAACGGAAACGGCTGCGCAAGGAGGGCAGCTGTCCGTCCCACATCCGGCAGCTGTACAGAAGGCCATGAGAGAAGAGTACCGGTGGCCCGTTGCCGCCGCTGTCCTCGACGTACAGCCGGGTGCCGTTGACGCTGTGCTGGGGCATCAGCTTGGCTCGAAGGGAATGGCGCCCAACCGGGCGCCGGCGGTGACGCCGAGCAGCTCGCGCGCCATTGGGGGCAAGGAGATGACTTGGTCGTCGAGCCGGGCCGGGGTGCGCACTGCGCGGAAGCGGTTTCGGGCGGAGTCGCGGTCGAGGCCCACCAGCATGACTTCTGCGCCCTCGTCGGCCAGAGGCTCGGCCCCCAGCCGCGCGGTGCGGAATTGCCGCACCAACAGGACGTCCTGGGTGCGCGCTTCGAAGTGGGGGCCGCCGTCGAAGGGGTCGACCCGCTCGACGTAGCGAAAGCCGATGCGCTCCAGCATGCGTTGCACGCCGCGCGTCTGGGTGCCCACCTCGCCCACCACCTTTTGGGTGCGCTCTGGAAACAACGACACGTAAATGTCAGAGGAGGGGAAAAGCTCTTTGATGAATTCCTTGTTCTGTCGGCTCAGCCGGTCCGCTTCGATGTAGGTGAGTCCGGTGAATTTCTTCCCCACCGCCTCCCAGAGCAGGCTGCGCCCGTCGGGCATCAGTGGCGGCATGAGCTCGGCCAGCACGCGCTCGCGAAACTGCGCCCGGTGCATGGCGAGGAAGAGGAAACGGACGTAGGAGAGCTGCTTGCCCGGCTTCTCCGTCCCGGAGCGGTGGGGTGGGTCCACCACCAGCCCGCCGATTTCAGTGGGCCCGGCGTAGTTGTAGGCGATGGACAGCACCTTGTGGCGGAAGTGGCGGTCGAGGCTGGCGGAGTAATGCTCGCGCTCGCTCACCTCGTAGTAGGTGTGCGGGGCCTCCTTGGTGCCGTGCTGCGCGATGACCAGGCTGGTGCCCACCACCTGCTCGCTTACCGCATTCTCCAGGACGAAGAGGAACTCGCGCTCGAAGGGGTCGCGCACCTTGCCGGCGAAGCTGCGCACGGAGGTGTCGATGAGTTGCTCGAGCGTCGCCTCGTCATTGGGGAGGTTGACGGTGTTGAGCACCGCGGCCAGGCGCTTGAGGCTGGGCAGGTCCGCCCTCTGGACGTCGCGCAGGAGGTACATGGGCTGAAGGCCGGGGCGAGGCGCGGCGCGACCCTACCCCAAGACGTGAAGAGCGTCCCAGCCTTGGACCCGGGCGAGCGCGGTCCGCTGCTTCCCGCCGGTGCCGACGCCGTCGACTGGCCCGGGGTGGGGCGTTTTTTCGGAAAAAAGCGGCTGTTGGAGACGGCCAGGGGAAAGGCTCGGCCCACGGCCGAGCAGGCGACGGCCCGGGGGGGGGGCCCCGCGCGCGCCAGCGAGCGGAGCGCTATAGGAGCGGCTTCCACCATTGCCGAAGGGAGGGCTCGCCATGTCCACCACCCTCGTCGCCGGAGCCTCTGGCCATACCGGTGCCGTCGTCGCCCAAGCGCTTTTGGAACAGAAGCAAAAGGTGCGGGTGCTGGTGCGGGACGCTGCCAAAGGGGAACGCTGGAAAAAGCGTGGCGCCGAAGTCAGCGTCGCAAACGTGGAGGATGCGCACGGCCTCGCGGCGGCCCTGCGCGGGGTGGACGCAGCCTACCTCTTGGTTCCTCCGCCTCCCCCCTCGGCCACCGGCTTCTTTGCCCGCGCGCAAAAAATAGCCGACGCCTTCGTGCAGACGCTGAGCGGAAGTCACCTCAAACAGGTGGTGCTGCTCTCCTCGTGGGGCGCGCAGAGGGCCGAAGGCACGGGCGTCGTCCGGGGGCTGTACATCGCCGAGAAGGCGCTTGGGGCGCTGAAGGTGCCCTGCACCTTTTTGCGCGCCTGCTCCTTTGTCGAGAACTGGGGCAGTGTGCTGGAGGCGGCCAAGGGCGGACACCTCCCGACGTTTTTCCCGGCGGACTTGAAATACAACCAGGTGGCCACCCACGACATTGGCTTGCTCGCCGCGAGCCTGTTGCAGGAACACCCCAAGGCGCACCGAGTGGTGGAGCTGGCCGGTCCCGCCCCCTCCAGCCCCGAGGACGTCGCCCGGGTGCTGAGCACGCTGCTCGGACTTGGGGTGCAAGTGGTGTCCCAGCCGGTGGCGCAAATGGCGGGCGCGCTTCAGCAGTTTGGCTTCTCGCCCGAGATGGCGGGCCTCTTCCAGGAGTTGACCGAAGGGATGCTCGCCGGCCGTCTTCTGCCCGAGCACCCGGACACGGTGCGGCGCGGCAAGGAGACGCTCGAAACGACGCTGGGCGGGATGGTGAAGAAGGGCTAGCCTTCCTGTGCTTCCCCCCCAAGGCGCAGACGGTCTTCCCGTTTGCCCCTGGTGGAAAATGGAGGGACACCCCGGTGCGGCGATTTGACAAGGCAACTGCAGCATTCCTCGCGGCGTTGGCGCTGGCCCTCGTCGGCTGTGGCGGCATCAGCGCCTCCACTCGCAGGTACCCGGACGCCCCCAGCTACGCCCCGACTGACGCGTCCTCGGTGGAAATTCTGCGCAGCGACCCGAGCATCCCTTTCGTCAAGCTGGGCGAGGTGACGCTGTCCTTGCAGAGTAACCCCTCGCAACAGGAGATTGCTTCGGCCCTGGCCAAGCAGGCCGCGGCGATGGGGGCGACAGCGGTGGTGCTGGTGTATGACGGCTCGGCCCGCATGGGCGTCATGTACAGCGGCTCGCTCTGGGCCCCGGTGGACTCCTCTCAGGCCAACCAGCCGGTCCTCATCGCGGTGGCCATCCGCTACACCTGACGGCGAGGCGGTGCGGGGCCCCTTGAAAGGCGGCCCTTCCAGTGGCACCCGTGCCTCCTCTAGGGTGCGCCCCGGCATGGCACGCACCAAGGCAGTCGTCATTGGCGGCACCGGTTACGGCGGGGCGGAACTTCTGCGGCGGCTCCTCTTCCATCCGCAGGTGGAGGTGACGCGCGTCAGTGCCGCGGACAACCTGGGCAAGCGCGTCTCGGACGTGCACCTCAACCTGGCAGGCCTCACCGAGCTCACCTTCGAGGAGCTTTCGCCGCGCGAGGCGGTGGCCGGGGCGGACGTCGCCTTCCTGGCCATGCCCCACCGGACGACGGCCAAGGTGGTGGTGGAGCTGCTCGCCACCGGCGTGCGGTTGGTCGACCTCTCGGGGGACTTCCGGCTGCGCGACCCGAAAGCCTACGAGCGCTTTTACGGCGCGGCCCACCCGCGCCCACAGGCCCTCAGCGAGGGGCTCTTCACCTATGGGCTTCCGGAGCTCAACCGCGAGGCCATCCGGAGGGCCCGGTACCTGGCCAGCCCGGGCTGTTTTGCCACCGCCATTGCCTTGGGCCTTCTGCCGCTGGCCAAAGGAGGGCTTTTGCGCGGGCCGGTGCAGACGGTGGCCGCCACCGGCAGCAGCGGCAGCGGCGCGCAGCCGCAGCTCACCACCCACCACCCTCTGCGGGCGGTGAATTTGCGCACCTACAAGCCGCTCGAGCACCAGCACGTCCCGGAAATTGTGCAGACGCTGAGCGCGGCCGGCGCCCAGCAGCTGAGCCTCGAATTCGTCCCGGTCTCGGCCCCGCTGCCGAGGGGTATTTTCGCCACTTCCTTTGCCCAGCTTCCGGCGTCCACCACGGCCGAGCAGCTGTCGGCCCTGTGGGCCAGCACCTTCGCCGAGGAGCCCTTCGTCCGGGTGGTGCAGAGCCGCCAGCCGGAGGTGGTGGCAGTCACCGGGAGCAACTACGTGGAGACGGGCTTCGTCCTCGGGCCGAGTGTTGGCGCCACCCGCCGGGTGGTGTGCTTCAGCGCCCTGGACAACCTGGTGAAGGGCGGGGCGGGACAGGCCATTCAAAGCTTTAACCTCATGATGGGCTTCGAGGAGACGCTCACCCTCAGGGAGCCGGGCCTGTGGCCGTGAGCGGCCTCTCGGACTTTGCTGGCCGCTGGTTCGTGGTGAAAGTGGGGGGCGAGCTGGCGCAGGACCGGGCGCTGTTGGCGGCCTCAGTGGGCGCTGCGGTGCGCGCCTTCCTCGAGGCAGGGGTGCGGGTCGCGGTGGTGCACGGGGCCGGTCCGCAGGCCAGCGAGCTGAGCAAGCGGCTCGGGCTCGAACCGCGCCTGGTGGGGGGCCGCCGCATCACCGACGCAGCGACGCTGGAAGTGATGAAGATGACACTGGCCGGTCAGGTGTCGGTGGACGTGGCGGCAGCGTTCCGGCTGTGTGGCGTTCCCGCCCTGTGCACCACCGGCGTCTCCGCCGGGCTGTTGGAGGCCGTGCGCCGGCCGCCGAAGCCTGTCACCGGGGCCGGTCCGGAGCCGGTGGACATGGGCCTCGTCGGGGACGTGGTGGGCGTGCGCAAAGAGCTCTTCGAGCGCCTCGCCGCCGCCGGCCTGGTCCCGGTGTTGGGCTCCCTGGCTTCGGACGCACAAGGAAACGTCTTCAACATCAACGCCGACACCATGGCCGCTCGGCTCGCCGCCGAGCTCCGGGCGGCGCAGCTGTTTCTCGTCTCCAACGTCCCCGGGGTGCTGCGCGACAAGGACGACCCGTCGAGCCGCATCCCCCGGCTCAGCCGGGCCGAGGCGGCGGCGGCCATTGCCTCTGGCGTGATTGCGGGCGGGATGATTGTCAAAGTGGAGGAGAGTCTCGCCATGCTGGAGCAAGGCATCGAGGCCATTCACATTGTCGGCGTCGAGCCGCCGAGCGCCCTCTTGGACGAGGCGCAGAGCGCGGGAAGTCGCGGGACGGCCTTCGTCCGTTGAAGGCAGCCCCCGAGGGATGCGGGCACCCCGCCCGCCCCCCCCCGCCGCCGCCGAAAAGCTGACAGCTGGCCGGTGGGGACTAAGTTTTCGTCCTAGGGGGGACTCGTTCCCCTTCCTCCGCAAACCCAAAGGCGCCAAGGCCATGCTCCGCATCATCACCACCTTCTTCCTGCTCAGCATTGTCGGCATTGCCTTGTCCGGCGTCGCTGCCTTCGGCGCCGCCGCCCCCGGTCCGGCCCGGCCGGTGCGCTGGCTCTCGGTGGACAGCGTGGCCTCGCTCGGCTGCGCGAGCGCCGCCGAGGCCGCTGGCCAGAGCCGGCTCGCGCTTGGACCGGCCGGGGGCACTTCCCGGATGGAGCTCGCCATGCTGGGCTGCGACGGTCAGGAGCGCCAGCTGGGGATGGACATTTTCGTGGTCCGCCTCAACGGAGGCTTCGAGCTCACGGTGCGCGACCACGACAGCGGTGAGACGGTGGTGCGCCGCCTGCGTTCGGCCAAGCCGGCGGACTTCCTGCTCTCCGGGGTGCAGCTGCGCTTCACTTTGGCCGAGCAGACGGAGCCGGCCAGCTAGCGATGATTGACCACTTGACGCGCACCGTCCGCGACGCCGAGCGGAGCGTCGCCTTCTTCAGCCGGGCCCTTCAGCCACTCGGCTACGGCGTCACCATGCGCTTCGCCGATTTCGTCGGCTTCGGAACGAAGACCAAGCCCTTCTTCTGGGTGAAACCGGGAGAGGTGCCCACCACCCCGATGCACCTCGCCCTGGTCGCGCCGTCGCGCGCCGCGGTGGACCGCTTCTACGCCGAGGCGCTGGCCGCCGGAGCGCAGGACAACGGGCCGCCCGGACTGCGGCCGCACTACCACCGCCATTACTACAGCGCCTTCGTCATCGACCCGGACGGCCACAACTTGGAGGCCGTCTGTCACACGCCGGTGCCGCCCAAGCGCGCCCGCTTGGCGGCTCCGAAGAAGAAGCGGCGTCGGTAGCCCAGCCGGGAAGGACAGAAGGCGCGGGGGCCCCTTTGGGTGGAGGGGCGTGTCGCCAAGCGGTTTCTCCGCTAGTGGCCGGCGCCATGGGCGTCCAGCAGCCGCACCGCGCTGGCCATTTCCTCCAGCCCGCAGCCGGCTTTGGCCTTCTTCCGTGCGCGCTGCAGCGCCGGGAGCTCGTCCGTCGCCCCGAGCTCGCCGAGCCGCCGGGCGGCCACCACCCGCGGCGCGCACTCCTTCTGCTCGAGCCAGCCGGCGTACAGCCGGGCCAGCTCACGGGCGTCGAGTCGCCCGCTGATGTCCAGGTAGCGCAGGGCCCCCCACGCACCGTCGGAGTTGGGTCCGGCCGCCACCGAGGTGAGGGCGGCAGTCAGCCGCACCGGCTCGAGTCCATCCAGCCACTGCTTTCGTGCGGCCTCACCGCGGCCGTGCGCCAAGTCCTCGGAGACGGCGCTCAGGACGAGTGGGTCAAACGCCTCGTCCGAGAGCTGCCCGGCCTGGAGCGCCAGGAGCTCCTGGTCATGGTCCTTCATCGCGTGGAGGGCCGCCGCGCGCAGCGCCTGGGCGTCGGCGGAGAGCGCTCCGCGGCTGGAGGCGTTGAGGGTTTGGAGGGCCTCCTCGGGGTGGCCCATCTCCAGCGCGGCCCGCGCGCTGGAGAGCGCCTGCCGAGGCCCGAGGGACCAGAGGATGATGGCCGCCAGCACCGCAAGCGCCACTGCGGCGGTGGCCACTTGTAACCCGATGGAGCGCCAGTCGAGTCGCCTCTGGGCTTGGGTGTCCGTCTCCGGGTCGCCTTCCGCCAGCGCGCGCAGCGCCGGTTGGGTGTGCGCGTCGAAGAGCTCGGGGGGGAAGGCCCCGCCGCGCGCGCCGACGCCGAGCGGCGTGGCAAGCCGCAACGGACGCGGGGGCTCCAGCGCCCGCACCCACTCCGCGGCCGACTGAGGCCGGGCGTTGGGGTCCTTGGCCAGGGCCCGCATGACGACGGTGCCGAGGTCCGGCTGGCTGGCCATCTGCGGGGCGAGCTCGAGCAGCGGGCGCGGCACATTGCTGACGTGCTGTAGAAGGTAGTCGCGCGCGTTGGGCCCCTGGAAGGGCAGCTGTCCGCTCAACATCCGGTAGCCCAACACGCCCAAGGAGTACAGGTCGCTACGGGCGTCGAGGGGCGCCCCCATGGCTTGCTCCGGGGAGAGGTATTCCGGCGTCCCCAGCACCACGCCCACCTGACTGAGGCCTCGGCTGTCGGGGTCCGGCTCCACCAGCCGGGCAATGCCAAAGTCCAACAGCCGCGCCTGCTCGCCCCGCGGGCCCGGGGTGAGAACGACGTTTTCCGGCTTCAAGTCGCGGTGAATAATGCCTTTCTCGTGGATGGCGGCCAGCCCCTCGGCGAGCTGCACCAGGACGCGGCGGCCGCGCTCGGGCTCCAGCGGGCCGGCCTCCAGCGCCTGGAGAAGCGTCTCGCCCTCGGCCAGCTCCATCACCAGGCAAGTCCCCTCTTCGGACTGGCCGAAGTCGATGACGCGCACCACGGCGGGGTGCTCCACGCTCGACAACAGGCGGGCCTCCCGCCGGAAGCGCTCGCTCATGCCGGGCTGTTGGCCCACCTCTCGCCGCAGCACCTTCAGGGCCACCTTGCGGCCGAGGCTGACCTGCTCGGCCAGGTACACCTCGCCCATGCCTCCGCCACCGAGGTGCCCGAGCACCCGGAAGCGTTCGTCGAGGACGAGCGAGTTGAGGGGGAGCACCGGGGTGGGGGTCCGCGGCGGTTGAGAATATCCGGCTTCACCGGACGAAGCAGTCCCCCAGCGCCTGGGGACGGCCCTGGCTGAATTCGCAAGCCCCGGAAATTTGGGCCACTCCCAGCCGGGTGCTACCTTTCTCCGGGCCGTCGGCGTCGAGGGCCTCTCGCCCAAGGAGGGCCTGCCAGCGCCGCCCGGGACATCCCTGGGGGCTTTTCTCTCTTTTTTTAGGCAACGCGACATGGCCGGCGAAGAAAAACGCGAGCCGGAAGTGGCCAAGTCCCAGGCCCCCGAGCTGCGGCTCCTGGACCGGCGGGCCTTCGTCGCCTTCCCGCCTCTGGAGGTGGCCCCCGGCGTCCGGGTAACGGACTTCGGCCTTCAAATTCCAGACGTCAGCTTTCCCTTCAGCGTCTCCGGTGGCGCCTTGCGCTACCAGAAGAAGACGCTGCACTTCGGGTTTCTCGAAGTCTCCCTCGACGCCGAGCGGCTGCGACGCGCGGTGCAAGAGGTGGCCGCCGGAGCGCTCGAGCTGGAGGACGTCCAACTCACCTTCCGCACCGGTTACCTGGAGGGCCAGGCGCGGCTGCGCGGACCGGCCGCTGCCCCGGCCACCTTCAAAGTGGCCTTCGACGCCGAGGGCGAGCGCCTCGGCGTCTACCTCTACGACGTGCGCCTGTACGCCTTCACCCCCACCCCTGCGGCGGTGGTGCCGCTGCTGCTGTCGCGCGCCGCGCAGTCCGCGCGGTTGCTTCCGGACGTCGAGGTGCGCGGCACCAGCGGCTTCTCGGCCCGTGTCCTGCCGGCGCTGGTGCAGGCGGCCGCCGTCACCCGGGGCTTCCGTGTCCCCTCCTTGGAGGGCGCGCGCCTCACCGGGTTGGACGTTTCGGCCACAGCGCTGCGCCTGCGCTTTGCCTCCACTGGGCTGCCGCCTCCGGCGCTGCTCGACGAGGAGTTGTTGCTTGCCCTTGAAGGGGCACGCGCCTTCGCCGAGGCCGAGGCCCTGCTGGCCGCCGGGCGGTTGAAGGACGCCCGCGACGCTTACCTCCGAGGGGCCGAGCCGCAGGACGCGCACCCCTTTGCGCTGGAGCGCCTGCTCGGCCTGTTGGTGGCGGACCCCGGCGCCCACGAGCTGGCCCTGGATGTTGCCCAGTCGGTGGCCCGCCGCCGCCCGCACAGCGCCGCCCCGTTGTGGGTGGAGGCCCTGGTGCGCGAGCGCCGCGGTGAGCCGGCCCGCGCCGCCGAGCGCTGGCTCACCCTGTCGGCGCTGTGCCGCAAGCGGGGAGAGGACGCCGGCGCGGTCGCCGCCGCCCAGGCCGCAGCCCGGGTAGCCGAGGGCGTCGCGCCGCAAATGGCCATTCGGGCCCTGCACGAGTTGTTGGGGCTGCGCCCAGACCATCTCCCCTCGCTGCAGGCGCTGGCCCGTGCCGCGGACGCCTCCGAGGACAGGGCCGGGGCGATGCGTGCCTACCGCCGCATTTCGGCGCTGGCCCGGGACCCGGCCGAGTCCGGCGAGGCGCACGTCCAGCTGGCCCGCCTGTCGGTGCTGGCGGAGGACGACGTGGCTGGCGCGCGGCTGCACTGCGAGGCAGCTCTCAGGCTGTCTCCGGACCACCCCGGCGCGCTCGAGCTGCTGGGCGAGCTCTGCCACCGTGCCGGCGAGCACCTCCGGGCCCTGAAGGCCCTGGACCGGCTGAGGGACGTCGCGCTGGCCCGTCATGACTTGGCGCAGGTGGGACGCGCCAACCTGTTGGCAGGCCGGGTGTGGGAGGTGGGACTTCACAACCTGGACAACGCGCTGCTTCGCTACCGGGAGGCGGTGGCCCTCTTGCCGGGGGAGCCGGAGGCGCTGGTGGCCGCCGCCCACGCCGCCGAGGGCTTGGGACGGACGGCCGAAGCGGTGACTGGCTACCAGCAGGGGATTGAGTTGGCCGGTCCGGCCCCCGCCTCGGCGGCCGTCCGCGCCGCCGTGCACCGGGCCCACCGGGCACTGGCCGTGCTGGAGCGCACGAGACTGCAGGACGTGGGCGCTGCGCGCGCGCACCTCGAGGCCGCCTTGGCGCTGCGCCCGGAGGACACCGAGGTGCTGGAGGAGCTCATTCCGCTGTACCGCTCCGCCAACGACGTGGGCCGCCTCGCCCTGGCCCTCGAGCAAGCCGCCCCGTTGCTGGAGGAAGGCACCCGCCGGGCCGTCTACCTGGCCGAGGCCGGGGAGCTGCAGCGCACGCGTCTGGACAACTCGGAAATGGCCGAGGCCCTCCTGGCGCGCGCCCTGGACGCGGACGGCACCAACCGCGTCGCGCTGGAGGGCATGCTGGCGCTGGCCGAGCAACGCCGAGAGGGGCCGCTGCTCTGCCGCTGCCTGCAGGCCCTCGCCGCCCAGGCGGTGGACGCCGCCGAGCGCGCGCGCCTGTTGCGCCGACTGGCGGTGGCCGCCAAGGACCTCTCCTCGGACGTCACCCTCGCCGCCGAGGCGCTGGCCGAGGTGCTTCGCCTTGAGCCGGATGACTTGGTGGCGCTGGGCGAGTTGTGCGCGCTGCAGCGCAAGCGCGCGGACATGCCCGGGCTGGCCGCCGCGCTGGAGCAGCGGGCGCGCGTCGCCGAGGCCCAAGGGGACGTCCGGTTGGCGGTGGCGGCGCTGCGGGAGTTGGCCCAGGTGCGCGAGAGCCGCCTCGGACGGCTCGGCGAGGCCCTGGTGGCGTTGGAGAAGGCGGCCCGCCTGCAGCCCGGGCCGGCCGTCCTGTTGGAGCTGGCCGAGCTCTCGATGCGGGCTGAGCGCCCGGAGCACGCCCGCCGCGCCCTGGAGGACGTCCTCTCGGCGCTGCCCCCCACTGCCCCCAAGGAGACGCGGGCCGAGGTGCAGGCGAAGCTCGGCCGGGCCTGCGAGCTGTTGGGGGACGACGCCGCGGCGATGGCCCTCTACGCCGAGGCGCTTCCGCTCCGGCCGGCCGACGACGCCCTGGCCGAGCGGCTGCAGGCGCTCTACCAGAAGGCCTCCCGCAGCCGCGAGCTGGCCGAGTTGTGGGCCGCCCGGGCGCAGCAGCTGCTCGCCTCGGGCCGCTCCGAGGCCGCCGTCCCGCTCCTCCTCAAGAGCGCCAAAGGCCTCCTCAGCGCCGGCCAGCGGGACTCGGCCCACCAGAAACTCTACGCCGCCTTCGAGTTGCAGCCCCAAGGGCCTCTGGCCGCCGAGGTGCTGGAGGCCCTGGCCGAACTCGAGCTCCAGGCTGGAAACCGCCCCGAGGCGGCGCAGCTTTTGGCCCGCCAGGCGGAGCGCGCCGGGGAGGCCAAGCTGGCCGGGCGCCTCTTCCTCCGCGCGGCCGAGGTGACGCCGGACGCGGGCCGCATGCTGGCCTGGCTGGACGCGGCGTTGCGGCAGGACGGGACGCTGCTGCAAGCCCGGCTGCGGCGGGGAAGGGCCCGTCTGCCCAACGACGCCCGCGGCGCCCTCGAGGACTTGGAGGCCGCGCTGCAGCTGTTGCGGACGGACCCACTCGGACTTCCCCCCAGCGAGCGCGTACAGCTGTTGCGCGCCGCCGCGGCGGCAGCCCGGGCCGCCGGCGAGCCAGAGCTCGCCCGCCGTCACCTCGCCGCCTACGCCGACGCCCAGCCGGTGGACGTCGAGGCCCAGCTGGAGCTGGCGGCGCTGTACCGCGAGGCGGGCGCCCTGCAGGCCCTGCAGTCGCTGTTGAGTGGACTGTGGCCGCGGCTGTCCGGCCCCCAGGCCCGCGAGGCGGCGCGCGAGCTGGTGGCCTTAAGCAAGGAGGTGCACCGGCCCGAGGAGGCCCAAGCGGTGTTGCGCAGCCTCCTCGAGAAGGACGCCACCGACGTTTGGGCGGCCGAAGCGCTGCTCGGCCTGTTAGGCCAGGAGGCCGGTGCCAAAGAGGAGGCCCTCGCCCTGCGCTCGGCGTTGGCCGCCTCCACCAACGGCAGCGAGCGCGCCGCGCACCTCGTCGCGAGGGCCCACTTGGCGCGGGGCTTGGGGCGAGTTGCCGAGGCGCGGGCGGACTTGCTTCGCGCCGCGCCGGACGCGCTGGCCCCGGGGCCCGTCTGGCAAGAGGTGGCCGAGCTGGCTGCCGCCCTGGACGACGCCCCGGGCGAGCTCGCGGCGTGGCAGGCGGCGCTGTCCGCCGCGCCCAACCTGTCGGCCGTGGCCGCACCGCGGTTGCTGGCCCTCGGCCGCTCCCTCGTGCAGGCCGGCGAGGCGCGCGCCGCCGGCTCCGCATTCGCCTTGGCCGCAGCCTCCGCGCCGGACGCGGCCAGCCTTTCCGCGGCGCACCTCGGCGCCGCCGAAGCGGCCTTCGCCCAAGGAGACGCCCAAGGCGCCGCCGCCTCGCTATTACAGGCCGCGGCGCAGGGCCCGGCAGAGGCGCGCGTCCAGGCGCTGCTGCGGCGGGCCGAGCTGGCCGAGGCGGCGCAGGACACGGCCACCGCCGCGGACAGCCTGGAGCGCGTGCTGACGCTCGAGCCCCACAACCCGAGCGCCGGCTCCCGGCTGCGGATGCTGCTCGAGCGCAGCGGGGACTGGGCGGGCGTGGCGGAGTTGCTGGTTTCGCGCTTGCCCCATGTTTCCCGAGCCGAGGCGGCACGTCTCTCGGCGGAGCTGGGCGGCATTTACCTCAAGCTGGACAGCCCGGGGCCGGCTGAGGCGGCGCTGCGCCGCGCGGCGCAGCTCGACCCGGCGGCGGCCGGCGTCCGCAGCCAGCTGGTGGGCCTCCTGGTGCAACGAGGCGCCTGGCAGGAGGCGGCCGAGACGGCCCGCCAGGCTGCTCCATTGCTGGCGCCCAGCGAAGCGGCGGCCCTGTTGCGCGATGCCGCCCGGGCCGCTGGGGCGGCGGGGGCCGACGCCGAGGCGCTGGCCCTGCGCCGCCGCGCGCAGCAGCTGCACGGTGCCGCGGGCGAGGAGTTGCGCGCGTTGGCCTTTGCCCTGTACCGCGCTGGCGCGCGCGCCGAAGCCCTCCCGTTGTTTTCCACCGCCGCCCAGAGCGCGACGTTCGAGGACACGCCGGACAGGGACGAGGAGTTGCTTTTGGCCTATGCGGACCTCCAGGGTGCCGGCGGGGACATGCGGGGCGCCGAGGAGACGCTGCGGCGGCTGCTGTCCGAGCGTCCCCTCAGCACCGCCGCGCTGGAGCGCCTGGCCGAGGCGCTACGGGCGAGGAGCCCCCGCGAGTCCATTGTGCTGTTGGCCAGTGCACTGGAGGGCCGCGCGCCGAGCCGGAGTGTGGGCACGCGGCTATTGGAGCTCGGCCAGCGGGCCCTCACCGAGTTGGCGGACCCAGAGCTGGCCGCGACGCTGTTGGAGCGCGCGGCGGCCGCCATGCCCGAGCCCTCGGCAGCCCGCCGCGCCCAGGCCGAGCTCTTCCGCCAAACGGGCCGAAGCGTCGAGCTCCTCCGCACCTTGCGCACGCTGTGGGAGGAGGCTTCGCGGGCCGGCGAGGTGGACAGCGTCCTCGGCGCCCTGGACGAGCTGGCCCAAGTGGCCGCGGAGTTGGGACGCACCGACGAGGCGCTGGAGGCCCTGGAGAGCCTCCGCGACGGGCTCGAGCAGCGCGGGGCCACCGAAGAGGCGGCCCGGGCTGAGGCGCGTCGGGCGGAGCTCCTCCTCTCGGCGCGCCGCGACACCCTCGGCGCCGAGGCTGCGCTGGCCCGCAGTTTTGCGCTGCACCCGAGTGTCCCCACCGCCCTGCGCGCCGCCGCCCTCGCCGCCGCCCGCGAGGACGTCTCGGCGCAGGCCGTCTGGCTCGAGCGCGCGCTTCCCTTCCACAGCCGGTCGGCCGAGAAGGCCGACGCCCTGGTGGCACTCTCGGAGCTGCACGCCGAGTCCCTGGCCGACGAGTCCCGAGCGGAGGCCTTCCTCAGGGGGGCTCTGGCCGAGGCCCCGGGCCACGCGGTGGCCGAGGGGCGCCTCCTCTTACTTCTCGAGCGCGCCGGCCGCACCGCGGAGGTGGCGGCCTACTTCGAGTCCGCCGCCCGCGCCCTCCCGGACAGTGAGGCACGGGTGGAGCGGTTGCGCCGCGCGGCGGAGGTGTACACCGGCCGCCTCGGCAACAAAGCTGCGGCCATTGAAGCGCTGGGCCGGGCCCACGCCCTGAGGCCCTCTGACGCGCAGCTGACGGGAGAGCTTGCGGACTTACTGGCCGCCGCCGGCCGTCCGGCGGACGCGGCGCCCTATGACGCGCAGCTACTGCGGGACAACCCCTTCCGAGCGCCCTCCGCCGAGCGCCACCTCGCCTGGCTTGCTTTAGCCCCCGACGCGCGGGCCCTGGCCACGCTGCACCTGGCCCGCGCCGAGCGGCAGGGGGGCACCGAGGCCGCCAGTAGCTACCTCGAGGCGGCGCGGGCCTACCGCCAGGCGGGCCTCGAGGCCGAGGCATTGGCGGCCGAGGACAGGGCCTTCGCCCACGCCCCGGACTCCGACGCGGCCTTCCGCGCCCGCCGCGGCCGCGTGGGCAAGGACGCCCGTGCCCTCTCGGAGTTGCTGGTGCAAAGGGCGCAGGCCGTCCCTTCCGAAGCGCCTGCTCTCCTCTCCGAGGCGGGCGGCCTGTTGGCCGCTGCCGGCGAGCCGCTGCAGGCGGCCGAAGCCTGGGACGCACTGTTGCGGCTGCGTCCGGAGGACGTGCCGGCGCTGTTGGCGCGCGGCGAGCTCGCGGCCGAGGCCGGCGGGCCGCTGGCCGCCCAGCCCTATGACCGGCGGCTGCTGGCCACGGGGGCGGACACGCTGTCCACCGCCCAAAGGCTGCGCCTGCAGCTGCGGCTTGGCCACGCCGCGCTTTCCAGTGGGGCGCTGAAGGACGCGGCGCAGGCGCTGGAGGCGGTGGTGGCGGAGGAGCCGGACGCCGAGAGCGGCCGCGCCGCCCTCTCCCTTTTGGCCGAGGTGTACGCGAAGGCCCAGGACGCAGCGGGCAGCTTCCGGACGTCATTGTTGCTGGCCCGACGGGCGAGGCCGGACGAGGCAGAGGCGCTGTACCGCCGCGCGGCAGCCCTTCTGGACGGCCCCGAGGCCCTCGAGGCGCTGTTGCCTCTGGCCGAGCTGCGGCCCACCGAGGGCGAGGTGGTGGACAGGGCGCTTTCTGCCCTCGAGTCCATCGGACGCACCGAGGAGCATCTGGCCCTCTTGCTGCGCGCCGCCCGGGCCAGCGGCGGCACCCGCGCCGCCGAGCTCCTCCTCAGGGCGGCCGCACTGGCCACTCGCCAGGGGGACGCCGAAGGCGCGCTCCTCCACCTGCGAGCGGCAGTGGTTGCCGAACCCTCTCACACCGAGTCGCTGGAGGCCCTCACTGTTGCCGAGCGGGCGCGCGGCGAGACAGAGGCCCTCGGCCGGACGCTGGGGGCGCTGGTCGAGCGGGTGCCGCTCGTGGCCCGCAGCGCGCACTTGCGCGTGGTGGCCGCCCGCGCGGTGCGGGGCGCAGACGCGGCCGAGCGGATTCGCGCGCTGCTTCAACCGGTGGTGGACGCCGGGCCCTCGGAGGCCTACGCCGAGGCCCTGGAGCGCCTGGAGCCGGTGCTGTCCGCCGCGCCGGTGGCCAGGGCCAAGGCCCTCGCCGCCCGGGCTGAGCTGCAAACCGGTAGCGCCCGCGCCGCACTCCTCCTCGAGGCGGCGGAGCTCGCCGAGTCCGCCGGGGACGTGGCGCGTGCCGCCTTCTACGCCAGGGCCTCGGTGGCGGCCGAGCCGAGCCTGCCCTCGCTTCTGTTGCACGCGAGGCTGGCCCAGGCGACCGGCGCGCTGGCGGAGGCGGCGGCAGCGCTGGAGCAAGCAGCACAACGCAGCACCGGGCCGGAGGCGGTGCCCCGCTGGCTACAGGCGGCCGAGGCCCACCGCGCGGCCGGACAGCTTCCGCGGGCCCGCGCGCTGCTCGAGCAGCTGGCGCAAACCCACCCCGAAGTGCTGGTGCCCTCGGAGTGGGCGCAGCGGCTGTTGTCCGTCGGCGCGGCCGAGGCCGCAGCGCTGTACGGCTACGGGCCACTGTTGGCCCAAGGGGCCTTCGCCGAGGCCCTCGAGGTCGCCGAGGCCTTGGGCGACGGCGCCCGCCTGCGCGAGGCACTGTGGGGCGTCGCCGGCTCGGCGCCGGAGCCAGCGGTGGTGCAGCGGCTCGCCGGCCTCGTCCTCGAGGCGGGCAGCCAGCAGGAGCGCCTGCGCGCCGCGCGGCTGTGCGAAGCAGTGCGAGCCCGGGAGCTCGCCTCGGCGCTGTACCGGGCGGTGGTGCTGGCGCCGGTGTCCGAGGAGGACGCGCGGCACCAGGAGGGTGGGCCGCGGGTAGAGGCCCTGGCCCACCTGGTGGCGCTCGGGGAGGGCGACGCGGTGTTGGGCGAGGCGCTGGAGCATCTGGACGAAAGTGCGCCGGCGGCCCTGGTGGAGGCGTTGGCCAGCTACGCGCGGGGCCGGCGAGGCGCGGAGCGCGAGCGGGCCTTGCGCAGCCTCGCCTCGCGCGTCCCTGGGCGCTCGGCCCCCCTCTGGCAGGAGCTGTTTCAGCGGGCGCGTGATGACAACCGGCTGGAGGAGGCTGCCCAGGCCCTCTCGGGCTGGGTGGAGGCGACGGCGGAAGCGCCCCAGCGGGCGGCGCTGCGCACCCAGTTGGGGGACCTCTTTCTGCACCTGGGCCAAACGGCAGAGGCCCGCGCCGCGTATGAGAAGGCCGCCTCCGGGGACGCCCCCCAGAGCGCGGCCGTCCAAAAGCTGTTGGCCCTCACCAGCGAGGCCGAGGCCCCGGAGCGCTTCGTCCTTCTGGCCGAGAGGCTGCTCGCGCTCAACGGTGAGGACGCCCTCCTCGAGGTGCGGCCGAGGCTTGCCGCCGCCTACGCCCGGCTGGGCCGGCTCGAGGAGGCAGCAAGCGCCCTCCAGGCGCTTCCCGGGACGGCTGCGCTGTTGGAGCAGCGCGCCCAGCTGGCCGACGCGCTCGGCCGGCCGGACGAGGCCTTCGCCTTGCGCGAGCAGCTGGTGCAGTCGCCCGCCGAGCGGGCGGAGCTGGGGGTGCATGCGCTACAGGCAGGGCTTCTGGAGCGAGCCGCGAAGCTGCTGTCCGGCGTCGAGGCACAGGTGCCGGCGTCGGCGCAACGGGAAGTGGCCGAGCGGCTGGCCGGCACAGAAGGCGGCGCCCGCGTTGCCGCCAACCTCTGGCCGGCGCTTTTGTCCCAGGGGCTTCTGGACGTGGCCGGCTTTACCGCCTACGCCGAGGCGCTGAGGCGCACCGGGCGCGCCCTCGAGGCGGCCCGCTTCGAGGACTTCGCCCGGGCCGCCTCCGGGGACTTGCCGGCAGCCCAGCCCCCGGCGACGGTGGGACGGCTGTCGCGGCCCCGCACTGTCCCCACCCACCCCTTGCCCCCAGGCGCCGTCGCGGTGGAGCCCTCCTCCATGCCGCAGCTGCACACCGCCCTTCGCCTGGCGCTGTCGTCCTTGGGGGCACCGGAAGTCCTCGTCTACCTGGACCCGGCCGGGGGCCCCGAGGCATGGCTGGCTGGCCCGGAGACGCTGGTGCTGGGTGCCGGCGCCCTCTCCCACTTCGGCCCGGCCGAGCTCACCTTCCTCGTCGCCCTGGCGCTTCTGTTGGGCGACGAGGGCGTGCAGCTTGCCTGGCCGGGGCCTGTCTCGGCCGTGACGCGGGTGGCGCCGGCCGCTTTCCTCGCCGTCCCGGTGCCCCTGGCCGCGGCCCGGGTGCTGTTGCTTCTCGAAGCGGGCGTGCGCGGGGCGGACGCGGCCGGCGTGGACGCCGTCGCGGTGCTGGCCGCCAGTGAGGCCTTCCGCGCCGTCGTCCAGCGTGCCCTGGCCCTCGTGTAGAGTCTCTCCGGTGAGGGACATTCCAGGAAAGCCGGGCCGCTCCGCCTTCGTCGTGTGGGCCGCCCTTCTGGCAGTGGTGGCCTGCACCTCCAACATTTCCTACCCGGGCCAGCTGGTGGGCAGCTTCAACACGGTGCTTGTCCCGCGCAGCAACAGCTGCACGGACTTCTCCCAGCTGCCGGGCTTCTGCTCGGACAATGGTTCGCCCGGGCCGTGCGAGGACGGCGGCTACCCGGACGGCGGCACCACCGTCCTGGTGGTGTCCACCGCAGCGGACTCAGGGGTGGGCTACATCAGCTACCAATCCGGGAGCCAGAGCGCCACGGCGACGGGCACCTTTGACGGGCAGACGGTGTTGACGCAAGCCGTGGCCGAGCGCTTCTTCATCCTCGTCAACCAGCCCTCACAGGACGCCGGCTGCATTGCCCAGGTGACGGAAACCATCCAGCTCACCATCTATTCGGAGTTGGACGGCGGCTGTCAGGGCGGCATTCCGCTGGGGCCACCGCCGGCGCAGCTGGACGGCGTGTGGCAAACGCAAGCCAGCCCTGCCTGTGGCCTGCTGTTGGACGTGGTGGTGCCGGACACCACCGGGCTGTGCTGTGCGGACCCCTTGCCCGACGCCGGCTGCGGGACGAGTGTCCCGGCCAGTTGCGCCGTCAGCTTCAGCCTCGTTGGCCAGGGGCAGTCCTCGGTGCCGTGAGACGCGCGGTGGTGCTGCTGTCCGGCGGCCTGGACTCCGCCACCTGTCTCGCCCTGGCGCAGCAGGCGGGTTTCCAGCCTCTGTGCTTGCTGGTGCAGTATGGGCAGCGCCACGCGGTGGAGCTGCAGGCGGCCCGTGCAGTGGCTGCCTCGAGGGGCGTCCAGGAGGTGCGGGAGGTGGCGGTGGACTTGCGCGCCATTGGTGGCTCGGCCCTCACCGCGGACATGCCGGTACCTGTGGACAGGCCTCAAGCAGCGCGGGCGCACGGGGTGCCCGTCACCTACGTGCCGGCGCGCAACACGCTGCTGTTGGCGCTGGGGCTGGGGCTGGCCGAGGTGGTGGGGGCGCAGGACCTCTACCTCGGGGTGAATGCCGTGGACTACAGCGGCTACCCGGACTGCCGGCCGGAATTTATCCACGCCTTCGAGGCGCTCGCGGGCCTGGCCACCAAGGCTGGGGTGGAGGGGAAGCCGTTTCGCCTCCACACGCCGCTTTTGCAGCTGTCCAAGGCGGACATTATTCGCACTGGCCTGGGTTTGGGCGTGGACTACTCCCTCACCACCAGCTGCTACGCGCCGGACAGTGAGGGCCGGGCCTGCGGCCGCTGCGACAGCTGCCTCATCCGCCGGCAGGGGTTTTTGGAGGCGGGCGTCCCGGACGTGACGCGGTACGCGCCAAGGTGAGGACGGCCGTCACTTGGGTGGGCCTTTTGCTGGCGGCGCCCGCCCCGGGCGCGCCGGACTTGGTGGACGCCAAGCAAAGCGTCCCGGGCCTGGTGGTGGAGCTCGCCTATGCCCAAGCCGACAATGCCTTTCACCGCGCCTTCTACCCCCAGGGCGCGCGCTGCCTGCTTCTGCGTCCAGTGGCGGCACGACTGGCGCGCGTCGCTGAGGCGCTGGCCAAACAGGGCTACCGCCTCAAGGCCTGGGACTGCTACCGGCCCCACGCGGTGCAGTGGGCCATGTGGGCCCTCGTCCCGCGCCGGGGCTACGTGGCGGAGCCCCACACCGGGAGCCAGCACAACCGCGCCGCCGCGGTGGACGTCACCTTAGTCGCCGCGGACGGCCGGGCGGTGGAGATGCCGACGCCGTTTGACACGTTTGGGCCTGCCGCCCACCACGGCGCGTCGGCCAGCGCCGAGGTGGCCGCCCGCCGGGCGCTGCTGCTTTCTGCCATGGAGGAGGCGGGCTTCAAGAAGAACCGCATGGAGTGGTGGCACTACGAGGCGCCCGAGGCGCATGGGGCGCCGCTCTTGGACGTCCCGCTCGACTAGAAACCCACCGCGGGCTGGTGAAAAACACTACTCGCGTGCCGCCCGGAGGGCCGGTGCGGCCGGCGCGGGGAGGCGAAGCCTCGGCGCGTCCACGGCCAGCGCCCGCGCCGCGAGGGCCACCAGCGAGAGCCAAACGACGTCGGCCAGCACGAGGTGGAGAAGCTGCAGTCCGAGCGGCGCGAGCAGCGCCAGGTTGACGAGGCCCACCAGGAGTTGCGCCGAGACGGCGAGGGCCAGGACAAGCGCCGAGCGCCGCACCGCCCGGCCCGGGCGCAAAAACGCTGTCACCGCTGCGGTGGCCAACAGGAGGCTCCCCCCCAGCGCGGCCAGCACGGGGTGAAGAACGCGCAGGCGCAAGAGGAAGTGCGCCGTGGGGGAGGTGTCCTGGAGGAAGCCCTCTTTTAAGCTGTGCGCTGGGAAGAGGGTGTCCCCCAGTGCGGCAATGGCCCCGGTGACGCCGAGGACGAGCAGCGTCAGAAGCGAGGCCAACAGAAGGGTGCCGACTGGACGCTGCTGACGGAAGCTTGGGCGGGCTGTCCCGGCTGCCCATAGGCCGGTGAGCAGAAGCGCTGCGAGGAGGGCAAACGTGTTGAGGAGGTGGAGCCCCATCACCACCACCCGGGTGGCGGAGCTGTCCGCCCCCACCAGCCGCAAAAGCACCAAGGCCGCCCCGAGGAGGGCCTCGGTGAGGAGGAAGCCGAGCCCCGCCACCGCCCCCCGCCGCACCCAGCTGTTTCGCCGGAAGCGCCGGAAGGCCCAGGCCGCCCACGCCGCCACCAGCACGAGGCTGGCCCCACTCATCAGTCGGTGGGTGAATTCAATCCGCGTCTTCAGCGCTGCGCCGCTGGGAAACACCTCCCCGTTGCAGCTGGGCCAGTTGGCGCCGCAGCCGTCGCCAGAGTGCGAGGCCCGCACCAGCCCCCCCCAGGCCACCACCGCCAGGGTGAAGGCGAGCAGCGCCCAGCTGCTGCGCGCGAAGGCGCGGGAGGAGTCCATGCGTCCGCCCCTCATCCTCGTTGCCAAAGCAGCTGTCAAGGCGTGGGGGGGGGGGGGCCCCCCCCCCCCCCAATTTTTTTTT
>JBKQSS010000031.1:0-31125 GCA_052143535.1 Myxococcaceae bacterium | reverse complement strand
CACGCATCCAGTGGATGTTCACCACGGCCAAAGCCCGCGCGAAGATGGGCCGGGCCTACCCTATGCTTCAACCAGCCGCAGCCAAGGCAGCATGAAACCGGTCACATCCACCGTGCAGAGGTACTAGAGACTTTACCCTTGAAATTTACGCTGAAATGCAGCACGCCGCCGACCTCATCGGAGGCAAATTCGAAGGTATCGGCAAAGATGGGATGGAGAATCAACTCTTCGCCACAACGGTCTTCCGGTGCCAGGACGAGCAGGTTTCCCTTCACTGTCACATGGCAGGTCGCCATCGCCTCATCACTCGTGTAGTCGCCAGCAAATCGAGTCAGCTCGCTGGAACTCGGTTGCCAGGGTTGCGCTAGCCGAAACTGGCGAACATCACCATTAGCGGTTTCACGCGTCAAACGGTCGCTGCCGCTGAAGCGAAACGTCCTCGAGCCGGCGATGAACTCGTCGAGTGATGTCGCGACAAGCACCGGTCCACTCGAGACTCTCAACGCATCGCCTTGGACTTCCAGCCGCAAGGGCAGTCCCATGCGCAAATCGACGTAGAGGCCAGCTCGTCGTGCGAGCTGATCGGCCGTCAGCCTCACCGTCGTCCGTCGTGCGGGCACTTGCGTTGGCAAGAAGATGTCAGCCACCTTGTGCGCCAGCGCTGCAGCGTTCACGTTGCCTGCATTGCACAGCAAAGCAATCGACAGATGGTGCTCGGGATAACGGCCGAGCCAAGCCCGATATCCCGCAGTGGCTCCCCCGTGGGCGATTTCGCGAACGCCATGGTACGGTTCGACAAACAATCCCCGCGAGTACGCAATCGAATGGCCTGTGTCGAGCGTGGCCTGGCGCTGTATCTCGGTCGTGACAAAGGTGCCGAGTTCGCCAGCCGTCAGGGCGTCGTTCCACCGGAGCAAATCACTGACCGTCGTCAGCAAGCCACCGTTCCCGTAGGCGTCTTCAAAGGGCATCCTCTTCCGGTAACCGTCCTTCGCTGCTTCGTAGGCGATGGCCCGCCCTTTAACGACCCGACGGAAGTCATCACGCCATCGGGTATGGCTCATTCGAAGAGGTTCTGAGGGCTTCGCCCATTACCTGGCGGAACTGCCAAATGGCTTACACGCTGATGAGGCTTATTGGAATACGCGCGTCGAGCCGCAGGAATGTGGCGACTTCGAACCGCGGGTACCCCGGGTGTTTTGAAGACCGCATTCTTTGGAACGAGTTGAAGGCGAACGGGGATTCCCATTAGGACGAAGGCCTCGGCGTCCTCCGCCCACGTCGCCCGGTCTGAAACCGGCCCGGCCTCCATTCGTCCTTCACCGCCGAAGTAGCCGCAGTAGGACGAGCGAAAATTACGCTCGTCGCTCCCTGTTGGCTCAGAGGCGGCCCCCTTTGCATGCAGTCCGTGCGGTCTTGGAGGCGCCGCACGCAGAATTTTCGCGCCGGCGCAGGCTGCGTGGTGTGAAGGAAAGTCCGCTCCCAGGCTGCTAGCCGGCTCTGAATGTCGGACGACCGGGATTCGAAACCGCGTGGCCTCGGCATTGCACAGACGGCCCGGATAGCCCTGATGCACCGACCAGGAGACACGCCTTGCCCACACGACTATTTGCCGGCTTGCTGCTAGCTGCCGTCGGGGCTGCTGGAGTCGCAAAAGCCGAAGGTGGCGGGACCATCACAGGTAAGGTGGAGGCCACGCCGGCCAAGTACCTGGAAGACACAGTGGTGTACCTAAAGGCCCTGCCTGGGACCTACCCCTCGCAGAAGCGTGTCATGGACCAGCAGGGGATGAAGTTCATCCCGCACGTGCTGGTGGTTACCCAGGGTGACACGGTGACATTCCTCAATCACGACAAGGTCAACCACAACGTCTACTCGCCAGATGGCGAGGGCTACAATTTGGGCAGTTTCAAGCAGGGTGAGAACGCGAGCTACACATTCAAAAAGACGGGGGTTTACTCGCAACTCTGCAGCATCCACCCGGAGATGCTGGCATACATCTTCGTCGGCCAGAATCCCTACGCTTCGGTCGTGGACGCCAAGGGCAACTTCACCATCAAGGACGTCCCGCCAGGCACTTGGCAGCTCGAGGTCTGGAACGCAGAGAAGCTCAAGGCGACCGAGAAGTCGGTAACCGTCGCGGCCGGGCAGACGGTCACTGAAAGCCTGTCGGTCAAGCGCTGAGCGGCGAAAGCATGCTTCGACGAAGACGGCGACTCCTTGTCGTGGCTACCGCCGCCGCAGCCGTGAGCATCATCGTCGCCTCTTTCGAGGCGCGCCCGCAGTCTCCCTCCCTCTCCAAGAAGGGCGACGAGCTTTCCGCCCGGCTGACACCGGTAGGTGAAGTTCCTTTCGACCATCAGATTCACGCCGGTCAGTACAGAATTCCGTGCCTCGACTGCCACGTCTACGCCGACAAGTCGCCGGTCGCTGGTTTGCCCTCGGGCCGAAAGTGCATGGGCTGCCACAAGTTCGTCGGTAAGGACAAGCCCGCGGTCCAAGTCCTGGCGCAACGCTTCGAGGACGGCCAGCCTCTCGTCTGGGCACGCGTCTTCGCAGTGCCGGACTTCGTCTATTTCTCTCACCGGGCGCACGTGGGCGCCAAGGTTGAATGCAAGGAGTGCCACGGCGACGTGGCGGCGGCCAAAACTGTCCGGCAAAACGAGCCATTCACCATGGGTCGATGCCTCACCTGCCACGAGTCGCGCAACGCGAGTCGCGACTGCATGACGTGCCACAAGTGACGGGGAAACGCATGAGGGTGACACGACGAGGCTTTCTTGGAGCAGCGGTCGGGACGCTGGGCACAGGAGTCCTGACAGGATGCAAGGAGAGACTCCCGCGGTACCTGGTCCCGTATTCCACACCGCCCGACGACGTGGTCCCGGGCCTAGCGCGTCACTACCGAACGGTGTGCCGCGAGTGCCCGGCCGGCTGCGGCGCCACAGCGCGCGTGCGCGAGGGGCACGCTGTGAAGCTCGACGGGAATCCCGAGGACCCCATCGGCCGTGGAGCGCTCTGTCCGCGCGGGCAAGCGGCCATCGAGGGGCTCTACTCGCCGTTGCGCCTTGGCGCTCCGCGCGCGGGAGACCGGGAACTGGCCTGGGAAGAGGCTGAAAAGCTCTTCGCTGCCGGGCTCCAACACGCGCTGGATGCAAAGCAGCTCGTGGTCGTGGTCACCCGGCCAGAGCAAGGCATCCTTGGCGGGCTCTTCGGCAGCTGGCTCGAGGCGCTCGGGCAGGCGCCGTCGCAAGTCGTCACTTTCGATGCGATGGACCGGCCATGGCTCCGCGAGGGTCAGACGCGCGCTTTTGGCGCGGGAGTCACGGCCTTGCCCAATCTTGCGGCGGCGAGGTTGATTCTCTCCGTCGGGGACGACTTTGTGGAGGAGGGCTCGCCTGTCGAATACGCGCGGGCGCTCGCCGACCAGCGTGCCGCTGGAGGCCGGCTGGTCTACGTCGGTCCGCGGCTCTCCCTCACCGCGGCCGCGGCAGACGAGTGGATTGGTGTGGAGCCGGGGACGGAGGGCCTGTTCGTACTGGGGCTCCTCCGCCAGACGCTCGATCGGCTCGGCACCCAGTCGGGGCTTACGCCCGCGGCGACGGAAGCGCTTCGGCTCCGCCTCGCGCCGTATGAGGTCGCGTCGGTTTCGAAGAGAACTGGGTCCAGTCCGAAAGCGCTGGAGGGTTTGGCCACGCAGCTCATCCACGGCCGGCCAACTCTGTGCCTCGGGCCGGGCCGTGCCGTCGCGGGCGACGACGCAGCTACCGTCGCCGAGGCCGTCCAGGTGCTCAACGTGCTCCTCGGGAGCGTTGGCAACGGTCTGGCCTTCGTGGCCGCTCCCCCGGCGCGGCGGTCGATGGACCTGACCGACCTTACTCAGAGGGCGCTGGCCGGCCAGGTCGGCGCGCTCGTGCTCCACCACGCCGATCCGCTCGGCTACGGCTCGGTCTACGCAGGCTTTGGCCGAGCACTTGCGGGGATCCCGTTCGTCGCAGCATTCGTCAACGAGCTTGATGAGACCGCGCGTAAGGCGCACCTCGTCCTCGCTGACAATTATTTTCTGGAGAGCTGGTCGGACGTCAAGGCGCACCCTGGGGTCGTCGGTATCCAGCAGCCGGTGATGGAGCCAGTGCTCGGGACGAGGCCGGCCGGTGACGAGCTCCTGGCTGTCGCACGCCTGCTGGGCCGGACCGCGGGGCTCCCCGATGGCTCCTTCGGGGAACTTGTTCGGCAGAAATTCCAGCCGAAGGAAATCGAACGGGGGATCCGCCTCGAGGAAGTGGCTTCCGTGGTGCCGGAGCTGTCGCCGGAAGCACTGGCCACTCTACCCGAGGCCGCCGAGCCTCGCGGAGCGCCGCAGGGACTGCCCCTCATCGTCGTGCCGAGCTTCCGCCAACTCGACGGCCGGGTGTCTCGGAGCGCGCTGCTCCAGGAGATACCAGACCCGCTGTCCGGATTCGCATGGACCGGCTGGGTCGAGCTGCACCCGACGACCGCCTCTTCCCTCGGAGTGAAGACTGGCGACGTGATGGGGCTCGAGGGGCCGGGCGGTCGCGCTGAGCTGCCGGCATTCGTCACCGATTCAATCCTCGCCGGTGCCGCCGCAGTTCCCGTGGGCGACGCCACTGTGCTCCTCGCAGCAAACAGCTTGATTGGGGCTGGCACCCGGGTGACGGTTCACCCGACGGGGAGGAGTATTGAGCGCCCACATCCTGCGACTGGGGGCTCCAAGAACGCGAAGCGACTCGTTCGGACCGTGGAGGAGCCAGCGATGGCGCTTCCCCCAGCTCTTCCACAACCGTCGATGTATCCGCCCATCGAGCACCCCGTCCGGCGATGGGCGATGGCCATCGACCTTGACCGCTGCAACGGCTGCGGAGCCTGCACGGCTGCCTGTTACGTCGAGAATAACCTCGCCGTCGTCGGCCCGGAGCAGGTGAGCCTCGGTCGCTCCATGTCGTGGATTCCCGTCAGGGCCGACGTCGACAGGAGCCACGGGAGGCCCGAAGTCTCCTTCCTGCCGCTCATGTGCCAGCAGTGCACCGCCGCACCCTGCGAGTCGGTCTGCCCGACGTACGCGACCTACCACACCAAAGAAGGCATCAACGCCCAAGTTTACGCGCGCTGCATCGGCACGCGGTACTGCGAGAACAACTGCCCGTATGGCGTTCGACGCTTCAACTTTTATGACTGGCCGCGCGCCCCGTCGGAGCGGCTGGGCCTCAACCCCGACGTGACGGTGCGCGAGCGCGGGGTCACCGAGAAATGCACCTTCTGCATCCAGCGAATCCGCTCGGGCGAGGAGCAGGCGAAGTTCGACAAGCGGGCGCTACGCGACGGCGACATCGTCTCTGCCTGCGCGGCATCCTGTCCCACCCGGGCCATCGTTTTCGGCGACTTGAAGGACCCGGACTCAGCAGTCGCCCGCTTGGCCGCGGACGGGCGGGCTTACCGGCTGCTCGATGAGCTCAACACCCAACCGGGCGTCTTCTATCTCGCCCGTCGCCGAAAGGGCGTGACGTGAGCGACCCGAGCCTGGCGCAAGTCGAGCACGACACCGTCGCCACCATGGAGCGGACGACGTGGCGCTACTGGCTGTGCCTTGCCATCGCCCTCTCCTTCGTTGGTCTCGGGGGTTGGGCGTGGTCCGGAGTCCTCAGCCAAGGCCTGGGCCTCACCGGGCTCAACGAGCCGGTGATGTGGGGCTCGCTCATCACGACTTTCGTCTTCTTCATCGGCGTCAGCCACTCGGGGACACTGGTTTCGGCCATTCTCTTTTTCACCCGCTCGCCGCTGCGGGCCGCGATTGGTCGCTCCGCGGAGGCGATGACCGTCTTCACCATCTTGACCGCAGGTCTCTACCCCATCGTCCATATTGGACGGTCCTGGCTCTTCTTCTTCCTCTTGCCCTATCCCAACCAGCGGCAACTTTGGATGAATTTCAGGTCACCGCTCACTTGGGACGTGTTTGCGATTACCTCGTACGTCACCGTGAGCATGCTCTTTCTCTACATGGGCATGCTGCCGGACCTGGCGCTGCTGGCGCGGCAGGTCCATGACTGGAGGCGTCCCTTGTACCGTGTCCTGACGCTCGGCTTTGCCGGCACGGACGGGGAATGGCGGCTGTTCGAGAAGGCCTATCCCATCTTCGCCGCCGTGGTCATCCCGCTGGCCGTCTCGGTGCACAGCGTGGTGTCGTGGGATTTTGCGATGACGCTGATGCCTGGGTGGCACTCGGCCATCTTCGCTCCCTACTTCGTCGCAGGAGCCATTTTCTCCGGGGTCGCCGTGGCCGTGCTCCTGCTCGCTGGGCTTCGTCGCGGCTACCACCTAGAGCGGTACATCACGGCTGCGCACTTCGAGCTTCTCGCCAAGCTCCTCTTGGCCATGTCGCTGGTCATGACGTTCGTCTACGCCACGGAATTTTTCATGGCTTTCTATCGAGGCAGCGCGGCGGAGCGGGAGGTGTTCGCGTGGCGAGCGACGGGCACCTACGCGCCCGTCTTCTGGAGCGTCGTGGCTTGCAACAGCCTCGCCCCGTTGGCCCTATTCTGGTCGGGTGTGCGTCGAAGCCTGCCGGCGCTCATCACCATCTCGGCCGTGGTGACGGTCGGAATGTGGTTCGAGCGATTCTTCTTCATCGTCACAACATTGGCCCGCGGCTTCGTCTCTCAATATTGGGGCAATTACTCACCGACGCTACGAGAGGTTTGCATCTGTCTCGGGGGCCTCGGCTGGTTCTTCATGCTCTTTCTCGTCTTCGTCAAGCTCTTCCCGTGCATGGCCATCTCAGAGAGCATGCAGAACAAGCACGCCATTGACGAGGCCGCCGCCCTCGCGCCCGAGGCGAGCCATGCCTGATCAACTGGTAGCCGTCTATGCCGACCCCGACCAGGCGCTGCGGGCGGTTCAGGCCCTCCGCGCTCAGGGTGTGGCCAACGCGCAGGTCTCGAGCCCCGCTGCCTACCCGGTGGTGCACGAAGTCAAGGCGACTGGACACACGCGCGCCCTGGGCTGGGTCGCGCTTCTCGGCGGCCTGATCGGCCTCGGCTGCGCAACGGCCCTCGAGGCTGGCACCTCGCAGGCGCTGGGCCTGGTCGTCGGTGGGAAGCCCATCCTCGCGTGGACCGCCTTCGCCGTCGTGCTGTTCGAGCTGACGATGCTTTTTGCCGGCGCGGCGAATTTCGTCGCGCTCATCGTTTTCTGTGCGCTGGCGAGGCACAAGGTGGCTCGTGCAATCCGCGACCAGGTGAGCAGCGAGCGCATCGTGGTGGTTGTGCCAATAGGCGGCCTCGAGCCGCATGCCCGCGACGCGGTGCGCTCGGTGCTGGGCGATGCGGTGGCGGAGGCCTTGTCATGAGCCGTTGGGCCTTCGTGGCGGTTCCGCTGGCCCTGCTCGCGTGCGGCTGCGAGAAGCTTTGGCCGGCCAGCATGGAGCAGCAGCCGACTGTGCGCCCGCTGGCTGAAGCCCGACCAGTGCCGGCCACTTCCATCCCACTCGGAGGCGTTGAGACGCTGGTCGACCGGGAAGACGACTCGGACGTCAAGCCCCCGTTCCCCCTGGACGCCGCCGCCGCAGCACGCGGCCGGGCCCTCTTCGCCATCCACTGCACGCCCTGCCACGGGCTGCAGGGCAAGGGGGACGGCCCGGTCTCGGCCAAATTCCCGCCCGCCCCGAACCTTCGCTACAGCGCCATCTGCAACCGCAGCGATGGATTCATCTATGGGACGCTCACCGCCGGCGGACGCGCCATGCCGACCATGCGAGAGGGCACCAGTTCGCGCGATCGCTGGGAGTTGGTTGCCTTCGTGCGCACGTTGCAAGCCGAGGGCTGCGAGTCGGTCGCTGACGGAGGGGGCCCGTGAGCTGGACACGAGACGTGGACGTCGCCATGGGAACTCGGACGAGGTGGGTCGCCCTTGCCGCAGTCGGGCTTGGGACGGTGGCCTTCGCCGGCGGACTCTGGGGCGGAGGCGCGCCGCGCGCCTACGGTGCTCTCATCGCGAGCTGGCTCTTTTTTGCAGGTGCCGCAGTGGGTGCGGTGGCCTTCCGCGCTCTGTTCCGGCTGATCGACGCTGGCTGGGCGCGGCCGCTCGCGCCGCTCGCCGGTGCCCAGGCGTCCTTCCTTCCCGCGGCCTCCGTGCTGCTCGTCGTCATTGTGGCCGGAGCAAGAATTGCTCCCTGGATAGAACAGCCGACCGGGTGGCTCGCCACGCCCTTCCTCATCCTGCGCCAGCTGGGGCTCAATGCCGCGCTGTTCGGCCTCGCCTACCTTGGTTTCCGTCAGTCAGCCCGCAATAAGTCTCCGACGCTCCGCGCCTCGGTCGTCTACCTCCTCGTCTTCACCGTGGTGTTGTCCATCTGGGCCTTTGACTTCGTTGTCGGGCCTGCCCCCGATTGGGTGGGAAACACGCTAATTGGCCCGTACCTCTTCGTGGGAGCTTTCATCGCTGGGGCCGGCGTCATCACCCTTGTCGCGGTGGTGCGCGGGGTGTTGTCCGAGCGACAGCGAGTCGACGCTGGCTCGCTGTTTCTGACGCTGGCCATTTTCTGGGCCTACCTCTTCTGGTCGCAGTACCTCACCCTCTGGTATGGAAACCTCCCGGACGAAATAGCCTTCGCATTGCGTCGGCGCGTCGACGGTTGGGGTGTGGTGGTCGTCGCGGTCATCGTCCTAGTGTTTGTCGTGCCGTTCCTGGGCCTGCTCCATCCGCGCGGCCGACGGTCCCCGCGAGTGCTCGGCGCCGTCCTTGTGGCACAGCTTTTGGGCCTGTGGCTCAACTGCAACCTCCTCGTTCTGCCGTCACTTTCGGCGCCCGGCACGTCAGCCTTGGGCTTGCGAGATGCGCTGGTTGCGCTCGGCATGCTTGGCGCGTTTGTCCTCTCCACCGCACCGATGGTGCATCGCGAGCTAACCACCTGACGGGCAGGGCCCTGCGAAAGCCTTGGACTTCGAGCCAAGCACCGTCCTCGGCGACGAGCTCGGCGTCGTTTGCTCTGCCGTAGCTCAGCAAGAAGGCTGGAACGGATTTAACTCACCGCGGGCGTCGGTCGGTTCACGATGCCTGTCGCGACGCACTGCCCTCGACACTGGCTTGGACGAAGGCACCGACCATCTCTCGCCGGCACCAGCGGCAGCGGAGAATGCGCATCCGTTCCGGGCCGTTCGCGCAAGAAAAGAGTCTCAGCCAGCGAGTCACGCAAGGAGTGCGCTTCCCAAGCCCAAACTTGGCCCCAACCCCTTACCGAACGACTGGCCCTGGGATTGCACCGTCCAGCACCCAACCAAACTGAATGCCGGAGCCAGCGAAGAGCAACCGCGCATCTCCGGTGCTTCTCAATGGGTCACCGGCGGAGGGGTCCGAATGAAGCGCCTGCCCAGCGTCGGAATCCATTTCCTGGCCGCTGCCGTCCTGCTCATGGCCGCAGCCCCGGCTCAGGCCATTCCGGCTTTCGCACGCAAGTACGGCACAAGCTGTCTGACATGCCACACCGTGTACCCGAAGCTCACCCCTTTCGGTGAGGCCTTTCGCCGCAACGGCTACCGCTTTCCGGGCGTGGACAGCGACTACGTAAAGCAGGAGACGGTACCCCTCGCCCAGGAAGCAAACATGAAGAACTTCCCCAATGCCGTCTGGCCGAGCACCATTCCAATCTCGGTGCCCATCTCGGTCGGCTTCAACGGGCAAGCCATGTTCTACCCCGACAAGGGCGCCACCTTCCCAAGAGCGAACAATGGGACTCAAGTGGACCTTGATGGCGAAACCGAGGAGTTTCATCTCTGGGCGGGTGGTGCCTTCACCGACACCATCACGTTTTGGGGCGAGGTGACGGCCGACATCTCGGGAGGAGTGTCCATCGAGGCTGCCGAGCTACTCTTCAATGACCTCTTTTTACCTCACGTCTTCAACTTGGTGGTGGGCACTCAGGTTCCGACCATCAGCAGCTTTGGTGTGCACTCGTCTTACGCAGCCGACCAGTTCATCCCCAATGCCCCTGTGACGGGCATCTACGGCCTCTCCTCCAGTCCTTTTGTCCTCGTCAATAACTATCCGGGCCTGGAGCTTCGGGGGGTCATCGCCGGCCGGATTGACTATGCGCTGGGATGGAATGGGGGCTCGAATGCCTGGACGAGCGCCTTCAACAGCGCGAACTACTACGCCCAAGCCGGCCTCAAAATAGGTGGAATGCGCCTCGATGGGGAGGGGTCCACGGGCCCGGCGGACCCAGAGCGCCCGTGGGCGGAAACCTCGGTGACGGTGGACGGATTCCTGTACCACTCGAACGAGCACTACCCCAACCCCTTGACCACCCCGGTCGGCGCAACCCCGGTCAGCGACGTCTCCTTCACGGTGGGGGTCGGGGTACGCGGGATGCTCGGCTCGGCCGAGCTCGATTTGGGCTTTTACAATCAACAGCACAACGCTGGATGGGTGAACAACAAAGGAGCTCTCGGCCAAGCCACGGCGCAAGTGACGTACGGCGAGTTTAGCTACGTTGTGTTCCCATGGTTCGTCCCCAGCCTGCGCGTCGAAAACATCTCCTTGTACCAGTCTGGCGGGCCAACGGTGAATGACCTCCACATCGTCCCGGCTCTCGCTTTCCTTATTCGCGCCAACATCAAAGTGCTGGTGGTGGGCAGCTTCGAATTCGCGAACGGTTTTCCCAGCGCCAATGGACAGCCGACTTCCTGGTCTGGCCCGTATCCGCCTGTCGGTACGGCCGGAACCGGTTCATCCGACTGGGCTCCCATCATCATCGGCCCGAACAGCAACGCCACCGTGAATACTCATGCACAGGAGTTCGAGTCCATCGCCGTGGTGCTGGCCTTTGCGATGTAGCTTTCTGCCGCGAGGTGGCGGCGGGTTCCCATTCCGAGGCGCGCCCGCCGAGGGTGCCGCCAAGATGTCAAAGGCGGCATGGCGCGGCATTCTCTGAGCTGCGCTGCCGCCTGAGGTCCTCCTCGACTCTGACGAGGCCCACTTGTCCAATGCGGAAGCGACGCAGAACGTAGCTTGGAACGTAGGCCCTAATGGGCTTCGCCGGGCTTCGGAATGGCGCGCTCCAGAGGTCAACGACGAGGCGCTTGTTGTGGAACGGCCGACTCACCCGGGCCCCTTCTCGAAGGGCCAACGACGCGGCGGGCCTCGGAAAACATAACTTCGTCGCTTGGCTAATTAACGATGCTAGAATAGCGTCCTTCGAATGCAGTTCCATAACCGTATGAGTCCATCCGCAGTGGTCGCCACGGCTTGGGCGATCCGCGGTTACGTCCGACAGACCCCGGTCATCACGCTGGCGCCCGACGACCTGGGGCTCGAGTCTGGTCCGACCACACTCAAGTTGGAGCTCCTACAACACTCGGGGTCGTTCAAAGTCCGTGGAGCCTTCGCCAACCTCGTTCTGCGGCCTCCGAGACCCGATGGCGTTGTTGCCGCCTCTGGAGGGAACCACGGCGCAGCAGTCGCATTCGCGGCGAGGAGGTTTGGTCTCAGCGCGAAAATCTTTGTTCCGCGCATTTCCTCTCCCGCGAAAATCGAGCGCATTCGGAGCTACGGCGCCGACCTCGTCGTCGTGGGTGACTCCTACGCCGACGCCCTGGAGGCGAGCGAAGCGTGGGCGGCAAACGCGGATGCGCTGAAAATCCACGCGTTCGACCAGGAGGAGACAATCCTCGGCCAGGGGACGCTTGGCCTCGAACTCGAGGAGCAGGTTCCGAACTTGGACACGGTGCTGGTGTCCGTCGGCGGCGGAGGCCTCATCGCGGGATTGGCAACTTGGTACGGACGCCGACTTCGGCTGATCGGCGTCGAGCCGGTAGGGGCGCCAACCCTGACGCGGGCGATGGCGGCGGGCCGACCCATGGAGTGCGAGGCCGGAGGCATTGCTGCCGACTCCCTGGGGCCAAAGCGAGTGGGGGAGCTCGTCTTCAGAGTTCTCCAGCCTTGCGTCGACCGAGTGGTCCTCGTGGGCGACGAGGACATACGCTCCGCGCAACGACGCTTATGGGACTTCATGCGCATCGCCGCAGAACCTGGAGGCGTGGCAGCGTTCGCGGCGCTGCTCTCGGGCGCCTACCAGCCCAAGCCGGCTGAACGCGTGGGAGTCATTATCTCGGGCGGCAACACCAACCCCGGCCAACTCGCAACTTAACGCCGACGTGTCACTTCCCAGGAGCTGTCCATGCGAGTCGCCGTTCAGAGTCATCGAGTTGCCGCGCCTGTCGGACCGTTCTCGGCGGCCGTGCGATTTCAGGGCGCCCTCTACGTGAGCGGTCAAGTCGCTCAGGATCCCAGCACCGGTGATTTGATTCTGCGGGGGGTGCCAGAGCAAACGGCGCGGGCACTGGAAAACATACGAGCCATCCTCGAGGCAGCGGGACGGTCACTCGACGATGTGGTGCGCGTGGGAATTTACTTGACGGACATCAAGGTGGTCGCCGCAGACGACCGAGCCCCGGCGACTGGTTCTGCGGCTCCTCGCTGATCATGTCCCGCCTCAACACACAAACTCTTCCGGAGCTTCGGCCCACGCTGAGTGACGTGCTTCGGGCGCTCGACAACCAGCGACGCCTCCAAATCCTCCAATGGCTCAAGGAGCCGACGAGGCACTTCCGGCCACAAGTCGACGGCGACCTGGTGGAGGATGGTGTCTGCGGACTGCTGATTGCCGAGAAGCTCGGCTTGAGTCAGCCGACGGTTAGCGAGCACATGCGCCTGCTCGTTCAATCGGGACTGGTGCGAGCGAAGCGCATCAAACAATGGACTTTTTACCGACGAGACGAAACCCGGGTGACGGAGTTCACGCGTGCGCTTCGCCGGGAACTCTGAGCGCGGCTTGTTTCCAGGTCTCTGAAACGGGCGGCTCCATCGTCGCCAAGGCCACCCCTTCGGGCGAGCGACCTGAAGCGCCTTGCGCAAGCCCGCCTGGCCCAGGGCGGTGGAATACGTTAAGTGAAACGCGACGCGCTGTTGCGGCGGGGGCTCGCCAAACTGAAAACTACCTCCTTGAGTGACAAGCAGTCCGCAGCGCACGGACCGATGCACTCCACTTCCGTCTCTGTCCGCCGGTGCAGGCCCCGGCAGCCAAATTCAATTCGCCCGGAAGTCGGTGTCCGCAAGTCCTTCAGCGTCGCCTGCCTTTTGGCGGCTGGGCTGGCTGCCTGCGCCACCTCGCCGACGACGCCGTCTGCGGAGATGGGCACGACTCCGCGCCCGGCGTCCGCTGGACCCCCGGCGAAGCCGGGAGTCGAGGCCCACGACATTGTTATCCGCAACGGCTCCATCTACGACGGCTCGGGAGCCCCGCCCCTAGTGGGGCTGGTGGCCATTGACGGCGATAAAATTGCCTACGTCGGCCCGGTGCTCCCGATGACTGGGAAGCTAGAGGTCGATGCCCATGGTCAGGCCGTCGCGCCCGGCTTCATCAACATGCTGGCCCACACCGAGGAGTCCCTGCTCATCGATGGCCGAGCGCTCAGCGATTTGAGACAGGGCGTGACTCTCGAAGTGTTGGGCGAGTTCTCGATGGGCCCGCTCAACGCCGAGATGAAACGGTTGGGGACCGAGCGCCAAATCGACCTCACCTATCCCATCGACTGGACAACTCTGGGCGAATACCTCGCCGGGCTCGAGCGGCGCGGCATCTCGCCGAATGTCGCCTCCTTCGTTGGCGAGCCCACGGTTCGGACGTACGTGCTGGGCGAGGGTGACGTCCAGCCCACACCGGCCGAACTCGACCAGATGCGAGGCCTGGTCCGCCAGGCGATGGAGCAGGGCGCGCTTGGACTCACGACCGCTCTCATCTACGCACCGGCGGCTTATGCGAAGACGCCTGAGCTCATCGCGCTCGCCACGGAGAGCGCGCGCTGCGGCGGCATCTATTCGGTACACATGCGAAGCGAGGGCGACCGCATCGAAGAGGCAGTCGCCGAAACCATCGCCATCGCCGCGGGCAGCGGAGCGCCGGCCGAGATTTACCACCTCAAGTTCAGCGGCAAATCCAACTGGAACAAAATCAACGGCGTCCTGGCGCAGATAGAGACGGCCCGGCGCTCTGGAGTCCGCATCAGCGCGGACATGTACACCTATGTCGCCGGCGCGACTGGCCTCGACGCGGCGATGCCGACCTGGGTGCAGTCAGGCGGGCTCGAAGCGTGGATTGCTGCCCTCAAGAAACCGGAAATCCGTGCGCGCGTGCTGGCCGAGATGCGCGAGAGGCGGCCGAAGGACTGGGAGAACCTTTTGGCTGCGGCGGGCGCGGAGGGCACGGTGCTCCTCCAATTCAAGAACCCCGCGCTGAAGCCGCTCACCGGGAAGAGCCTGGCCGAGGTGGCCCGGATGCGCGGAATCACCCCCGAGGAGGCGGCCATTGACTTGGTCATCGAGGATGGCTCGCGCGTGGGAATTGCGTACTTTCTGATGAGCGAGGACAACGTGCGGCGCCAGGTGGCGCTGCCCTGGGTGAGTTTCGGCTCGGACGAGCAAGGCGATGCGCCCGAGGGGGTATTCCTCCTCTCCGCTGCGCACCCACGGGCCTACGGCAACTTCGCCCGGCTCTTCGCCAAGTACGTCCGTGAGGAAGGCGCCCTGAGCATCCAGGAGGCGGTGCGCAAACTCACATCGCTACCGGCCGACACGCTGTCGCTGCAGGACCGCGGTCGACTGGTGCCCGGTGCTTTCGCTGACGTCGTCGTCTTCAACCCGGCGACCATTCAGGACCATGCCACCTTTGCCGCTCCTCACCAGTTGGCCACCGGCGTGAGCTGGGTCTTCGTCAACGGCAAGCCGGCGCTGCGGGAGGGCGAGCCGACGGGCGCCGCCACCGGCCGGTTTGTCCACGGCCGCGGCTGGAAGTCGGCCGGAGGCGGTGGGTGCCGGGCCTCGGCGGCGGACTGGCGCTGGTAAACCCTGGGGCGTTGAGCCCAAGGGACAAGCTGCCTTGCGCCCCCCTTTTGGGTGTCAGTCCGACTCCTCGACGGTGAGCTGGTAGCTGTCCTGGAAATTGGACTCGCGCTTCTTCGAGTCCTGGACTTTCAGGAAGTACGTCCCCGGCTCGGCCGCATAGCGGATGACTTCCGGCGCGTCACCCTTCGCGCGGTCCGCGGTCTGCACCAGCGTCAGCGAGCCGTCTGCCTCCTGGCGGTAGAGGTAGAGCGCCACGTCCACCTTGAGGATGCCGGTGAGGGTGGCCCGCAGGGGCGTCTTCACTTGCCGGTCGCCGAGGTCGAGGCGGTAAAAGTCCACGTCGCGCTTGGGGTAAATGGTGCCACGGATGGGCTTGCCCGGCGAAACGGGGGTGGCCGTCTCGGCTGAGTCGTTCGGCTCGCGCTCCTCGGCGCCGGTGTCGGGCGTCGTCGTCACGGTGAGCCGGTAGGGCTGGTCGGCGTTCTCGAAATCCCGCACCCACTTGCCGTCCACCTTGCGCGGGGCACCCTCCACCTTGACGAAGCACTCCGAGGCGCAGGCCACGCTGTTGAGCCGTTCCGGCTCCTTCACTGCGCCGTCGTTGGACTTGAGCAGCACCTTCTCCGTCCCCGGCTTGTCTCCCGGCGCAACCACCGAGAGGACGAGGTCCACCCGGTCCAGCCCGGTCAGCTCGAAGCGCGCCAAGGAGGGTTGGGGCACGCGCAGCACGTAATAGTCGACGTCGCCTTTCGGGGAGAGGAAGCCTTCCCGGTAGCCGTTGACGGGCAGCGGGGTGGCATGGGCCATGTCATCATTGGGCTCGTACTCAGAGTTGACGCCTGCGGCCTCGCGAGAGACGGTGAGGGTGTAGGGCACCTCGGCGTTGCTCCCTCGGTGGGACTCCTTCCCGGCACCCGTCCAGGCGCTCCGCACCACCAGGTAGACGACGTTGTCGCTGGCCCGGACAGCGACGTTGCGCTGGTCGAAGGGAAGCCCCTCCTGTCCCCGGCCGACGAAGAGTTGTGCCTGGGCCTCGGAGAGCACCTGGACCTCGAAGCGCACTCCGGGCACGGCGCTGAGGCTAATGCGCAACGGCAACCGCGGCACCTCGGCCGACGCCGGTAGTCCTCCAGCGTCCACCGCCGTTGTCTCGGCGAGCGCTGGCTCGGCTGTGGGGCCGGCGTCGGTGAGGCCAGGCCCTGCGTCAGCCGTCTCGGGCGGCGCGAGCACCAAACGGAAGTAGTCCTCGTCGCTCGGGTGGCTGAGCAGGCCCTTCACCACCCAGGGGCCCTGGCCTTCCGGGGTGGACGTCACCTCGGTGGCGTCGGCGGCCCGGTCATTCGGCTCCGCCTCTGCGCCGGCGACGGGCTCCGAGAAGAGGAGGGACAGGGTGTACGCGCCGCCCGAGCCTCGGCGTGCGGCGGACACCTTGAGAAGCAGCTTGTCCTTCACCGAGAGGTTGGGAAGGCGCGTCGGCCTTCCCTCTCCGCTGCCGTTGATGACGGCCAGGCGGTTGCGGGCGACGTCAAAGACTTCCAGCACCACCTCGGTGCCGGGAATGCCGCTCATCTGGATGTCCACCAGCCGCGGATGGTCCGTAAACAGCAGGTACCAGTCCTCGTCTGGCCGAGCCGGGTCGGCCTCGAGGCTGCCGGCAACAAGGGTGGACTCGCCGATGGCCATGGACTGGTCCGGCCGGTCATTCGGCTCAACCTCTACCCGGTGGACTGGACCGGCGTCTTGGGCAGCCGGTGGGGCAGGCGCGGGAGCCGGACGCGGGCAAGCCGTGGCCAATACCAGGAGCAGCAGGGTGGCGGCCGTCGTGGTCTTCAACACCGGGAACGCCTAGCACAGCGCCTGGACTCCCTGGGAAGCAGCGGTGCCTCCTTCCCGGGCAGCCAGCCTCTTTTTGCGAAGGGCTGGTGCTGGCCCCCTGGCCATTGCAGCATGGGGCCCCCATGCGCGCCTGGCCCTTCGCTGCTGTGCTGTTGGCCTCAGCGGCGGCCCAGGCGGCGCCCACTGTGGGCTGGGTGCGCGCCAGCGGCCAGCTCGACGCCTCCACCCCAAGCCACTACAGCCCGCTCAACCTCCTGGACGGGCTAGCCTCCACGGCCTGGTGCAGCCGGGACGCCGATGCCCTCAGCGAGACGCTCAGTTTCGGCTTCGCCGAGCCGGTGACGCTGACCCGGGTTGAGGTGACGACGGGAAACGCGGCCAGCGAGGAGACGTTTCACAGCTTCAGCCGGGTGCGGAAGCTGCTCCTGCGCGGCGCTGCTGGCACGGCCACCCTGACGCTGGAGGACCGCCTCGGTCCCCAGTCCGTGGCCCTGCCCAAGCCGCTGCGCGGCCAGAATTTCACCCTCGAGGTGCTGGACAGCTTCGCCGCCGAGGACGTGCTGGCCGCGGTATGCATGGCGGACTTCTTGCCCTTCTCCGGGACGACGGCCCTGGCCGGGGCCGCATTGCAGAAGCGCCTCGGCTACCAGCCGGGGGGGACCGAGTTGTTGGGCCCTTGGTATGGCGGACCGGTGGGGGCGCCAGACAGGTGCTTGACGTTTTTTCTCGACGGCAGCTGGCGGCTGTCTCCGGAGGGGCCGAGCGGGAAGGGAAAGCCCTTGGCCGGCAAGTGGTGGTTACGGGCCGGCGAGGTGTGGCTCAGCATTCCAGGAATGGGGAAGGTGGAAGCCCACCCGCGGTTGACGGCGCAGACCGAGTCCGGCGGGAAGCCGCTCGCCACGTTGAGCCTCGAAGGACCGGTCGGCGAGCTCAAGCAAAGCTTCCGCGACCGCCGATAGGGCAGGTGTCCGGCCCCCTCTTGAAGGGGCCAGAGCCGCCTCTAGAGTGCGGCGCGCTTCTTCTTCGCGGAGAAGTGCTGGAAGAAGTCGACAATCTCGGTGAAAGCCACTTGGGTGTCGCTGGCATCCTTGAACTCGGACTCCAGAAAAATGCCGCCGCAGGATTCGCAGGTGTCGTAGTGCAGTCGGTGCTGACGCTCTCCGCCATCCACGCGGACCAGGTCCACCTGGCACTCCGGGCATTGGCCGGTGAGTGCCTCGGCGTCGACGCGGCCGCCGAGGCTCTCCAGCCCGGGCAGATTGTTGTGCAGAAGAACGCGGTTCAGGTCGGCGACGTTAATCCACAAGCCGAAGCACTGTCCGCACCTTCGCAACGTCGCTTCCCCATCGAGCTCACCCATCTCGACGTTGCAGCTGGGGCAATTCATGGCGGACTCGGTCTTCTCCTGTGGACGGGGCGATGCCCCGTGGGCGTGACTTTCGGCCATACTAGGGCGGGGAAATTTTCGACTGCAACCCTGGTGACGTCAGAGGGCTCACTTGACCCGGGTCGCCTGGGCTCCGAGCAGCGAGAGTTTCGCTTCCAGCCGCTCGTAGCCGCGGTCGAGGTGGTAGACGCGGGCCAGCTCGGTGGTGCCCTGGGCCCGCAAACCTGCCAGGATGAGGGAGGCCGAGGCGCGTAGGTCGGTGGCCATGACCGGCGCTCCGGAAAGGTGCGGCACGCCCTTCACCACCGCGGTGCGGCCCTCGACGCGGATGTTGGCCCCCATGCGTTGCAGCTCGGCAACGTGCATGAAGCGGTTCTCGAAAATGTTCTCGGAGATGACGCTCGGGCCTGAGGCGACAGTCAACAGCGCCATCACCTGGGCCTGCATGTCGGTCGGGAAGCCGGGGTGCTCATTGGTTTGAATGTCCACCGGATGGGGCACCTCTGGGCCGCGGCAGCGCAGGCCGGTTTCGGTGGCCAGGATGACGCAACCGGCTTCGCGCAGCTTTCCGAGCAGGGCGTCCAGGTGCTCGGCCCGTGCCCCGCGGACGTGGACGTCGCCGCCGGTGATGGCGGCGGCGACGAGCAGCGTCCCGGCCTCGATGCGGTCGGGGAGGATGGCGTGGTCGACCGGACGGAGCCCGGTGACGCCGTCGATGTGCAAGGTGTCGCTGCCGGCCCCGTCGATGCGGGCCCCCATGGCCCGCAGCACCCGGGCCAGCTCTTCCACCTCGGGCTCGCGCGCCGCATTTTCCAGCACGGTGTGGCCCTCGGCGAGCACGGCGGCCATGAGGACATTCTCCGTGCCGGTCACCGTGACTTTGTCGAAACGGACGGTGGCGCCCCGGAGCCTTTTCGCCCGGGCCTCGACGTAACCCTCTTCCAGCTCGATGTCGGCCCCCAGCGCGGCGAAACCCTTGAGGTGCTGGTCGATGGGGCGGGCGCCGATGGCACACCCCCCGGGCAGCGACACCCGGGCATGCCCGTAACGGGCCAGGAGCGGACCGAGCACCAGCACCGAGGCCCGCATGGTGCGGACCAGCTCGTAGGGCGCCTCGGCGGTGATGCCGTTCACGGCGTGCACCCGCACCACGTGCCGGTCCTCGCCCGGGAGCCGCTCGGCGTCGACACCCATGGTGCGCAACAGGCGCATCAGCGTCGAGACGTCGGCAAGGTCCGGGACGTTGCGAAAGGTACTGGCGCCGTCGGCGAGCAGTCCTGCCGCGAGGAGGGGGAGGGCCGCATTCTTGGCCCCGGACACCGTCACCTCGCCCTCCAGCCGCCGCCCGCCCACCACCAGAATTCGGTCCACGCCGTCGTTCCTCCGTCCGCCCTCGGTGCGTGGCCCCTCAGCCGCGCGGCCGTGTCCCAAAGGCCATGCGGTCACGCCGCTCGAAGTCCGGCTCGATGCGCACTGCCTCATACCCACGCAGAAGGAGCAAGTTCCGGACCGCCGGGCCGTGCCTCTCGCCCATCTCCAGGGCGAGCAGCCCCCCCGGGACGAGGTGCGCGTAGGCCCCCTCCACCACCCGGGAGAGAAGGCGGAGGCCCTCTGGGCCGCCGTCCAGCGCCAGTCGAGGCTCGCGCTGCACTTCGGCCTGTAGCCCGGGCAGCTCCTCGGTGGCGACGTAGGGTGGGTTGCTCACCACCGCGTCGAAGGGGGCCTCGGTGGCCACCGGGAGAAAGAGGTCGCCCGGGCGCACCTGGACGCGCCCACCGACGCCCTGGGCCTCGGCGTTGGTCCGGGCCAGCTCGCACGCGCCCTCATCGACGTCGGTGGCCACCACCGTCGCCAGCGGCCGCTCGGCGGCGAGCGTCACCGCAATACAGCCGCTCCCGGTGGCGACGTCCAGAAGACGCAGGGGCCGGTCCTTGGGAAGCGCAAGGAGGACGTTTTCGACCAGCCCTTCTGTCTCCGGCCGGGGGATGAGGACGCGCGCGTCGACGCGAAAGGTGCGGCCGTAGAAGTCGCGCCGGCCGGTGAGGTACTGGACGGGCGTCCCCTCGACGCGGGCCGAGAGGAGCGAGCGGTAGGCCGCGAGCTCGCCCTTATCGAGCGGGCGGTCGAGGTCCGTGTACAGCCGCACCCGGTCGAGCCCGAGGACGTGCGCCAAAAGGAGCTCGGAGGCCAGTCGCGGAGCGTCCACGCCGTGTCGCTCGAAGTGTTGGGTGGTCCAGCCAAGCACTCGGCGAACCGTCCAGACAGGCTCGCTCATGCCCCGGGGCCGATGCCCTCGGCCTTGAGCAGCTCGGCCTGGAAGAAGGTGCGGCAGGCCGTCACCACGTCGTCGATGTCCCCGGCCATTCGTGCGGCGAGGTTGTGCCAGGTGACACCAATGCGGTGGTCGGTGAGCCGGTCCTGCGGGAAGTTGTAGGTGCGGATTTTCTCGCTTCGGTCTCCGGTGCCCACCTGGCCCCGGCGCAGGGCGTCGCGTGCGCTGGCCAGCCGCTCCTGCTCGAGCTCGTAGAGCTTGGCCCGCAGCATCTTCATCGCCATCGCCCGGTTCTTGGTTTGGCTCTTCTCTTGCTGGCATTTGACGACGATGCCGGAGGGCTTGTGGCGGAGTCGGACGGCGGAGTCGGTGGTATTGACGCTCTGGCCTCCGGCGCCGGTGGAGCGCATCACCTGCATCTCGATGTCGGCCGGATTGAGCTGGACGTCGACGTCCTCCGCCTCGGGCATCACCGCCACGGTGACGGTCGAAGTGTGGATGCGGCCTTGCGCCTCGGTGGCCGGCACGCGCTGCACCCGGTGCACCCCGGACTCGTACTTGAGCCAGCCGTAGACGCCGCCGCCGGAAATGACCGCGCTCGCGTCCTTGATGCCGCCGGCGTTGCCGCTGCTCACGTCCAGCAGCTCGGTCTTCCACCCCTTCTGCTCGGCGTAGCGCAGGTACATTTGAAGGACTTCCTCGCCGAAGAGCCCGGCTTCGTCGCCCCCAGCGCCGGCGCGCACCTCCAGGATGACGTCCTTGTCGTCGTTGGGGTCTTTCGGCAACAGCAGCAGGTGAAGCGCCCGCTCCAGCGCCTCGCGTCGCTCCTTGAGGGAGGGCAGCTCACGGCGCGCCATCTCCCGTGCCTCGGTGTCGCTGCCATTGAGCCACTTGTCGAGCTCGTCCTCATCGCCCTTCACTTGCCGGTAGGTGCGGAACGTCTCCACCAGTTTCTCGAGGTCGGCGCGCTCCTTGGCCACCTTTCGAAACTTGACCGAGTCGGCGAGCGTCTCCGGGTTGGAGAGCTCGGCCGTCAGTCGGTCGAAGCGGCGCTCGACGTCTTGGAGCTTCTCAAGCATGGCAGGACATCCCCTACCGGCCCCGGGGGGGCTTCTGCAAGGAAGGTGGGGCAAGGGCGCAAGCGCAACCTCGTGTAGAGACACCGCCCCCCGGCGGGTGCTAAGGAGGCGCACCGATGGCAACCCGAGTGAAGACGAACCGCAGCAAGAAGAAGCTCAAGAACCGGGCCAAACTCAAGCGCGGCGTGCTCAAGCGCCGGCGCATCCGGAAGCGGAAGTCCACCGGAAAGTAGTCCCCCTCGGGGAGACAGTGCGCTCCCCAGCGTCCAGGAAGGAGCGCCCGCCTCGGGCGTCCTGTCGGGCGTCCGTTTTGCGCTCTGGACGCATGAGAAGAGACCCCCGGCGGCGGCGCCTTGCATCGGCCCGGGCGCCCTCGTAAGTACTGACCGCTTTTCCCCCTTGGCGCCCATGGCCCGCGAGAAGGACAACATCGCGCTCTCCGACGAGCACAACTCCCGGGGCATCGAGCTTGCCGACCGGGGCTGGCTCGACGAGGCCATTCGCGAGTTCAAGCGCGCCATCGACCTGGACCCGGACTCGGCGCACGCCCACGACAACCTGGCCACCGTGTACGCGGAGAAGAAGCTCTACCGCGAGGCCCTGGCCGAGTACCTCACCGCACTCAGGCTTGAGCCGGACAGCGCCACCGCGCACTACAACCTGGCCTGCTTCCTGTCGACGCACGGGCCGGAGTTCGCGGTCTCTGCTTACCGGCAGGCCATCGAGCTCGACCCGGAGTACCCGGACGCCCACCTCAACCTCGGCCTCACCTATGCCGACCACGGCCGGGTGGAAGAGGCCGTCACCGAGCTGAAGCGTGCCATTGACCTCGACCCGGCCGACGCCTTCCCTCGGCACGAGTTGGCGGCGCTGCTGATGGACGAGGGGGACTACCGAAATGCCATCACCCACCTGAAGGAGGTGGTGAGGCTCGAGCCGGACAACTTCGAGGCGCACCTCGACTTAGGCATCTGTTACGCCCAGAAGGGCTTCTATGCCGAGGCGGAGCGGGCCTATGGGCGGGCGCGCGAGCTCAACGCGGAAGACTTGCTGTTGCACTACAACCTGGCGGCGCTCTACGCGCTGTGGGGGAAGAAGTCCGAGGCCCTGGGCGCGCTGAAGACGTCCCTCGAGCTCGACCGGGCCAAAGTCACCGGCTGGCTTGCCACCGACCCGATGTTCGACGCGCTCAAGGGCGACCCGGAGTACGAGAGCCTTCTGTGAGTGCCGCCGCAGGGCACATCGCCATTGCGATGGCCCTCATCGGGCTGAACGCCTTCTTCGTATTGGCCGAGATGGCGCTGGTGAAAGTGCGCCCGGCGCGGCTCAAGGCGCTGGCGGAGGCGGGCCGCCGCGACGCCGCTTCGGCGCTCCACATTATTGAGGACTTCACTCCCTACCTCAGTCTCATCCAATTCGGCGTCACCTTGTGCGCGGTGGGCATCGGCTGGGTGGGGGAGCCGGCGGTGGCTGACACGCTGGAGCGGCTGTTGCGGCCTTTTCTGCACGACCAGCCGACGCTGCTTGCGGCGCTGCGCACCTTCTCGGTGGTGGTGGGTTTTGCGCTGGTCACGGTACTGTGCCTGGTGCTTGGGGAGCTGGTGCCCAAGGGCATCGCCATCCAGCAGGCGGAGGGCACTGCCATGGCGGTGGCCGGCCCCCTCCGGGTCTTGTACGTGCTCTTCTTCCCCGGCGTCTGGCTGGTGAACCGAGCTTCGGGCTTCGTGCTGCGTCTTTTGGGGCTGCGCTCCAAGCCAGGCCAGGAGCAAGCGCACACCGAGGACGAGCTGCGCATTATTCTCGCCTCGGCAGCGGAGATGGGCACCATCGACAGTACCCGGGCGGAGCTTCTGGAGCGGGCGCTGGCGATGACCGAGAAGACGGCCCGACAAATTTTGGTGCCGCGCACCGAGGTCCACTTCCTGGACTTGGAGGAGTCGCTCGAGCACAACGTGGCCGAGGCGCGCGCCACCGGCCATAGCTGGGTGCCGGTGTGCCGCGGCAACCTCGACCAGGTGGAGGGCGTGGTCAACGTCAAGGACCTCTTCGTCCTTCTGGCCGAAGGCAAGCTGAGGAGCCTGTCGCAGCTGCAGCGGCCAGTCCTCTTCGTCCCGGAAAACGTGACGCTCGACCAGCTGCTGGCCGAGTTTGCCAAGCGGCACCGGCAGCTGGCGGTGGTGGTGGACGAGCACGGGGGCACCTCCGGCATCGTCAGCGTCTCGGACGTCGTTTCCGAGGTGGTAGGGGATGTGGCCAAGCTGGGCCGGCACTCGGTGGAGGTGAAGACGCTGCCCGGGGGGCGCTTCGAGGTCTCCGGCACCACCTCCCTCGAGGAGTTGCGGGAACGCCTCGACATGGAATTCGACGCCGACGCGGCGGACGTCACCACCATTGCCGGCTACCTCATGGCGAAGCTCAACCGGGTGCCAGTCCCGGGCGACGCGGCCGCGGTGGGCGAGTGGGAAGTGCGGGTGGCGGAGACGGACGGGCCCCGCGTCGTCAAAGTGCGCATCGAGCCCAGGGCGACCGCGTTGGCTGCCCGTCCCCCGGAGGCCGGGGGGCCCCCACCCGGAGCGGCGTGACCATTCACCGAGTGTCACGCCACGTCACGTCACGTGTTGCTTGCTCACCCCGAAACCGGCGCGTAACCTGTGGGAAAGTAGCCCTCCCCCTCGCCCGGAGCGACGCCCCGAATGCGCATCAAGCGCCTGGACATCACCGGTTTCAAGTCCTTCATGGACCGGAGCCTCTTCGCCTTCGGTGAGGGCATTACTGGCGTCGTCGGCCCCAACGGCTGCGGCAAGTCCAACGTGGTGGACGCCCTGCGCTGGGTGATGGGCGAGCAGAGCGCCAAGGCGCTCCGCGGTCGGGGGATGGAGGACGTCATCTTCAGCGGCAGCGAGAGCCAGGGGCCGCTCTCCATGGCCGAGGTGTCCCTCACCATGTCCGTCGGGGCCGAGGACGGGCTGGCGCCGCAATACGCCGGCTACCCGGAGCTCACCGTCACCCGCCGCCTCTTCCGCTCGGGGGAGTCGGAGTACCTCATCAACAAGACGGTGTGCCGGCTGCTCGACATCGTCGAGCTGTTTCTCGGCACCGGGGTGGGCACGCGCGCCTACTCCATCATCGAGCAGGGCCGGGTGGGCCTCATTGTCTCCAGTAAGCCCGAGGACCGCCGCACTCTCATCGAGGAGGCCGCCGGGGTGACGAAGTACAAGTCCCGCCGCCGGGCGGCGGAACGGAAGATGGAGGCCACCGAGACCAATTTGCTTCGGGTGGCAGACTTGGTGGGAGAGCTCTCCAAGCGGCTGGACAGCTTGGGGCGGCAGGCCCGCAAGGCGGAGAAGTACCGGACGCTGAAGGCGCGGATGCAGGAGATTGAGCTGCGCCATGCCGCCCACCGCTGGCTGGCGCTGGCGGCGGAACAAAAGCAGCTGGCCGAGCGGCTGTCGGCCTTGAGTGGCACCGAGCGGGAGGCGGTGGAGGGTGTCCGTGCGCTGGAGGACGCCATTGGCCTCGAGCGCTCGGCGCTCGACGCCGACGCCCTGCGGCTGCAGTCGCTGGCCGAGGCGGCGCATGCGCTCGAAACCGAAGTCCAGCGCGACGGCCAAAACCTCGCCCACTGGCAGGAGGACTTACAGGCGGCGCAAGTGACCGAGCGGACGAGCGGAGCCGAGCTGGCCGAGGTGCAGGGCTTGGCCGAGGCCTTCGCGGCGCGCGTCCTCGCCCTCGACGCCGAGCTGGCCGCCCTCTCCGAGACGTCCGAAGAGGAGGCGGCGGCGCTGCGCCGGGCGCAGGAGGGGCTGGAGGCGGTGCAGGTGATGCAAGCGGACGCCAGTGGGCAACTGGAGCAAAAGCGGCTGACGCTGCTTGCTCTGGCCGCCAAGGTGGCGAACCACGAAAACAACCTGGTCAACCTGGCCCAGAAGCGCGAGGAGCTGTTTGTGCGCCACGGGCGCGCCGAGGCCGAGGCGCAGACGCTGCGCAACCAGGTGGCGACGCTGGAGCGCGAGCGGAACGAGGTGACGCGTGCGGTGACGCGCAGTCGGCAACTCACCCTCGAGTTGGCCGAGCGCAGCGGGGCCGAGGAGGAAAGCTTGGCCCGAGCCCGGGCCGCCTTCGCCGAGCACGAGGTGGCCGTCATCTCGGCTCGGGAGGAGCTGGCCGACCGTCGGAGCCGGCTGCACTCCCTGCAGGAGATTCAGCGCCACTATGAGGGCTTCGACCGCGGGGTGCGGGCGGTGATGCGGCACGCGGCCGAAACCGACGGCCACAGCGGCGTGCGCGGACTGGTGGCCGACGTGGTGAGCACCAGCCCCCGTTTCGAGAAGGCGGTGGAGGCGGCCCTGGGGGCGCGGCTCCAGCACGTGCTGGTGGAGGGAAGCGAGGAGGCCTTTGCCCTGGCCGGCCACCTGCGCGGGCTGGCCGAGGGGCGCAGCACCTTCATCCCACTGTCCGCCCAAGCCGCTCCGCGGTCTCGGCCGGAGCCGCCGGTGGGTGTCGAGGGCCTTCTGGCGGTGGCCCTGGAGCAGGTGTCCACCGAGCTGGTCTTTCGCCCGGCGGTGGAGGCTCTGCTCGAGGGCGTCCTGTTGGTGGAGGACTTGGCCGCCGCGCGGCGGGTGGCCGAGGCCGCCCCGGGCACTTTTGCCTGCGTCACGCTGGAGGGCGAGGTGCTCGGCCGGGATGGCTCCGTGACCGGCGGCGTGCTGGAGGGCCCGGCGGTGGGTGCGCTGCAGAAGAAGCGCGAAATTTCCGAGCTGGCCGAAGCGCTGGTGGGCCTGGAGGAGCGCTTCCAGGAAGCCGTCACCCGCGGCTACGGCTTGCAAAAGCACGTGCTGCACACCGAGGAGGTGCTGAAGGGCCTGCAGCGGCACCACCACGAGGAGGAGCTCAACCGCGGCGCCCTGGAGAAGGACCTTACCCGGGCGGCCGAGCTTCTGGCCTCGCTGAGGGAGCGTCTCTCGGCGGCCGGGCTGGAAGCCGAGGGGCTGCACCACAGCCTTCTCCAGGTGCAGCGGGAGGAGGAGACATCCCGGGGAGAGGTGGCCCACGCCCAGGCCGAGCGCGCCGCACTGGAGGAGCGCGTGAAGCAGCTGGCCGAGCGCATCGAGTCGCTTTCCACTTCGGCCGAGGCCCACCAGGCGGAGCTGCTCGAGCTACAGGTGAGCCGCGCCGCCCACGCCGAGCGGGGCGAGGCTGCCCGGCGCACCCTGGCCGAGGCGGTGGCCTCGCGTGACCAGCTGGGCGTCCGTGCCGGGCGGCTCCTCGAGACGCACGCCCAAGCGGCCGAGCGCTCGCGGGAGCTGTTGGCGCGCATTTCCAGTACTGCCTCCGGACACCAGGCGCGCAGCGGCGAGCTGGCCGCCAGGCGCGAGGAGCTGGAGAGCAGCCAGCACGCCCACACCGCTCGGGCCGCCCGGGTGCGAGCCGAGGAGCAGCGGCTCCGGGAGGAGCGGGCCAGCCTGGACGACCTGACCGAGGGCCTGAGCCAACTCACCTTACGGGAGCGCGAGCTGGTGCTGGAGCTCAGCCACCTGCTGCAGGGAGTTCGAGAGCGGCACCAGACGGAGCTTTTGCACCAGCTGCACCGCTTCCATTTGCTGCCGGCCCTGGACGACGCCGCGGAGGCGGAGCTGCGCGAGCTCCGAGGGCAGCTGGAGCGGATGGGAGAAATCAACCTCACCGCCATCGACGAGCACCGGGAGGTGGCCGAGCGGCATGGCTTCCTGGCCGCCCAGAAGCGGGACCTCGAGTCGAGCCTGGCCCAGCTGCGGAGTGCCATCTCGAAAATTGACCGCACCAGCCGAGACCGCTTCGCCCACACCTTCGACGCGGTGAACGAGAAGTTTCAGGCCGTCTTCCCGCGACTGTTCGGTGGCGGCCGGGCCTGCCTGATGCTCGCCGACGAGGCCCTCGGGGCCGAGGCGGGCGTGGACATTGTGGCCCAGCCCCCGGGGAAGAAACTCCAGAGCGTCACCTTGCTGTCCGGAGGCGAGAAGGCGCTCACCGCGGTGGCGCTCATTTTCGCCATTTTTCTCATCAAGCCCTCGCCCTTCTGCGTGCTGGACGAGGTGGACGCGCCGCTCGACGAGGCCAACGTGGGCCGCTACAACGAGCTCCTCAGGGAGATGAGCGCACAGTCGCAATTCATCCTCATCACCCACAACAAGCGGACGATGGAAGTGGCCGACACCCTCTACGGGGTGACGATGGAGGAGCCCGGCATCTCCAAGCTGGTGTCGGTCCGGCTCCGGGATGCGGCCGCGGCCAACGACGACCAGGCGGTGGCCTGAGAGGCCCCGGTGGGGCCATTTTTTCAAGCTCGGTTAGAGGTGCACCTTGGGGCACACCTTCTCGTCGCTGGTTTTGAGCTGCTCCGCCTTGCCCACCAGCGCGTCGCTCTCGGCCGAAGTCTTCTTGGCAGCGGCCTCCAGGTTGGCCCACACCGGGTTTTTCGCGCTGAGCGTGGAGGCGACGGCTAGCTGCTCTTGGCGCAGCTTGGCCTCGCTCTTTAAGGACGCGATGTAGACGTCGTCCTGCGCCACCATCTGCTTGCAGGCGGAGACCAAGTCTTTGAGCATCCCCTTGGCCTGCTTGGGGTTGGTCTTGTTGAGGTCCTGGTACTGCTTCACCAGCGCATTGTACTTGTCGCCGGTCGCCACCTTGCGGGCCAGCTCGAGCTGCGAGGTGGCCGCCCGGGGAACGGCCATCACGTCGAGCTGGGCGAAGCGGACGTTGTCGGGGAGGCCGCTGGTGTCGCTGGAGGTGGCGACGCCGTTGAGGAAGGTAATTTCATAGGGAACGACAATCTGTTGGCCAAGCATGGTGGAAGGGCCTCCGGTGGCACCGTAGGAAAGGGCGGCCAGCTTGGTAGCGAGGCAGCTCCTCACCGCAGGAGGGCCGTCCGAGACGGTAACCTCTACCGGCTGCGGCGTACCGCCGTCAGGCGACTTGAATTTCTCCGGCTCATGCGTCACCTGCAGCTTGAGGCCCATGGCAGCCGGGTCCGGGCCAGTCTTGAAGGCCTCGAAGCAGCTGCACATGGAGGGAAGCGACAGGCGCACCGTCCCCGTCACGTCCGAGAATTCATTTATCCCGAAGCGCACCTCCATGCTGGCGGGCAACTCCGGCCACTGCTCGGAGAAGGTGACGGGCTTGCTTCCGGCGGGAGTTGGGGGCAGCTGAGGGCTCACCTTTTGCACCGCGTCGGCGATGCACTTCTTGCCGAAGGCGGTCAATCCGTCGGAGTCCACGGTTTGGGTGAAGCCGCCCTCGGCGACGCTGAGCGTCACCTTGAAGGCGGGGGACTTCCCGGCCACATAGAAGCGGGTGTCGGTCATGCACTCCAGCACCAGGGGCCGCGCTAGAATCCACAGTCCGCTGAGGACGGTGTCCGTCACCGGGGGTTCCACCGCGCCTGCCGGCTTGAGGAAGCAGACGGCCAAGTCAAACGGGACGAAGTTGCCAATCTTGTCCTTTTCTCCGGCGCTGGCCGAGGCGGCCAGCAGCAGGGCGAGGGCAAGGGGCGGCAGTCGGGAAGACACTTGGGGGAAACCTCCGGAACGAGGGGCGCGTTCCACTGACGGGGGACCGCCCCCCTTAGCAAAGCGTCAGGGGAGTTTCACGCGCCGAAGGAGGCCGTCTGCCCCGCGGACTTCCAGTGCCACCGGCGCGGTGGCGAAGCGGCAGCGGGCCAGCGCCGCCGCATTGGCAAGAAGAGCACCGAGGGAGAGCACCTCGTCCCCGCCCTTCAGCCGGAAGCCCAAGGGCGCCTCCCGGACCAGGACGCCCGGTGGAAGACGGGCGAGCCGCGCCGCTTCTGTCTCGTCGAGCCCGGGGTTGGCCGTCTGCAGAAGCTGCAGCCGCTGCACCTCGGCGTCGAGAGCGTGCGCTGGCCGACTGTCGGCCGAGGCCACCACTGTCCAGGTGCTGAGGAGGGGCCCCTTGGGCGCTCGCGGAGGCGTCCAGCTGCCTCCGAGGCGGGCGAAGGCCTCAGCAGCTGCTCGCTCCAGCACCCCGGCTGGCTGCAGCCTGGCGGCCTCGGTGCCGCCCCCGGCCAGGGGGTCGGCCCGCGCCTCGGCCGTCGTCTCCACCAACAGCTGTCCGGTGCTGGGCTGAAGCACCTCCACCCGGGCCCGCCAGCGCAGCTCTGCTGTCGCCCCCACCGCCGACCCGGCCGCACCCTGCACCTCCTGCTGGCTCGAGGCGGCGCCCGTGTCAATGCGGGCCCGAACGAGAAGCGTCTGCTCGGGGCGAATGCCCGCGGCGCGCAACAGCGGCACGGCGGTGTTGGCGCTCCAGTCGCGCTTTTCCAAATGCAGCATCTGCACCTCGGCCGGGGCCCACACCGGCACCTCGCCGGACACAGCGGAGAGGACCACCGCCGTCAGCCGTTGGCCGAGTGCCGGCGTCTCCTCCAGGGCCGCGCCCCGCACTGGCTCCAGCACCACCGCGGCGAAGCGGGCGGTGGGGTCGAGCTGGGTTTGGGTAGTGACCGGCGCGCCGCCGCAGCCCAAGGCGGCGCAGGCGCCCCACAGCAGCGCGGCTCTCACGCCGTCGAGGCGTCGAGGAGCGGGGTGAAGTTGCCGGCGGCGTCGAGGGCGACGAGGTCCGAGTAGCCGCCGACGTGCGTCTCGCCGACAAAAATTTGAGGGACGGTGCGCTGCCCGCCGGAGCGCTCCACCAGCGCCTGCCGCGCGGCGTCGTCGTCGCTGACGTCCACCTCGCGGTAAGGCACCCCCTTGGCGGCGAGCCACGCCTTGGCGCTGCGGCAGTAGGTGCAGGAGGTTGTTGTGTAGACGACGACGGGCTGCATGCCAGCTCCTTCTCTTTTTCGGTTGTCCCTTGGACGACTTTAACGGCCGGCCGGCTGTGGGGTCGTCCACAGTTGTGTCGCCACTAATGTGCAGCAGCGACCCTGCCCGTGCTAGGCCCTGGGGTGGGTCGTAACCCGCCCCGGGGGTTGGCGCGATGCAGAACACGCGGGTGCTGGGTCGCCAGCGCCGCCGCTACAAGGTGAGTCTCGGGCCCGCCTCCGGCTTCACGGTGGACGTCTCCGCCGGCGGCTTCTGCGCGGAGTTGATGCGCGTCTTTCCCAAGGGTACCGCCGTCAAGGGCAGCGTGTTGGTAGACGGGACGGAATTCGAATTCTCCGGCCGGGTGGCCTGGGCTCGGCAGGGGGACTTCCGCATCAACCTCCGCGGTCGGATGGGTGTGTGCTTCACCGACATTCCGCCGCAGCTGCGCCACCTCTTCGGCGTCTCGCCGACGGGCACGCCGCTTCCCGGGGCTGGCCCCTTCATCCGCTAACGCTTTGGGGGCCGAAAACGACGACGGCCCCCGGGGTTTCGCCCGGAGGCCGCCGCACAGCAACAGACGTCGGAAGTGAGGGGGGGCTTACATCCCCATCCCGCCCATGCCGCCCATTCCGCCCATCCCACCGCCACCGCCGCCGCCCTTGCCTTCGTCCTCCTTCGGGCGGTCGGCCACCATGGCCTCGGTGGTGAGCATCAATGAGGCCACCGACGCCGCGTTCTGAAGCGCGGTGCGGGACACCTTGGCCGGGTCAATCACGCCGGCGGCGAGGAGGTCCTCGTAGACGCCGGTGGCGGCGTTGAAGCCGTAGCTTCCGGTGCCTTCCT
>JBKQSS010000030.1:0-14183 GCA_052143535.1 Myxococcaceae bacterium | reverse complement strand
GCGACATCGTGTGCCTCGACAACCTGGGCACCCACAAGGTGAAGGGCGTACGCGAGGCCATCGAAGGTGCCGGAGCCATCGCGATCTACCTGCCGCCTTACAGCCCGGACCTGAACCCCATCGAACTATGGTGGGCAGACCTCAAGCGCCAGCTGCGACATCTCGCTGTCGACACCGAGCAAGAGCTCCGCGCCGCCGTCCGGAAACTCAGGGCCGGCCTCCCCGTCCAAAAGCTCCTGGCCTGGTTCACCCACTGCTCACCCCACCTTCAACACCAGTGATCTCCGCGTTAACTGAGCGATGTCGCCGCGAACGACGGCAAGGTTTCTCCCGATGGAATTCGCTGCCTTGTCCAGTTCCAACTGCCGTCGACCTGTGATGTAGACATTGGCGCCTTCGTTCACGAAGAGCTGCGCCGTTGCCAACCCGATGCCGCTTGAACCAACCGTGATGACGGCGGTCTTCCCCTCGAGCTTCTTCATTCAGTTATTGCGGCCGAGGTAATCCACTTTCCCAATCTGCACGCCGCGGTTTCGCAGGATGTCGTGGGCGGTGGTGACGTGGAACCAGAAGTCTGGGAGGAGGATCGACATCAGGTAGACTTCGCCAGGCACTGTTGCGTTGAAAGTGCGGGTCTTGAAGTCGACCGTACGGGTCTCGCTGCCGTCCAGCTTCTTGGGGTTCACCCCCTGAACGAAGGCAACCGTCTTTGCGACACGCGCCTTGAGTTCATCGAAAGTTGTTTCCGTGTCTGCGAAGGTTGGGATTTCGATGTCCGTCAAGCGACCGATTCCTGCCTTCGCCTTGTCGCTGGCGCGCTGAATCTGGCCCGCGAAGGTGAACATGTCCGGCGCGAGTCGAGCTTCGATTAAGTCGGCTGGCTTAAGCCCTTTCTCATTTGCAAAGGCAGCCGCCTTGTCGAGGTACTTCGAAAGGACGCCGAATCCCTGTAGGAAACTCGGAATGATAAGGTCGTACATTGTGATCGCCATGGATTCTTCTCCTTGTTGTGATCGGAATTGACTGGGCATCAGTGACGCCGGCGTCAGCGCCGATCTCTCTCTAGAACGGAGGTCGTCTGCCCTTCAGACCTGGGCGAAGCCGCCATCGACACCGAGTTCGACACCGGCGACATCCGGACGTTTGTGCGGCACGTAGGCCGCCTGCTCGATTAGTGCCTACCGCTACCAAATTCATAAGAGGAGCATTCAATGAAACGCGCAACATGGAACGGAACGGTGCTTGCCGAGTCGGGCGACATCGTCACGGTTGAAGGCAACTCGTACTTTCCGGAGTCGGCGCTCAATAAGGAGTATTTCAAGCACAGCGACACGCACACTCTCTGCCCTTGGAAGGGAACGGCGAGCTATTTCAACATTGAGGTTAGCGGAAAGACCAATCCAGATTCCGCGTGGTATTACCCACAGCCCTCCGACGCGGCCAAGCAGATTCTCGGCCGCGTAGCCTTCTGGAAGGGGGTCCTTGTCACAGACGCTTAGTTTCTCTGAGTGCCGCTGGAGTCAGCCGAACGAGTCAGACTCTCGGAATGCCTAGAGGTAGGGGAGCGCTGCAACGCGTCAGTACCCCCCCGGAATCGCACCCAAGCGGCTTGCCAAGGCGGGTCCCCCTCATGTTAGTTGTCATGCTCATTTCCTCAGTGAATTGTTTCCGATAACCCGTCAGACGCGCCGCGGCAGGAGCACCAAGTCGGCCGCTTCCTGAGCATCTTTGAGGAGCGTCTTGCGCGGCGTGCCTATCCGCGCACGCATGGTCAGGCCACGAGCAAAATCCGCGACTTGGATCGCGCGCACGGCTACTGGAAAGTCAGGCGGGATCTCTCCCGCAGAGATCCCGTCCCGGAAACGGTGCTCCACCAGCGCCGCGGCGCCTGCGACCGTGGTCTGCAGGAACCGCCGAACCTCAGCGTCGTTCACAAGCGGCGCGACGCACACCAGAAGGCAGCCCCGGGCCGACCCTCTCTCGGTCGCACTTTCGACGGCGTACCTCAGAAAGCCCGCGATCGAGTCGCGAAGACCCTGTGGCGAGAGGAGTGCCTTCGCGGCTGATGCGCCCTTCCGTTCTGCGTACGCCCCAAGGACGCGCAAGAATAACGTCCGTTTGTCGCCGAAGACGGAATACAGGCTCGGCCGTCCCACGCCCATCCCGGCGACGAGATCGTCGATCGTCACTCCGTCGTAGCCCTTCGACCAGAACACCTGGGTCGCCTTTTCCAGCGCCCCCGTCTCATCGAAGCTGCGCGGTCGTCCCCGCGGCCTAGCTGTATTTTGAATCATTTGGTTCAAAACTCATTGCCAACGGCCATCGGACAAATATAGAACCGAACAGTTCGAAATTAGCAAGTCGGTCCCGGCCTCGCGGGGCCTCACGACTCAAGCTTCCCCCTTCACCACGGAGATGCCCATGGAACATTCGATCGCTCTCGTCACCGGCACCACCTCCGGGCTCGGTTATGCGGCAGCCCGCATTCTTGCCGGAGAGGGCTGGCGCGAGATCATCGTCACCGGGCGCAGTCTGGCTCGGGTCCAGGAAACGGCCGCTCAACTCGCGGCTGAGACCAAGACACAGGTTTTCACGCCGCTTGAGCTGAATCTGAACGCGCCGACCAGCGTTCAATCCGCCCTCGCCGAGCTGGTCAGGCTAGGTCGGCCGATCGATTTCCTACTGCTCAATGCAGGGATGGTCGGAGGTAAGAAGCGCGTGCTCACTGCGGCGGGTATCGAGGAGGATCAGGCCCCGCTCATCGGGCATCATCAACTGACCATCGGGTTGCTCGGCGCCGGGCTGCTTAGCCCCAGCGCGCGGATCGTTATCGCCGGCTCGGAAGCTGCCCGCGGGGACGTCCCTATGTTCAGCTACACCGACGTGGCGGCCTTCGCGGCCAAACACCACGAGGGTGACCGAACCGCCGCTGTTGAAGCCCTGGTGCGCAGCGGGCCGAACGTGAAGTACGAGCCCAACCGGGCGTATGCCGACGCGAAGCTCATCGTCGCTTGGTGGGCCGCTGCACTGGCACGCCGGCTACCCTCCGGCATGGCCGTATACGCCGTCTCGCCCGGTAGCGCGCCCGACACCAAGGCGATCCGAAACGCTGGGCCGGCGTTGAAGTATCTGTTTATCCCAATCGTGAAGCTCATTCCCGGCATGTCCCAGACGCCGGAGACCGCGGCTCATCGGTACCTCCAGGCATCTGAGTTCGGCACCGACGTCTCGGGCCAATTCTTCGCCTCGGCCCCCAAGAAGCTCACAGGCCCAATCGAGGCGATGCGCCACCCACACTTTCGCGACCGAGTAAACCAGGAAGCCGCTTGGCAGGCCGTCGTCAAGGTCTCTGGATTCGACTTCTCCTCCAAGTGGGACGGTCGCGGATCCTAGGCGTGCTCTGTGCAATAGGCGTCTAGGTCGGCCTGCCTCACACGGATGGCGTTGCTGACGCGCAAGTGAGGCATCGCGCCGCGAGACAACAGCTTGTAGACAGTGGCCGGAGAGACTGCGAGCCGCTCCGCTACTTGGCGGGTAGTAAGGAGGCGCTCGTACAGACCGGAAAAGTCAGGAAGGCCGAAGGTGGCTTTTCCGGGACCCCGTCCACATGGCCATCCACATTTGGTGCTGCGAACCGTGCCATTGGCTGTGAAATCTGGGGGCCGTTGGAATCTACCGTGAGCGGCAACGCCCCGAAATGACTTGGGGTAGGGAAGGCTTGGAGAGCATCCGTACCCCCTGGAATCGGTCCCAAGCGGCTTGCCAAGGCGAGGTTCGAGGGTTGAGTTCCCGTGCCTCGTCGACTTTGGCGCCGTTCGCAACGCGGGAGGTTAAGGGCAGGGGGCAACTCGATGAACTCCGGTTGCGGAATAGGGCTGCGTGACTTATAAGTCACGTTGAGGAGATTGTTATGGCACGGCGGCCAAAGACGGGCTTCGACACCTACTTGGCAGGTCAGATGAAGGAACCTGGTTTCGCCCGCGCGTACGAGAGTGCCCGCAGCGAGATTGACTCGGTCGACACATTCGTTCGCGCGCTGGACGCACGACGTGAACAAGCAGGCCTGACCAAGTCCCACCTGGCAAAGTTGGTGGGTATGAAGCCCGAAGTCGTCCGGCGGCTGTTCACCTCGAGCGAGGCGAACCCAACGCTCGAGACCGTCATTCGAATTGCGGTCGCGCTCGACTGCAAGCTAGGCCTCGAGCCGCGGCGGGGTGGAAAGGCACTTCGAAGGCCATCCGCGCGAGGTTCGCGGTTGATTCAGGCAACGGACCGTGGCCGACGCTTTAGGAACTCGTCACCGAGCAAGCGCACGCTGACGTAGTTCCGGAAAGTAAAGGTCGTCCTGAAGGACTTGCGCATGCCGGTGATGATGACGAGGCTCGGGCCGCGAAGACCTACGGCAGCGCCGTCTCGATCGAGGAGACAGAACAGCCGGAAGTGCTCTCGGTTTTCCCCGTCGGCCCGCGCCTCATAGAAGCCAGACATCGCGTCATGCATCGCTTCCCACTTGCCTCCACCACTAAAACTCGGCGGCGGTGCGTCGGCGACCGCTGTGATGGTGGCAATCAGCTTCGCACGGACTCCGATTGGGCATGCGTCGAGAAATATGCGCCCTGGAACCTCTTCGGCAGGGTCGTCTTCATGATGGCGTTTGAAGAAATGGATGAGCCATGGCCCCTTCCACGTCATCTCGTTCAGCCTCTTCGGCATTGTCTGCTCGGAAGTGGTCAGTCCCTCTCGGGAGGTACTGGAGGGTATGACCAAGGTCCGTCGGGGCGCCTGGCGCCCTGCTGAGCGAAGGCGGCAACAGCTCAGGCCATGTGCTGTCTATGTGCTGTTCCCCTGCGGAATGGGTCGGTTCAGCTCGGTACGAAACGGCACGGAAGGGAAGGGGACTCGAATGGTCCCGCGGACTTGGCGGACAACCCGTCGAACTCGTTGGGGTATTTCCAGGCCGTGCGACAATTCAAATCCCTTTTCCTGCTCCTAAGCTGTTATAATTATTTGCATTTTGACGGAACGGACCCAGGAAAGCCTCCAGTGACAGCCACTGCAGGGCCAGCGGTAGGCGCACTGCGTCGAGGCAGTCGCGAATTAGCCTGAAGTGGCAGACTAGAGGGCAGCAAGCACCTGCCCATCGGGAGGGGGGGAATGTTCGAGCCTAGCCGTCATCGGTTCCAGCTCGGTGCGCTCGTGGTGGGCATCGGCTGCTGGGTAGTGCAAGTGCCCGGCGCCTTCGCGGCCTCGCCCATGCAGGACTGCAAGCAGCTCGCGAGCATAAAGATTCCAGCGACCACCATCGTCAGTGCGGAGGCCGTCGAAGCGGGAGCCTTCAAGCCACCGGAGGGGACCGCATTCCCAGCCCTTCAACCATTCTGTCGCGTGGTGGCAGTCGGCAAGCCTTCCAAGGATTCGGAGATCAGGTTTGAGGTCTGGCTTCCGGCGTCGGGGTGGAATGGCAGATTTTGGGCAAGCGGGAACGGGGGTTTCGCGGGTGCCATTCCTTACGATGGCCTCGCCCAGCGAGTCGCCGAGGGATACGCCACGGCAGGGACGGACACCGGTCACCAGGGTCGAAACGGGGTCGATGCGGCATGGGCGTCCGGTCATCCCGAGAAGGTGATCGACTTTGGATACCGGGCGATCCATGAGGTCACGGCGTCGGCAAAACGAATCGTCGCTGCCTTTTACGGGCAGAGCCCAACGCACTCGTATTTTAGCTGGTGCTCAAACGGTGGGCGCCAGGCGTTGATGGAAGCGCAACGTTATCCCGACGATTACGACGGCATCATCGCGGGCGCACCCGCCTATGACTGGACGCACCTCTTCACTGGCGTCGCGTGGATGCAGTTCATCTGGCTAGAAGAGAAGTCCGGCTACTTCTCGGCCAGCAAATTGCCTGCGATTCAGTCTGCGGCACTGGCCGCCTGCGACGGTGTCGATGGCGTGAAGGATCTCGTGATCGACGACCCCCAGCGTTGTACTTTTGACCCATCGGGGCTGAGGTGCCAGGGAGCCGAAACCGATGCCTGTCTAACACAACCTCAGCTCACCGCACTGCGAAAAATATACGCCGATGCAGTGCTGGCCGGAGGCACACGCCTGATTCGCGGTCTGTCGCCGGGCGCGGAAGCCGAACCTGGCAGCTGGCAGGCGTGGGTCACCGGGGCAGCGGGAAAGAAAGGCCTAGATTTCCTGTTTGCCGTCGGCTTTTTCAGAGACTTCGTATTCGGTAAGCCCGACTGGGATTTCCATAGCTTCAATCCCGATCGGGATGGGCGGTTGGCAGATCAAGAGTTGGCATCCATCCTGAACGCGACCGACCCAGATTTGGGCAAATTTGCGCGACGTGGCGGAAAACTCATCCTCTACCACGGATGGAATGACCCGGTGATCCCGGCGCTTTCAACTGTCGATTACTACGAGCAAGTGATGAATAAACTGGGTCCGAAGACAACTGACGCATCCGTCCGCCTGTTCATGGTCCCAGGGATGTTGCATTGCGACGGGGGGCCGGGACCCAACGATTTCGGCCAGGATGCTGGAGGAACAGGCGACCCCGCGCATATGGTCGGGGCCGCCCTTCAGCGTTGGGTCGAGCAAGGCATCGCGCCAGAGCAGATCATCGCGTCCAAGCACAAGAACGACGACGACCCGACGAGCCAAGTCGTCCGGACACGGCCGCTTTGCGCCTATCCTCGCGGTGCGCACTATCGCGGGACCGGCAACACAGACAACGCCTCTAGTTTCGAGTGTGTCGTAGCTCCTTAGGGCATCCTCACCGTGCTCGGCGCGTCTGCCTCGTTCGCCGACGAGAGGCGCATCCAACTTAAGGATGACCGAGGCAAGGACCTGGTGGCCGGTCGCTGCACGGCGTGCCACAGCCTCGACTACATCCCAATGACGTCGATCTTTCTCGCTCGCGAGGGCTGGGAAGGCGAAGTCACAGCCCGATGAAATGTCCAGAATCGTCGACTACCTCGCCAGAACTACGGAAAGAAGCCAATCGGAACGGTTTCCACACACAAGTAAAAGAGAGCTGACTCTCGGCCTCGGGTCTCGCTTCCGCGATGGCGAGAAGCTGGATCCACTGCATGGCGCCCACCGACAAGAGCGTCTTGCCGAACGCGGGCCACCGTTCCGTTGAGACACCGAGGACAGCGCAGACCCACAGCCGTTCGGGCCGGGGCCATAACATATTCACTCTCTATGCAGCGCTAGGTAAGGGGCGACGCGTCTGGTCGGATTCGAATGGCGTTCGCGATTCGTACGGAACGAACCTGGCGTCTTGGCCACCGGCGAATAGACGGTCGCGCAAGAGATTATAACGACGGCGTGTCCCAGCGCTCACTCGGCAAGGATGACTTCCTCGACGACGTCTCGCTGTACTGGCTGACAGACACCGCGACGTCGTCAAAACAGCTGTACTGGGAGAAGAACAACATCGTTATCCTGAGCGCGGGCCAGCAGAAGGCCGCCGAGATCTCGCTCCCGGTCGCCATCACGGTCTTTCCGGGGGAGATTTTTCGAACCCCGGAGACCCTGGCCCGGCGCGCCTTTCGCAACCTGGTCTACTTCCACGAGGTCGACAAAGGCGGACACTTCGCCGCGTGATAGAAGCCGGAGCTCTTTTCATCGGAGAGGCGCGCTGCCCTCAGCTCACTCCGCTAACGGGCCGAGTGGGGTGCCAAGGCGCGTGAAGCCTTAGGCCGCTATGATGCGGCCGAATAGTTGAATGGGGACGAGAAGACGCCGTCAGCTGCTGAACTCCCAGTAGAACTCCAATCGATCGTATCCGACAGCGGCGGGTTGAGCGCGCCAGCCGGACCGCGGAAGCGAGACGCCGCGATGGCGACTTCCACTGGATCTGGAGGAAGCGCGCGAGATCGGATGAGACGACAATTCGCCTGGGGACAAGAAGCGGCCCGCAGTTTTGGCACTGGGCCCTTTCGTGCCTTGCGCCAGCAGCGCAGCGTTCGTAGGCTCCCACTCCCTACAACGCTCGTTCTCAGGATTAGAGGAGACACGCATCATGGCCGCTCCAGAACAGCCTCTGAGTGTTCAGCCACAAATATATAAGACCCAAAGCAGCAAACGAGCTCTTCCGCTTCCCTCGCCGGCTGGTTTGGCCCGTGCTCTCGCGAACGGCGTTGCCGGCATCGCTCACGCCGTGACATCGGGAGTCCAGGTGTTCAATCAGAGCCTCACTGACGAAAACGTCACTGCCCGTAACTTGGACAATGGCTTACTCATGGGCTCGATTGCTGCGAACGCTCGCTTCCTCGAGGAACTGGCTAAACTTCCGCAGCGACTCTACGACGATCTGCGCACGTCGGTCGCTCAAAACGGAATGCGTGCCGGAAAGGACTTTGACTACGACAGTCTGGCCACTCTCGTCGCTGCCAAGCTCAGCCAGAAAAGCCAGCCGGATACCGTTCCTCCCGCGCGACCTCCTCCGTCCGGCCGCGCGACGTAACTGGGGCACTTTCCATCAGCCACACTCCTCGATGTTCGACCATATGCCCCTCGACGAGGTCGAAAAGACTGCTGCAGCTCATGAATCGGCGCCGGCGCTTCATGGAGTCACGTATCAACCGCCAACATCCAGGCGCGGCGCCTTCGTTCCTAAGCGGATTGGCTCGCCGCCCGTGCTCGTGCTCTTTCCCGCTCGTACGATTTGGCTTGCGCTGACTTCCCTCTGGTTTGGCATCGCGTTTGTGTTTCGCAGACCCTTTGACAGGGATGCAGGGCCAGAACTTCTTCGCCGCTACCTGGAAGCCTGCGGGGGAGGCTTTGTCAAGCTCGGCCAGCTTCTTGCCATGAGGTATGACCTTCTTCCCGATCGATATTGTTTGAGGCTTGCCGCCTTGCTAGATGACCTGGCGCATTTGCCCCTAAGAACCGTTGTGCTCGTCATAGAAGCGGATTTGGGAAAACCATTGGCGGAGGTCTTTCCGACATTCGCCGAACTCCCCCTGAGCTCAGCCTCGATCGCGCAGGTACACCGAGCTCGACTGCCGAACGGCAAGTCGGTGGTCGTCAAGGTCAAGAAGCCGCATGTCGATGCACAGATTCGTATCGATCTCATCAATCTGAGACTCGCCGCTTACGTTGTCGACAAGCTTGGAATGGCGCGGGAACTGAACCTACGACGAGCTGTTGCCGTAATAGCATCATCCGTTGAGACCGAACTGGACTTCGAGCGCGAAGCCCGCAACACTCAGCTGCTTCACGAAACGCTGGCACGCGACAACATTAACCACCGTGCGCCAGAGGTGTATGAGGAATACTGCGGACCCCGTGTTATCACGATGGAGTTTCTCGACGGCGTTCCGCTAAAGGACTTGATCAAAGTTCTTCGAAGTTCAGGAAGTGAGAAGGATTCAATCGCTCTCGCAGCCTATTTTGATCCGGATGCTCTTGCTTTACTTGTCTTTCGCTCGATGCTCGAGCAGTTCTTCAATCACGGAGTCTTTCACGCGGATCCGCACCCGGCGAATCTCCTGCTTCTAAGGAGCGGGGGGCTCGGACTGGTCGATTTCGGAATGATCGGCACACTGGACGACGGGGTTCGGATCCAACAACTGCAACTGAGGGAATGCATAACAAATGGCGACCTGGACGCTGCCTACCATGTGCTCCTGAATTCTCTCGAACCACTGCCCAGAAGCGACCTGTGGCAGTTCAAGACTGAGTTCAGGGACATCGTGGCGGACTGGGTCGCCGCGGTTAGTAGCGATACTGCCGCCCTCTACCGGAGAAGCGGCGGGTATTTCATCCAACGACTGTTTCGCGCGATGCGACGCGCACATGTTTCGATTCCAGGGCCAGTGGTACAGCTCTACCGGTCCATATTGATTTCTGATGCCGTTATGCTTGCGCTCTCGCCCCAGCTGAATTGGGTGCCAGAGCTCAGCACATTCGTCAGAGATGAGCGTCGTCGAAGGGTGAAGGAAATGTTGGTTGGAGTGTCGTCGGGTAGCAGGCTTGGGTCCATCGCCTTGACTGGATTGCTCGCACGGTCCGCGTTCGACAAGACGCTTGCATGGCTGAGCTACCGGTTACCGGAGTTAAGCAGGCAATATCAGTACGTCCTTGGGCACCGAGAACGCCTGATGGTCATTGGTCTTTCGTACATGCGAGCTCTTTGTTGGTGTCTCGCATTGGTGAGTGCTTCCTTCAAGGTCAGTGGGTGGCCGGTCAACGTCGTGCCCGAACAATTGGGCGGACTCCGGCCATGGGGGTACTGGATCGCTGGCGCCGCCGTCTTTGGGGCGCTCCTGATGGGGGCGATGAGGAATTCGCTGCTGGACCAGCGTCTGCGAACGGTCACGGTACCGGACCCCTGAGGACGGGGTGAAGAATGAGGTTTCCGGGCAACGCAGGCTCGACCATGCGAGCTCGGTTGAAGACGCGTCGAACTCCTAGAGGGAATTGGCAGCGCGTCGAGGGTAATGGCGCGCCTGAGCTGTACCCGCGAGAGGCAGCAGGAAGTCCTATCGTGGCTTGATTTCAGGGTGTCACTACAGGGAAGCAGCATTCTCAGATGGTACTGCGGAGCTTTGCTGAGCCCTCGGACGGCGCAGCGGGTAACTTCGCGGCGGAAGACCGCTCGATGCTCTGGGGCTCGGTGTACGTTACCCAGCCCGCGATCTCGTCATAAGCGGGGAATTGCCCGAGCTTCCGCCCATTCTTGGAGGCGGGATTCTGCTCCGTACCCTTTTACTCAGGAACTGTGACGCCTTCGTCCGTGTTCACTCCTTTTCGAGGCTTTCCTCAACCGGCAACGAGTCAGAGCTGACTGGTGGCGCGAAGCTGGCTTGGCACCGGTGGGTCGGGAACCGGTAGTGCCGCCCTCATTCCCTCGAGAATGTGGCGATGGACATGATGCGCAAGACTGCGCTCTAAGGGCCGCCAGAGAAAACGTGGCCGAAGGTGCCCTCGGTAGTGCGTGGTGAGGAAGATTTCCGACCCGTTGCCTGCAGGCAGAATCTTATAAGAGCCCTCGTCCGTCGATACGCAATTCTCGATGCCGAGATGTTGTTCGAGCACCTCGAAGCGAAGTAGATGGCCGGGCTCGGCGGCGGTGATGCGTTTGACCATGTGGCCACCCTCGTAGACGCAGCGGACTTTCGTGCCGATTTGAGTCTTCTCGCCTTCCGTACGAATTGGACGAGGCAGAAGGACGAGTAGGAGCATTCCCGGTCGTTTGGGGACCTCCTCATAGAAGCGCAAGATCTTCCAGACCACCTGAGGGGAGGCGTCCATCTGGATGCTCGTCGTGACCGCCTCGCCTTCGAAATTGGGCGAAAACCACCTACCAACTCTGTCGACTAAGCCGCGGAGAGGAAACCTCCACAGAGGCAAGTTTAGTGTGTTCGCATCTCGAGATAACATCACTTTATCGGGTTCCACGTTCTCTCCACTCTCGAACGAGCTGGCCACCACCCGGTGGGATGCCGGGCGGCATCGCCGTATCAACGCGGCAGGAAATGCACCAGAGCTGCACACGTCTGGAACCCGTCAACTCGAGTCGATGAAGAAGCGCGACGACGTGCGGTCCGGGTGGCGTCCAGCCTCGTCGCATTGTCGCGAAGAATGCGGTCGCCGTCTATGCTGTGCAAGCGCGCCTTCTCCGAGTTAGCCGCCGCCGCCTCACCGAAGGCAATCGCTGAGGGTATCTTGGACGAAGGCTACGCAGGAGCCGCCCGATGCACGACACCAAAAACGCCAAAACGCGACTTCGAGGGGGCAGGGGTGCCCCGATTGCTTTCAGCAAATGTTGGTCTGCCACGCGACGTGACATGGAAGGACAAGACTATCCAATCCGCAGTCTGGAAGTTCTGGTACTACAGTTGCTCCAGGTACACCACTAGTGCTTCGATTTCGGGTTTGGAAAGGGCATGCGCAGTTGGTCCCATGAGCGAGGAAGGCCGGGTACCACTCGACAGCAGCTCAATTTGATGCGAGAGGTACTCGGCGTGCTGCCCAGCGAGGCGCGGGTATTTGCCCTTCCCTTGGGCATCGGGACCATGGCAACCGACGCAAGCAGCGACGTTCTCGTCCGGGAGCCCGTCGGCGTAGATTTTCGCGCCGCGCGTAACAAGGTCCGAAGGCCCACCGGGAGTTCTTGGCGCAGGCTTCTGCTTCGCGTACCAATCGACGGCGGCGCTACTGTCGTCCTCGCCTGTATAGTGCGACGGCCCAATCATGGACGTCCGTGCCAGTGGGCCCGTGCGTGCACCCGGCTTTTCGTCCGTCGAAAGGAAGGGGAGCCAATCCACGGGCGGCATCCGTGCAAGGCGGTAGGCGCTCATCTGCTCCTGCAGGTATTCAAGCGACTGCGCAGCCAACCGAGGCGTGGTCGGCGACTCGGAATTGCCATCGATGCCGTGGCATGCTGAACAGCTGACTGTAACCACTCGGGGGGCCCGCCAGTCCACTCCCCAAGCTGGCGCGGCGACTGTCAAAGCGGCGGTGACCAGCGCGGCGCGGGATTTTAGTGTGCTCATGATTTCCGCTCCTGGCGTGTCAGAGGGCAATAAAGAGGTTTAGCCACAGGGTATTGTTGTCGCTCGCGAATCGCCCTTGCCCGTCGATGTTGGTGGTGAGCCCATTGATGTTGAAATATCCGACGTACTGCAACATGAATTTAATGTTTTGCGTGAGGATGTAGTCCGCTTCGAGAAGGTAGCCACTCGTATTCGGAGAATTTGAGAGCGTATTCCCCGACGGGTCACTGACTGCGTAAAGGGCGGCGTTGTTTGAACCATTCGAGAGGAAGTAGCCGATGCTCAAGTTCCAGTGGTTGTCGTAATTGTAGGCCACGTTTAGGTTCAACGTGTTGAGGTCGCCGGTTTGAATAGACGAAAGGCCGAGCGGTTGGCTGCCGTTCCAGGTTTGCCATTCGTGGATGTACGTAGCACCCACCGTTACTTTGTGACGCTCTGTGATCCACTGGTATTGGGCGTCGAAACCGACATCCGTAAAGGCATCAGCTGGCCCGCTATGGGGTGTGACCGCTGGGTAAATCTGCGAATACATCCCGACCGTTCCGAGCATTAGAGTGCTCGGTCCCCATTCGCGCGTCCAAAACGCGCGCCAATACGGTGCCCACCCATTCAAGTACGGCGTCCCAGCCGTGTTGAAGTTGTTGGGACCCCAGGTGCCCCAGCGAAAGAAACCGGTCCCGACGGTGTAGAGGGCGAACTCCACATAGAACTCTCGGTTCAACATGGCGTATAGGCCCAAGCTGCCCACAAGGCTACTCAACGAAGCAATCTGCGGGGCGGCCGGGGTCCCGACTCCGAGCGGCGAGGTGTAATAAGGAGACCCCCAGAAGGGTAAGGTTCCCCACACGTCGCTTTCGGTCGGGCTGTTGTTCATGTCGAAGCCAACCAGCAACTCGCTGTTGCCCGGATGAAAGACATAGGCCGCACGAAAATCCGCCGGGCCTACGGCCCAGGTGTAGCCGGGGTAGCCGTAGCCCACTTCGACCTCGTAGAAGAAGCCTGCCCAGTCCGTGATTTTGTTTGCGAACTCGAAGCTGGCTTGCTCCAACGCGACTGACCCATTGGCGGGAACGACGACATTTCCTGACGCATCCTTGGGCTGAGCTGCCCAGGTGGCGCCGGCCTGGGCCAACACGCCCGCGGGGACGTAGTTAAACCCCTGGGAGGGCGTCCAGAAGAAGTTGCCGGCGGAGTAGCCGGTCAGCTTGAACCAACGTCCCCAAGCAGTGAGCTGTGGGAAATTCCCCCCTACGTGGCAGGCGGCACATTCCTGTCCTGTTTGACGCGCGAATGACGGAAGCGCATAGGCCGGTTTGCTAATTGCTAAACCCAAGGCCACGACGAGGAGACGCAAAGCAATCGAAAGCGGTCTCATCCGCGACTCCCTCACGCCAACTGGATGGAAAGGAAAGTGCCGGCCCTCCTTTTTCGCGACTACTGCGGCTCCCGCGGATAGGCCAGGTGGACGGAATAAAGTGTCGTGATGTTGTGCACGACGTCCACTGCGTACGCTGCACCGCTGGCATGGCACACGTTGCAACTCTCGATGGGCTGACCACCTGTCGGCGTGTAGGTGTTCAGAGCGGCGTGGGCAAAATCGTCAGCGCCGTCATGGCAGGTGATGCATGCCCGTGCGGTGGGGCTGAGCCACGCCACGTTGGTACAGGT
>JBKQSS010000029.1:0-2734 GCA_052143535.1 Myxococcaceae bacterium | reverse complement strand
CCCGCGAGGATGGCGAGGGCGGCGACGGCGACGGCGAGCGTCTTGGAGGTCTGGGTCGTCATTTTTTCCTCGGTGTCCGGGGCGGTCACTGAGCCTTCAGCGCGTTGAGCTGGTTGGTGGCGGCCTGGAGGTTAGCCTGCACTTTGGCTTGCTTCGCCAGGTTCCCCGCCAGCTGCGCTTCGGCCGTTGCGACGGCGGCCTTGGTCTGCGGGTCGCCCTTGCCCGACTGCGCCGCAGCCAGCGCGGCCTGGGCCTTCTGCAGGTGCTCCTGCGCCGCAGGCACCTGGTCGGCTCCAGCGGCCTGTGCCGCCGCGACCGCATCCTGGGCCTGGGACAACCACTTCGGCGGGGGACCCGCGGGAGGGGTGGCGCAGCCGGTGATGAGTGCGCACGCGAGAATCAACTTGCTGAGGTGTCGCATGTCGGTTCCTCGTTGGTATTCGGTCTCAACGGAGAGGCGGCGGCCCCTCGCGGGTCAAACCTTCCGGGTGGAGCGCGTGCCCCCCCCGGTCCGCTCGTTCGCCTACCCCGTTCGGGGCCGAACGTCCAGCGTCAACTGGGCCAATTGGCTCACCGGGGCTGAGGGCCCCCCAAGGCGGGGGCTTGGGGCGCCGAAGGGGCGCGCCCAAAAGTGGCGCGGTGCGCAGCCGAGACGCGGTGGGGGCGCCGAAAGCGGTGACGCAAGCCGTCCAGAATGCACCGTCTCGGCGGCCCTTTAAGGAGGCAAGGGCCTTCCGCGGTTAGTCCTCGCGGGCGCCGCGCAATTCCTGCACCGGGGCGTCCGTCCCGACGTGCTCGGCGATGACGCGGGTGGCCTTGTCCGCCGTCATTTCCCCGTAGTGCACCTCGTCCGGCCACCCCATCAGCTGAAAGTCCTCCTGGGCGAAGACGTCATGGGGCCGCTCCCGCTGCTCGCGCACCACCACGTTGGGCCCGAGGTGGCACAGGCCATAGCAGCCGCCCCGGGCCAGCACGCACTTGCCCTCCAGGCCTTGGGCCGCCAGCGCCTCGCGCGCCGCGGCGAAGACGCGCTCCGCGCCATTTCGACGGCAGTCGGGACCCCGGCACACGGACATGCGGTAGCAAGGCAACGGCGTTCTCGCTTCGGCAGAAAGGGTTTACGGGTTGCTTGCCCCGGGAGGAAGCCCTCCGTCTTTGGGGCGTGTCTCCTGCGCCAAGAGGCGGGCGTCGTAGCGGCGGAGGAAGGGCCAGTAGACGGCCATGCTGAGCGCCAGCGTGCAAACTTCTAATACCACCGCCCGCACGTCCCCCCCGGTGGTGAGGAAGGCCCCCACCGGCGCCGGCAACGTCCAGGGCACCTCCAGCGCCGGCCGGCGCACCCAGTCCAGGGCGAAGGCCCCATAGGCCACCACGGCGCTGAGCAGCGGGGCGAGGACGAAGGGCGCCGCCAGCGCTGGGTTGAGTACCACCGGGACGCCGAAGAGGAGGGGCTCGTTGACGTTGCACACCACCGGCAAAAGCCCGAGCCGTCCGACGCTACGCAGCTGTGCCGAGCGGCACCGCAGCAACAGCAGCCCCAGGGCCAGCGCCCCGCCCGAGCCGCCCTGCCACACAAACCACAGGTAAAAGTGCAGCGGCGCGACGTGCGGCAGCGCGGCGCCGGCGGCCGCGGCCTCCATATTCTCGAGCAGCATGGCCTCCCAGAGGGGCCGCAGCGAGGCCCCCACCGCCCCGGCATGCACGCCCAGCAGCCACAGGGTGCTGTCCAAAAGCACCACCCCCAGCACGCCCGGGAGGCTGCCCACCGCATGCAACAGCGGGACGGCCGCTTGCTGGAGTAGCCGGATGACGTCCGCGCCCAGCACGTGCACGAGGAGGAAGACGAGACTCACGCAAGCCAAGCACGGCACCAGCGCCAGAAGGCTGCGACCCACCGCCTCCGGGGTGCCTGGCGGCAGCCGCACCGTCCAGTGCCTGTCCACCAGAAAGCGGGTGAGCTCGACGCTGAGAAGGCCGATGGCCAGCGCTGCCAGAATGCCTCCGGCGCCGAGCCGTTGCAGCACCAGGCTGGGCAGCTGTCCCGGAGGCGCACTCTGGACGGCCGCCACCAGGTAGCTGGCGAGCGCCACCAGGCCGGCTGAGGCCGCGTCGAGTTGGTAGCTTTTGGCCAGCGAGTAGGCGCAAGCGAAGGCCACATACAAGGAGATGGCGCCTCCCAGCACCCGGGTGGGAAGCAATAGCTGGGGGGCAAACGGCGCCACCCAGGCCTGAAGGGCGCGCGAGGGCGGCTGGGCAAGCAGGAGAAACACCGAGCCGGCCAGCACCAGGGGCAGGGCCCCCACCACGCCGTCGCGAATGGCCAAAAGGTGGCGCTGGTGGCCGAGGGCCTCGCCCAGGGCAGCCAGGCGCAGGCGCCAGGAGGCCGGCGCAACTCGGGGGAGCGCGTCCACTGGTGGCGGATGCTCCCCCGGCTGCGGGCCGGAACCAAATGCCTGGCGCCCTCGCCCCCCCCCAAAGGGGGCGGCGCTGGCCTTTGGACTTGCCTTCGGCGAGGGGCGTCAGTCGCGGAGAAACTTGGTGACCGGCACTGGGCCGGAGGTGACTTCGGTGCGCACCGGGTGGGCCGGCGGCTGCGGCAGCCGCAAGGGCACCAGCCCGTCGCCAATGCGGGCGTGTTGCTCGAGGTGCTGGTGCGGAGGCCGCTCGGAGTTTGGCCGCTTCAACCACGGGTCCGAGGGGTGACTTACCGGCGGACCTTCCAACAGCCGGGGAA
>JBKQSS010000028.1:0-5957 GCA_052143535.1 Myxococcaceae bacterium | reverse complement strand
ATTTCGAGGGATGCCAATTCAAGTCGTCTACGTCTTCAATTACCATTTCCGTTTGCGGTAGCCGCCGGAATTGGGTCCCCTTTGTTCAAGCAGCCGCACGGCCATTGCTGAGAAGCGCTGTCCGTCGTTTGGCCGTCCACCGCTGAACCTCCTCCGGCTCAGCCTTCGGGTCCTTCTCGTCTTTCGACATGACCACCTCTCCGGCCGAATAATACCGGCACTAAGGGTGGCCTGACTTCAGAGGGGTGCGGGATAGCCGGCCGGCAGGGCCTGTCGAGCGCAAGGAACATGACTACGCGCTCTGGGAAAAGCGAGTCGACGCCCTGCTGGTGTTGCTCTCCGGCAAGGACAACCGCCTCATGACGGTCGATGAATTGCGTCGGAACATCGAGGGTCGTGGTTCGGCGACGTACGAGGCATTGAGCTATTACGAGCGCTGGATCCATGCCATTACCCAGACGCTCATTCAGCACGAGCGCACTCCCGAGCGCGCAATCGAGGTGGCGATTGAGCGGGCGAGACTCATCTTCCCCGATGAGCCATTCGACCGGGCCCCCGTCCAGCACGGTCGAGACCCCCTGCGCAGAAACAGGGACGAATCCATTCCCAAGCATGGCGTCGCCCGGAGACAGGTCGATTTCGTTGCTGACGCTGATGGTCATGGCCTGGTAGCTGGCTCGAGAGCCAACGGCTCGAGTACCAACCAGCGTGTAATAGGTCTCGCCCTGCCAGGCGGAAGCCGTAATGACGTAGCCAGCATCCGCCAAGTCCGCCGCCTCATTTGCCAACTCGTCCAGAGACGCAGTCCAAATGACGGTATCGAACTGCTCGTAGCCCCCATCTGCGAGCTCTCCTAATGACTCTGCGACATAGGCGTAGAGCCCAGCGTCCACTTGGTAGATGGCGGTAAGGACGTACGAGCGAGCGCTCTGAGTGCCACCGAGTTGGGCACGGATATGGTCGGCAGATACTCCACCCTCGGTGAGGTAATGGAAGGTCGGACCACCGTCCGCTTGTGACACGCCAAGGATGCTGCAGTACGAGTACGGGTTTACATCGTTGTTCGGATCGCCGACGAGGCCGGTCACCACGTAGTTGCCGGCCACGGCGTCAGCAAAATACTTAGGGCAGCTGCCCTCAGACCAGACGCTGCCGAGGTACCAGCCCACCTGCGCTGGCGCGTAGAAAGCATCCAAGGCGTAAAGGCTCTCTTGACCTAGGAGGCCCCAAGCCAAATTGCCCGAGCCGGCCACAGTGATAGCCGCGTCCGGTGCCGGCGTTGGTGCGGTTGGATAGCCGGGGGTAAAGTATGGCGTCTGGCCAATCCCCTTGAAGCGGATGTCCCAGGGGGTGGTGGCCAGCCAACCGTGGACAGTCGTCACGACGCGCGCTGGCTCGCCACAACCTGTAAGTGTACCGTTCTGCGTCAGAGTCAGCGTTGAGTGGCCAGTGAGAGTCAGAGTCGCGCTGTTATGGCTAAGGACCAGCGCTCGACAGCTCACAACATTCCCGTAGGCAACCGCTGGGGCACAGGCAAGGCTGCCCGAATACGTGGCAGCTGTTCCCGAGCCACTCAGGGTCATCGTCCCGCTCCCATCGGGACAAAAGCCTGAAACAGATGTCGCATTACCCCCGACGGCGATGACCATCACAGTCTCGTAGCCGTACGAACCCGCTAGGTTGGTCCCCCAGTTAAAAAGCGCTGTTGCGAAGCTCCCCCACGCTCCTGCGAACTCGGAGCTAACGCCGGCGTCAGGGGGTGCCAGCGGCGACGCGCAGGCTGTGCACAGCATTACAATGACGACTGCCAGCGTCCTCGCCCGCACTGCGTCCCTCTGCTATCCCCTCCGCCTGTTCAGTTGGGGGACGGTCGGCAATCTACCTGAAACTCTAGAGCCCCCGGGCGGGATTGAACCGCCGACCCACGGTTTACGAAACCGCCACGTAAGTACGTGTATGGCGCAACCCCTTGAGGACCTGGGGTTTGGCCCTCGCGTTTCAGCAAGGGAACGCGCAGTTTACGTCCACTGGCGTAGCGGTGGTTGCAGAAGTGGTTGCACCGCAAGCCGACGAGGTGCGTCTCCCGCAGCCTGCGTGCTAGGCGCCGCTCCACCAGCCTGCCGCGCTTAAAGGCTTCCTTGACTACCTCGCGCGCCCAGTTCCCAGGAGGCACCGGCCCGGGCAGTCAAGACGTTCAAATGCCATGTGCCCTGAGAAGGGGCCTGAGAACCGGCATCGGATTTTCCTCACTTGCCGGGTACAGGCCTCCAGCGATGCTTCACGACCCCCAATGCTGACGAACGCGAGGACAGATCGTGGACGGCGGCCGACTGGGACGACTACAGAGGCTGCGCATGGTCCTCCGGACATTCGCCGCTCTGCTCCTCGTTCCCCTCCTCCTCTCCAGCCCGGCCGCCGCACAGAGCGAGCCGCCCAGGCCCTCGGCCCCGCTGGCCACGCTGATCGCCGAGGACTGGGAGTGGCACCTCAGCCGAAGCCCCACCTACGCCTCGGTGATCGGCGACCGGCGGTGGAACGACCGGTGGGACGACCTCTCCATCGGCGCCCTGGCGGTGGAGCACCGGCATGACGTGGCCTTCCTGGAGAAGCTGGACAAGTTGACCCGCGGGAAGCTCTCCACCGAGGACGCCCTCAACGCCGATCTCCTCCGCCGCCAGCACGAGGCGTGGATCGAGGGCGATGCGCTGGGGACCTACCTCCTCCCCTTCAGCCACCTGGGGTATCTGCCCGAGGGCGTCAAGCAGTTCCGCGGTCTCCAGAACGCCGGACAGCTCGCGGAGCAGCTCCGGTTCGAGACCCCCGACGACTATCGCGACTGGCTGGCCCGGCTGGATTCCTTCCCCACCTTCGTGGAGCAGATCACCGCCCGGATGCGCGAGGGGATCGCCCGGAAGGTGGTACAGACCGGCTAGATGGGTAACGAAATAGACCGGCGACATGGGTGACACGTAGCCCATAGGCATGGGTAGCAGTCGGGCCGGAGGAAGTGGGCCCATGCCGTGGAGAAAGACGTGTACCTTGGACGAGCGATTGCAATTCGTGGGCGAGTACCTGAAGGCGCAGAGGGAGATGGCCGAGCTGTGCCGGGACTTCGGCGTCAGCCGAAAGACGGGCTACAAGTGGCTCGAGCGGTACGAGGGTGACGGGCCCCAGGGCCTCCACGACCGGTCGCGAGCTCCGCACACCCACCCGCAGGCCATCTCGGACGAGGTCGCGCAGATGCTCCTCGCCAAGCGGCGGGTTCACCCGAGTTGGGGTCCGAGAAAGTTGTTGGTCCTCCTCGCGCGAGAGAAGCCCCGACTGGTGCTGCCCGCGGCCAGCACCGTGGGCGACCTTCTGAAGCGGTACGGACTGAGCCACCCTCGCAGGCGTATCCGTCGGGTTGTGCCTTTCACCCGGCCCTTCGCGTCATGCGCTCGGCCGAATGACCTCTGGTGCGCTGACTTCAAAGGCCAGTTCCGTACCAGTGACCGCTGCCTCTGCTACCCGCTCACAGTGACCGAGGCGTGCAGTCGCTTCATTCTGCGGTGCCGAGGGATGAAGCACCCCACTGGCGAGGGAGTTTGGCCGCATTTCAAGTCGGCCTTCAGGGAGTACGGGTTGCCGCGTGCCATTCGAAGCGACAACGGTGCGCCGTTCGCAACGCGCGGTCCCCATGGCTTCTCGCGGCTGTCCATCTGGTGGCTCAAGCTAGGAATCACGCACGAGCGAATCAAACCTGGGCATCCGGAGCAGAATGGTCGGCATGAGCGCATGCATCGCACGTTGAAACACGAAACGGCGAAGCCGCCCCGCGCTAATCTTCACTCGCAGCAGCGCGCCTTCGATTCCTTCGTCGAGGAGTTCAACTACGAGCGACCTCATGAGGCGCTCGAACAGAAGACCCCCTCGCAGCTCTTCCGGCCGTCTCGCAGGGCATTACCCGAGAGCACGCCCGAGTTCGAATACTCCTCGAAGCAGGAAGTCCGAAAGGTGATGGATGGGGGAAGGATTCGGTGGAAGGGGGAACTCGTCTACGTCGGACAGCAATTTTCTGGTGAACGCGTTGGGCTCAACCAAGCAAGCGAAGACGCATGGGAGTTGTGGCTGGGGCCTGCCCGGCTTGGACTGGTCGACCACACCCGCCCGCGGTTGAGCCTCATCTACTGATGCTGGTCGTTCGTCGCGCCTGCGGTCGGGCGAAACGCTCGAAACCAGTTTCAGAGGTTGGCACGATTCTCCGAGTGCCGCATTTGCCCCAGGAACGACGAAGATGGCCTCGGTCGGTCTCCACTACCCCCACCTTTTCTGAGTCCACAACCGTCCACAGGTTATCGGCCCTTCCCCCCCGGCCCCCCCATCCATCGCCATCACCAACGAGGAGGAGACTACCGACGACGACACTTTGTTCACGCAGTACGACGACGACGACATCCACTGACAAAGGTGTCACCCATGTCGTCGGTCTGATCTGTCACCCATCATCCCGGTTGCACAAGGCGAGAGATATCCAAGCGTCTTCCGAGCGTTACGCAGAGAGTGACAGTCGCCTTAACCGGAGTGCTCGAGACATCCACTGCCCAGAGGCGTGCCGCCCAATGGGCAGGTTGTGGCCGCGCTCACTTCTGGCTATACTCTAGCTAGAATGGAGTACCGCATCCTTCTGGCGCCGGAGGCGGTCGAGGATCTCCGCCGCTTGAAGGCCAATGGTCGGGCCGCCGTGCGGCAAGCCATCAGGACTCACCTGACAAACGAGCCCGAGAAAGTGAGCAAGAGCCGAATCAAGCGGCTTCGTGGGTTGGCAAGGCCGCAGTACCGGCTCCGTGTTGACGAAGTCCGGGTTTTCTATGACATCGCGGGGAGGACTGTGGAAGTGCTAGCCGTCGTCGCGAAGTCGGAGGCACAAGCATGGCTCGCGCAGTTCGGAAGTCCCGAGTGAAGGAGGTTCCGCTCTCCGAAGTGAAGGACGACCTCTCCAGGTACCTTCGCCAGGCCGAGCAACGACCGGTCGTCATCACCCGGCATGGCAAGCCCGCCGGTGTTCTCATCGGCTTCGAGTCGGAGGATGACTGGTTTGACTTCAGGCTTGAAAACGACCCGCGCTTCCTGGCACGGGTGGCGAAGGCGCGAGCAAGCTTGCGTGCTGGGAAGGGTGTTCCTCTAGAAGACGTCTGACCTACTGGCACCGCACACCGACATGTGGTGTTGCGCCGGCCTGGCTCGCCGGCCCCTGTCCCCGTACCCAGGACCCTCGTCGTATAGGTTGTGCGCCGCGACCCATGTTCAAACGCCGCCCAACCCTCACTTCACCAGTTCAATCTCGCTTGGCCGCCACGGCTTCGTGAAGAACGGCTCCAGCGGGCTGTATAGGCGTATCCCGCACCCCTCTGAAGTCGGGCCACCCTTAGTGCCGGTATTATTCGGCAGCAGCTGTCCGCGCTGCATCTTCTGTCGCCGCCTCTTCATCGAAAGCACTGAACCCTGCCTCCCACTGCGCACTTGCTCCCCGCGCTGGCGAGCCGAATCATTTGGCGGGGCGCATTTGCGGCCACGGGCCTTCTAATCCTCGCCGCCGTCCTCACCATCCTCGTGTTGCGGCTCGGCCCAAGGGTGACCTCCGCACGCGGCCTCAGCGGGCCTGTGCCTCCTGGCGGGGCTTAATTCGGGCCTAATGCACGGATGGCCGGAACAGGTGACAAACACATATAGGCACCGCCTGATCGGGCAGCTTCAACGGCGAATGTTTTTGTCGTACATTCGAGAAGAGGGGGATCGATGCAGGGTCCTCTTCGGCGTCGGCGCCCGGACTTCATGCCGCCGGCATCGGCATCGGCCTGGTTCACCGGGGGGGTGGCGACGCCTCGCCCTTCGGATCGCCGGCGCTGCCGTAACCCCGGGCGGCTGTGCTTTCGTATGGAGGGCGGCGTGGTGAGCTCGAGCCGATGTCTTGCCGAGCC
>JBKQSS010000027.1:0-3298 GCA_052143535.1 Myxococcaceae bacterium | reverse complement strand
CGGGGACTTGCCGCAGCAAATGGCGCAGGCCCACGTCGAGCGCTCGGTGCTGCTGTCCGTCCCCCCGCCCGCCGCGGACGCCAGTAGCGTCCGTCAGGCCAATGACAGCCTGGGGGCCTTCGCTCATGCCCACCCCGGCCACTTTCTCATTGTGGCCGCCCTCCCTGGCACGGACAGCGAGGCGGCGCTGCACGAGGTGGAACGCGCGGCGGCCCTGGGCTTTGCCGGGGTGAAACTCTCCCCGGAGCGCCTGGAACACGGCTCGGCCGAGGTCCATGCGCTGGTGGCCCGGGCCACCGCCTTCAAGCTGGTGGTGTACGTCGAGGGCTGGTGGCCGGACGCGGCCTACTAGGTGGGAAAGCTCGCGCTGGCACTTCCCCAGGCGCGGCTCGTCCTCACCCACTTAGGGGGCGTGCGCTTCACGGACGTCCTCGTCTTCCGGGTGCTGGACTTGCACCCCTTTACGCCGCGCAACGTGTGGTTTGACCTCTCGGGAGTGGCGCCCCTCTATGCCGGCTCCCCCTTCACCGCGCAGCTGCTGTGGGTGTGCCGTCAGGTGGGGGTGGAGCGCATTCTCTTTGGCTCGGACTGGCCCCTCACCAGCCTGGAGGAGGCGGCCAGCAGCGTCCGGCGCCTGGGTTTCACTCCCAAGGAGGAGGCGCTGGTATTCCGCGACAACGCCGAGGCGCTCTTCCGCTGGTGAGGGGCGCCGCCGGGCGGCCCCATGCTAGGGCGGTGGTTGCTTCGGCCCGCCCGCGCGGTGCGTCGCTCGAAAGCGGCGCAGGTATAGGCCCAGCAACACCGCGCAAACTCCCGCCGCCGCGGCTAGAAGCCCCCAGCTCGCGCCATGCCCCCCCAGGGCGAGGAGCGCCGCATACAGGCACACCAAGGCCGCCCCGACGGTGGCCCCGCCAATGACAATTTGGTGAATGGTGGAGAGGCGCAAACCACTGTCCTGCGCGCCTACTCTAGCGCGGGCCGCCCTTGACTTCGGCCGGCTGGGGCTCCGAATTGAGGCGGGCGCGCAGCGCGAGTCCGGCCGTGGTTTGCCTCAGCCGCACCAGGGATTGCACGTAGTAGGCGAGTGCCCAGACATCGCTCGTCTTCTCCGGCAGGACGTTCGGGTCCCAGGCCGGCATCGCCGCGCCGGTGACGCCAGCCACCAGCAGGCGGTACAAGTCCTGTCGCTGCTGGTCTGGCACCTCCGGCGTGTCATCGCGGGGGGACTTGATGGTGTTGATGAGGAAGTCCGGCGGCAACAGCTGCACTTTGAAGCCATAGGCAGTGTAGTCGCTCTCCTTGAGCTCCGGCTGGTACATGGCCGGGCGGAAGTCCGTCTTGCCCTTGCCGGTCAGCTCCATCGAGGCGGCGCTAATTTCTTCCGGCGTCGCGTACGCCGGATGGCACGTCAGGCACTGCGTATAGCCGTGGTAGAGCACCTTGCCTCGGGCGACGGCGGCGCTTTCCTTGCCTTTCCATGGGTCCTTGGCAAGCACCACCGGCTCGCCCACCGCGTCGGGGTCCTTCCAGGCGTCGGAGAGCGTCTTGATGTACTGGATGATGTTGAGGAGCTGGTCATCCGGGACTTCCCAGCCAATCATCGCCGAGCCGTGGAGGTTGCTCCGGACGATGCGGACCAAGTCCTCGTCGCGCGGCAGCTTCTGGTCGAGCACCCAGCCGAACTTGAACTCGCCCTGGGTGAAGTCGCGAGGAGGCGGACGCAGGCCGATGGCGGCGGGGCCTTCGCCATTCCCCTTATCCCCGTGACAGGCCCGGCAATACTGGAGGAACGCGACGTGGCCCTTGTTGAGGACCTCCGCCGAGACCACCTTGCCAGCGAGCTTTTGCGGCGCAGTGAAAGTGGCGTCCTCCCGGTGACAGGCCGGCAGGACGAGGATGGAAGCGAGTGCGATGTAGAGCCTGCGCACGGTGGACCCCTCTAGACGACGAAGATGAGCAGGTACATGGTCAGCCAGACCACGCCAACGAAGTGCCAGTACATCACCCACAGCCGCAGCCGGTTGTTCCGCGCGGCGTTCAACGTCCCCCGGAGGACTGCCGGGAGCAGAAGACCGAGGCCCAACAGCCCCACCACAACATGCAGCGCGTGAAAGCCGGTCAGCCCATACACCACCGCAGCCAACGAGCCGTCCTCAAGCGCGAGGCCGGACCTGAGGAGAGACGTCCAGAGCACCACCTGGAGCGCCACGAAGACGCTCCCCAGGACAAGCCCTTCCACCAGGCCGGTGACCACCCGCGATTGTTCCCCGCGCCGAGCACCATTCAGTGCCCGCTGTAGAACGAGCGAGTTGAGTGCAAGCACCGCGGTATTGACCAGCGGCAACAGCTGGGGCAAAGGCGGGGTGCCTGGCGGCGGCCAGGCCGACTGCCGAAGACGCAGCACCCCGTAGGAGAAGAACAGCGCGGCAAACATCATTGCCCAGCTGCCGAGGAAGATGAACATCCCGAGCCACGCGGTGTCCTCTCCGCGCGCCGCTGCCGGGCGGTAGGGGATGACATCCCGCGTGGCTGCCACGCTCACGTCGCTCCCTGCGCCATACGGGTGGCACCGGGCTCGTCGGGAACAACCTCGGCCTGGCCCACCCAGTCCCGACCCAGCTTGCGCACCAGCTCCGGATTGGAGAGCTCATGGGGCCCGCGCTGCACGACCGGGATGGCGTCGTAGTTGTGGGTTGGAGCCGGGGATGGAATGGACCACTCCAGCGTCCCCACCTGCCAGGGGTTAGCCTCGGCCTTCTTTCCGCGCACCATGCTGTAGAGGAAATTCCAGACGAACAGGGCCTGGGCGAAGAAGAGGACGAAGGCGAAGTAGCTGGTGTACTGGTTCAGCCCGTGGAGCGGCTTGAAGAGGTCATAGTTGTACGGGTTCCACAGCCGCCGGTTCTGGCCGGCATAGCCGACCAACAGCTGCCCGCTGAAAACCGCAGTGATGCCAATGACGCTGAACCAGAAGTGAATTTTTCCGAGCGTGGCGTTCATCATCCGCCCGAACATCTTCGGGTACCAGAAGTACAGGCCAGCGAGGCTCGCCAGGAACGACGCGGCGGCCATGGTGAAGTGGAAGTGGCCGACCACGAACATGGTGTCGTGCAAGTAGATGTCCGGTGCGGCAGCGCCTAGGTACAAGCCGGTCAGGCCGCCCAAGCCGAAGACGAAGACCATCCCCAAGGCGAAGAGCATCGGGACGGTGAGCCGGATGGAGCCCTTGTAGATGGTGCGCAGCCAGTTGAGGAAGAGCACCTCTGCCGGGACGCTGATGATGAGCGTCAGCGTGGTG
>JBKQSS010000026.1:0-10815 GCA_052143535.1 Myxococcaceae bacterium | reverse complement strand
AGAGTTGGCCGTCAGTGGCCGTGGGTGGCCGTGAGCAGTTCCAATAGCGTTACCGCGAGCAGCCGTCACTCCTCGGCGCCGAAGTGGTCCTGGCACGGAACCGAGAGGGCGCGCGGACGTCTTCGTCCGCCGTCCTTGCATAAAGGGCAGTCACGCTGACGGAGCTGTCCAGTTGCCGATCACTTTGGTTATGACGCCCAGCGTTGATCTGCGGCCCAGCATCCGCGCCATTCCTGCGCCACGTCCGAGGCCCTAGCTCTATCCACGACGAACGGCTCGAGCGCCTCGTTGAGGCGCTGCACCGCGTCGGGCGAAGTCCCACCGCGACTGGCTTTCCGTCGACTTGCCTCTCCGACCGCAGTTGCACGTAGCAGACGTCCTGCTGCGCCAGGGGAAAGGGCGTCGCGATGAAAGCCCCGGCTGAGCGCTTCGTTCATCCTGCGAGCGCTCTCATTTGTTGCGGAGCGATCACACGCGCGCCATCTCCAGGTGCGACGTCAACTACTCAACTCGGAGGGGGAAACATGAACAGTCGGCTAGTCGTCCTCGTAGCGGCGGTTGTGCTTGCGAGCACCACAGTTCGTGCTGGGGGTGGTAACGGCGATCAGGAGACAAAGAGTCAATTTGGGCGAGTCGACCACGTCTTCTTCATCATGATGGAGAACCAGACCGACACCGACATTCTCGGAAATCCGAACGCGCCGTTCATCAACGCCTTCGCAAAGGTCGCAAATCGAGCTTCAAACTACTTTGCCGTTGGCCACCCGAGTGCACCGAACTATTTGGAAGTGATGGGCGGATCCAACTTCGGTGTCCCCAATGACTACTGGCCGAATTGGGTCAACCTTGGGTGCATCGACAACGCACCGAACAGTACGGGCTGCGAGAATGCCATAACTCCGATCGCGGTCGCCGGTCTCGACAATGCGGTTGTCGCCACTGCAACCAATGACAGCCAGTGCAACGGCCAACTGACCATTACCGGCGCTCCTGTGCCTAACAACTGCGCCCTATACGACTACCCGTCGACGTACTACACGCCCAAATCAATCGCAGACCAGCTTGTAGAGACCGGGCGCCGCTGGAAGACGTACCAGGAGAGCCTGCCGACGGTTCAGCCTGGCGTGTTCGGGATCAATTATTCGGATGGCAGTTACTCGAGCATGAGCCCCACATCGGCGTTTGCGCCGGGCCCGATTCAAAAGCTCTACGCTGTAAAGCACGATCCCTTCGTTTACTTTCAGAACATTGAAGTCGGCGACAATCCCGAGCTGAGCCTTGACCGCGTTCAGGACTTCGATGGAGATCGCGGCCTCTGGGCAGATTTACAGCGTGAGATTCCAGCTTTAGCCTTCATTGTTCCGAATCAGTGCCATGACATGCATGGTTTCGTCTCTGGGGGCACCCCAATCTGCAGCAGCAGCACGCCAGCCGAAACAAATCTTCTGATCGCACAAGGCGATGCCGAGGTCGAGAAACTGGTCAAGGGCATCAAGTCTTCCCGTGCGTGGCGAGAGGGCCGCAACGTCATCGTGCTGACATGGGACGAGAACGACTACTCAAATTCGGCGAATCGCGTCGTTCTGTTAGTCGAAACTAATTATGCGCCGAACGGCCGTGTAGTCGACACTCCATACGACCACTACTCACTGCTTCGCACGCTCGAGGCTGGCTTTGGCCTCCCCTGCCTGAACCACGCCTGCGACCAGACGTCAAAAGTGATGAACGAGATGTTCGGGAGCTGCGACGAGTAGTCCTGAACGTCGCATCACGAGCGCAAGCAGCGGGTTACAAATGCGTCGAAAGCGCCGGAGAGCACTCACACTCTCCGGAGCTCGACGCACTCACGAGGGGCCACACGGCAGTGGGTAGCCTTGCGAGACGAGGCAGGTAGACTTCTAGCAGCGCATGGCTCCGGTCACGGCGGTGAGCACGATGAGCGAAATCACCACGCGCCGATCCGTGCGGACGCTCGCGGCCATCGGGGACACCTCCGGGGCAGTTTTCCGCCAGCCCACTCACATTCGCGCCTGATGTTCAGGGCCTCAGCTCGGCTTTTGGCCGATCTCGAAGTTCGCCAGCATCTCGAGGGCGCGCACCATCGCAGAGTGATCCCACGCTTTGCCCCCATGCGAAACGCAGGCGTTGAACAGCTCCTGCGCACTCGCCGTGTTGGGAAGAGATAGCCCGAGGGCGCGGGCGCTGCTCAGGGCCAGGTTAAGGTCCTTCTGGTGTAGCTCGATGCGGAAGCCTGGGTTGAAGGTCCGCTTCAGCATTCGCTCACCGTGCACCTCGAGGACTTTTGACGAGGCGAATCCCCCCAATAGCGCCTGTCGTACCCGGGCGGGGTCCGCCCCAGCCTTTGCGGCGAAGAGCAGCGCTTCGCCAACCGCCTCAATCGTGAGCGCGACGATGATTTGATTGGCGACCTTGGCGGTCTGCCCGTCTCCGTTGCCGCCGACCAAGGTGATGTTCTTCCCCATCAAGTCGAGGAGCGGCTTCACCCGGGCGAAGGTAGCTTCAGAAGCCCCGACCATGATCGATAGCGTTGCATTTTGCGCCCCTAGTTCCCCGCCGGAGACCGGAGCGTCGACGTACTCACAGCCCAGCTCGTTCACCCGGCGGGCGAACTCCTTGGTGGCGATGGGCGAGATCGAACTCATGTCGATGACGACCTTCCCAGGGGAGAGCCCATGGGCGACGCCCTCGGCACCGAAAAGCACCTGCTGCACATCGGGCGTGTCTGGGACCATGGTGATTACAACCTCTGAACGCTGCGCCACCTCGCGGGAGCCAATAGATGCCTTTCCGCCAGCGTCGACAAGGCCCGCCGGCACTTGGGGAAGGCTGTAGAGGAACAGCTCGTGGCCGCCCTTGATCAGGTTCGCGGCCATGGGCTTGCCCATGATTCCGAGCCCGATGAATCCAACTCGCATGGTGTTGACTCCTCTCGAACGAAGTTGTTTCAAACCAGAAAGCGTCTCACCCAGCCGAGGCTTTCGCTCGTGGTCGTAGACGGCTTGTACTCGCAGCCAATCCAGCCGCGGTAGCCGACGGCGTCGAGGAAGTCGAAAAGGTAAGGGTAGTTGATCTCCCCGGTTCCCGGCTCGTGGCGCCCGGGATTGTCCGCGAGCTGTACGTGCGCGATGAGCGCAAGGTGCTGTTTCATCGTCCCGGCCAACTCACCCTCCATGCGCTGCATGTGGTAAATGTCGTATTGCACGTAGACGTTATTGCTTCCCGTTGCAGCGATGAGGTCAACTGTCTGCTGTGTCTGGTGCACGTGGAAGCCGGGAATCTCGAAGGTATTCACCGCCTCGACCAGGAGCTTGATGCCCGCGCCTCCGAGCTCGTCCGCCGCAAAGCGGAGGTTTGCCACCAGCGTGCGGTCGGCCAGCTCGGCGTCCAAGCCGGGCGGAGTGATGCCAGCCAGGCAGTTGAGATGCTTGCAGCCCAGTGCCAGCGCATAATCGATTGCCGTTCCCACTCCATCCTGGAACTCGCCGACGCGGTCGGGCATCACTGCGATGCCCCGCTCACCCTTTGCCCAGTCGCCCGCAGGCAAGTTGTGCAGGACTTGAGTGAGCCGGTTGCGGTCGAGTTTCTCCGCCAGCTGCTCCTTCGAGTAGGCATATGGGAAGAGGTACTCGACGCCGCGGAACCCTGCGGCGGCGGCCGCGGCGAACCGGTCTAGGAAGTCCAACTCGTTGAAGAGCATCGTTAGGTTGGCGTCGAACTTGGGCATGTCAGTGCTCTCTGTGGTCGAGATCCAAATTTTCAGTCGAGAAGACAGAACGCATTCGGTGCGTCTTCGGGAGCCTTCGTCAACTCCTCGGACTCGACGATTTTGTCGATTTCTGGACCCATGGCGATGTTGGTGATGCGCTTTAGGATGATTTCGATGACGACCGGCCCTTGGTACTGCGCCATCCACTGGTTCGCCTGCTCAGTGGCCGGATCGATTTCCTGCTGGTTGCGAACACGAATCGCCTTGCACCCGAGGCCTTGAACCACCTTCAGGTGGAAAAGTCGGCCGGGTTTCCGAGCTCGACGATGAGCGTGGCAGCCGTTGTCGGGCCGATGCCGTCGATGGTCGTCAGCAGCGAGCCAATCTCGTGTGCATCGAGCTTGGTCTCGATGTCGCGGTCGTTGTCCAGGAGCCGCTGGCGAAGGAGGTCGAGGTCCTGGCAGGCTTGCTTCACCTAGAGCCGGTCGGCGTACCCGTGGTAGCCCCGATGCTGTGCTTGGCGGCCTCGATGAGTGTCGTCGCGAGCTCGAGACGCGGGCTTCGATCCGCTGGACGCTGGACCCCAAGCGCATTGCCTGTTCCGGAGCCCCCAAGCGATTCGCCAAGCCGGGTCGTCAACGATTTTTTCCACCGCGACGTGATGCCACGTCCTCCTCCGTGGGCGCGATTAGACGACTGCGAGCCGCGCTACCCGCGCAAACCAGGGCAAGCGAGGAGTTCTGTAGCTCAGCGGTAGCGGGCCCGCCCGGCGTCGGAGAGGAGCGCCCAATTGGACAAACAGCAGGGGAAGGCCGAACCAGACCGCTCGCTGGGCACGACGGTACAGTTGACCTGTACACTCCAGGCCCAAAACGGCAAGAAGCGATTGGTGATGCGAGAGTTGCCTGGCCCGTCGCAAATCCGACAGAGCCCTTGGATCCGTCGGCGGGTCGAAGAGCTCGACAACCGGCCGGCCGTTTTCGGGCCTCGGCGGCAATGGCATAGTCGGTACAGCCCCAGATCGAGGCGGCGAGAGCAGGCCTCGACCCTCCTCCGTGGTGGGAATGAACACGTGATTGCCTTCCCGCTCTTTCAAGCGAGGTTCCGACAATGACGTACCGGCTCAAAGTCAATGGACAGATCCGAACGCTGGAGGGGCCAGCGGACATCCCCCTGCTCTGGCTCCTCCGGGACGGGCTGGACCTCAAGGGCACCAAGTACGGCTGCGGCATTGCCCTGTGCGGCGCCTGCACTGTACTCATCGACGGCGTTGCCCGCCGCTCGTGCATCACTCCGGCGGCGAGCGTGGGCAACGCCTCGATCACCACAATTGAGGGTCTCTCCCGCGACGGGAGTCACCCACTCCAGCGAGCGTGGGAGGAGCTCGACGTTCCCCAGTGTGGCTACTGCCAGGCCGGACAGATCATGTCCGCGGCTGAGCTTCTGGCCAAGACTCCCAAGCCGACCGATTCCGACATCGACGCGGCGATGAGTGGAAACCTCTGTCGCTGCCTTACCTACCACCGCATTCGCCGAGCGATTCACCGCGCCGCTGAGCTGCGCACGTCCACCACCGCCTCCACCGCCAACCGGAGCAGCCGATGACCGAGCTCTCCCGACGCAGCTTTCTCCGCGTCTCCGCGCTCGCTGGCGGAGGCCTTTTGCTCACCAGCCTCTGGGAGCCACTCGAGGCCGCCGAGCGGTCCACCGGCGACGGCCCGCGGCCAGAGGACCCGGCCCTCAACGCATACGTCCGCATCCATCCGGATGGAAGTGTCACCATTGCTGCGAAGAACCCGGAAATTGGCCAGGGCATGAGGACCACCCTCCCAATGCTCATCGCCGACGAGCTCGACGTGGAATGGAAGCAGGTGCGCGTCGAGGTCGTGCCGCTGGACTCCACCCAGTTCCAGCAACAGTGGGCCGGTGGAAGCATGGGCACCCCCATGAACTGGCTCCCCATGCGCAGGGTGGGCGCCGCGGCCCGCGCCCTGCTGGTCGCAGCGGCGGCCCAGAAATGGTCCGTACCCGTGGACGAGTGCACGACGTCCCGGGGCAAGGTGCTCCACGGAAAGAGCAAACGGTCCCTCTCCTACGGAGCGCTGGCCAGCGCTGCGGCGACGCTTTCTCCCCCGGACCTTGGGTCGGTCAAGCTCAAGGACCCGTCGCAGTTCACCATCATCGGCAGGGCCACCCCCGGCGTGGACAACCATGCCATCGTCACCGGGAAGCCAATCTTCGGCATCGACGTCAGCGTACCGGGGATGAAGTACGCGACATTCGTGAAGTGCCCGGTGTTCGGCGGCAAGGTGAAGTCCGCCAACCTCGAGGAAATCCGCGGCATGCCCGGCGTCCGGAAGGCCTTCGTGGTCGATGGCGGCACGGACCTTGAAGGACTCCTCGGTGGCCTGGCCATCGTGGCCGACAGCTTCTGGCAGGCGCTGACGGCGCGGCAGGCCCTGAACATCACCTGGGACGAAGGCCAGACGTCTCAGCAGAGCACCTCCCTCTTCAACGCCACCGCCGCCGAGCTGGCCAAGGCACCGCCGCACCTCTCGCTCCGGAGCGACGGTGACGTGAAGGCCGCCCTGGCCAAGGCCGGGAAGGTGGTCACCTCCCAGTACGCCTACCCGTTCCTGGCCCACGCGTCGCTCGAGCCCCAAAATACCACTGCCCACTTTGCTGACGGCAAACTCGAACTTTGGTCGCCGACGCAGATGCCCGCGCGGGGACGGACGCTGGTGGCGAAGACGCTCGGAATCTCTGAGGACGCCATCACCGTCCACATCATCCGCGCTGGCGGCGGATTCGGACGGCGGCTTAACAACGACTACATGGTCGAGGCAGCGTGGATTGCCCGCGAGGCCGGCACGCCCCTCAAGCTGGTCTGGACCCGCGAGGACGATTTCCAGCACGATTGCTACCGCCCAGCGGGGTACCACTTCTTCACTGCTGGGGTCGACCCCTTGGGCAAGCTGATCGCCTTCCGAGATCACTTCGTCAGCTTCGGCACCAAGGAGCAGTTCGCGCCCTCGGCGCAGATGACCGAGACGGAGTTCCCCGCCCGCTTCGTCCCGGACCTGGCGCTGGACGCCTCGGTGATGCCGCTCGGGGTTCCAACCGGCGCGCTCCGGGCCCCGCGGAGCAACGCCCTGTGCTTCGCCTTTCAATGCTTCCTCGACGAGGTGGCGCACGCCGCCGGGAAGGACCCCTTGGAGTTCCAGAGAGCCTTGCTATCGGTGAATCCGTCACCGCCTCCAGCACCGCCGGCGAATCCTGGAGCGCTGCCGTCGGTCTTCATCGACCCGGCGCGCATGCTTGGTGTGCTGGACCTGGTCGCCGAGAAGTCTGGCTGGGGCAGGCAGCGCCTGCCCCGCGGCACCGGCATGGGCGTGGCGTTTTACTTCAGCCACCGCGGCCATTTCGCCGAGGTTGCCAAAGTGGCGGTCAGCAAGTCGGGCGAGCTCACCATCGAGAAGGTCTGGGTGGCCGGCGACATCGGCAGCACCATCATCAACCCGAGCATGGCTGAGAGCCAGGCCGTGGGCGCGGTGCTGGACGGCATCTCCGAGCTTCTCGGTCTGGAAATCATCATCGAGGGCGGGCGCAGTAAGCAGACCAACTTCAACGGCTACCCGATGCTCCGAATGGACCAAGCGGTTCCGGTGGAAGTCCACTTCCGGAAGACCGATTTCGCGCCCACGGGCCTCGGCGAGCCGGCTCTACCCCCCGTGATTCCCGCCGTGTGCAATGCGATCTTCGCCGCAGCCGGCAAGCGGGTGCGGTCACTCCCGCTGTCTAGGCACAACCTGTCCTGGACCTGACCGGAGGGCAGGGCACCCTTGAACGAGCGCACCTGACCAACCCGCGTCATGGGTGGGAACAATTCCCCGGCGCTGGGTGGCCGATCGATTCGAAGTTTTGTCCTCGGCGATGTTGTCGTGCGTCTCACCGGTCGCCGCTTTTAGGATCCTCTGGGTTTCGGTGCGGGCAAACTCGACCTTGGCGTCGGCCAGGGCCGTCACCAACGCGTCACGGACGGCCTTGGCAGTATCGCCGGGGAAGGAGAGGGTACTGGACGATGGCCTCAGCGGAAGTAGGGAGGACGTTCTATGACTCCCCCTACCGCCTCGGACTAAGCGACGCCTTTTCGGGGGAACACAACGACGGGCCTTGTGTGCTCGCTTCCAAGCGATAGACCGGTACAGGCGCACGGGAACACCCATCGCCAGGCACCGCGATGGTCGGTTGCGACGAATCCTCAGGTGGCCGGTGGCGACGTTCCGGCCTACGGTAGGCTGCATCAAATGGGGCGACAGGTCGAACCGAAGGAGGAACTGGCCGAGTCGACGCCTGTCATGGCCTCCACTGGCCAGTCGTCTCACGAGCCCCCGGGAGTGCCCCGGTTTCGGCTGCGGGTCCTCGAGGGTACTCAGGCCGGGCAGACATTCGAGTCCGGCGCCGAACCCCTGCAGCTCGGCTCTCACCCGCTCAACCAAGTCCAGCTACAGGAGCGCACCATCTCTCGCTGCCACTGCGAGGTGTTCGCCGACGCCCGAGGCAGTCTATGGGTGAAGGACTTGGGCAGCCGTAACGGCACCCGCGTCGACGGTATCCGCGTCCGCGAGGCCGAGCTGAAGGAAGGCGCTCTGCTCGAGCTCGGCGAGGCGCGCCTGCGCTTCGAGCTCGTTGCAGACCGCACCCCTCTTGCCCTCTCCGAGCGCACCGAATTTGGGGCGCTGGTCGGCGAGTCGGCCGTGGCCCGTGCTTGCTTTGGTCTCCTCGAGCGCGCCGCCGTCAGCGACGTCACCGTTCTTCTCGAGGGGGAGACGGGCACCGGAAAGACACAGGCTGCCGAGGCCATCCACACCCAGAGTGGCCGGCAGCAGAAGCCCTTCCGGATTGTCGATTGCGCGGCCGTCCCCCAGAACCTCCTCGAGTCCGAATTGTTTGGACACGAACGGGGAGCCTTTACCGGTGCCACCGAGGCGCGTGCCGGCGTCTTCGAGGAGGCCAGCGGGGGGACGGTTTTCCTCGATGAAGTCGGCGAGCTGGCCCCCGAGCTCCAGCCCAAGCTTTTGCGCGTTTTGGAGGCCCGGCAGGTGCGGCGTCTCGGCTCCAACAGCTACCGGGCCGTCGACGTCCGCCTCATCGCCGCCACCAACCGCGACTTGCGGGCGGAGGTGAATGCCGCGCGGTTCCGCCCCGACTTGTATTTCCGGATCGCCGTCTTCCGCATTCCCCTGCCTGCGCTGCGCGAGCGGCCAGAGGACATTCCCGGCATCGCCGAGCGCCTGCTGCAGGGCATGGCCCTGGACGAGGCCACCGCCCGGCCCCTTCAGGCGCCTGCCTTCTTGAGGCGGCTTCGGGCCGCGCCGTGGCTAGGGAATGTCCGCGAGCTCCGCAACCACCTCGAGCGGTGCGCCGTCCTTCAGCAGTCCCTCAACCCGCCGACGGAGGAGGCGACGGACGCTGCACCGCACGCGCATCTCGGCCTTCCCTACCCCGAGGCACGCCGGCGGACATTGGACGCCTTTGAGAGGGCCTTCGTCCGGGCGCTTCTGGAGCGCCATCAAGGCAACATCTCCCAGGCAGCGCTTGCGGGGGGCGTCGACCGCGTGCACTTGCACCGCCTCCTCAAGCGTCACCGGCTGAAGCCCTAAGGTGCGCTGTCGGCCAGGCTGCAACAGCTGTTGCGGCTCGGCTACAGCCGCTCGAGGCCAACCGCCCGTCTCTGCGAGTGGAAGCCGGTGCCGGCCCCCTGGCACCCTATGTGCGTCGTTCCTGCTGGTGGCCGCCGTCCGGCGGGCCCCCGCGGGGCCGTCTCTTCGCGAGACTCACCGCGGAACTGGGGTGTGCAACTAGGTGCCGGCCGAGTGACGGGGCCAGGGGGGGCCGCCACTCGGGGCATACCCCCCGCCGGGGGCTCTCACCTTCACCAACTGCTTCGGAGGCACGGGCGTCCGGAGCCCAAGAGGAAGCAGCGGATGCAAATGAAGCCGAGTCCAAGGCGTCTACAGGGGTTTTTCGGTGCGCTGCTGCTGCGCACCACGGCAGCCTCAGCCGAGGAAGCAAACTCTGTCCAGGGCGGGCGAAGCTGCGAAGCCAAGTACGTCGTCTTCGACCCAGCGGGCAGTCAAGGCACCGTTCCCATCGGCGACAACCTCGCCGGGGGGATTGCGGGCTACTATTTCGATGGCAGCACGGACCACGGCTTCTCGCGGTCTCCGGCGGGGAAGCTGACGAGCTTCGACCCGCCGGGGTCCATCTACACGCTGGTCTTCAGCATCAACCTCGAGGGGGCGACCACGGGGGCATAGGTCGACGCCAACGGCAACGTCCACGGCTATGTGCGGAGTCCCACCGGGGCCTTCACCTCCTTCGATGCGCCCGACGCCAACAGCACCATGGGTTGTGTCAACGGCACGGTGGGGACCTTCTCCGAAAACAGCAATGACCTTGGAGAGACGGCTGGCGCCTACTGCGACGCCAACGGACAGTTGCACGGCTTCGTGCGCACACCCAGTGGTGTCCTCACCGAGTTCGACGCTCCGGGCGCAGACCAAGGCACCATTGTGGGGACGCTCCAGGACCTCAACCTCGAGGGCACTACGTCGGCGACTACCATGTGACGGACGCGAGCTCGCCGAGCGGCTTCTTTAGTCACGGCTTTCTGCATTCGGCGGCCGGAGCCTTCACCAGCTTTGATGTGCCCGGCGCCGGCAATACCTACACCTTCGGCTTTAACGACTCGGGAGCCATCACCGCCATCTGGCCGGTGGCCTTTGAGACGTCGAACACGGCTATGTCCGCAGCCCGCAGGGCCTTTCACCACATTCGACGTCCCCGGCGCTGGCACTGGCCGCGCCTCTAACCAGCAGGGCACCGAGCCTGTGAGCATCAACGAGATGGGCGACGTCACCGGGGACTACTTGGACGAAGACAGCGTCTATCACGGCTTTGAGCGAGTCGGAGCGCGCGGAATTGAAGAGTCTCATCGCTGGCGGCAAGGCAGCAGTTCGCAGAGTGAAGCGAGCTCAAATTCTGCTCGCAGCCGATGCGGAGCAGAATGATGAGTCCATCGCCAC
>JBKQSS010000025.1:0-26063 GCA_052143535.1 Myxococcaceae bacterium | reverse complement strand
CGACTTGGCCAACACCTTGGTGATGGCCGCCGTCAGCGTCGTCTTCCCGTGGTCCACGTGCCCGATGGTCCCCACGTTCACGTGCGGCTTCGTCCTCTCGAACTTCTCCTTGCTCATGTCGCTCTCTCCTCCGGTTTCAGTGCCCGCGCACCCGAGCGATAATCTCGTCGGCGATCGCTTTGGGAACTTGAGCGTAGTGGCTGAATTGCATGGTGTAGGTCGCGCGCCCTTGGGTCCGCGAGCGCAAGTCGGTGGAATAGCCAAACATGGTGGCCAGCGGCACCTGCGCGTCGATGACCTGGACGCCGCCCGGCCGTGGGGCCATCCCCAAAATTTTTCCGCGCCGGGCGTTGAGGTCGCCGATGACGTCCCCCATGAATTCCTCGGGGGTCACCACTTCGCACGCCATCAATGGCTCGAGGAGCGCCGGACCGGCCCGCGCTGCGCCGTCCCGCAGCGCCATGGACCCGGCAATCTTGAAGGCCACCTCGTTCGAGTCGACGTCGTGGAAGCTTCCGTCGAAGGCCGCGACGCGGATGTCCACCAGCGGGTAGCCGGCCAGGACGCCGGACTGCATCGACTCGGCCACCCCGCGCTCGGCGGCCGAGACGAATTCCCGTGGGACCTTCCCGCCGACAATCTCGTTCTCGAAGAGCAGACCCTTGCCGGGCTCGTTTGGCGCGAGCCGCAGCCAGATGTGCCCGTACTGGCCCTTGCCCCCGGACTGTCGGATGTATTTGCCCTCCGACTCCACCTCGCGGGTGATGGTCTCGCGGTAGGCCACCTGGGGCTTGCCCACGTTGGCGTCGACTTTGAATTCTCGCAGCAGCCGGTCGACAATAATCTCCAGGTGCAGCTCGCCCATCCCGGCGATGATGGTTTGCCCGCTTTCGCTGTCCACCCGCACTCGGAAGCTGGGGTCCTCGGTGGCGAGCTTGGCCAGGGAGGCGCCCAGCTTGTCCTGGTCGGCCACCGTCTTCGGCTCGATGGCGATGTCGATGACCGGGTCCGGGAACTCCATCCGTTCGAGGATGACCGGCCGCCCCTCCTCGCAGAGGGTGTCGCCGGTGGTGGCGCCCTTGAGGCCCACCACCGCGGCGATGTCGCCGGCGAGGACTTCCTCAATCTCGTCCCGCTTGTCCGCCCGCATCTGCACCAGCCGACCGATGCGCTCCCGCTTCAGCTTGACTGAGTTCCACACCGCCGAGCCCGAGGCGAGCCGCCCCGAGTAGACACGGATGAAAGTCAACGTCCCGACAAACGGGTCGGTCATGATTTTGAAGGCCAGGGCGCTGAACGGGGCGTCGTCCCGCGTCTCCCGCACCACGTCATTGCCCTTACTGTCCTTGCCGTGCACCGGCGGGATGTCCAGCGGTGAAGGGAGGTAGTCCACCACCGCGTCGAGCAGGGGCTGGACGCCCTTGTGCTTGAAGGCCGAGCCACACAGCACCGGAAACAGCTTCCGCGCGATGCAGCCTCGACGGATGGCTCGCCGCAAGTCCGCCTCGGCTGGCTCCTTGCCCTCGAGGTAGGCCTGCATCACCGTGTCGTCCTGGTCGGCCGCCGCCTCCACCAGCCGTGCCCGGGCTTCCGCGGCGCGCGCCGCGACCTCCGCCGGGATGTCCACCTCTTCATAGCGAACGCCCAGCTCGCCCTCCGGAAAGACCAGGGCCTTCATCCGCAGCAAGTCGATGACCCCGCGGTGGTGCTCCTCGCTGCCCAAGGGAAGCTGAAGGGGCACGGCGTTGGCCCCCAACTTGTCGTGAATGGATTTGACCGACATCTCGAAGTCGGCGCCGGTGCGGTCCATCTTGTTGACGAAGCAAATCCGCGGCACGCCGTAGCGGTCCGCTTGCCGCCACACCGTTTCGCTCTGCGGCTCGACCCCATTCACGCCATCGAAGACAGCGATGGCTCCGTCGAGGACCCTCAGCGAGCGCTCGACTTCGATGGTGAAGTCGACGTGGCCGGGGGTGTCGATGAGATTAATCCGGTACTTCTGTCCGCCCCGGGTCCAGAACGCGCTTATCGCCGCGGAGGTGATGGTGATGCCGCGCTCGCGCTCCTGCACCATCCAGTCGGTGGTGGTGTTGCCGTCGTCGACGTCACCCATTTTGTGGATGGCGCCGGTGTAATAGAGGATGCGCTCGGTGGTGGTGGTCTTCCCGGCATCAATGTGCGCCATGATGCCGATGTTCCGGTAACGCTCGAGCGGGTACTCGCGTGCCATCGAAGGGACTCTCGGAAAAGGCCACCGGCGGCATCCGCGGCGCGGCCAACCATGCACCCGGTCAACACCAACTCGACTTCCAGACGCCGGCTCCCGCCGTCGGGGAGTCGGCCGCCAGTCACCAGCGGTAGTGGGCGAAGGCCTTGTTGGCCTCAGCCATCTTGTGGGTGTCCTCGCGCTTCTTCACCGCGTTCCCGCGGTTGTTGGCCGCGTCCATAATCTCGCCCGCCAGCTTCTCCTCCATCGTCTTCTCACCGCGCGCCTTGGCGTACTGAATCAGCCAGCGCATCCCCAGCGCCACTCGGCGGTCCTGGCGGACCTCGACCGGCACCTGGTAGGTGGCGCCACCGACGCGCCGGCTCTTCACCTCGAGCACCGGCTTGACGTTGTCCAGGGCCTTCTTGAAGGTCCGCAAGGGCTCTTCCTTCGCTCGCTCCTCAATCAACGCAAAGGCGCCATAGCAGACGCGCTCGGCGATGGACTTCTTGCCCTTGCGCATCAAGTCGTTGACGAACTTGGTGACGAGCCGGTCCTGGTACTTCGGATCGGCGAGAATTTTGCGCTTGGCGACAACGCGGCGACGGGGCATCTGTTGCTCTGACTTTCTCTAAAGGAAGCGGGAGGTGAAGGGTGGTCAGCTCGGCCGCTTGGCGCCGTACTTGCTGCGACCCTGCTTGCGGCCCTGCACGCCCACCGAGTCGAGCGTGCCGCGGATGATGTGGTAGCGAACACCTGGGAGGTCCTTGACGCGGCCTCCGCGAATCATCACCACCGAGTGCTCCTGAAGGTTATGGCCCACCCCGGGAATGTACGAGGTGACTTCAATGCCATTGGTGAGGCGGACGCGGGCCACCTTGCGGAGCGCGGAGTTCGGCTTCTTGGGAGTGGTGGTGTAGACGCGCGTGCACACTCCGCGCTTCTGTGGCGACTCCTTCAGCGCCGGGCTCTTGCCCTTCACCTTCAGCTTCTCGCGTCCTTTTCGGACGAGCTGGCTAATCGTCGGCATCCTATGGGTTTCCCTCGGGGTTTCCCGAGCATCCGCAGGGCAGAAAACGCCTGACCCCGGACCCTCCGGAAAAAGGGCGCTGGTTATAGCGGTGGCTGCCCAGGAGTCAAGCGTCGCTGAAAAAGGATGGGCCCTCGCCCCCGAGGCATTGCCCCTCCACCGCCGCACGGCACCCGTTAGAGGTCGAGCACCATGACGATGGCGTCCTCCCCTTCGTCGACATAGTAGTTCGGGCGAATTCCCACCGGCCGGAAGCCAAAGTCCCGGTACAGGCCGAGCGCGGCAGCGTTGCTTCGACGGACCTCGAGTGTGGCCAGGGTGCAGCGCTTGCGGCGCCCCTGGTCCAGCGCCGACTCGAGCACCGTCCGGGCCACGCCGCGATTTCGGTGTTCCGGGGCGGTGGCCACGTTCAGCACGTGAAGCTCGTCGTGGACAATCCAGAAAATGACGAAGCCCACCAGCGTCACCTGGCCCCTTGGCCCCGGCTCCTCGGCCACCAGGATGGTCGACCAGTCATGGCCTAGCTCGCGACGCAGCAACTCGGCGCTCCAGGGGTTGCGGAATGCCTCCTGCTCGATTTCCAGCACCCGAGCCAAGTCGGTGCCAGTCATCGGCCGGACCTGAAAGGAGACACTTTCCTCGAGCTTCCTCACCGGGCCCCCACCAGGCTCCCCGGCTGGGCGACGATGCGAACCTGAGCAGCGGCACGGAGCTTTGCCAGTTCCTCCCGAGCCGCCGCCTCGTAGCGCTGCCGCACCAGCTGGTCGTGCAGTGCGGTTCGCGCCTCGTCAAAGGACCCCGGACTGCCCTCGGCCTCCCAGGCCCGCCGGACGTCGGCCTCACTCACCTGCGCCCGCAGCCGTACCCTCGCATCCAGCGCCCGTTCCGCCCGCAGGGCCCGTCCCAGGACGTCGCGAAGCTGGCTCAAGTCCGCCCCAGAGGCGTCCAGAAAGCGCTCGAACGCGGCATGGTCGGCAAATCGACCCTCGAAGCGCTTGAGCCGCGCCTCGACGTCGCTCGCTTCCAAGAGAAAGCTTCCCAGCCGGTCGGCCTCGGCGCCCGCCGCGCGCTGAGCAATGGCCAGTTCGAGCGCACTGCGCAACGTCGCCTCGTCAAGCGGGGTCTCGGCCAGGGCCGCCCCGCCTCGCTCCACCATGGCCACCCGTGTCTCGAAGCGAAGGTCGCTCAGAGTGATGACCTGGCCGTCCACCTGGGCCACGACGCGGTCAAGCACTTCCGCCGAAGCGTCCGCGCTGGCGAGCGCCGCCATCGCGAGGAGGGCGCTGAGCAGTCGGCGCTGGCGCTGGCGTTTCGTGAGGTTAAGCTGCCCGGCCAGGGAGCCCATGGCAGAAGACTACTACCGAGTCCTGGGCGTCGCTCGCACGGCGAGCCAGGACGAAATCAAAAAGGCCTACCGGAAGCTGGCGCGCAAGCACCACCCGGACGTCAACCAGGGAAACAAGGCTGCCGAGGAGAAGTTCAAGCAGCTCTCTGGCGCCTTCGAGGTGCTGAGCGACCCCAAGAAGCGCGCCCTGTACGACGAATTCGGGGAGGACGCCGCCAAAATGGGCTTTGACCCGAAGAAAGCCGAGGCCTACCGCGCCTACCGGGAGCAGGCCTCGCGCCCCTCCGGCGGTCCGGAGGCCAACTTCGACTTCGGCGACATTTTCGGGGACATCTTCAACCGCAGCGGGGACGGAGGGCCCTTCCGGGCCCGGGCCGAAGGTCCGTCCCGGGGCGAGGACCTCCATGCTCGGGTGCGCGTCAGCTTGCGCGAGGCGGTGACCGGCACCGAGCGGAGCCTGTCCATCGAGCGCCCAGAAGAATGCAAGAAGTGCCATGGGACCGGCCACGTCGGAAAGCCGAAGACATGTCCCACCTGCGGCGGCTCGGGACGCATCAAGCAGGGGCGCGGCCCACTATCGCTCTCGACGCCGTGCCCCAACTGCGGAGGCAGTGGAAAGGTGGCGCCGGTGTGCGACGTTTGCGGCGGCGCTGGCGTGGTGGAGAACACCGTGCGGGTGACGGTGAAAATCCCTCCAGGCGTCCAGAACGGGTCCCAGGTACGGCTCCCCGGCCAAGGAGCCGCCGGCACGCACGGCGGCCCGCCAGGGGACCTCTACTTGGAGACCGAGGTCGAGCCCCATCCGCTGGTTCGCCGAGACGGAGACGACCTGACGATGGAGCTCCCGGTGACCATCCCCGAGGCGATGTCTGGTGCGGAAGTGCGCGTCCCCACCTTTAGCGGAGACGTCACGGTCAGCGTCCCGGCCGGAAGCCAGGCTGGACGCAAGCTGCGCCTCAAGGGCCAGGGCGTCCCTGCCCTCAAAGGCAATGGGCGGGGTGACCTCTACCTCGAGCTCCGGGTCCTGGTCCCGGAGCGCCCCAGCGCCGAGGCCAAGGCCGCCGCCGAGTCGCTGCGGAGCGCCTACCGCGGCGACGTCCGCTCCGCCCTTCGGCTCTGAGCAACCCTAGAAATGCTGCGTCCGCCTGACGTCGCCGTTCCCGCCGTGGGAGGTGCAAAAGCGTTGTGGTTCGCCCGCGACGCGAGGCCGGTGGGGCACCTCGCGCTAGCGCTCCTAGGCTTTTTGCTCGTCTGCGCCAGCTGTAGCACCGGCGGCGCCAAGTCCGTGCCGACCGTACCCCTTGCCCCGTTATTTCGTGACTGCACCGTGGCCGCGCCCTGCGACCGCGTCCGGCAGCAGTGGTTCGTCAACGAAGCGAAAAACGCCGAGTTGTGGGCGCAGTTTTGTAACCCCCCCGCAGCCGGCAACGCCAACGACTGCGCCGGCCTGGGAGGAGCCGTGGCGAACCTCCACCGGCTCAACATCGAATACTTTTCGGACTTCTGCTTGCGCAACGCTGAAAAGCCCTCCGCCACCGTCTCTCCCTGGGTGGGGCGGCCCGACCGGGACGAAACGGCGACCTGCGGCGCAGGGCAATGTCGCCTGTGGATTTGGTACTGGTTCGGCGGAGGGCAGTCGGGGATTTTCACAATGCTGTTTCGGCTTCCGCCCGCGTCATCGGAGTGGCTCCTGAAACGATGCAACTACTGCACGCCTGCGGCCTGTCAGGACATGCCGCTGCAGCTGTGAGGTTGGCAACTGGCGCGCTGGCGACTGGCTATTTCCCGAGTTGCCGCTTCGCGAAGTCTCGAACGGACGTCAGCTTGACAGGAACAGAGGCAAGCGTCTGGGTCATCTCGACCAGGTCGCCATTGGCGAGCCACGCCATCAAAGCAGCGAACGACTTGGAAACCGGATCCGCTGCCGACTCGAATTGTTGGCGGAAAACCACTTCAGGAACGTACTCGACGGTGAACTTCTTTCCCCCAAGCCCTTCGTAGATGCCAATGACATCCGCGTAGCTCAGTTGGTCCGGGCCGCCGAGTTGGATGGTGGCGTTGCGCGTTGCGTCTTCGCCGAGGCCTTCGGCGACAAACGCTGCGACATCAGCCGAGGCAATCCAAGTCACCTTGCTCTTGCCGGAACCGTAGACTCTGGCCTTCGCATTCGGGCCATCGAAGCCGAGGACCTCCGGCATCGCGAGCCAGACATCCATGAAGAAGGAGGGGTGCCAAACGGTGTATTTCATTCCGCTCTCGCGTAGGTGCTCTTCGGCGGCCTTTTTCGCCTCCCACAAGGGGTTGGCGTATTTGGACTGCCGGAAAGAGACGAACGAGAACTCCTTCGCACCGGCTGCCTTGGCAGCATCGATGAGGCGTCTCGTCCCGTCGAGATCGACCCCTTGAATGCTGTCGCCGGGCTTGAACGAGGGACTCGCGGAGGCCGTGGAGATGACGCCCTCGACGCCCTGACAAGCCTTTGCCACCGAAGCTGCGTCGTTGAGGTCGCCTTGGGTGAGCTCGACCTTCCATTCCGTGAGTCGGTCGACGCGCACCTTGTCCGAGGTCGACCGCACCATCGCTCGGACCTTCTGGCCCTTGGATGCCAGCAACCGGCAAACCTCTGCCCCGACCAGTCCCGTTGCTCCCACGACGAGGTACATGTGCAATCCCCCTTTTTGTCTGCGCGCTGCCGGATTCTTTGGTTTCTGGGGTTGACCTCACCCCGACAGGACTCCGAGCTTATTCAGCTCGCCGTTGACGAGGGCCTTCACGCCGTCCTCGCATAGAAGCCCGCGCTGTCGAGCAGCCCCGGTGGGTAGGCTGGCAGTGGGTCTCGGCTGCGAACGAGTGAAAGCAGCGCTTGCACCGCGGGCAAGTCACGGACGGGGGCGAAATCCCGCTCCCGCTCCAGGCTCGGGATGTCACCCCAGCCGGCGTCCACGGCGAGGCCGAGCGCGGCGATGGAGGCGTCGGGCCGGCCGGCCACGGCGTGGTAGCGCGCGATGTCAAACTGGAGGAGCGCGTCACAGCCCTCCCAGACCGCATTGAAGGCGTGCCCCTCACGGTCCGAGAAGAGCTCCAAGCCGACTTGTCCGACGCGCGCTGCGTCCTCATGCTTGCCGAGCTTGTGGTAGCAGCAAGCCTGCCCGAGCCGGGCCCGGACAAGAAACCATCCGGTGCCCAACCGCTCTCGCCTCGCCTCGCACAACGCGGCGGCCAGGACGTAGTGGCCGAGCGCTTCCTCGTTGCGACCAGCGCGCTCAGCGAGCAGGCCGAGCTCGCAGCGGGCCAGTGCGGTGTAGGTGACCGCGTAGAGATGGTCGTCCGCCTCGTACTTGGCCACCGCCGCCTGCTGGCGCTGGAGGGCGGTGGCGTCGTCGCCCTGCCTTCGGTCAAGGGAGCCTCGGAGAGCCAGTGCCCCCGGCAGCTTCAGGGTCGCCTTCTGCCCGCGAGCCTCGATTTCCACCGCTCGGTCGAGCACTCCGGCCGCGAGTTGGTACTCCCCCAACAGGAGATAGATGGCCCCGAGACCAAAATGGGGCGCAATCGACGACGGATTGAGCTCGATGGCCCGCACGTAGACTGGAATCGCTCGGGCGAAAAGCTCCCACCGGTGTTCTTCAAAACCACCGACCATGTAGCTGGCGGCCAACATGTAGTGGGCCATGTCATTGTCTGGATCCATTTCGCTCGCGAGGCGCCCCTCAGCAGCCGCTTCCGCGAAGCGCTTCTGACGAACGTACGCGTAGCAAAGCCAGTAGTGCGCCTCCGCCAGGCCCGGGTCGAGGGCGTTCGCTTCCTCGAGGAGCTGGACGGCGCGCTCCAAGTCTTCTAGGCGGCTACTGCCGACGAAGCGCAAGCAAGAGACTGCCCCCAGTCCCCCAAGCGCCAGCGCGTGCCTTGGGTCGAGTTCGATGGCCTTCTCGAAGTGCTCCCAGGCCTCGGCAAAGCCCTTCGGCCCAAAACGACGGAAGTGCTGGAGCCCGCGGATGTAGTGCTCGTAGGCTGACAGCGCGGCACGGTCACGTGGCTCGGCGCGCGAGACGGTGGGGTTGGCGTAGTGAAGGGCGAGCGCGGTGACGACCGACCCCACCACCTTGTCCTGCAACAGGAAAATCTCCTCCAACGGCCCGTCCACTCTCTCCGGCGGCCGGGCCCTTCGCGAAGGCACCTCCGCCGCCCGGTGGAGGATGCGCACCGTATTGCCGGCACGCTGGTAAGTGCCCCACACCACCCAGCGTGCCCCCACCGCTCGTCCAATGGAGAAGGCCCCGTCCTCATCGCCAATGCCCAGCGCCCGTGGCGCGGCCTTGGCCAGCCTGTCCCTGGCCACCACCCGCACCTGGGACAGACGCCCCAACTCGGCAGCCACCGTCTCCGCAATTCCAGTACCGAGCCACCCAAGCTCCTCGTCCTCACTCAGGTTTTGGAAGTCCAACACCGCGATGATGGGGACTGCCGTGGCACGCGGCGCTCGAGCTGCGGCGCCCAATTCCTGCCCAGCAAGAGCCGCTGCAAACTCACCCGCTGTTTTAAAGCGGTCCGCCGGCGACTTGGCCAAGGCCCGCAACACCGCCTCGTCGAGGGCTGCCGGGACGTCGGCCAGCCGGTGGCGGGGCGGCACCGGAGGGTCTGCCAGGTGACGAGCCATCAGCTGCACCGGCGTCGGCGCGGCAAACGGCGTCTCGCCCACCAGCATCTCGTAGACGACAATGCCCAGCGAGTAGACGTCGGACCGGCCGTCCAGCGGTCCATCGCCAGACACCTGCTCTGGACTCATGTAAGCCGGCGTCCCCACCACCTGGCCCACCCGCGTCACGGTGGCCTGCTGCGTCGTCGCCTCCTCGGACGCGGTGGCCGGAGACAGCAGCCGCGCCACACCAAAGTCAGCCACCAGGGCACGCCCGCCGGCGAGGAGAATATTCTCCGGCTTGATGTCCCGGTGCACCACGCCCTGCGCATGGGCGTAGTCCAGCGCCGAGGCAACCTCCGTGCTGAGACGGACGATGTCCTCCAGTTTGAGTTGCGCCTCCCGGCGGATGCGCTCTCGCAGCGACTCACCGTTGACGAGCGGCATGGTGAAGTAGACGAAGCCGCCCGACTCGCCCGACTCGTACAGAGAAAGAATGTGGGGGTGGCTGAGCCGGCCGAGAAGCTGAATTTCCCGGAGGAAGCGCTCCCCCGACAAGCTTTCGGCGAGTCCAGGCCGCAGCACTTTGACGGCGACGTAACGGTCTTTCTCTGGCTCCCGTGCCAGGTAGACGTCGGCCATGCCCCCTCGGCCCAGCCGCCGGACGAGCTCAAACCGCCCGGCCAGGGCAGCACGAAGCCCCTCATCGACCGCTCCCTGCACCAGAGACACCCCCTTCTGTCGTAAGGGCGACAGTACCAGGGCCGTCACCACGCCGCCTGAAGGCGCGCACAGGCTTACTGTTTCGCCGGCGCCAACCCCTCCAACCGGTACAAGTAGCCAAGGATTCGGACGTAGTCGAAGGCCATAAAACGGTTGTCGGGCGTGATGTGGACTTGCCCAATGGCGGTGACACCAGTCGCGTCCGACGGCGAGAGACTGCGCTCTTCGAGAACTCGGTGAGTGCGAATGTCGTACCGGCGCATGTGGCCCGGCACCTCTCGCATCGGCCGCACCCACAGGTTGCCCTGCAGGTCCCACCCAGCCGGAACGGCATCATTTCCGAGCTCCGGGATGGCAACAGCGGGACCGCCGTCCAGCGGGTACAGCGTCAGAATGTCGTCGATGTTTCGCGCTGCCACCAACCGGTCATCTTGCGACACCGCGTAGTAGCAGCAACGGATGACCGCGTCCGAGATGCGCGTCGGAACTCCACCAGTGGCTGGGACGAGGTACAGCCGGAACTGCTTGTCGTCCGGAGGCCGCCCCAAGAGGATGATGCGTTTGCCGTCGTGTAGCCAGCGGCCCTCGAGGGCATTCACTCCTTGAACGTTGAGCGTCTTCGCCACCCCTGCCCCCACCGGGAGCAGCGAGGGTTTTTGCGGGTCATCGCCGATGGAAAGTACCCATTTCTCGTCGGGCGACAGGGCATACGCAACGCCCGGGCCGAGCTCGACCGGCGGCGAGCCATCCGTTGGCCGGAGGTAGGAGAAGTCCTCCCCCTGCGGAGCCGAGCTGAAGACGACTTCGCGTCCGTCGTCGGAGATGGCGCCGAGGAATGTCCAATCCAGCCAGGACAGCCCGCGTTCGCGGTGTTGGTCGGCCGGGACGAAGGCCAGCTCGCGACGCGTCGTTTGAGCATTCACCAAAACGCTGCCACCTCGGGAAATGTCCTCGAGACGCAGCTCCCCGACGCCCTGGTAGACCCGCCTCAGCTCACCTGCCAGCGAGCTGGCCATGAGGGCGTTCCCGGCGGAAAACCACACCTCTTCCCCGCTCGGCACCCAGGCCAGTCCGCTCGCTCCCGGCACGTCAGCCAGTTTCCGCGCCTGGCCTTTCCGGTCGACGACGAACAGTTGGTTGGTGCCTATTTCGCGCTCGAGGAGGAAGGCCAGCAAGTCACCCTTGGGTGAGACTCGCGGGCTGAAGACCCGCTCCTCCGTCTCAAACACCGGGGTTCCCCGTGGGAACTCAATCTGCCGCTTCCCGCCAATAATCCGGACGACTGCCAGCTCCCCGGTTGGCGACCAGTCGGCAGAATTAACATCCTCCACGACTTCGCGGGGTGCGCCCCCCGCCGCAGGGACCACGGCCAAGGTTCCCCTGCGGTTGGGCCCGTAAAACGAATAGCGCAGGTCCACCGCCAGCTCGCCTTTTGCCGAAACGCCGAGCAACTGGGCGCCAGGCAAACCCAAGGTTTGCGCATCCGGGCTTCCTTGCGGCTGGGTGAAGATGCTGCTCGGTTGCCCTCCCCACGCGGCGCTGTAAACCACCCGGCCCTCGGGGCTGAAACGGGCCGCCGACACCGTCCCCAGCTTGAAAGTGATGGGTTCCACCGTCGGAAGGGCGGCCTGCTTCATTCGTCCGACGAAGAAGGCGGCCCCAGCCAAGGCGAAAGCGGCGAGGGTAGCGACCAGAGGCCAGCCCCAATGTCCCCACACCAACCTCAGCGTCCTGACGCGGGGTGGCTGTGTCGGAGTCCCCGACGCAGTCGGAGCGCGCAGCAACTCCAAGTTAAAAGCGAGGTCCCGGGCGGACTGAAAACGTCGCCCCGGCACCTTCTCCAAGCAGCGACCCACCAACTGAGCCACCGCAGCTGGGACGGTGGAGGGCAATGGCTCGGGCTCAGAGTGCAGCGTGGCATACCCGCTCTCCACCACCGAACCCTTGGGAAACGCCCGACGACCGGACAGCATTTCGTACAGCACCGCGCCGAGGCTGAAGAAGTCTGTGCGAGCGTCGACCGGCTCGCCTTGCACCTGCTCCGGCGACATGTAACCCGGTGTCCCCAGCACCATCCCGGTGCCCGTGCTCGCCCCCGAGGGGGACAACGTCTCGTCCATCAGATTGCGAGACGTGGGCTCGCTATTTGCTGGCGCAAACTTGGCGATGCCGAAGTCGATGAGTTTGAGATGGCCATCGCGGGTGAGGAAGACATTTTCCGGCTTCAGGTCCCGGTGGATGATGCCGGTCTCGTGCGCGGCGGCGAGCCCTTGGGCCATTTGGGCGGCCCATTCCAGCGCCGTCCCAACGGGGAGAGGTCCTTTCGCCAGCCGCTCCCTGAGCGACTCGCCTCGGAGAAGCTCCGTGACGAAGTAAGGCTTCCCATCTTCGAAGCCGACGTCGTACAGGGCGACGACATTGGGGTGGCTCAAAGAGCTGGCCATCCGCGCCTCGCGTTCGAAACGCTCTAGCATCGGCCCCTCAGCCCCGATGGCCTCGGACACCATCTTGAGCGCGACGTCCCGACCGAGCCGCGTGTCCCGGGCCCGGTAGACTTCTGCCATTCCCCCCGCCCCGAGGAGCGCAACCACCTCGTACGGCCCCACCCGGGTGCCCGGCGTCAGACGCACGGCTGTGGACACTAGCCCAAGGGGTGAGCCTGAGGACGTGACGTTCCAAGCGCCCACGCGACGCGCCGCAAAAAAGACACATTCTCCAGAAAAGGCCCACGGCCGCGACTGAGGCGTTCTGGACCCCACGCCGCGCATGGCGACGCTTACGGGCCGAAGGGCGGCCAGCGCTCACGGGGCCGAAGGAAGGAGTCCGTCCAACCGGTACAAGTACCCGAGGATTCGGATGTAGTCGAAGGCGATGGAGCGGTCGTCCGGCGTGATGCAAACCTGTCCGATGACGGTAAGGCCGGTCATGTCGGTGGGAGAAATGATGCGCTCCTCCAGGACACGGTGGTTTTGCACGTCATAGCGGCGAAGGCGACCTGGCACCTCTCGCAACGGACGTACCCATAAATTCCCCTGTGCATTCCATCCCACTGGGATGGCGTCCTTTCCAAGCTCTGGCAGTGGAACCGGCGCGCCGCCGTCCACCGGGTACAGGGTCAGCGTGTCCTGGAGGTCTCGCGCTGCGACCAATTGGTCATCGCGTGAAACTTCAAAAAAGGCGCCGTGAACGCCCTCCGAGAGTTTCACCGGGATTCCAGTGGCGAGGGGCACGAGGTACAGATGCCAGACCTTGTCGTCCGGTGGGCGTCCCATGAGAACCAGCCGGTCGCCGTCGTGGAGCCACCGGGCCCTTTCGACCATCACCCCCTGAACCAAGACTGTCCTCGGCGTGCCGGATCCGATGGGCAACAAGGACAACGGCTGTTGGACGTCTTCAGGCACCGAAACCACCCATCGGCCATCCGGTGAGACACTGTGGGGGTCTCCCCGCCCGAGTTCGACCGCCAAAGAGCCGTCGGTTGCCCGGACGAAGGCGGTGTCTTCGCCCCTCGGATATGCGCAAAAAAACACCTTGCTTCCGTCCTCCGAGATGGCCCCCAGGTGGTTGTAGTCCAGCCAGGAGAGACTGCGCCCAGGCAGTGGGCCCGGCGGCAGGAAGCTGAGCTCGCGCCGGGTGGCTTGTGCATTGACCAGGACTGCGCCGCTTTTGGAGATGTCCTCGAGCCGCATCTCGGAGACGCCCTGGTAGACGAGCCGCGGCGATGCGCCCCGCTTGCTTGCCCAGATGGCGTTGCGGAATGAAAACCACAATTCATCGCCGCTTGGTACCCAGGCCAGCCCGCTGTTCTCGTCCGCCGCGGCGAAAACTTGAACCACTCCGCGCCTGTCCACCACCGCCAGCTCGACCGCTCCACTCGGAGTCCAGTGAAAAAAAGCGACCGAGTCACCGTGCGGTGAGACGCGTGGGTTAAAAAGGTAGCCGGCGGACTCGAAGAGGGGCGTCCCAGTTGGGAACTCCAGTCGACGTTTCCCACCGACTTCCCGCACGATGGCCAACTCGTTCGTGGGAGACCAGTCGGCGTACGAAACGTTTGTGGCAACGGCCCTGGGCGTGCCTCCCGCGCTGGGCACCAGCGCCAAGGTCCCTTTCCGCATTCGGTCGTACCAAGAAGGCTCCAGTACGACCGCCATCTCCCCTTTCGGCGAAATGGCGAGCAAGTCAGCGTTGTGCACGCCTAGACTTTGCGCATCGGGACTTCCCCGGGGCTGGCTGAAGAGCTCCAGGGGCTGCTCGCCCAGCGCAGCGCTGTACACCACTCGCCCCTCGGGGCTGAAGCGCGCAGCGGACACCCGTCCGAGGCGAAACGTCACTTGTTCCACCTTGGGGATGGAGGGCCGCCCCGCAAGCATGACAGCGACGGTGGAACCGGCGACGGCGAGGACGGCCAAGGCCAGGGCGAGCCGCCAGCGCCAGCGCCGCCATAAAGGCGTCAGGGTGCGTGTCCGCAGCGGCGCTCTCGGCGACACGGGCCCGGTCGAGGCCGCGAGCAGCTGCAAGTTAAACGCGAGGTCCCGAGCGGACTGAAAGCGCTGCTCGGGCGCCTTTTCCATGCAGCGGCGCACCAACTGAGCCACCTCCGCTGGGACGGTGGGAGGAAGCGCGTCAGGCTCGCTATGCAGGGTGGCGTAACCGCTGTCCACCGCTGAGCCCTTGGGAAAGGCTCGACGGCCGGAGAGCATTTCGTACAGCACTGCGCCGAGGCTGAAGAAATCCGTCCGAGCGTCGACCGGCTCGCCCTCCATTTGCTCTGGTGACATGTAGCCGGGCGTTCCAAACACCATTCCAGCTCGCCTTCTGGAGCCGGAAGGCGACAACGTCACGTCGGTGTCCGAGTCGGAGCTGACGTGTGCAAACTGGGCGATGCCGAAGTCGATGAGCTTGAGATGGCCTTCGCGGGTGATGAAGACATTCTCCGGCTTCAAGTCCCGGTGGACGATGCCGCACTCGTGCGCCGCGGCCAGTCCTTGGGCCATTTGGGAAGCCCATTCGAGCGCAGTCCCAAGCGGCAGCACCCCTTTCGCCAGTCGCTCTCTGAGCGACTCGCCCCGGAGGAGCTCCGTGACGAAATACCGCTTCCCGTCCTCGAGACCGACGTCGTACAGCGCGACGACGTTGGGGTGGCTCAAAGCGCTGGCCACCCGCGCTTCGCGTTCCAGCGTGGGGCCTAATGCACCAACGAGGGCCTCGGACACGACTTTCAAAGCCACGTCCCGACCAAGCCTGGTGTCCCGAGCCCGGTAGACTTCAGCCATCCCTCCCGCCCCTAGGAGCGCAACCACCTCGTACGGCCCCACCCGGGTGCCCGGCGTCAGACGCACGGCTGAGCAGACTAGCTCAAAGGGGTTGGGCACAAGCGCGCGGCGCGCCTCGAGCGACGAGACGCACTTGGGGAGGACGCTCGGGACCGTGCTAGGAGAAGGGCCAACGGCTCCACGTTTTCCATGCGCTCCCTGACCCATACCCTCGTCCTGCAGACTCCCGGGCGCGGGCTGCTCCTCTTCACCGAAGCGGTGAAGGATTGGGTGGCGACGGTCGCGGCCAGCGGCGCAACCACCGGCTTGCTCACCCTCTTCTGTCGCCACACTTCGGCCAGCCTTTTGGTGCAGGAGAATGCCGACCCGGAAGTGCTGGCCGACCTGGAGCGTTTCTTTGCTCGCCTGGTGCCGGACGGGGACTCTCTCTTTCGGCACACTGCCGAGGGCCCGGACGACATGCCGGCACACGTCCGCGCGGCGCTGACCCAGACGCACCTCTGCGTCCCGGTGGTGCAGGGGCAGCTCACTTTGGGCACCTGGCAAGGCATTTACCTCTTCGAGCACCGCCGGCGACCTCACCGCCGCGAGGTGGTGCTCCAATACCTCGGTTCTTGAAAGGCACCATGGGCATCCTGGACTTCCTCGGCGGCGGCACTGGCCCCACCAAGGCTCTCAAGCTGAAGGCGAAAATCACCCAGAAGTATGGCGACCCGGTGTCGCGCCAGAAGGCCATCCAGCAACTCGGGGAGATGGACTTCCCCGAGGCGGTGAGCGTCCTTCTGTCGCGCTTCACCATCACCGTCGAGCCCCAGACCACCGACGCCGATGAGAAAGAGCAAACTTTCGAATTGGTCCGCGCACGCGGCGCCGCCGGCGTCCCGGCCGTGACCGACTTCCTGGCCCGCACTGACCTCGCCAGCAGCTGGGCGGTGCGGCTGTTGGCGGTCTTGTTGCCTGAGCCGGAGGTGGTGGGCATTCTCGTCGCCCAGCTCCAGACGCTGGCCCAGGGCTACACCCGCAACCCGGAGAAGCGGCTCGTTCTCTTGAATTGGCTCGCCGGAAAGGATGACCCGCGCATCGCCCCGGCAGTCCTGCCCTTCCTCGAGGACATGGCCGACGACGTGCGGATTGCTGCCTTGCATACGCTTGGGCCCGTGAAATACGCGCCCGCGCGCGAGCCGATGCTTCAGCTGCTGACCGCGCCGGAAACGGGACGCCGGGTCCAGGTGGCGGCCGTTGAGGCCCTGGCCGAAAGCGGCTTCGGGGTGCAGGGTTTCCGCGAGAAGGTGGAGGCGCTCCTGCCGGAAGCCTACTTTGTCGACAAGGCAGGCGTGCTGAAGCGGCGCGGCGCACCCGAGGCGAGCTGACGCTTCTCTTTCTTCTTCGGAGCGATGAACGCCTTGTCCGTCCACGACCAGCTGACACGGGCTTTCGCGGACGCCCTGTCCACCGCCCTCAGCCTCCCCTTGGAGGAGGTGCTGCCCCTGGTGAAGCCGGCCGAGGCCACCCACGGCGACCTCAGCTTCCCCACCTTCGGGCTGGCCAAAACTCTGCGCAAGGCGCCGGCGGCCATCGCCAGCGGCCTCGCTGGCACGCTGCAGGTGCCGGGCATGTCCGTCGCCGCCGCGGGCCCTTACGTCAACGCGCGGTTTGAAAGCGCCCCCTTCGTCGCCGCCGTGCTGCAAGAAGTCCGAGGCTTGAACCAGCGCTACGGGAGCGGGGTGGAGGGCGCCGGCAAGACTGTCGTCATCGACTACAGCTCGCCCAACATCGCCAAGCCCATTGGCTTCCACCACATCCGCACCACGGTGCTGGGCCACGCCTTGGCCAACCTCCACCGTCACCTGGGCTACCGGGTGGAGGGCATCAACTACCTCGGCGACTGGGGCAAGCAGTTTGGCCTGGTGGCGGTGGGCTTCGAGGTGTTTGGGGACGCCTCCCAGCGCCACGACATGGGCCACCTGGTGGACGTCTACGTCAAGGCCAATGCCCGGGCGGAGGCCGACCCTGCCTTCGACGAGAAGGCACGCGCCTTCTTCCGGCACATGGAGCAGGGTGACGCCGAGGCGCTGGCAGTCTGGAAGGAGTTCCGGGAGGCGTCCCTCGCCGGCTTCGAGCCCCTCTACGCCCGGCTGGGCATCCGCTTCGAGCACCTCGAGGGAGAGAGCCGCTACGAGGGGCGGATGGAGCAAGTCATCGCGGAAATCGCCCGCACCGTGGGAGTCCGCGAGAGCGAGGGGGCCTTGGTGGTGGACCTCCCCTACACCGACAACGAACCTCCCATTCTCTTGAAGAAGAGCGACGGGAGCACCCTCTACGCGACCCGCGACTTGGCTGCCGCCGAAGACCGCTGGGAGCGCTTCCACTTCGAGCGTTCCCTGTACGTCGTGGCCCGAGACCAGGCGCTCCACTTTGCTCAGCTTTTCCGTGTGCTGAAGGCCATCGGTAAGCCTTGGGCCGACCGCTGCATCCACGTTGCCTTCGGCCGCATCGCTGGAATGAGCACCCGCAAGGGCGAGGTGGTGCTCCTCACCGACGTTTTGGACGAGGCCCACGCCCGGGCGCTGGACAAGGTGCGCGAGAACCAAGCGGCCGGGCGAATTCACACCGAAGATGCTGAGACGCTGGCCGAACAGGTGGGGCTGGGCGCCGTCGTCTTCGGGGACCTGAAGAATCGCCGCAACTCGGACTACACCTTCGACTGGGACGAGGTGCTCAGCTTCGAGGGGCACACCGGGCCATACCTCCAGTACGCCCACGCCCGGTCGTGCAGTTTACTCACCAAGGGGGGCGGAGTCCCGGAGGGTGCCGACCCGGCTGGGCTCACCTTGCCGGAGGAGGAGGCCCTGGTTCGCGCGCTGGCGCTCTTTCCGCGGGCCGTCCGCGGCGCTACCGAAGCGTACGAGCCGTCCTTCGTGGCGAGCCACCTTCTGGAGGTCGCGGCCGCGTTTAGCCGCTGGTACACCCTCGGCAACCAGGACCGCACCAAGCGCGTCCTGGTGGAGGAGGACGCCCGCGCCCGGGCGGCGCGCCTCGCGCTCGCTGACGCGGTGCGCATCACGCTCTCGGTGGGGCTGTCACTCCTCGGCATCCCCACGCCCGAGAACATGTAAAAGGCGCGGGAGCGGCGTCCCCATGGAGACGGCTCTGGCCAGCGACGCGAAAGTCGAGCAGGCGCTCCGACGGGAGTTCGGGGCCGTGGGCCGCTGGTTGGCTCAGCGCTACTTCACCCAGGTGCGCTTCTCGCCCGAGGCGGAAGCCGAGCTGCGCGCGCGCTCGGAGGGTGGCTTCCTGGTGCACGTCCAGCGAACCAGCTCCTGGGTGAATTTCCTCTATTTGGCCTGGGCGCTCACCGTCCGCGGGCTCCCGCCAATCCGCGCTGTCGTCAACCTCCGCCGCTGGCTGGTCCGCCCGTTTCGAAGGACGGCGCAGACCGGGGACTGCGCCGTCCGCTTCGCCTACGCCCAGCGCAAGGGTGGCTCGGCGCTGGTGTTTCTGCAGTCCACTGTGCTGGGGCGCGCCCTCGGCCGGCCTGGGCCCGACAACCCCTTCCCTGCCCTGGTGGCGTTGGCCCGCAGGAGCGAGCGGCCAGTCTGCATCGTCCCCGAGCTCTTCGTCTGGGAGAAGTGGAACGTGCGGTTGAAGCCAGCCTGGGCGGACTACGTCTTCGGGAGCCCCGAGGCGCCCGGCTTCCTGCACTCCGTCCTGGCCTTCTTTCGCAACTACAAGCGCGCCCAATTCCGAGTCGGCGAGGCCATTGACCTCACCGCGCTGGTGAAGGCGTTCCCGGACGAGCCGGACGCGGTGCTCGCCCGCAAGGTGCGCAGCACCTTGCACGTGCACCTGGCCCGGGAGACGCGCACCGTCTTCGGCCCTCCCTTCAAGCCGCCGGAGCGCGTCATTGACGAGACGCTGCGCGACCGCGCTCTCCGCCGGAGCCTCCAGGTCATCTCTGAGACGTCTGGGCGGAAACCCGACTCGGTGCAGCGCGAGGCCCGCCGGGACCTCAATGCCATCGCCGCACGGCTTCACCCGACAGTCCTGGCCCTGGCCAACCCGCTGATGAGCCTCGTCTTCCGCTTCATGTACGACGGCATCGACGTGGATGAGGCCGGGCTCGAGCGCGCGATGCGCGCCTCGCAGGGGGCCCCAGTCGTCCTGTGCCCCTCCCACAAGAGCCACATCGACTACCTGGTGCTCTCCTGGGCCCTGTGGCACCGCGGCTACCAAGCCCCACTCGTCGCGGCGGGCTCCAACCTCTCGTTTTTTCCCCTCGGCCCTTTCCTCCGCCGGTGCGGCGCCTTCTTCCTGCGGCGCGCCTTCGGGGGAGACAAAGTCTACACCGCGACCTTCAAAGCCTATGTCCGGAAGCTGGTGCGCGACGGCGTGCACCAGGAATTCTTCCTCGAGGGCGGACGCTCCCGCACCGGCAAGCTGCTGCCCCCCAAGCTCGGCCTTCTCACCTGGGAGGTGGAGGCCATTCTCGATGGGGCGCGGGATGACTTGGCCTTCATTCCGGTTTCGATGGACTACGAAAACGTCGTGGAGTCGAAGAGCTACTCCCGCGAACTGCTCGGGGCGGAGAAGAAGCCCGAGGACCTCAAAGCCTTGTTGACGGCGCCTCGGGTGCTGGCCCGCCGCTACGGGCGCATCCACGTGACCTTTGCGCCGCCAGTCCGTCTTCGCGAGCTGATGCACAGCCGCGGGCTCGAGGACCCGAACTCGGTGACGGAGGAGCAAAAGCGGGCGCTGGTGCGGGCGCTCGCCTACAGCGTCATGTACGACATCGCCCGCGTCTCAACGGTGACTCCGCAGGCGCTGGCCGCCACGGCCCTGCTGTCGTTTCGGGGCCGTGGCATCCCCGCGACCGAGCTTGGGTCCCGGGTGGACACGCTTCGCCGGGTGGCCGAGTCCGAGCAGGTGCCCCTTTCGGCGGCACTGGTTGGCCATGGCTCGGACCCCTCTTCGCCAGGCCCCATCCGAGACGCACTGGCCGGCTTTGCCCGCGAGGGGGCGGTGCGGGTGACCGAGGCGCGCGGACAGCTGGTGTACCAAACGGACGAGGACCAACGGCTCCAACTCGTCTTTTACAAGAATAACCTGATGAATCTCCTCGCTCCGCGGGCGCTGGTCGCAGCAGCAGTGCGCGCCGGGCCCGCCGGAGACGCGGTGCAGTCGGTGGAGTCCCGGGCCCTTTTCCTGTCACGTCTCTTCAAGGTGGAATTCCTCTACCGAGTCGGAGCGCCCTTCGAGGAGATTTTCCGCGAAACCGTCGACCGCCTGGTGGACGAGGGCCTCCTTGAGCGAGCCCACCAAACGCTCAGCGTGACGGCTCGTCCCGATGCACAGCAGACGATGGATTTCTACGCCGAGCTGTTGCGCGACTTTCTCGAGTCTTACCTGCTCGCGGCGCTGAGCCTCGAGGACGTGGCCGCCGCGGGCAGTATGGACCGAAAGACGTTCATCCGCACTGCCCTGGAAATTGGAAAGGCGGAGTACCTGGCGGGCCGCATTCAGGCCAAGGAGGCGCTCACCCGAACGAATGTCGAAAACGCCCTCGCCTACTTCCTCGAGCGGAAAATCCTCCAGGGGACGGAGAAGCGCTTCTCGGTGGGGCACGACTACGCCACCGACGCCGCGCGGCGCGCGGTGGTCGAGGAGTTGCGCCGCTACCTCGTCGCCGCCGGCTAGTCCGCGCTCCGCGGGGACGCTGCCCTCGTACCGTCGGGTTCGACGCCGTCGGGACTGGGCTGGGCGCGGTCATGCCTTTCGCCGTCCACGTCGCGGACGGTGGCCTCGCCCGCCGCTCGACGCGACGTCGAGGCACAAGGGGGCTACTGCGGCGTTGAAGTCAGCCGGTCGTCTCCGCGCGCGGCAACAGTGGAGTCACGCAAGAGTTGCTGGGCGTGCGACTTCAAGTCGGCTTTGGAGGCCGTCGCCAACCGCGACACCACGTGCCCCGAAGCGTCGACGAAGATGGTGGCTGGCACGTTGTCCAAGCCAAGCGGCCCGAGCACTTCCGACTCCGAGGTGGCCACCGGGAGCCGCAGCTTCAGCGTCTCCACGGCCACCCGCACCCGCCGGGTGTCGCTCTGCAGGGAGACGGCGAGGAAGCGCACCGGCGTGCCCGCCATCTCCGTCGCCACCGCATCCAGCTCGGGCAACTCCCGAGCGCAGGCCTTTCAAGTGGGTAGCCAGAAATTGACGACCCAGGGCGAGCCCCGCATTTGCGCGGCGGTAAGGTGCTCGCCGGAAAGCCTCTGCACGGCAAAGTTGGCCGGCAACGGGTAGGGCGTGAAGGGCCGACGGCAAGCGACGAAGAGGAGGGCCGCTGCGGCGAGGAAGGGAAGAAGGCGCTGCATCGAGAGCAAGTTACAGGACCAAGAGGCTTTCACAGCGAGCCTGGCGGTGGCAAGTTCCTCGACTGTTTTTTCGACTGTTTTCCTCGACTGTTTTCCTCCGTGAACCCTGAACCGCGTCCGCTTGTCCCACCTCAACGCCTGGCGTGGACTGCGCTGGCGGCCTTCCTAGCAGCCTCGCTCGGCGGCTTTTTCGTCGAGCGACTGAGTCCTGCGGTGGGCGTGTGGTTCAACGAAGTCTTCTGCCTTCTGGGCGTGACCTGGGCCCTCACCCGCTGGAGCGGCCGCGCCCCGGCAGCCTACGTCCGGCTGAGCTGGCCGGGCTGGCCGGCGGTGCTCTTCGCCTTTGCCCTGGCACTGGCCAATTTCTTCGGCCTGGCGGCCCCCATCAACGCGCTCAGTGAGCACCTGGCACCACAAAGCTGGCGGGAAGTCGTCGACATCACCCACGTCATCGACCAGTTCTCCACGCTGGACCTCTGGCTTTTCTCTCTAGCGACTGTTTTCGCCGCAGCGCTGTGCGAAGAGTTTCTCTTCCGCGGGGTGGTTCAGCAGGGCCTGGCCACCGCTGGAGCGCATCCGGCGGAGGCCATCTCTCGGACGGCCCTCATCTTCGCGCTGGTCCATCTCAACCCAGTCTGGTTCCCGGCGCTGCTCGAGCTGGGGCTTCTCTTCGGGTTCCTCTTCTACCGGACTGGGTCCCTGGTGCCGGGCATGGTGGCGCACGCCACCACCAACGCGACCTCCCTGGGCCTCTACTTCCTCGCCCGCAGCGAGGCGCCCGAGGCCGGGGGGGAACTGTCCGCGACGCAAGTCATCGGGATGGCGGGGATGGGCATCATCGTCCTGGTGATGCTGCTGCAGCTGGCCAGGCATTTCCCTTCTGTCTGGGGGAAGCCGAAGGCAATGCCTTTCGAGCGGCCTCGCATTTCGCTGGCCCGGGCAGCCGCCCCTTGGCTGGTGGCGGCGTCGGTGTGCGTCCTGGGCTGGTTTTTTCTCGACCGCCGGGGCGTGGAGCTCGGTGTGGTGGACTGGCGTGTCGAAGTCCCCGTCCCGCGCGAGGATGAGCCCGCAGACGTCCGTTCGGCGCGCGCGGACTTGAAGTCCCTGCGCGACAGCGTGCGCTCGGGAAAGGCGCCGCTGGACAGTTACCTGGAAAGCCGCCGAGCGCTGGCCGAGCGCACACGCGCCCTTGCTGGGACAAAGTCGCCGTGAGTTAGCGCGACGTCCAGCGTTTGACGCGCAGCGCGGGGCCGGCCATGGCGGTACTCACCGCCTTGGCGTCGAGGTCTCCTTCCACCTCCACCCGTCCGCCCTCCGTCAAGCGTCCACCGTCGATGCCGAGCAACTCGTAGCGTTTGCCGTCCTCGGACTCAAGCACCCACGCGCCGGCGCCCAAGTCCCGAAAGGTGACTCGCCCGGTGAGTTTCATCGCGTCTCCCGCTTGGCCAAAAGCGCCCGGGCCAGTACCGCACAGGCCACCGCATTGGCCACAAGCCACGGCAGGGCGAGCGCTTGAAACGGCAGCCAGGACAAACCGGGGGCCCGTGTCCAGGCGGCGTAGGCGAGGAAACCGGCGAAGCCGAGCGCAATGCCCGCCGCCACCGGCCGGAAACCCTTCCAAGCCGCGGCCGGCAGCGCCAGCAGCAGCGGCGGTAGGACGCTGTAGAAAAGCGGATGGGCAAGGCGTCCGCGTCCAAAGACAATCCGCTCCCAGTCCGGCAGGGGCAAGGAGAGGACATCCACCGTGGCCGAGGGCGTTCCCACCCACTTGTGCCAGATGACGCGGAGCACGAAGAAGCCTACCGACGACAAGAGCAGCGGCACGAGCAGCTTTGGGTCGAGCAGCACGTTGAGCACGCCGCCAGGGCGCACCTTGGGATTCAGCGAGAGGAGCAAGAGAATGAGGATGGCGACGCTCGCCGCCAGCGGCTGCCAGTCCACCGGCGTCGTCGCGCCAAGGGCGCGGAGCGCGCCGGCCGCATCCAACAGCCCGTGCCCTCGCTGGGCATCCCAGCCGCCCGCGCCGGAGGCCCCGGCATAGAGGGCGCGCTCCACCTCATCCGGGGTTTTCGCCCCCGCCGCGAAGAGGAGCGCCGCGACGCCGGCGACGTGAGGGGTGGCCATCGAGGTGCCCTGGTAGAAGGCGTACAGCGGCTTGCCTGGTGCGCCCTTGGCGATGGTGGCCTGGAGAATGCCTCCCTCCTCGCCCTGGCGCTTGTCGCCGCCCGGCGCGAGGAGGTCGAGCTGTTCCCCCCAGGCTGAATAGGGCGCCCGCGCACCGTCCGGACCGACGGCACCGACGCCGACTGCGCCGGCATAGGCGGCTGGGTAGGCGACAGTCCCGTCGCCGTGGTTTCCGGCCGCCGCCACCACCACCGCCCCGTGGCGCCTGGCGTAGGCCACGGCGTTCTCAATGACGCGGCTGTAACCAAAGCCACCCAGGGACAGGTTGAGCACCTTCGCTCCGTGGTCCACCGCCCAGCGGATGCCGTCGGCGATGTCGGCCGAGTTTCCCGTTCCGGCCGCGTCCAGCACTTTGATGGGCATCAGCGTGGCCTCGAAAGCAATGCCGGCCACACCTTCGCCGTTGTTGGTCGCCTGGGCGATGGTGCCCGCCACGTGCGTCCCGTGCCCGTTGTCGTCGTTGGGGTGCTCCGTGTCATTGACGAAGTCGTACCCTGGGGCGAAGCGAACGCCCTGGAGGTCCGGGACGCGAACGAAGGGGCCCCTGGTTTCATAGGCCACGCCCGTGTCGAGGACGGCGACGGTGACGCCCTTGCCGTGGGAGACCTCCCAGGCCTCAGGCATGCCAATCAGCTTGAGGTTCCACTGCTTCGCGTAGAGCGGGTCGTTGGGCGTCCAGCTTTGGGCCTGGTAGGTGAGGAGGGGCTCGGCAAACTCGACATCCGGGCTTTGGCGAATGGCGTGGAGCAAGCTGTCCACGTCCTCCACGCCGTCGATGACGGCGACGCCGTCCTGCGGCCCCACCAGAGAGTTGAAGCGCAACGAGACGCCCCAGCTGGTGCCGCGCTCGGCCAGCACCGCGGCCGAAGTGCCGTCGCGAAAATCCACCACCACTCGCCCCGGGACTCGGCCGGCACTCGCGTCCCCGTCACGCGTGTGCTTGGCGTGTTTCGGGCCGAGGCTGCAGGCCAGGAGGGTACAGCCCAGCACCCCAACCACCACCGCCCGCATGGACACGCTCTTCAACCTCCACCAAGTGTAACCACCCTCTTACGCTCGAAGTGCTGCGCCATTGTCCTGGTGCAGCGCAGCCCGTCCTTTCAAGGACTTGCAGCCAGCGCTGTTAACCATTGGGCCACCGCGCGCCCAACCTCGGGGAGGTTGCGCGCAAAGCGGGCGTCGGCGCCAGGCACCAAGAAAAGGGTGCCGCCGGCCTCGGCCACCGCCGCCGCCAGAGCCGCCCGGGGGAGCGGCTCCTCGGCGCCCACCACCACCAGGAGGGGGTGTCGCACCCGCGCCAGCTCCTCCACCTCCAACAACCGAGGACTCACCAGCGCCACCCCGGCCAGCCCGGGGTGCGCCTGCTCGAGCGCCAGGACTCGCGTGGCGGAGCCTCCCAGTGCGGCCACCGCCGGAGCCACCGTGCCGGTGCTCTCCTCCAGTACCCTGAGGGCCGCCTCGATGTCCTCCGCCTCCGCCTCGGGAGGGCCTGGCGGCCCGGGGCTCGCGCCGACGCCGCGGAAGTTGAAGCGTAGGGCTGGGTGGCCGGCGCGGGTGACTGCCCAGGCCAGCTCGGACCCCACTGGATGGTCCATCCCTCCGCTTCCCGGCGGAGGCGGGACGATGAGGAGCGGCGGGGCGCGCGTTCCCCGGTGCGACAGGGCTTCCAGCACACCGCCCACCGTCGGGATGACGGTGGCGCGCTCCAGAAACTGTCCACGCGTCACCACGGCTGCACCCGGAGAATGTGGAATTTGAGGTAACGACCTTCCGGGAAGGCGAGCGCGACGGGATGGTCGGGAGGTTGGTAGCGCTCCTCCACCAGGGTCAGGTCCACTCCGGCTTTTCCTGCGGCTTCCTTGAGGGTCCCGAGGAAAGCCTCGGGGGAGACGCGGGCCGAGCAGGAGGCGGTCGCCAGCAACCCGCCCGGCGCGACCAACGCCAGCGCCTGGCGGTTGAGTGATGCGTAGCCGTCCAGCGCTGCCTCGACTGCTCGCTGTGTCTTGGCGAAGGCCGGCGGGTCCAGCACCAGCAAGTCAAACTGCCGCCCCTCGTCTCGAAAGGACTGCAACAACCGAAAGACGTCGGCTGCAAGGAAGTCGTGCCGTTCAGGGTCCAGGCCGTTTCCGCGGAAATTCTCGCGGGCCAGGGAAATGGCGTCCGCGTCCTGGTCAACGCTGAAGACGTGGGCCGCGCCGCCGAGGGCGGCGTTCACGCTGAAGCCTCCGGAAAAGCAGAAGCAGTTGAGGACGCGGGCGCCGCCGGCCAGCTGGCGCACCAGGGAGCGGTTCTCCCGTTGGTCCA
>JBKQSS010000024.1:0-2958 GCA_052143535.1 Myxococcaceae bacterium | reverse complement strand
CGACGGACAGCGCTTCTCAGCAATGGCCGTGCGGCTGCTTGAACAAAGGGGACCCAATTCCGGCGGCTACCGCAAACGGAAATGGTAATTGAAGACGTAGACGACTTGAATTGGCATCCCTCGAAATGTGACCGGCTGAAACCGGGCGCCTGACAGGAATTCGAGGACCAACTCGTCCAGCTTCGGTATGAACTTCACGAAATCACAGTTCTTCGCTTCACCCTCGACGGTGAGGGTGCAACGGACGATGACGGTACCCTCGACGCCCGCGGCACGAGCTGCCTCCGAGTAGACGGGAGTGGTACGGCCATTCGGTCCAGAGATGAGTACTGGCCGCGTAATGCGGTCTCCGGGCAGTTGAAAGGTGACGGGGTACTCAACCGCGGCGCTGCCGGCATCAGGTGGGTTGGGGAATGTGACGGTCTCCAAGACTTTGAGAAGGCACGCTGCGAGTCCGAGGTCGTGCAACGTCGAACGCTTCTGGTCGACGCTCGGGTTGTCGACCGCACCCGCCGGCGTAATCACAAAGGAGAGCAGAACGCGCCCTCCGAGCTGCTCGGCTTGTTGTTCAGCATGGCCTCGTAGCATGCCGGACGTCGACACTGTGAGCTTCCATCGCCGACGACAAACCGGCGGCCGAGAGGAAAGGGGTTCGGATTTCCCCGCCATCCTGTAGGCCGCCGCCGTGTTTCTCCTCGGGCGAGGCCAGTAGCGCCTCGACGAGGAGTGCGGAGAGCCCCACGGGGCTGAGAGGCTTGGCTAGTTCCATTGAAGAAGCAAGCGTTGGGAGACTTTTGTGTCGAAAGCCCACTCCCCGGCGGAAGACAACTTAGGCGCGCAGTGCCAAAGCGGCGCGGACGAGCCCGATGTCCAACGTCGCCATCGCCGCGGCCAGGAAGAGGGCTCCAACGTAGGCGAGCGCCATCAGCCCATTCGGAATCGGCGAGCCCCGCCTGTCCCGGTCAGCCGCGGAGCACAGTGGCGAAGGGCCCCTGCCTTCGAAAACCGTGGGAGGCTTGGCGGCTAGCTGGTGTGTCCAGCGTACGCCGAGCAGGGTCAGGCTCCGAGTTTCGGGACGTGATGGTCCAGCTTGTTACCGATGCTGCCCCGCCTTACCAACGTTAGTCGCCGTCGCCATGCTGTCCTTGTATCAATCGCGCCGTGTGACGCGGTATGGGCAGCGAAATGCTCGAGCGACCCAAAGCGTCGTAGCCAACGACATGGTTCTTTCACGCCCGTCCGCAACATCGACGCGCCACGGTGCGCACGACCATGCATCGATGATGGCGCAACCGTCGATGGCCCTAGAGATGGAACGCGACATCAAGCGCCGCTTCTTCGTCGCTCTAGCGCTGACAGTACCCGTGGCCACGCTCGCGGGACACCTTCCGGGATTGCGTACGTTTGTGCATCCCCCGCTATCGAATTGGCTGGGACTGGTCCTGTCTACCCCCGTCGTCTGGTGGTGTGGATGGATGTTCATCGAGGGCTCCGTCAGTGCTCTCCGGCACGGCAAACTGGACATGTCGGTGCTCATCGCGACAGGCGTACTGGCTTCGTACCTGAGCAGCGTCTATCTGACTGTCATTGGCTCGCACTCCGCGTACTTCGAAGCGGCGGCCATGTTGGTGACCTTTGTCCTCTTTGGGCATTGGATGGAAATGAAGTCGCGCCGAGGCACAAGTGATTCTCTCCAGGCTCTATTCAAGCTCGTTCCACCGACGGCGCGAGTCGTGCGAAACGGACGCGACGTCGACGTTCCCACCCAAGAGGTTCAAACCGGGGAGCGGGTTCGCCTGCGTCCCGGCGAGAAGGTTCCCGTCGATGGACGCCTGGACGAGGGCGAGACTGACGTTGACGAGGCTCTGCTCACCGGTGAGAGCAAGCCGGTACACAAGCGCCCAGGCGACAAGCTCATTGGTGGTTCCATCAACCTCACCGCAACCGCTTTGATGACGGCTACACAAGTCGGAAAGGACACAGTTCTCGCGCAGATTGGAGCGATGGTCGAGCGAGCTCAAAACTCCAAAGCTCCGGCCCAGAGACTGGCCGACCGTGCTGCTGCAGTTCTCGTCGTGGTAGCCGTGGGGTCCGGACTCTTGACCTTCCTGGCCTGGCGCTTCGTCGGCCACAGCACTGGCCTCACAGCATTGACGTTTGCCATCGCAACAGTCGTCATCGCTTGTCCAGACGCACTCGGTCTCGCAACACCTACAGCCGTCGCGGTCGGAACGGGCCTTGGGGCTCGCTACGGCATCCTGATTAAGGACGCAGCTACGCTGGAAGGCCTGAGCCGCATCACGGCGGTCATCCTGGACAAGACGGGGACGCTTACGGAGGGCAAGCCGAGCGTCATCGACCTTCGGCCGGTGCCGGGTGTCAGCGACACGCAGCTGCTCCAGATTGCTGCGACAGTTTCCGGCGGTTCGACGCACCCGCTGTCTGTTGCCATTGTCCGCGCTGCGAAAGAAAAGGGCGTCGCCGTTCGACGGGCGGAGTCTGTCGAGAACGTGCCGGGAGCTGGTCTTCGCGCGCATGTCGACGGGAAGGTTGCGCTTGTGGGAAGTGCTCGTCTTCTTACGGACGGTGGAATGCAAGTGGATGACGTCGTGAGCCAAGGTGCCGCCTTGGCGGCCGAAGGGCGCTCTCTGACGTACATTGCTCTTGACGACCGCGTAATCGGTGTCATCGGCATTTCCGATGGAGTGCGGCCCTCATCGCGAGCCGCGATTAGTGACCTTCGAAGAATGGGAGTGACGCCAGTTCTGATGAGCGGCGACGTCCGGCCGACGGCGGAACGAGTGGGCAAGCAAGTCGGAATCGAGCGGGTCTTCGCCGAAGTCCGGCCCCAGGAGAAAGCGGCGTACGTGCAGAAGCTTCAAAGGGAGGGACAGGTTGTCGCGATGGTGGGCGACGGAGTCAACGATGCTCCGGCGCTCGCTCAAGCCGACATTGGAA
>JBKQSS010000023.1:0-12053 GCA_052143535.1 Myxococcaceae bacterium | reverse complement strand
ACGCTTCTTCTACCGCTCGGGCGCGGCCTGCGCCGACGGCAAAGGCGCCCAAGCCCAAGCCAGCGTCACGGCCGCGAACGGGCCCCAAACGGCGCCCTCGGCGCTGAAGGGGCTACCCCCCCGGGGGCTCATGATTGATCGGAAGTACCTGACTGGATGAGCAGGTAGATGTTTTCCGCCCGGAGCAGTTCCGTCCAGCCCCGGCTTATGGTCCGCCAGCCGGGTTCGCCGTTGTTTTTGAGGTGGCCACCGAGGGCGGCGATCCGCAAGAGGGCCTCTCTGACAGTGGGTGCTTTGGCCAAGCCCTTTGGCGACAGCAGTCGTAGGCAAGCAAGTTGCTCCTGGGTGAGGACATCTGCTGCCGGCTTCCGCGTGTCTTCGCGGGCCAGGGTCCGCATGAGAAGCAGGACGTAGGCGACCACCAGGCAGAAGGCGAGCATGTTGAAGAGTGCATGGGCGCTTTCGAGCTGCCGGCGCTCAAACCCACAGCCCGTCTTCACGGCACAGAAGTACTCCTCGATGACCCAGCGTGTGCGGTAGCCCTCGACGACTGCCTTGATGTCGTCCTCGGTCGCGACAGGCTCGGACGTCAGCAGTAGCCACTCCACGGCTTCGGCGCCCTTCGGTGGACGTGGCTCCCAGACTCGCACCACATTGACGGGCACTCCCGCTGGCCCCTTGTCAGCCGTCAACATCGAGGACCGTTTGAGTTTCACGGAGACTGCGCTGAAGCACAGTTCGGCCGTTCTCCCAGCACGAGGTGGGAAGGCTACCCGCTGTTTCCCGGGCCTCTTCTTGTTGCCCCGCGGCCCGAGGGAGACGGTTACCCGAAATTCCGGTGTCTTCGAGCGAGCAGCGGTGTGCAGATGCGCGACGTCGCCCCCCATTTCGGTCAGCAGCGCCCGGTCGTAAGCAGCTCGGAAGATGAATCTCCAGCCCCTCTGGTGAGCTTCCGCGATGAGCTCGTAGACATCGCTCTCCCTGTCCGCCAGATGTATCAACTGACCGCCACCTACCTTGGCTTCCGCGATGTTTAGTCCCCGGCTCCACCGCTCGACCTCGCTGTGACCAGACTGCTTCTTTTTTGGTCGCACTCGGGTGCCAATCGCGAGCAGCCCTAACGGCTCTCGCCGCCCGTCGGAGGACACAGCGAGCGTGACGTGGGCACGGAAACCCTGGTCGGTGGCGCTGTTGACGGACCCGAGCCCCGACCTACGCATCTCGCCACCGAAGCTGAACCCAGTCGTGTCGTGAATGGCATAGGCCTGCCCAGCGCTTCGGACACGCTGGGCGGTCTGCCGAACGTGAGGCTCGACCAACTGATCGATCGAGACGAGCTCGTTTGACAGCAGCCGGTAGGTCCCCTCAAGCGGAGCCTCACCCCCCATCGCGACCGGCAAGCTAGCCTCCGGGCGAAAGGCCAACCGCGACGCGACGCTCTTCACTCGCCGCTCGCGCCGCGGGTCTCCCAGGGCAACTCCCTGGAACTCCTGGACTACCAGGTCCTGCCTCTGCTGGGCTTGGCGCACCCGACATTCAGATCACCTGACCCTGTCAACTTGTGCAGGATCATGAGCCCAAGGGGGGGTGGCGGCCCCCCCCCTTTGCGGGCCTCTCGGTGTTGCCTTGGAGGGGGTCCCCGTTAGAAGAGGTGCCACCTTGGCGCGAACCCTTTACGACTTGGCAGGTGCGGAGGAGGAGCGGCGCTTCAGCCCGTACTGCTGGCGGGTGAAGATGGCATTGGCTCACAAGGGGCTCGCCTACCAAACGGTGCCTTGGCGTTTCACCGAGAAGCCGGCCATCGCCTTCTCCTCGCAAGGGCTGGTGCCGGTGCTGGTGGACGGCGAGCGCGTCGTGACGGACAGCTGGTCCATCTGCCAGTACCTCGAGAGTACCTACCCGGACAGCCCACCGCTCGCCGAGGGTCCCCAGGCCTGGGCCCATGCCTTCTTTCTCAAGAATTGGGCTGAACGGAGCCTCCAGACGGCTCTGTCCCCACTCGTCTACTTGGACATTCTCGCCCACGTTCACCCGAAGGACCGGGAGTACTTCCGAAGCTCCCGCGAGGCTCGCGTCGGCACCACGCTCGAGGCCTTCACCCAGGACCGACCCGCCCACCTAGCGAAGCTGCGCAATGTCCTCGAGCCGCTGAAGGCGACGCTCGCTGCCCAGCCTTTCCTGAGTGGCACGGGGCCGGCCCTGGGCGACTACCTCGTCTTCGGCGCCTTTCAGTGGGCGCGCTGCATCTCGGAGGTGCAGCTGCTCGAGCCCGAGAGTCCCATTTACCTCTGGCGCGAGCGGATGTTGGCTCTCTATGGGGGCCTCGCCGCCCGCAGCCTTGGCTACCCAACTCGCAACACCGAGGTGCACGGATGATTGACGTCTCCTACTGGCCCACTCCCAATGGCCACAAAGTCACCATTTTTCTGGAGGAGACGGGCCTCGAGTACCGGCTGCTCCCGGTCAACATCACCAAAGGCGAGCAATTCCACCCCGACTACCTCCGCATTTCGCCCAACAACAAGATGCCGGCCATCGTCGACACTGCCCCCCCCGACGGCGGTCCGCCGCTCGCGCTCTTCGAGTCCGGGGCGATTCTCGAATACCTGGCAGTGAAAGCCGGGCGCTTTTTGCCCACCGAGCTGCGGGCACGGGCCAACGTCATGCAGTGGCTCTTCTGGCAGATGGCGGGGCTCGGGCCGATGCTCGGCCAGAACCACCACTTCGCGCTCTACGCGCCGGAGAAAATTCCCTACGCCATCGAGCGCTACGTGAAGGAGACGGCCCGGCTGTACCGCGTCCTCGACACCCAGCTCTCTGGACGCGACTATGTCGCGGAGACCTACTCCATTGCCGACATGGCCTGTCACCCGTGGATTGCCGGCCACGCCCGTCAGGGCCAGAAGCTGGAGGACTTCCCCAACGTGAAGCGGTGGTTCGAGAGTGTGGCGGCGCGTCCAGCCGTCCAGCGGGCCTACGCGCTGGGGCCGGTTGTCAGCGCCTCCCCCATGGTGCTTACCGAGGAGGCCCGCCGGGCGCTTTTCCACCAAGTGGCCCCGGCCGCGGCCACTCGCTGACGCGTGCTGGGGGGCGCCGGTGAGTCCATGCCGGCGAAGGCGTTGTCGGCCAGGGCACCGGTGCGGAGCTTGGACGTCACGGCTTCCTTCTTGGGGCTTCGGGCTCTGGCGGCGGCGCGTCCCCGGAGCGTGAGAGGGCAGGGTGCGCGGCGAGGACGAAACGGAAGACGCTGCGCCCCGGGGCTTTTGCCTGGTGGTAGCGCGCGGCGAGGGCGGCAAGCGCCTCGGTAAGTTCCGCGGCGAAGGCCGTCTGCGCCTCGGCGGAGGCAAAGCACACCTCCGTCTCCAGCGTCAGAGTGGGAAGGCGTTTTCCGCCCTGGGCGGCCCGCGTTTGAAGAATGGCCAAGTCCCGCAGGGTGCGGGCGGTGGCCGCCACCTGGTAGGCGCTGGAAAACCTGTCCTGCACCTCCGCCCGGGTGGTGCCGAGGATGCCCAGGGCCTCGGGCGAGACGACGTAGGAGCGCGCCGTGGCCTGAAGCAGCCGCTCCACGGTGCCGCCCTTGCGCCGCTCGCCGACACTCAGCAGTAGCCCAGCCTTCTCCAGGGCGCGCACGTGGTAGCCGACACGCTGGCGGGGAAGCCCAAGCGCGCGGGCCACCCCCGCGGCCGACTCGGGCTGGCGCAGGCCGGCGAGGATGCGCAGCCGCGTGGCGTCCAGCACCGTGGAGGCCGTGTCCAGCGACTGGAGGACGTGGATGGCCGTCTGCACCAGACACTTAATATTGTCGAGACAGTTATTCGTGTCAAAAACCACGACAGAGCAACTCGACGGTGGAGGGAAGGCAGCTAGCGGCCGCGGGCTAGGCGCCCAAAGAAAGGGGGGTGAGGTGGCCGGTTTGTTTTCGCGGGCCCGGCGCCCTTTCTCCCTGCACGCGAAGGGGCAAGGCGTGTTTCTCGGAGTCGCTTCAATTGCAAATTCGGCGGACTTGAAAACGGCGCGCTTGCGCCTAACGCCTCTCGCCCTAAGGTGCGGGTCCGCTGTCCCCAGGAGGCCCCGCGCATGCGTCGACTTGGTTTTGTGCTTCCGGTTTTTGTGCTGGTGCTGTCTACCGTGTCCCTCGCCGCTGCAGGGGATGCCAACAAGGGAAAGCCCATCTACAACTCGCAGTGCGTCATCTGTCACGGCAAGACGGGCGATGGGAATGGGCCGGTGGGCAAGAGCCTCACCCCCAAGCCCAAGGCCTTCAGCGCCGGCAAACTCCCTTCGGACGACGAGCTCTTCAAAGTCATCCAAAAGGGCGGGAAGGCCAACGGCCTCTCCAAGGACATGGACGGCTACCCCCAATTCAGTGACCAGCAAATCTGGGACGTCATCGCCTACATCAAGACGCTGGCGAAGTGACATCCTCGCATTCCATCGAGGCTCAGGCCCCGCCCTCGCGCCGCAACTTCCTTGCCGCCGCCTTCGCCTGGCTCGGCTTTGGGACGGCCATGGCGGGCGCCTTTTCCATCGTCTTTCGCTACCTCATTCCAGAGGAGACAGGGCCGCGCGCCCGACGCGTGTACGTGGGCCTGGCTGACGAGCTGGAGCTGAAGCGTCCGCGCCTCGTCTCCGACTTGCAGGGCCGCCCAGTGGCCGTCTTTGGGCCCCCCTCCAACCCGGTGGCGCTCTCCTTGACGTGTACCCACCTCGGCTGTGGCGTTCACTGGGAGGAGGACGAGCAGGAGTTTCTCTGCCCTTGCCACGGCGGGCGCTTCAGCGCCTCGGGGGCGGTGGTGAGCGGCCCGCCTCCCTCGCCGTTGACGCACTACGCGACGGTGGTGGAGCACGGGGCGGTGTACGTCGAATTGCCGGAGGTGTGAGGTGGCGCGCTGGGGGTGGCTCCAGGAACGCGTCCCGGTCTCGCTCGAGGCGATGCGCGCGGCGAGCAACGAGCCGCTGCCCGGACACCTGCGCCTGTGGTGGTTTGCGCTCGGCGGGACGGCTGGGATGCTCTTCATCGGCCAGCTCATCACCGGCCTTCTGCTCTGCGTGTACTACCAGCCGACACCGGCGGCGGCCTACGCCAGTGTCCAGCACCTGGTGCGGGACGTGCCGTTTGGCTGGTGGATTCGCTCGCTCCACAAGTGGGGCGCCAACCTCATGGTGGTGGCGGTTTCCTTGCACCTGTTGCGCGTCTTCTTCACCGGCTCCTACCGGCGGCCCCGCGAGGTGAATTGGCTGATTGGCTGCGCGCTGTTCGTGCTCACCCTGGTGCTCGGCTTCACCGGCTACTCGCTCGTCTACGAGCAGCTGTCCTTCTGGGGCGCGACGGTGGGGGCCAACATCACCGAGGCGGTTCCCTTCGTCGGCCCGGGGCTGGCTCGGGCCATTCGCGGCGGCGAGGCGGTGGGCGCCGCGACACTGTCGCGCTTCTTCATCCTGCATGCGGCGGTGCTTCCCGGCCTGGCCATTGCGCTGGTGCTGGCGCACCTCGGGCTGGTGCGTCTGCTCGGGGTGACCGAGCAGGCCCCTGGGACGGCGGCGGCGGAGAAGACGTACCCCCTCATCCCGGACCACCTCCTGACCGAGGTGGCGGTGGGGCTGGTGCTCATTATTTGTGCCACTTGCCTCTCGGTGCTGCTGCCGGCGGAGCTCGGTCCGCCTGCGGACCCGCTCAACACCCCCGAGCACATCAAACCGGAGTGGTACTTCTACTTCACCTTCCGCTGGCTCAAGTTGAGCTCGCTGCGGGCGGGTGTCATCGGCGTGGGCCTGGCAGTGGGCTTGCTCTTCCTGTGGCCCTTCATCGACGCCGCCATCCGTCGGCGCTGGCCGCGGAGTGAAATCTCGATGGTCTTCGGGGCGATGGGGTTGATTGTCTTCCTCGCCTTCACGCTGTGGGAGGCCCTGGTATGACTCTCGCCGGGAAACAAGTGTTGGTCGGTAGCCTCGGTTTTCTCTTCCTCGCCTCGCTGGTGGCGGTGTCCATCGTCGACTCCACCAAGCACCGCGAGACCGCGCACCCGTTGCCAGTGGTGCCGGCCGAGGCCAGAGGGTGCGTGGACTGCCATTCCAAAGTCAGCCCGCAAGTCGTCGTCCAGTGGGCCGACTCCCAGCACGGCGCCAAAGGCATCGCTTGTCTCTCCTGCCATGGGGTGAAGGAGGGGGGCTTTCTTCACCACGATGTCCGCATCACCAACGTGGTGACGCCCAAAACGTGCGGCACCTGCCACCGCGGCGAGGCGGCGGAAATGGAGAAGAGCTCCCACGGGAAGGGCGTGCCAGGGATGGAGGTGCGCCTCATCGCCGGCATGCCCGACCCGGCCACTTGGCCTGCCCCGCTGGTCGGGCGCATCAACCCGGACGGCAGCGCCGGAAGCTGCGTGGCCTGCCATGGACGGCACCGCTTCGAGCTCGCGGATGCGCGCAGCCCGGAGGTGTGCGCGACCTGCCACCTGGCCGACGGAGCGGCCGAGGCCTGGCGGCGCTCGCCACACGGCGGTATTGCGCTCGCCCAGGCAGGGCAACCCAGCCCCAAGGCCCCGGGCTGCCCCACTTGCCATATTGCTCCCTCGACGCCAGGCGGGAAAGCCAATCACGACACCCGGGCGAGAGTCAGCTGGACGGTGGTGCCAGGCGGCAAGCCCACCCAAGACAAGGACGCAGACGCCCGGCGGGACGCGATGACGGAAGTCTGCTCGCAGTGTCATGGGCCACTCTTCATCAACGCTGCCTTTCAGCACGTGGACGCGCTCTTCACCGAGCCCCCGGTCGCGCCAAAGGGGACGGCGCTTCCCGGCTACCTCTTTCAGCCGCAGGCCTGGCCGCACCTCTCGCCGGTCGACCACTTCACCCTGCAGCACCTGGCCCACTAGACCAGCGCCGTCTGGGCCAGGGCAAAAGGGCGGACGTCGAGCGCAGCTGCGCCGCAAACCCGGGGTGCCGAGACAGCATCCGGCGGTCCATCCAAGGGATGCTCACCAGCACAAACAATAGGGTGATGAAGGCGGCCCCGATGCCCGTCCAGGCCCAGCCCGGGCCCGCGGCCAGCCCGAACAGGTAGACGCCCCACCAGAAGAGGACCTCGCCGAAGTAGTTGGGGTGGCGGCTATAGGCCCACAGGCCGGTGTTGAGGACCGCCTCGGCGTCGGGCCGGCGGCGCAGGAAGCGGCGCAGCTGAAAGTCTGCTGTGGCCTCGATGGTGATGGCTGCCGCGGTGACTGCCGTTGCGAAAGCGTCGAGGACGCCGAAGCCCGGCGCGGGCCGGGCCAGGGCCGGGTATAGCGGCAGCATCGCCAGAAACACCCATGCGGTAGGCATGAGGTGAATGGAGAGGAAGCTGGCCGGCCAGTAAAGGCGCCCGGTGCGCTGCCGAATCTCCCGATAGCGAAAGTCCTCGTCGTGCATCCCTTGCCACCGGGCCCACCAGTTGGCCGTCAGCCGAAGGCCCCACAGGGCGACGAGCAAAAGGGCGAGCAGTTGGCGCGCCTCGGGAGCATCCGGGTTGAGGCTCGCCCAGTACGCGGCGATGGGGAGCGGGGCGAGACTCCAGTACGCGTCATAGAGGCTCGAGTTGTCATGGCCCAGACTGAAGGCGAAGACGACGGCCGTCGCCGCGACGTCGGCCAGCGCGGCCACCACGATGGGGTGGCGCCCGAAGAGAGCCGAGCCGACGACCAGCGCCGCCCCCAGCGCCACCGCATAGGCCAGCGCCACGCGGAGACGGCTTTGGCGGCGACTGAGGCGGGGCGTCCTCGGCGCCGTCAACCGTAGAGCTCCCGAGTGGCTCGCCCCATCACCCCAATGGCCGCGCGCCTCGGAAGCAGCCGCACCAGGAAGAAGGCCGCCAGGCGGTTGAGCACTCCTGGAACGAAGCTCGGCTTGTATCCCAGCGCGCGCAGTGTCTGCTTCACCACCGCCTCCGGCTCCATGAGGCGGATGGACTTCTTCGGACGGCTGGAGGCGTAGCCGGGCGTCCGCGTGGCGCCGGCCCGACAGGCGAGGACATCCACGCCCTGTGCGCGCAGCTCGGCCCACAGCCCCTCGGCGAGCACCAGGTTAAAGGCCTTAGAGGCGGCGTAGGAGGCGAGCAGCGGCCCACCTTGGGAGCCGGCCAGGGAAGTCATCAACACCACACCTCCGCGGCCGCGCTGGGCCATGGGCCGGCCGAGTAAGTGGGCCAGGGTCAGCGGCCCCCGGCAGTTGACGTCGATGACGCGCAGCTGGGCTTCCAGTGGCTGCTCGAGAAAGGGGCCGATGACGGAGTGCGCCGCGTTGTAGACGAGGAGGCCGACCTCCAACCCCGACGCCAGGCGCTCCACCCGCTCGCCCAAGTCCGGTGCGCCGACGTCGGCTGCTTCGGCCAGGACTTCGACGCCATGCCGGGCGCGAATGTCCATGGCCAGGGCCTCCAACGTCCTTTGCCCACGGGCGAGGAGGAGAAGGTGGAGACCACGCGCGGCCAGGGCCCGCGCGAAGGCCTCGCCCAGGCCGGCCGAGGCTCCGGCCACCAGCGCCCAGGGCCCATAGTGCTCCCGGAAGGGCTGCCTCTCGCCATTGCCCGGCCAGGAGGCAACGGCTCCGGACGCGCCTCGACCGACAGGCGCGGCAGGCCCCTCGTCTCCGCCAGTGCTCATGCTCGCTTCTCAGCCGTCGGCGACGACGCCTCTTTTGCCTTCGGGGCCAGGCGCATGCCGACGAGCTGCGCCACCACCACGGCGAGGTAGAACTGTCCAAAGACGGACTCCATCCAGGTGACGGACTGCGCGCCTGAAGTGACCGGCGTCACATAGCCGTACCCCATGGAGGTGAGCGTCACGAGACTGAAGTAGTCGAAGAGAAAGCGTCGGGCGTGCCAGTCCAGGAGCTGTCCGCTGATGGCGCTGTTGAAGGCGAAAGCGCCCGGGGAGATGAGCAGCACCACCGCGTAAATGTTGCCGAAAGAGACCGCCGACAAAAGGTACCCGCACACCGCCCCCACCACGGCGTCGGAGTTGACCGCTTTGCGCCGAAAAATCCCTCGCAGGATGGTGACCGTGGCGAAGATGAAGAAGAAGCACATGAAGCCGTGGTGCAACAGCTCCGAGACGACCAGCGCGCGGCCGGTGAGTAGGTAGTGCATCCAATTCGCCGCCACGGCTGGAGCGCCCAAAAGGAGCCCGAGCTTGCGCTCGGCGGAGCTCTCGAAGACCACCAGGAAGGTGACCAGCAGCAGGAGAACGACGAAAAAGTCGAAGGCCACGCCGCGGATTCCTGCGGTGGCTGTGGGCTGAAGGACTTCGCCCACCAGCACGACCACCAGCAGGAGCGTATGCTTTCTGGAAGCGAAGGCGTCGCGCATACAGGAGGGGGCCACTCGACCCGGGGCGCGAGGAAAGCTACGTCAGGAACGTGGCCCCGGCGACTTCCCGGCCAACCGGGGGGAGAGCCCCCCCGCCGCCCCCTCTAGGGCGTTCCCTGCTCGACGCTCTGGACGAATTGCTGCACCGAGGCGAGGTTGGGCGCGGCTGCGGCAAGCTTGCGCGCCCAGCGACGCGCCGCATCGGCGTTCCCAGCGTTGCGGTTGAACTGCACCAAGAGGGTGAGGATGTCGAGGTTGCCCGGGAAGCGGGCCTGCGTCCGCTCCAGCACGCTCAATGCGCTGCGGTGGTCGCCGCTGTCCTGCAGCGCGATGGCGTAGACGTAGGCGAAGCGGGGGTTGGCTGCGCCGAGGCGGGCTGCTTTCTCCAGCAACGGCAGGGCCTCGGCCTTGCGGCCCTGCCGCACCATGGACAGGCCGAGCGAGTGGTAAGCGGCTGCGTCGCCTGCGTCCACGCGCAGCGCCTCCCGTAGCGTCTTCTCCGCTTCCGCCTCGCGGCCCGTCCCGCGGAGCACCTCGGCCAAGTTGAGGTAGGCCAGCCCGAAGGTGGGGTCACGTTGGATGGCCAGGCGGAAGGCCGCCTCGGCTGCCGCGGGGTTGCTCAGCGCCAGCTCCAGGACGCCCAAGTTGTACTGCGCCTCACTGCGGTCTGCGTCCGAGGCAAGCGAGGCGCGCCGCTCGCGCACCGCCACTGCCAGCGCAGCGCGTGTCGAGGCGTCGAGCTCCCGCGGGGGGACGGACACCATGGTGGCTGTCGCCTCGAGGCGGACGTCGCGGATGGGGTCCGCCAACAGGGGGGCGGTGAGGCGGATGCGCTCCGGGGTGTCTTGGCCGGCCAGGGTGTGGGCCGCCGCCCGCCGCACCAGCGGGTCGGCGTCCACCGCCAGTCGCTCGAGGAGGGGGACCAGCTGGGGGTCCGGGTAGCCTTCCAGCAGGCCGGCGGCGGTGGCCCGGACAATGCCAGGGAAGTTGGTGTCCCCTGCGGTGGCCATCAGCTTGTCCCCCGCGCCGGGAAGCCAGCGGCGACCGGCGTCGATGGCCTCGCCCCACTGAGGACGGGCGGCAAGCGACGGGCCCCACAGCGCTTGGGCCCTCTCGGCTGTCCAGCGGACGCCCTTGTCCTGGTGGCAGCCGGTGCAGGCGTCCGGGGTGCCGAGTTTGAGCGCGAGGTCCGGCCGAGGAATGCGGAAGGAATGGTCGCGGCGGCCGTCGAGCACCATGTAGGTGCGCATGGCCATGTGGCAGCCGACGCACTGCGCGCCGGCGGTGCCCGCCGGGTGGTGGTGGTGCTCGGGGGTGTCGAAGCGCGCGGCGAGGTGGCAATGGGTGCAGACGCCGTTGCCTTCCGAGCGCAGCTTCTTGGCCGCGTGCGGCTCGTGACAGTCCGAGCAGGTGACGCCGTGCTGGTACATTTTGGACTGGAGAAAGGAGCCGTACTCGAAGACTTCGTCGTGAATTTGCCCGTCCGGCTCGTACAGCCCTTCCTCGAGGAGGGCGACGCGGTAGGCTTGGCCGATGGGAGCCCCGGGCGCGGCCGTCGGCCAAGTCTGGCCGCGGCGGGAGTGGCACGGCCCGCACGTCTCCACCTCCACCCGGGAGATGGGGCCCTCTCGGGTGAGGGTGCCGTTGGTGCCGAGTTTCCCCCAGTTGGCAGCGGAGGCCCCGCGCAGCGCGAAGGTCAGTCCCTTCAGCCCGTCGGCCGGGCGCTTCGCCGAGCGCGCCCAGTCGAGGTGGCCCGAGGCCGGGCCGTGGCACGCCTCGCAGCCGACGTTGCCCTCGCTGTAGGCGGTGTCGAAGGCGTCCGTCTCGGCGCGGTAATTCTTCTGGAAGTCCGTGGTGTGGCAGGCGCCGCACATGTAATTCCAATTTTGCAAAGGCCGCGTCCAGTGCAGCGCGTTGCGGAAGTCCATCTGCAGCTCGCCCGGGTAGAGGTGAAACCAGCGCTGCCCGCCCTCGGACGCTGGCCGCGTATCCCAGGCGATGCCCAGGGACTGAAGACGTCCCTTGGGGAACTCCACCAGGTACTGCTGCAAGGGCTCGATGCCAAAGGTGAAGCGGATGGGGAATTCCGCAAGCTTCCCGTCTGGCCCGTCGGTGCGCACGGCAAAGCCGCCGTCCGGATGGAGAAAGGTGGTGCCGACGCCTTTCAAGGTGACGTGCGCGTCGTGGAAGTCCCCAAGCACCGTGGCGTCCGTGGCCGGCTGCATGGCCAGCCGGTGGTGGGAGGTGGACCAGGCTTGCGTCTCGGTTGGGTGGCACTCCGCGCAGGCCGAGGAGCCGACATAGGTGGCTGGCGCCGGCGGAGCGGCCGGCGGGGGGGCAGCCGCCGCGGGTGGGGTTTGCTGCCGGGAGCAGGCGCCGAGCAGCACCGCCAGAAGCAAGGCGGCCAAGGGTGCGCCTGGGCCAAAGCCATTCACGGCGCAGCCGTACCAAGGGGAGCGCCGTCCCGGTGCGGTGAGGGCCTCGGTCGTCTTGTTACTCGGTGCTTCCACGCTGCTTCTCGACGCTCCCTTCTTCACTTCACTGGGAAAAAAACCGGCGCCCAGCCCGGGGGAAAGCTTCAAAACAGGAGTGCCGCGGTGAGCCGTAGCTGCCAGCTGGGACCGCCAGTTGGGCGCCAGATGTTGTAGTAGCCGGCCGCGTTGACGTTGAGGGGGAGTCGCCCCAGTCGCACCAGCTTGCCGAAGCCGCCGCC
>JBKQSS010000022.1:0-16421 GCA_052143535.1 Myxococcaceae bacterium | reverse complement strand
TACCCCATCAACCCGGTTCGCGCTCCCCGCATTCCCAGAAATCTACCTGGACACCCTGCCTGCGCTATCCCCGCGTTTTCAGATCGTTCTCACCCCGCGCTAAGGCCGCCCGCGCGAAGTCTGGGGCTCCCAGACACTCCCAGCCGTTACGTGGGACGTACATTCGACGAGGGCCTTAGCCCAGGTGGTGGCCAGGGCCGGCGACCCCGTAGCGGATTCCGGCCTACCTCCCGACGACGCGGAGGTGACCGGCTCCCCTCGCGCGCCGGCCGGGATGCACGGCGATTTCTACGTCCGAGCCGAGTGCGGTGATGAAGCGCATCAGGCGGTCGGCAGTGAATTGCTGAAGGCTTCCGCGGACGATGTCGGAAACCCTGGGTTGGTCGGTGCCGAGGATCGCAGCAGCCTGAACCTGGGTTAGCCCGCGAGCCTCAATAAGGTCAACGATGCGAGAGGCCAACTGAGCCTTCACGAGGGCAACCTCCGGGTCTGGAACACCGATGTCGGCAAAGACGTTGCCGGTGCCTCGTGTCGTCTTCTTCATTTCTCGCTCTCCATTGCTGCGTGCGCCTCTTGGGCCATCTTGAGCCGGGATTTCACCAAGTCAGTCTCGGCCTTAGGCGTTGCGACACCTCTCTTCGACTTCTTCTGGAAGGCGTGTAGGACATAGACGACGCCTGGGAGCTTCACCGTGTACACCGCTCGGTATGCATTCCCGTCAAAATCCCGAACGACTTCTAGGACTCCCGCGCCACCGAATCCGCGCAGGGGTCTGGCCTGCTCGTGCTTCTTTCCCTCCTGGGCGCGCCGGAGCGCGAAACCCATGATGTATTTGACCTCGTCAGGGAATCCGCGCAGCACACCCAGGCTATCCCCCATCCAAACGATAGGTTTTGACTCGGCTGGCACTGGGTGAGTGTAATATGCTACTTCTAGCATATCTGCAAGGACAACGGAAGGAGGGCTGGCGAGCATGAGGAAACCTGGTCGCCAAGACGTCCTCGATGACGAGACCCGGAAGAATCCGTACAGCAGGTCTGCGGGACGGGACCAACGAACCGAGCGGCCATCACGACGCCTCGGCCTGCTGCAGGACATCGCGCAGGAAGAAGTACGTCTCGCCAGACTTGAGACCGCCCAGGCCGATTCGCGATGTCGCCTCGGCGCGCTCCAGGCCGAGCTGGCTTCGCTCGGAGTTGCGCCCGACGTTCGCCCGCGCGCTCCCATCGCGCTCGAGGCGCGAATTCCCAAGACGTCCGCTGAGAAGGTGAAGTTGTTTCGCTCGCTGTTTCGTGGACGCGAAGAAGTCTTCCCGACGCGGTTCGTGAGCAAGAAAACCGGGAAGCCTGGCTATGCGCCTGCGTGCTCGAACAAGTGGGAGCCCGGCCTCTGCGCTCTGAAGACCGGGGGCAAGTGCAGCGAATGCCCGAACCAGGCCTTCATCCCCGTCGACGACGCTGCGATCGTCGAGCACTTGACGGGCCGTCACGTGATGGGCGTGTACCCGTTGCTCGGTGACGACACGTGCTGGTTCCTCGCGGTTGACTTCGACCAGAGCACCTGGACGAACGACGTTAGTGCGTTCGTCGAGACTTGTCGGCGCGTCGGCCTAACAGCCGCGGTGGAGAAGTCGCGCTCCGGCAACGGCGCCCACGCATGGTTCTTCTTCTCGGCGCCCGTGCCGGCGAGCATTGCGCGCAAGATGGGTTGCTACCTCATCACTGAGACAATGTCGCGGCGGCACGAGCTGAGCATGGACTCGTACGACCGCCTGTTCCCCAGCCAGGACACGATGCCGCGAGGTGGCTTCGGGAACTTGATTGCACTGCCACTCCAGTACGAGGCGAGGCGCGCTGGAAACTCCGTCTTCCTCGACGACCAGCTGAAGCCGCACCCCGATGACCGGCAATGGGCCTATCTCGCTGCGGTGACGCGCATCAGCCCAGGTACCGTCGATTTGATCGTGCGTGAGGCAACGCGGCAGGGATCCGTCATCGGCTTACGACTGTCGGAGACGGAAGATGAGGACGACGCCGCGCCATGGGCACGACTGCCCACCCGCATGCCGAAGCCGTTGGTCATCAGCGAACCGCTACCGCCGAAGGTGTGTGCTGTTCTCGCCCAGAAGCTCTTCGTGGAGAAAGCAGGCCTTCCTTCGCCGCTCCTCAATCAGATCAAGCGGCTCGCGGCGTTTCAGAACCCGGAGTTCTACAAGAAGCAGAGCATGCGCCTCTCGACGGCGACGACGCCGCGTGTGATCTCGTGCGCTGAGGATCTCCCTCAGCACGTGGGCCTACCTAGGGGCTGTCAGGACGAACTCCAGGGGCTGCTGCGCGAATTGGGCGTCGCTCTGGAAGTCGACGACCAGCGTGCTGCAGGGAGGGCACTTAGGCTCCGCTTCCGCGGGAAGCTGACGGCGGTGCAGCAAAAGGCCGTGAACGCGCTGCTCAAGCACGATATCGGTGTATTGGTTGCGCCGCCCGGCGTCGGCAAGACGGTCGTTGGCACGTACCTCGTAGCCGAGCGCGAGTGCAGCACTCTGATCTTGGTCCACCGGCGCCCGCTTCTCGACCAATGGCTGGCGCAGCTCTCGCTGTTCCTCGGCATCGAGCCGAAGGAAATCGGGCAGATCGGAGCGGGGAAGAAGACCGGGAACGGGCGGCTTGATGTGGCGATGATCCAAAGCTTCGTTCGCAAGGGGAAGGTCCAGGATGTGGTCGCCAACTACGGGCAGGTAATCGTCGACGAGTGCCACCACCTGCCAGCCGTCTCGTTCGAGCAAGTGCTTGCGGAGGCGAAGGGCCGTTACGTCGTCGGTCTCACCGCCACCCCGCAGCGCCGCGACGGGCACCATCCGATCACGGAGATGCAGCTGGGTCCCGTGCGGTTCGCCGTCGATCCGAAGAGCCAGGCCGCGCAACGGCCCTTTGCCCACAAGCTCGTGGTGCGCGAGACGGGCTTCACGACATCGAGCGTAGCGAAGCCAAGCATCCAGGAGCTCTACGCGGCGCTTGCGGCCGACGAGGAGCGAAACAGGCTTATCTTGGACGACGTCATCCAGGCCCTTGAGCTGGGACGATCGCCGATCCTCCTCACGGAGAGGAAAGACCAGCTCGAGTACTTCAGCGCTCGGCTGCAGAAGGTCGCGCAGCATGTGGTCGTCCTTCAAGGTGGCATGGGTACCAAGCAGCGACGCGAGGTGAAGGAGCGTCTCGTGGCCATCCCGAACCATGAGGAGCGGCTCGTCCTCGCCACCGGCCGCTACATCGGCGAGGGTTTTGACGACGCACGGCTCGACACGCTTTTTCTGGCGCTGCCAGTATCGTGGAAAGGGTCGCTAATCCAGTACACGGGGCGTTTGCATCGTCTCCATCCCGGAAAAACCGAGGTGTGCATCTTCGACTACGTCGACCGCGAGGTGCCAATGCTGCTGCGGATGTTCGAGAGGCGGCTGCGCGGGTACCGAGCCATCGGGTACGCGCGAGGCGAGGCACCGCTCGGCTATGCAGAGCCGTTAGACGAGGTTGTCGTGGAGTATGACGAGGGGGTGCGGCGATCGCTTAAGGACATGGAAGACTTCCTTTGAGGTGCGGAAGGGATTCGAACTCTCGCCGCCAGTTTGGGGCTGATGGCGCGGGCAAGTAGGCTCGGCCGGAACGACTGGGCTAGAAAGCGCACATCCACGCGGGAGAGAGTGTCCGGGCGCGGTGCTGGGCTCGGGTTCAGCGCCGATCTTCATACCACTGGTGGTTTCGGCGGCGCTCGAACGTCTCTTCGAGAGACAGCATGCGGACTTGATGGTAGATTTTGCCTCCAAGAGTTTCAGTTGGAGGGCAACGCCCAGTGCGTGGGGATCGCGAGTCGTTCGTCACGGACGAGAAGCTGACGGCGCTTCGCCGGCAGATTGGGGAGTTTGCCTGGAATGACCGCGTAGCTCGAGCCAAAGAACGCGAGACGTTGCTCCTCAAATTCGAGGCTGTCGTTGCCAAGGGGCTCAAACCCGCTGCAGCGCTTCGGGAAGTCGGCGCGACGGTAAAAGCGTCAACAGTCCGAAGTTGGGCTCAGCGCTACGCGGCCGAAGGGCTCGAAGGTCTCATTGATCGAAGCGGTGTCCTGACGACGCTCGGGTTTCAAGACCCTCTTCCTTCTCGTGTGCGGAAACACGTCAAGACGCGCCAGGCATTCTCATTTGTCAAATGGGTGGGTAGCAAGCAAGGCGTCCTGAGCGAACTCCTCCGACGCAAACCGCCGAGCTTCACGAGGTACTTCGAGCCCATGGTTGGGTCCGGCGTGCTCTTCTTGGGGCTCAAGCCAGGCGCGGCGGTGCTTGGTGATGCCAACCCCGAGTTGATGCTCTGCTACGAGGTGATACGCGACCAGGTGGATGCTCTGCTCCAGGTGCTGCGCGAGCATCGCAACACTGCCGAGCACTACCACGCAGTTCGAGCCCAAGCGCCCGAGTCCCTTTCCCAGATTGAGCGTGCGGCGCGCTTAATCTTCCTCAACAAGACCTGCTTCAACGGTCTCTACCGCGTCAACCGACGAGGCCACTTCAACGTGCCCTATGGGCGCGATATCCGGGCAAACTTCACGGACGAGGGCGCCTTGCGGCGCGTCGGTAAATGCCTCGAGCGAGCGCAGCTGCGGTGTGGCGATTTTTCGAACATCTGCGCAGACGCTGCCGAGGGGGACTTCATCTACTTCGATCCGCCCTACTTGACTCGCCGCGCTGCGCGCACCATTCGGTATCAGCCAGCTGCCTTCTACGAAGGTGATCATCGGCGGCTGGCGCGCTGCGTCCACGAGCTGGATAGACGGGGTTGCTTCGTCATGGTCAGCAACTCCGAACACCCGCTAATCCGGAAGCTCTACCAAGGGTTTCGAATTGAGTCCTTTGATGTGCGCCGCAAGGTCAACGCTGACGGAAAGGGCAGGAGCGGGTGGAAAGAGCTGCTCGTCCGCAACTTCGACGGACGCGGGAACCTGCTGACACGGAGACAGGTTAGTACCACTCAACTCTGCTTGCCCTGGTGTTGAGTCGTTTTCATGGGCGAGGTCGAGCCAGCTGCCGCGCACCGGACCGGCGTCTCCGGCACGCGCGCCAGGCTTCGCTGAGCGCCACCTCACGGTGGCCGTCCGTCCGTGCCCAAGTTGCTCCCCACGTACAGCCGCGCATCGTGTCCCAGCGCTACGTGCACTTCGAACAGGATGACCTCGGACCCGAGATGCGGGAGCCCTCGCGCGACACGCATCAATCATTCCGAGAGGCGACAGTGGGGGAGCTGGAGACGCCGACTTGGAAATCTCATTGATGATTCCGTTTGCTTCGAGAGAGCGGCGGACGGGATTCGAACCCGCGACCCCGAGCTTGGGAAGCTTCTCCTCTGAAGTTCCGCGCACGTCCGGTGAAGTCCGCGAGGGTCCGCCTTCGAGTAAGTCCGGAGAGTTGGAGCACCCGGGTTCACCAACGGACCCGGTGTAACGTCCGTCGAAATCTAGCGAAGTCCGAAGTTATCGACACAAGACGAACACAAGTTCGGCCGCGAACACCCCGGCTTCTGCTTGCTCCCGACCGTTGGCAAGGCGGCGAAGCTGCTCCGGTTTCGAGGGCCCCGGTGGGCGAAGCCCGCTAAGACGCCCGCCACACTGTCGCCAACCACGGCTGCTCATGGCGGGGTCTACCCTCAGGGCGGTAGTAGTGCGCTATTTCAAGAAACCCGATGGCATCGAGGTGGCCGCGCCAGGTGGGTAGGTCGTAGAAGCAGGAGTACCTCCCTGCTGACCAGCCCTCCTCATTGTGGCCGTGCGGGTTGGAGCAGAACAGCACGCCGCCCCGCTTGAGACTGTCGCGGAGCTGAGCCAAAACGCGCCGTAGCTCCTGACTGGGGACGTGGAACAAGGAGGCGTTGGCGAATATCCCATGGTAGCGGCTGGGCTGTAGCGAGAGGTTCAAGAAGTCCTGCTGGAGCACCTGGCAACCCGAGTAGGCCCGCGCCATCACGCAGAATTGCTCGCACCCGTCCAAGCCCATGACCTCGTGGCCGAGCGCGGCGAAGTGGCGCAAATCCCGCCCCGGCCCGCAGCCGAAGTCGAGCAGCGAGAACGGGGCAATCCCTTCGATGTGCGTGAGCAAGGCAGCATAGTTCTGGCTGACGTCATGCAGCCGGGTGCCCTGCCAGAATGCCTCGGCGGCGCGCTCGTAGTGGGCGAGCGTTCCATCGGAGATATGCTGTAGCTCGTCGCGGACCAGCGTCACGTCTCTCGGAAGGGTTGGCGGTTTGCGACTTGGATACGACCCCTGCAGCAGTCGACGACGCTTGCAAGCTCCATGGTACCGCGGCGGGCGCTGCAGCGCTCAGCCCAAGCCAGTGGGCGCTCCAGGCTCGGCGCGTCCAGTGATTCTTCTTCAACAAAGCGGCGGACGGGGTTCGAACCCGCGAACCCGAGCTTGGGAAGCTTCGGCCGGGGCTCTTGAACGTACACGCGGAGCGCGTTGCGCTCAAACGAATCTAGTTGGCGATGCCGAACTGCCCGTTGGCCACTGCGAGAAATTCACCCTCGCCGAATGCGACCGCGGTGAACGACAGCCCGCCGCTGACACCACCGCTCCAGTGGAACTCAGGTGTCCAAGTCACTCCATCTGGACTTGTGGAGACGCCCCCGTTGGCTCCGACGGCGACATACCCTCCGTTCCCGTAGCAGATGCCGCCGAGCCCTTCTGCGAAAGCACTGGCCTGGGTCCACGTCTTGCCGTCCGTACTCTTGTATGCCGTCCCGACCGTACCCACCGCGACGAACGCCCCGCCGCCGAACGTCACTCCTAACAGACCGTCGTTGGCGCCGAGAGATTGCTGGCTCCAGTGGCTCCCGTCTGCGCTGGTCGCAACGAGACTGCCATAACCCACCGCGACGAATGTACCGTTCCCATAGGCGATTGAGGCAGGTTGGGAGTACGGGATGGTCGTTAGGATTTGCGTCCAACTTGCTCCGCTGGAGCTCACCCAAAACGAGAGAACGTCTTCCGTCAGAAAACGATCGTCGAACATCACCCAGATTCCGCCTCCGTATGTCGGGGCTCCCAGCCCCTGTGCCTGGGTCAACACCTGGTCCGTCCAACTGGAGCCATTGGTGCTCGTGCTGACCCCTTGTTCCCCCGCCGCGACAAAGAGACCGGCCCCGAACCCGACAGAGCCCTCCGCGTAAAGGTTGGAATCGGTAACGGTCGTTTCCGTCCAGGTCGTTCCGTTGCCACTCAATGCACGCAGGCCGTGGCCAACGGCCGCCCAGACTGAGTTCCCAAAAGCAACGCCGCTGAATCCCGAGTTTCCCAAATCCGGAGAGGCGGTCACCGGCGTCCACGTGAGCCCTGACCCCGCGTCTGCAATCCCCTGTCCAGCCCCGCCGCAAGCCAGGAGGCAGAGCGAGATGAAGCCGAGCATGACAGCCGATGCGTTTCTCATGGAGGCACGCTAGCACTAGCGGGCGCGGTCGACCGAGCCGAAGGTCGCCCGCGTACGTTGCTCCAGCTTGGGCGTGTGAAGGTTTGGGTGCGGCAAGTAGGCAAAGAGGAGCGGCAGTGCGCTTGATCGAGTCGGTGGACATGTCTCCCCTCGAGTGAGACTTGGTGAGTGCGCTGCACCCGTGCCAAACGATCGCCACGGCGTAGATGCCCGAGGCTTGGCCCACGACGAGCAGGTCACCCTCACCTAAAGCCAGGCGGGCAATTTCCGTTTCGTGCAGGCCGGTGTTCAAGCGGATTCGGAAAAGGTCCCGGACCGGCCGGAGCGCGCAGTAGCTCGCCTTGATGCCGTTGGGGCGTGCGCAAATGTTGGTCAGGCGCTTTGTGAGGTCGCTCACCTGGAGCGTCGAGAGCCGCTTGCCCCTGAGCACCGACTTCCACCAGTCCGCGTAAGTCAGAGAGGTCCGGATGTTGCCCGCGTCGTGCCCTTGGGCGGTCCGGTGTGCCACCCAGCCATCCAGGGGCGACCACAGATCTGTCCTGGGCAGGGTCTGCTGGGCGAGCCGGAACTCCCCGGGGTTCTCGTCAAACGCCTTCCACTCGGGCAGCGCCTGACTTTCGTTTGCGCGCCTCGAGGGGGATGGCATACCGCCGGCCGTCCCGCCTAGCCTCGAGGATGTACGAGGCCCTCGCTGCGTTTGCTTGATGCGTCCGTGCGGCCACCGTCCTGCCCACAGCTCGTTTATTGGTTGCTCCAGAATGCCCATAACCGGAGCGACCCCGAGCTTGCGAAGAGCGGAGTACGTTCGCCGGTACGTTCAGAAGCAAAACGAAAACACGCCCTGGGGTGCGTCTGTAATTTCCTACGTCTGGAAAGAAGAGCGGCGGACGGGATTCGAACCCGCGACCCCGAGCTTGGGAAGCCCGGCCAGGACTCTTGAACGTACCCATGGGGTCTTGGCCCTACCCCTGGCCCGTTCGTCGAGACCCCAGGACGGGGCTCCCAGACGCTCCCAGCGGTACGTTCGGGAGTACGTTCGGCGAGGGCGGTTGTCTGCGCCCTTTGCCCCTCGCGGCGCCCCCGTCCCGGCGAGATTCTGCGCGGCGAGAGTCCGGCCAGGAGGCCGTACGGCCCCGTGCGCAGCCGGACGCGACGTGCGTCCGTCAGACCACCGAGCCGCCGCCATCGACCGGAAGAATCTGCGCCGTCGCGTAGTCGTTGAGCATCAAGTACACGTAGGCCTTGGCCGCCTCGGTGGGCGTGGCGGCCCGTGGCAGGGGCAAGGGGGCGACATACGCCTTCAGCCTTGCCTCCGGCATCTGCGTATTGACCTGGTCGGTGAGGACGATGCCCGGACACACCGCGTTGACCCGCACTGGAGCGAGATCGACGGCGAGGCCACGGGTGAGGTGTTCGACCGCTCCCCCGAAGGCGGTCGCGAGCGCCGCGCCTCTCATTGGTCGATGGGCGAGCATGCCGCTTGTGAGGGTGATCGAGCCATCCTGGGTGATCGTCCGGCAGCCGTGCTTGACCGCCGCGAGGACGCCCCAGAAGCGTACCGTCAAGCCCTCGCGCGCCTTTGCCAGGTCGAGCTCCCGTGCAGAACCGGACCACGAACCACCCCAATCGCCGGCCGTGATCGCCAGATGATCAAACGGACCGAGCCTGCCGAAGAAGGCGGCAACGCTGGCCTCGTCGCGCACGTCGACCCTGCAACCGGTGGCACCCGGCAGCCGCTCGACGGCCGCACCGACGTTCGCGTCCTTGCTCGAGCCGATGACCACGGCGGCTCCCTGAGCCCGCGCGAGCTGGGCAACGGCGAAGCCAATTCCCGACGCGCCGCCGATGACAAGCACGCGCTTCCCCTCGAGCGACATCCCATAGTTGCTCATTTGGTTCTCCTTCGGCGTCTTTAAAGAGAGACGACCACTTTCTTAGCCGACACGCCCTTCTTCTGAAGATCGACACCGGCCTGAACGAGCTCGAGTCCCTTTCCAACGACCAACGGATCGGGGGCGGCGACGTACTGGCCCGCGGCCAACGCCTTAGGCAGGAAGTCCACGTAGATGAGACTGCCGACCTCGTTATTCATCAGGGAGATCCCGAAGATGTAATTCGTCCGGATCCCTCTGGCACGCGACTCGAGCCGCGTAGAAAGTTTGAACCACAGGAACTGATAAATCATTCGGACCAGTTGGAGGTTGAACCCAGGACGATCGGGAAAGGTCAGGTCGAAGCTGGCCACGGAGACAAACTTGTTACCGTCGCACGCTCCAACGATATCGATACACGGCTCGGCGGATCCCTTGCCGATGGCCAGCGCACCGGCGAGGGTCTTGCCCTCAAGCGCGTGGCTCACATCTTTGACGACCGTCTTGCTATTGTAGTCGAAGACTTGGCTCGCCCCGAGCCTCTTCACATAGTCGAAGTTCTTCGGCGACGCGGTGGTGATGACCTCGTAGCCAGCAGCCGCGGCGAGCTGAATGGCATTGCTGCCCACGCTCGTCGACCCTCCCCAGACGAGCAGAGCCTGCCCGGGTGGCTTGGGGGGTACGCTAGGCGATGCGAGCGCGAGCGCATCCTTCTGGAAGAGACCGCAAGCGGCGGTGGACACAGCCAGGGGCAGAACGGCGGCGCTCTCGTACGACAGAGACTCGGGAATCGGCGTGGCCATGTGGGCGAGAAGAACGGTGTACGTCTGAAAGCCGCCTTCCGCTGAGCTGTTGCGCTTCTTGTCCTGCCCGACGGCGTGGCCGAGGACTCGATCGCCGACCTTGAAACGAGAAACGGCCGAGCCGACTTCGACGACCTCGCCGGCGACATCGGAGCCGAGTACGAACGGATACTTGATCCAGGGAAAGGCGAGGCTGCCGGCTTGCCGAATGATCCAATCCACCGGATTGATTGCCACCGCGTGGTTCCTGACCGCGATCTCGTTCTCGCGAGGGGACGTGTAGGGCGCGGGCTTGACCTCGAGGTCGGCGCCAATCGCTGGCAGCCATGCGGCGGCATTCTGGATCTCTGTGTTGGCCATTGTTGCTCTCCTGTGAAGCTGTGGACTGCGCTCCTTCGACGCTGGACGACATACGATTACTAAACGACGTCTGTCGCTTTGTCAACTGGTGACGCGCAGTGCTACGCTTGTCGTCATGAAGGAGACTCGCGTCGATCCTCGAATCGTGCGCACACGCGCTGCGTTGCGCGAGGCCCTGTCGGGGCTATTGCGCGACCGTGGCTTCGAGGCGCTGACACTCAACGAGATCGCCACGGCCGCCGGACTCAACCGGGCGACCATCTACAAACACTATGCCGACAAGTTCGCGCTGCTTGACGCGTGGATCGCCGACGACCTCCGACATCGTTTGATTTCCGCAACGGCTGGCAGCGACCGCTCCGGTGCCGCGAAGCTCGCGGCCGTGATTGGTGCAACATGCGAGTGCCTGCGGTGGGTGGGCACGCTCGGTCGCCACGACGATCGCTTGCTTCGCCCTATCGCGGAGGCGCGCATCCGCGGGTTGGTGTTGCGCGCGGTCGAGTTTGGGCTCGACGAGAAGATTGTCCTCCCGGTCGCCAGGGCCGAGCTTGCCGCTGCGATGGCGAGCGCCGCAATCTACGGTGCCGCGACGGTTTGGGCGGCTGCCCCCCAAAGCTCGTTGCGCGCACTTGATTCGCACGTTGAGAGAGTCATGGCCGGACTGGCGTCACTCGTCGTGCCAAATCCGCAGCCGCTCCCACGCTCGAACTACGTGCTCACGTTCGCGTAGTAGCGAACCGCTGTTGACCCGGCTTTGCGCTACTCGATCCCCGCGGCCGGCGGAAGCGTCTCCTTCGCCGCCGCGGTGCGTCGCTGACGGCTACGCGGCTCTCCTGACGCGAAGGGCGCTCCGATGAAGTCGCGCAGAAGGTGCCCCGCCAAGACCCGCTTACGACCCAGTGGAACGCGCCCGACCCCGAGCTTAACGACACTCTAGGACCTTCGACCAGTCGTTTGGACCAGTCCGCAAAATACTCGCCGGGAGGCTTTCCCAAGAGGAGAAAACGAGAGCGGCGGACGGGATTCGAACCCGCGACCCCGAGCTTGGGAAGCTCGTCCACCGAGATTCCGCGTACGTCCGGTGAAGTCCGCGAGCGTCCGTCTACGAGTGAGTCCGATGGGTTGAAGCACCCGGGTTCGCCCACAGACGATGCCTAGCGTCCGTCGAGGTCTAGCGAAGTTCGAAGTTATCGACACAGGACGAACACAGATCAGCCGCTACCTTTGCGGCCTTCTCTGGGTCACTTGCCCAGTCAGAGGAGCAATGTGACCTGCAGCCGGATGGTCCACGGCGCGGAGGAAGACTGGCTCCGAGAAGCGGAAGTTTCCAGTGGGGGCATTTCGCTTCCTTCCCTTCGGCTGAGAGATGTTTCTTGGAGAAGAGCAACGGCCCAGGTCGCGGTTGCCCACAGGCCTAGCTGGCCAGTGGCGGAGCGGGGCTGGGCGCGCGGCGAGCCGCGTTGGACAGGAGGACCCCTGCGACCGTCGGGAAGAGGAGAACGGCGAGCACGGCGGCCCCGACCAGGGCAGCTGCGATGTCTGGGCTCATCCTCCCACCCCGAACGCCGATTTCCGTGATGACGACAACCAGCGACAGTGACGCTACCGCAGTAAAGAGTGCAAACGGGAGCCGCTCCGTTCGCGAGAGGTCTCTTCGGTAGAGAAGCACGGGACTGCCTCGGACAAGCAGGAAGAGAAGCAGGAAGGTCGGTACAAGAAGGACGGTCGTGACGTCTCGCGTGAGTGCTTTGAGATCGAACTTGATGCCCGTCCCCACAAAAAAGAATGGCATGAACCAGCCAAACAAGACGGCGTCGATTTTCTCACGGAACGACGTCCCCTCCGCGCCGCGGGTTGCGAGCCCGACAATCATTCCAGCAGCGAAAGCTCCGAGGATACTTTCGAATCCAAATTCCTCGGACAGCACGAAGAACGCGCCCAGCATCAAAAGGGCCAGCCGCACGGGCAATTGACTACTCGCATGCATGGTGCGGCTAAGTAGGGCGACCACTCGGGGAGGCCGAGCGCGCATGCCAACGGCGGCCGCTGAAAGCACGACGGCGACGAATACAAGCAGGAAGCTAAACTCCAACCAGGAGCTGTATCGCTGCGACATAACTAGCGCCATCGCGATGATGGGCCCAACTTCGCCGACAGTACCGGCGGCAACAAACAGCTGTCCGAAGGGCGTGTCGAGTTGACCACCGTCGCGAAATACAGGCAGGAGGGTCCCGAGAGCGGTCGTGGCCAGCGCCAGCGCAACCATCAGCGGGGCGTGCACCAAAGGTGTTGCGTGAAGAAGACCTGTCACAGCGAGCCCCAACACAAGCGAAATGGTCCACCCACCGACGGCCAGTGACAGCGGACGGCCCCTGATTCGAGCGAAGTCAAGCTCCATGCCCGCGCTGAAGAGCGAGGCCGCCATCCCGAAGGTGAACATCGTCGCGACGAATCCATCGAAGCGCACGAGTCCCAGGGCCTGGGGGCCGATGAGGATTCCGAGTATGACTTCCAAAACGACGACGGGGATCCGAAAGCCGAGCGGTATTTCGCCAAGCAACGGTCCAACGACGGCAGCAACCAACAGCCATAACACTGGGTGCCCGACCATGGTCGCCCCTATGTAAGCGAAGAACGGGCGCCCGCAGCGAGCGTCCGTTCATCGTTGAATACTTGTTTCAGTCGCCGGAAGCCTGCTCCGTCCGACGCATCTGCATCGGCTTTTCTGTCACCCAGCGAGCAGGGCGTTTGGGCCTCTCGCAGGATGGTCTCGGCCCCTAGGTGGCTGGCCGTTGCGGCCAGCCGGACGCAGGATCTGCCGTCGCTAGCCGGTTCGGAGAAATCTGCAAGAGTCCGTTCTGGACTAACTCCGAGGCGTGAGAGCATTCGGGTTCACCTAAGGGCCAGGCGTAGCGCTCGGAGTCCAACGAGGTTCCTAACTTGCTGGGCCTCTGGGGTGGCCCGCCCTGCTGCTCGACATTGTTCGGTGGAGAACACACGCCCTCTTTCCGAAAAGCCGGGTTTCATCTTCTTTCGTTTGACGAGGAGCGACCAGTAGTGGAAACCGGGCTGCCTCCGTCCCGGGCACAGGGCGAAGCCTTGTGGCACCACAACCGAACAGAACCGAACCGAACCAGTCCGCGGAGGGTCGTCACTATGAGTCGAAGGAAACGTTCGATGTTCCCCAGTGTCCTCATCGCACTTCTGCTTGCTTCCGCCGCAACCTCCTCAGCGTTCGCCCAGGGGACAAGGCCGAACATCGTCATGCTCATGACTGACGACACCGGCTGGGCCGATTTCGGCTACGTCAATGGTGGAGGCAAAGGTCTGGGTCACCCCACGCCAAACATTGACCGCGTTGCCAAGGAGGGCGCAGCATTTTCGAACTGGTACGGCCAAGCGAGCTGCACTGCGGGCCGCGCCTCCTTCATGACCGGACGTATCCCTATCCGCACGGCGCTCTCAATCGTGGTCGCCCCCGGTGACCCGAACGCCTTGAAGAAGGAGACGCCGACCATCGCCGAATTCTTCAAGAAAAACGGCTATTCGACCTACTACTCTGGAAAATGGCACATGGGCGACAAGCCCGACGCCTATCCGATCGAGCACGGTTTCGACGAGATGAAGCATTTCGCCGCCTATTACCCGGGCGTCTATTCCTACAACGATACGTCGCCCCGCATGCATCCGTGGTTCCCATCATTCAACGCGGAGTTCAACAAGATGTACGACACGGTCGTAAACTTGGGCGAGTGGGAAGGTGTGGCGGGAAAACCAGCCACCAGGACCGGGACCATCAACTGGGATTATCTTGCGATGTTCGACGTGCGACAGGCGGATTCGGCGATTGCTTATATCAAGGCACACGCGAAAAGCGGCAAGCCGTTCTTCATGGACGTCAACTTCATGAAGATGCACAACCCGAACAATCCCGCACCCGAGTTCAGAGGACGGACACATCTTGGCAACTACTCTGATGCCATGTTGGAACTCGACTCCAACATCGGCCGGATCATGGACGCGATCCGCGCAGAGGCACCGAACACCATAGTCGTCATCACTGCCGACAACGGGGCATGGCTGGATGCTTGGCCCGACGCAGGAACTACGCCATTCCGCGGTGAGAAGGGCTCTCCGTTTGAGGCCGGCTGGCGCGTTCCAGGTGTGATGTGGTGGCCCAACAAGATTCCAGCTGGCGCTCATTACGATGAAATGATGTCGCACATCGACTGCTGGGCGACTCTCGCTGCCCTCGCGGGCATCACTCCGCCCCCCAAAGGCGAGATGAAGGATAACAATGGGAAGCCGATTTATTTCGATAGCATAGACAACAGCGCCTATATTCTAGGGAAAGCTCCGCACTCAGCGCGGGACTCGTGGATTTATATAGACGGCGAGACTTTTTACGCAGTACGAGCCGATATCGGCGGCGATCCAAAGGAGCCGTGGGTAAGAATCGCATGGAAATACACCTATACCGCTAAGGACTCGTGGTTGGGTGCGACCGCCAACTTGGGCGCGATCGGCGCACTCTATAATCTCACGATGGACCCCTACGAGAAGTACGACATGGTTTTCAACGGAGCAGCGCCGATGCGCACGCTGACGTCCTCGCCAGGTAAGTATTCGGGCGAGGACAACGGTTGGGCCTTGGCGCTCGTTTACCAACCCCTGGTGGACTTCGACAAAACCATCGTCAAATATCCGAACATCCAGCGCGCTCCCGGTGGAGCATCGAACGACTTGGTGCCGAATCTTCAGAATCCTAAGAACCCGCTACCCTACGCGGATCCTCACAAGACGCCACCTGTTGGCGGTGGCGGTGGCTAAACTCACGTTTGAGGCTCCAGCGGGGCAAAATTGAGGGGAGCGTGCGCGCGCATGCTCCCCTCCTAGAGCCGGCGAGCCGGACGACGGTTTCTCCGAGTGAATAGATCAGGGCACTCCTTCTCTTCGGGCCGGACAAGGCGGTCGAGGCGTCACCTGGTGGACCCGCCCCGGGGTAACCGCTTACGAGCGCCTCCTGCCGGCGCATTACATCCGCGCGCTACGCGCACCTTGAGTAGGACTACCCCGGTGCCGAAATGCGGAAGCTGCTGCCATTGAACACGAATCGAACACAAATTTTGGCGGGTACGGACGCAACTGAGAACCACGACTCAGAAAGTCCTGTGACTCCGCTTGCTTCGAGAGAGCGGCGGACGGGACTCGAACCCGCGACCCCGAGCTTGGGAAGCTCGTGCTCTACCAACTGAGCTACCACCGCTAACTGCGCCGTTCCCATTCGGGAAAGGTCCTCCTCACACTCCCTGCTTCTTTGCTCCCCACTCCCCCGGAACGTAGAGACCAAGCCTCAAGCTCCAGGTGCAGCTATGGAACTCGAGCCAATGCCAACGCGACGAGGTATAGACCAGAGCCTTCGGAACTGGGCCACGGACTAGCACACGGGGGTTTGGCCAGGCTACCTTCATCGAGGTCTCCCGGGGTGAGCCGTTACCAGCGCCCCTAGACAGTGAGCGACGAGCCGGGGGCTGCTTAAAGGCGCCTACCGGAACCCTGAACGCGCTTAGCCCGCCGGGCTCCGCCCACGGTGGCGGGTGGCTGTGGAAGAGGAACGCCACCGCTCGTGGCTCGAAGCCGGCACCGCAAACTCCGGCCGGGACCCCGCTCAGTTTTGTGGGATCGTGCGAGCACACGCCGCGTCATGGCCAGCGGTCCGGCTGAAGACGAGCGCGTGGACGCGCGAATCGCTCATCTCGAAGCTAGTACCTCTGCACAGAGGTGTTGATCGATTGATTTCGGGCGGGGCGGAGGATGGGGAGTCGCTCCGGCTCGACAAGAAGCTCGATGCTCCGTGGGGCATGGGGAGTGCGCCGTATCCAGCCGGCTTTGGCCAGGGTTAGGACCATCTGGTGCACCGTCGGCGG
>JBKQSS010000021.1:0-3032 GCA_052143535.1 Myxococcaceae bacterium | reverse complement strand
CCGGCACGGGACGATCACGGGCGCCCGGCTGTGCAACGAGCGTTCGGTATCTGACGGGCTCGGCGAGTACCGCCTGCGCGAGGAGTCGGTAGAAGAGCAGCCCTCGTCGCGCTGAGCGTCGGCGGTTAAAGCGGAAGGTGAACTCGTTCAGGTTCAGGTAGGCGTCCAGGTGCGCTGGGCTGACCCGTCCTTGGTGGGTGCCCGCAATCCTCAGACTCCTCTGACGGTGCCCCTGCGCGTCGGACGGTCCTCTATATCGAGGACAACGTCTCGAACATGAAGTTGGCCGAGCGCATCCTGGAGCGGTTGGCCGCGGTGGATCTGATTGAAGCGATGGAAGGGTCACTCGGGCTCACACTCGCCCGTGAGCGCCGCCCCGACCTGATCCTCCTCGACCTGCAGCTGCCAGACATGCAGGGCGAGGAAGTGCTGGGGCGCCTGAAGGCCGACCCCCGAACCCGAGATATCCCGGTCGCCGTGCTGACGGCCGAGGCGAGCAACAGCACGGCCGAGCGTCTGCTGCGCCTCGGCGCAAGCGAGTTCGTCTCAAAGCCGCTCAACGTAAGACAGTTCTTGGCTGCAGTCCAGCGTTACACCGACGACGCAGAGCGTCCCGACCCCTCCGTCTAGAACCGGGCCGCCCGTCTGGAGGTCGGGCTATCGCGAAGGTCGGCGCCATCGCTGGCGCCAGCCTGGGGACGCATCGGGGGCGTCGTTCTCGATCATCGTTGTTCGAGCCGCCCGGTCGGTACACCGGCCCGTAGACGAGTAGGCCGGAGCGCAGTGTGGTGAGGAGGGCGTCGTGCGTCTGAAGCTTGAGCGTGCCCACCACGTCCAGGAAGGGCCCGCGCTGCAGTGGCAGCTCCTGGCGGGCCAACTCGTTCAACCCCTCGCTGTAGAGGTAGCCCACGTCGAGGTCGAGGCGGAACACCGCACTGGTGAGGACGTAGACGCCCAACCGCGCCGAGGTGTCGATGAGGTTGAGGGTGGCCGACTGCGGCACCAGAGGAATGGTGGTGGTGCTCGGTGGTCCCGTGCCCCCGCCCCCGGCCGGCGCCGTGCCCGGGGCCGTGCCCAGGTTGACCACTGGCGAAAAGGTTTGGTCCCCCACCCACAGCCGGGCCACCAAGTAAATGCCGACGGTGCGGCTGAGTTGCTGCTCCACCTCCACCAGAACGCGGTTGAAGAGAAGCTTCTGGTCTGGGACCGCCGGCGTGTAGAGCAGCCATGGGACGTAGCTGATGGTGATTTGGCCGGTGTGCGAGCGCTGCTGCACGAGGATGGCTGGCTCGAGCACGAAGTTGGAGGTCACCGAGTACTGGTCCACCGAGCCAATGAGCTCCGTCCCGTACAGGGCCTCCAGCTTCGCCCCGAAGTTGAGGACGAATTGCTCTTCCTCCGCCGCCTTCGGGGCAGCGCCTTCCAGGTCCTCCGAGGGGTCCGCACCCAGAGTGAGAAGGACCAGGCACAGGCCAAGCGCCCCCATGCCGGCTACTCGACGACGACTGCATCGCCTTGCCGCAGCTGGAAGCTCACTGACTTCGGGTCACCGTCCCGCAAGTCCTTGTAACTGAAGCGGATGCGCGCCGGCGCCGGAAGCTGGCGGATGACGAAAATCCGGTCCGTGCTGGCGAACGGGCTCAGGCCCCCACCGGCGGCAATGGCTGCCAGGAGGCCAGCTCCTGGGTCGAGCAGAAATATGCCGGGCTTGTTGACTTCACCGGTGACGGGGATGGTGTACGGCCGCGGCTCATCCAGCGAGACGGTGACGTTGGGCGCGTTGAGGTACTCCTTCAGCCGCTTTTGAAGCGAAGTCGCGAGCTTCACAGGCGTCAGTCCGGCGGCGTCGACGTCGTTGAGGAAGGGCAGACTCACCTTCCCGTCGTTGCGTACGCGCGTCTTGGTGGACATGTTCGGCTCGTTGTAGACGCGGATGGTGATGATGTCTCCGGGCACCAGCACAATCCCATTGTCCGGGACAGGTGGCGGCTCCGGGTAATCCTTCACCCAGACGTACTGGCCCGTGGACGCGCACGCGACTAACAGCACAAGAGCGCCAGGCAGGGCCTTAGCGAGCAACCTCGGACGGACACGCCCCACCATACGTATGCACCCGCTCCTAAGCCCCATTCCGACGGGGGACGGCTTGGCTAACACACCGCGCTCAGCAGCAGCAACGCGGGCCAAAGACGACCCACCCACACCCTGTTGCACGTCAGCTGCATCGCGAAAACGAGACGCGAGAAGCCGCGGCCAAACGCCGCCCGCCCGAGTTTCCGCTCGAGGTGTGAGCGCGTCCAAAGCCTGGGTGACTCATACAGCGCACCTTGCGCCTGCCACTTGGTACCGGTTGGGGCGTCCGAGTCTCAGGACGTCTGAATGGCTCCGCGTTCCCCGCGTCCAACCCGAAGGTTTCGGCGAGTCGCCGGCCAGCAAGAGCCTCGAGCGCTGGTGCCAAGCGCAAAGTGCCGCTCCGAAGTCCTCTTTTGAACGCTTGTGACCTTCAGAAGCCTTCGGTCGCCTCGTGGGTTGGAGGCAAGAAAGCAGCACTCGAGACGACCAATGGTTCGGATTTCAAACATGTTTCAAAACGCAGTCACAAAGACCTCAAACGAAATTCATATTACATTTGACTAAAACTGCCAGGGCCAAGTGCAGGAGAACTGGGTCTTTTTTGATGTACGCGAGGTCATCACATACCCGTCTTGTGTGCGTATAGGTGCTCGGCGAAAGTGACGATGTTTCGCACCGCGCTACAGGCCAGTCGTGCAGCTGTGGGCGGTTTGGGGGGGATGGCAACCTATGAATTGGCTCCGAAGATTTGCTCCAGGGACGACGGCGAGGCTGTGCCTCGCTGCGGACTTCTTTGTGGTGGGCGCGCTCCTCGTCGTTGCGACGCCGAGGCTCGCCTGGAGCACTTCTTGGCTCACGGCGCTCGTCGTCCTCACTTGCCTCGGCGTCTGGCTCATCACGAGCTCCACCATTCGTCACTACGCGCCGCATGCGGTGCGCTCGGCACTCGAGGATGCGGT
>JBKQSS010000020.1:0-37894 GCA_052143535.1 Myxococcaceae bacterium | reverse complement strand
ACGCTTCTTCTACCGCTCGGGCGCGGCCTGCGCCGACGGCAAAGGCGCCCAAGCCCAAGCCAGCGTCACGGCCGCGAACGGGCCCCAAACGGCGCCCTCGGCGCTGAAGGGGCTACCCCCCCGGGGGGTGCCCCCGGGAAGCGCCTCCCCGGGGGGCCGCTTCCTTGGGCCCGGCCCATCCGGCGGTAAAGTGCGGGTGCTATGAAATTCACCCCTCTCGACATCCGTCAAAAACGCTTCGCCACCACCTTCCGGGGCCTGCCTCGCCGGGACGTCCAGGCCTTCCACGAGTTGCTGGCGGCCGAATTCGAAGAGGTGGTGAAGGAAAACATCGCCCTCAAGGAGGAGCTGAAACGGCTGCAGGGCCAGCTGGAGCACCACCTCGAGCGGGAGCGGACGCTGCAGCAAACCATGGTGACGGCCCAGCGCGTGTCCGACGACCTCAAGGGCGTGGCCAAGAAGGAGGCCGACGTCATTGTGTCCGGCGCCGAGTTGCAGGCGGAGAAAATCGTCCACGCCGCGCACCAGCGCTTGGTGCAAGTCATCGAGGACATCAACGAGCTGCGCCGACAGCGAACCCAATTTGAGTCCCACCTCCGGGCAGTCATTGACGCTCACCTTAAGCTTTTGGAGGCCTTTCAAAGCCCCACCGTCTCCGGCGACGAGCCTCGCATCGAGGACAACATCAGCTTCCTTTCCCCGAAGAAGGCCGGCGGGACCGAGAGCTGAGCCTGCCAGGCGCCTCGGGCTGCGTGCGCGCCGTGCAGGGCGGCTCGGAATTGCTCGTTCGGGCCAAGCCGCGTGCTTCCCGCTCCGAAGTCCTCGGCATCCGCTCGACTGTCTCGACTGGCGAGGTGCTCGAAGTCCGGCTGGCGGCGCCCCCGGTGGACGGAGCAGCCAACGCCGAGCTCCTGGGCACGCTGGCCCGGGCCCTGGGCATTCCCCAGCGGGACTTGCAGCTCGCCCACGGCGCGAAAGGACGAAGCAAACGGGTGCGGATAATGGGACTGGCGCCGGCCGAGGTGCTTTCCCGGCTTCGCCGTTAGGGTGAGCCGAACGGCGGCGGCGGCCTGTTAAGCCGCGAGACCGACTGGGACCCGGAATTCGAAGCGGGTACCCTGGCCGGGCGCGCTCTCGCAGCGGACCGAGCCCCCGTGTTCGTCGGCGATTCGCTTGACGATGGAAAGACCGAGCCCCGTCCCCTCCGCGCGGCCGGCGGTGCTGAACGACTCAAAGAGGCGGCTTGCAATCTCCGGGGGAATGCCGGGGCCGTCGTCCTCGAAGCGCAGGACGAGGTCGTCCTCCTCACGGTCGATGCTGAAGAGGAAGTTGCCGCCTTCGGGCATCGCTTCCACCGCGTTCCGGGCGATGTTGAAGACCACCCGGCGGAGCTTGCTCTCGTCAAAACGGGCCGGCCCGGTGTAGCGCGGCACGACTTGCAAGCGAACCGGGGACTTCCGGAACTCCTGTCGCAGGTATTCCTCAATCTCCGATGCGAACTTCTGCAGGTACACTTTCCGCAGGAAGAGCTCCCGCTCCCCGCGGGCAAAGGCGAGCGTCTCCCGCATCATCCCGTTGAGGTGCTCGAACTGCTTGTCCACCACCGAAAGGTAGGCCTGGCGCTGCTTCTCGTCGGGTTCGGCAGACATCAGTTCGGTGTAGCCGCTGATGACGGTCAGCGGGGTGCGGAAGTCATGCACCACCCCGGAAAGCATCTGGCCAATGGCCGCCAGCCGAGCCCGGCGTTCCCCCTCCTCGCGGTTTCGTCGCAGCTGGATGGCTCGCCCGGCCTGACCGGCCAAAAGCGTCGCCAGCCGTTCGTCGGTTTCGGTGAAGCCGCCGGGCTTGTTGAGGAGCTCGAGCGCACCCACCACCTGGTCCTCGGTGCGGATGGGCACACACAGGACGGCATCCGTCTTCACGCCGAGCCGGCGGGAGAGGCTCTCGTCGTAATGCGGCGAGGCCTGAGCGAGCGTCACCCGCACCGCCTGCCCGGTGAGCGCCACGTGCCCGGCGATGCCCTGCCCCGGCCGCAGCTTGACGGCCTTGAGCGACTCGGCCTTCTCCCCGGTGACGCTCTTGAAGTAGAGCGCGCCGGCATCCTGCTCGGCGAGAAGGATGGAAGCGGCCGAAGCGCCCAAGGTAGCGGTGGCCTTGGCTAGGATGCCGTCCAAGAGGTCGCTCTGCTTCTCGGCCGAGCTGACCGACTTTTCCACCTCGAAGAGAAGGTCCAGGTCCTTCAACGCCTCGGAGAGCTCGGCTTTGGCCTTCCGCAGCTCCTCGTTCTGGGCGCGCAGCTCCTCGTACAACAGGACGTTGTCCAGCACTGCGGCAATCTGCGTGGCCACCGCCTCGACCAGTGCCAAGTCGTCCGGGGTGAAGGCGTTGACACGCGTGTGCAGCACCTCCACCACGCCCAGGATGCGGCCGCTCACGTGCTTCAGCGGGACGGCCACCATGCTGCGGGTGCTGAACCCAGACTGTCGGTCGATGTTGGGGTGAAAGCGGCTGTCGGAGTAGGCGTCGCCGAGCAGCAGGCTCTCTCCGGTGGCCATCACGTGGCCTGCAATGCCCGTCCCCAGCGGCAGGCGAATCTCATCCAGGGCCGAGCCGCGCAACACCCGACTCCAGAGCTCCTGCTTTTGGGCATCGAGCATGAAGAGCGTCGCCGCTTCGGCCCCGAGCAGCGAGCTCAGCCGCTCCACCACCGTGCGCAGAATCGCGTCGACGTCGCGTGCCGAGGCGAGCGTGGTGCCAATCTCCAGCACCGCGCTAAAACGCTCCGCCTGCCGCAGCACGGCGGATTCGAGTTCCTGAAGCTTGTCGGTGAGTCCGCTCAGCAATCCGGCAGGAGAGCCCGGCTCGGCGGACTTGAGGCGCTCGGCCATCGTCGAGTGCAGGACTCTAACCCGGGGAGCCCCACAGCGTCGCATTCTTGCCTGTGGCTCGGCGGACCCCCGGGGGGGTCTAGTGCGCATCGGCCCAGCTGGTCCCCACCCCCAAATCCACCCGGAGAGGAACGCGCAGGGTTGCCACCCCGGCCATCGCCGTGCGGACGAGCACCGACGTCTCCTCCAACTCCTCGGCGGGAGCCTCCAGCAGCAGCTCGTCATGGACTTGGAGCAACATCCGACTGCGCAGGCCGCGCTCGCGCAGTGTGGTGTCGATGCGCAGCATTGCCATCTTGATGAGGTCGGCGGCCGTGCCTTGGATGGGCATGTTAATGGCGGCCCGTTCCGCCGCTTGGGCAGTGGCGCGGTTGGTGGAGTGCAAGTCCTCCATCAGCCGGCGCCGACCAAAGAGCGTCTCCACCACGCCGGTGCGCCGGGCCTGGGCCACCGTTTCCTCCAGGTAGCGGCGGATGCCGGTGTAGCGAGCGAAATACCGCTCGATGATGGCCGCCGCCTCCTCCTGGGGGATGTCCAGACGTGTCGCCAGTCCGTAGGGTGACAGCCCATAGGCGATGCCAAAGTTGACCATTTTCGCCACCCGGCGCTGCTCGCTGGACACCTGTCCCGGCGGCACGCCGAAAACTTCTGCGGCGGTGCGCTGGTGGACATCCTCGTCGGCGAGGAATGCCTCGACCAGCGCCGGGTCCTGGGCGATGTGAGCGAGAATGCGCAGCTCGATTTGGCTGTAGTCGGCCGACAGGAGGCTCCAGCCCGGGTCGGCGACGAAGGCCCGCCGGATGGAACGGCCGATGTCGGTGCGAACCGGGATGTTTTGCAGGTTGGGGTCGGACGAAGAGAGTCGACCGGTGGCGGTGGCGGCTTGGTGAAAGGTGGTGTGCAACCGCCCGTCGGTGGCCACCAGCGGACCGAGCGCGTCGAGGTAGGTGCTCTTGAGCTTGGACAGCATCCGGTAGTCGAGGAGCACCTTCGGCAGCGGGTGCTGTTCCGCCAACTTTTCGAGGACTTCGGCATCGGTGGACGGCCCCGTCTTCCCGCGCTTCAGCACCGGAAGTTTCAGTTCGCTGTACAGCACCTGGGCCAGCTGGGCGTTGCTGTTGACGTTGAATTCGTGGCCGGCGAGCCGCTGCAGCTCCGCCTCCTGGGCGACGCATTGGCCATCCACGCCCCGGGAGATGTCACGCAAGACGTCCATGTCGATTCGAACGCCGAAGCGCTCCATTCGACTCAGGACCGAGACCAGCGGGAGCTCGAGCGTCCGGGCCAGCTGCCCCAGCTGGGCGCTGTCCACCTCTTTCCACAGCTGCGTCGCCAGACGACGGACCGCCTGGGCCCGCGCCCCGTAGCCCTCGGCCACCTCCTCGCTGAAGCGCTCGCCAAGGGAGGCGGCCTCTTTGCGGCCGGCCGCAGTCTGCGAGGCGGGCGGGAGCTCCAGCCTGAGCCGTTCGCGCGCCAAGTCCTCCAGGGCGTGCTCGCGACGCGAGGGGTTGAGCAGGTAGCTGAGCAGCTCGACGTCGCCCCGCACCCCGGCCAGCTCGATGCCGAGGGTACCCAAAAGGTTTCCCAATGTCTTGAGGTCATGTCCGTCCTTGCCCACCTCCGGGTTGGCGAGCAGCGGCCCGACCCAATGGACAAAGTCAGCGAGCGGCAGGTTTTCGCCTTGGTGGCCGAGCGGCAGGTACACGACGTCCTCGTCGAAGGCCACCGCCAGGCCCACCAGCTTTCCGGTGGCGGCGCGGCCGGAAAAGGCCGGAGCGAAGGCGGCACCCGAGCGCCGCACCGCCTCGAGGAGGGGTGCTAACTCCTCCACCCGACGGACCACCCGCGTCTGACGCAAGGCGAGCACCGGTTGAGGGGAGGCCGGCATCTCCTGCAGCAGCTTGTAGAACTCGAGCTCGGTAAAAAGGGAGCGGGCCTCTTCGCCGAGAATCGGCCGCCGCGCGAGCCGGGAGATTTCGGTGTCCACCGGCAGGTCATCCCGGACCGACACCAGCTGCTTGGAACGTCGCAGGGAGTCGGCGTGCGAGCGCAGGGCTTCGCGAGTCTTCGGCTTCTTCACCCGGTCCAGTTGGGCGAGCAGCGTCTCCACGTCGCCAAACTCCTGAATGAGCTCCACCGCAGTCTTCGGTCCGATGCCGGGCACCTTGGCCACGTTGTCAATGGGGTCGCCGACCAGCGCCAAGTAGTCCCGCATTTGGGCGGGAGCCACACCGAACCGCTCGCGCGCCTCCTTAGGGCCGGTGTGCCGGTCATACATCGGGTCGTACAGGGACACTTGGTCATCCACCAGCTGCACCAGGTCCTTGTCGCCGGTGACCACCTGGACGCGGTAGCCCTGCTCCCGCGCGGCACGCACCAGCGTGGCGATGACGTCGTCCGCCTCCCATCCCGCATACTCGAGCACCGGCACCTGCAGCACCTCCACCACCCGACGTACTAGGTCGAATTGCGGAACCAGGTCCGGCGGCGGGCCAGGGCGGTTGGCCTTGTAGGTGGGGTCTATTTCCTGACGCCCGGAGCGGCTTTCCTTGTCAAAGCACAACGCCAGATGGGTCGGCTGTAGCTCGCGCATTGTCTTGAGCAGCATCCGGGTGAAGCCGTAGACGGCGTTGGTCGGGACGCCGCGACTGGTGCTGAGACTCTGGATGGCGTGGTAGGCGCGGAAGATGAAGCCCGACGCGTCGATGAGCGTCAGCAGAGGAGCTGGGTCGGCCATGGGGTGGCGCACCGTCGGGGGCGTTGCGGGCCGCCTTCAGCGCAGGACGAACTTAATCTTCTCGTTGCAGATGTAGTACTCGTCCCCGTCCTCGACCCGGCGGCGCTTCACCCGTTGCTTGTTGAACCAGGTGCCGTTGGAGGAGCCGAGGTCCTCGATGAACCAGTCGGAGGCCTCCCGCACCACCACGGCGTGCTCCCGGCTCACCTTGCCGGAGTGGATGATGAAGTCGCAATGCTTCCCCCGGCCAATGACGAAGCGGTCCTTGATGACGCGGTCCAGGCTTCCGCTCTCGGTGATGACGTACAGCTGACCCGGCTCCGCCTCGACTCCCTCGTCGGTGGGGGCGCGCTCGCGGTCCACAGTCCGGGCGCTGAGGGCGGCCGTCGCCTCCGGTGAGGCGGCCGGCAAAGCGGCACCGGTCGCCATCGGCCCGGTCGGTTCGGCCGAACCCGGCCGCTCGCGTCCGTCGAAGACGGTGGCCGGTCCAGTCACGCTCGGCGCGGAGGGCCCGAGGGCCAGGGTGGAGCCGGACGGCGTTTGCCGACTCCCGGGACCATCGATGAAGCCGTTGAGCCGGGCGAAGATGAACATGGCCTGGCACACCAGGCCGTCGCGGTCTGTCCCCATCTTCAGAGCCATGTCCTCGAAGAGCTGCCAGAGGTGGTCGGGGATGGCCACCTTGCGGGGCAAATGCGCGTTGCGTTCGTTCATGGTTCCAGGGCGCACCTCAAGGTGGCTCCCAAGGCTACCAAGAACTGCAGCCGGGGGGGTCAGAAGTGCACGGTGATGGCTGCCGAGTTGGGCAGGTTGAGCTCGATGTTCGCTGGCACGAAGTCTATGACGGTGTTGGACGAGGGGTAGGCAATGACGTCGAGGATGAACTCCCCGTTGACGTCGATGACTCGGGTCTGGGCAGCGCCCCCGGGCAGGTAAAGCCCGGCATAGCCCAGCCCAATGGCGTCGATGGGCATCGAGGCAGCCAAGAAGCCGGAGGAGATGGTGAACCCGTAGTAGGCCTCCGCGTTCGTCACGAAGTCGGTCCCAGGCGGCTGGTAAGGCAGCTGCAGCGTCAACGGCAGCGTCGGCACCCCTCCCACGGTCCCGGCGTCGGCGTCAACGATGACGCCGGCGTCGACGCTCGGGTTGTAAAAGCGGGTGTAGGTCAAGCCGCGCGCGGCGGTGACGGCGTTAGGGACAACGAAGAGCGGAGGCGGACTTCCGTCACTGGCCCCGGCCGCCATCCGCCCCAGGAAGCCCGAAACCGTGCCCTGGACAATGTAGGGCAGCGCGGTGTTGTTCCCGGCAACCACGATGTAGCCGGAGGCGCCCGGACAACTGCTGAGGTCAAAGGGGATTCCCGCGTCGTTGGCCGGCGCCGTGAAGATGTTGGCCCCGGCGTCGTCGACGCCGATGACCAGGAGGTAGGGATTGACGACTGAGCCACCAGGACCCGACAGGGTGCACAGGGTCCCGGAGAGATTGATGGGAAAGAGCAAGTCATTCACCTCGAGCGCGGCCAGCGCGATGGCTGCACCCGCGTCCGGCACCGGCCACGCCAGAATTTCAGCAGGGCCGCCGTCCTCTTGCACCCCGCCGTCGTAAGGGATGGCCAGAATGTTGGTGAGGCCGGGAATCTCCCCCTCGTTCATGATGGTGAGGGTCTCGGTCTGGTTCGGGTAGAGCCCCACGCCGATGTTGGCAGTGACGTACGGAATGCTTCCGCCCCCGCCCCCGTCGATGACCGTCTCGATGCCTCCCGGTGTCACCAGGTCCACGCCATAGAGGATGCCCGGGCCCGGGGTCTCGTTCAGCGAGCGAAGGCCGACCGCGTCGAAGAAGAAAATTTGGGCGGCGGTGTGGTCCAGGCTCTCGGCCGAGACGGTAACCACTCCCAGCAAGGGAATGAGGCCGTAGTTGTAGGCGGTCGGCGCCGGGATGGTGACCGCCGACTCGATGGCGACGCCCTGGATGATGCCGGTCCCGCCGCCGCAGGACTCACACGGAGGGTACAGAGGGCTCGGGGGGCTCCCCGGTCGCAATGCGAGCATCCGGTTGGTGGTGCCAACAATGTTCGCGCAGTACTGCGTGCCGTCTGGTGCAATCTGCAGACAGTCCGAGTTGTCGAAGGCGAGCAACCCATAGTTGGAGTTGACGCCTCCGTCGGTGAGAAAAGGCAGCGCGTCGACGGCGAGAATTCCACTGCAGTTGGGCGACCCGTAGCAGGAGGATTCGTCCACCACGCCGAAGAGTCGCGCTCCTTCGAAGGCCAGAATGGGCGGCGCTCCATTGGCCAAAACCGGCGTGCCACCATCGGCGACGACGCTGTACGCACGCGGGTGCGTCATCAGCTGCCGGATGGGCGGCTGGGGGGCCGCATTGGGGATGAGCGGCGGCTCGGGATTGTTGAAGGGGGCGAAGAAGCGGACGATGCGAAAAAAAGGGTCCGTCGAAGTCCCTTCTGCGTCGAGGTCCGCCGTCACCGCCGGATTGATGATGAGCACCTCGCCCGAGTTGGACAGCGAGGGGTCGCTCAGCGGGGGAACCAAGTCGCGCAGTGCCACTCCCAGCCGGCCGCCTTCTACCCCGCCGAGCACCGGAAGGGGCAAATCCGTGGGCAGTGTGGGAAGCACCTGAAGCGCAGAGATGGATGCATTCTGGTACGTCCGCACCGCCCGGGGGGGACAGATGTAGAGGGTGGTGGGCGGGAGCGTCGGAGGCGGAGTGCTGCAGTCAAAGAGGTTGGTGAGTGATGTCGGAAACGGCGGGCTGAAGCTGGGGCTGGTGGTCGGGGGGTGTTGAAGCACCCGCTCCCACACCGTGCCGTTCTGCCCGTCGAAGGTTGCGTAGTACAGCACCACGTTTTGCTCGTTGCTGGTGAGACGGGCGGAGATGGCGGTGACCGGCCCGGCGCTCTGGACCAACAGGCCGTTGGTCAACTGGCGGAGACTCTCCGGGACGTTGGCCACACCAATCACCGAAATGTTGGGGCTGGCCGAGCCTCGGACGAAAAGCAGCATCCCGGTGAGCAGTTGGCCGTCCATGTGGCCGCTGGGAAAGTACGTCTGGGTGGTGTTGATGTTGCCGTAGCGCACGCTCGGCGCAAGCTCGATGGGGTAGTCCACCGTGGGGATGGAGAGCGGCTGCAGCGGGTTGGGCGCAGGAACGTAGTTCCGACTCTGGCTCGGGTCGGTGACGATGAGGTCCAGCCCCTTCAAGTCGTTGGAGTTGCTGGAGGTGATGAAAGCCGTTTGGCCGTAAAGCGCGTCGACTACCGCTCCACCGTCCAGCCCGGCCACCCGCACCACCGCCAAGGTGTTGACGCCGTTGAGGCCGCCGGTGCCCGGCAACTCCGCCTGGCCACACCCCGCCGCCGCTAGGCCGGTGGCCAAGAGCGCAAGACGCGAGCGCGCCTTCACTGACTGCCCACGCAGTTCGAGTCGTCGGTGCTCAGGATGCATCCTTGCTGCTGCCCTAGATAGGCGACAATGCGGGCGTCGAGCGGCTGCCCCGGCCCTCCGAGCAAGGCGTCGATGACCGCCACCCGGCCGTCATCGAAGTTCGAGACGAAGAAGCGGGCGGTGTCCCCCCGCTCGTCGACCACGACGTCGTAGGGGGCGATGCCAACCCCGGTGATGACGGTGGCCAGCTGGCCCAAGTCGTCGTCGTAAATGGCGACCGAACCATCGTTCTGGCAGGTGATGACGGCCACGTCGCCGGCGCCCGGACGTTCCAAAAGGCGAATCGCGTTGGGCCCCGATGGCAGCGGGACGGCGCGAACGACGGTGAGCGTCGGGTACTGGCTGAAGGGCTGAGCAACGTCGATGACCAAGAGGGTGTCCGGGACGTTTCCGACCAGGTAGATGCGGGATTCGTCCGCCCGAACCGCCAGTCCTCGCGCTTGAGAGTCCGCGTACTGGAGTGCGATTTGCGGGAAATAAGTGTCGTCGGTGTACCGGTCAACCAAGCGCATCAGCACGTCGAGGGCGGTCTGGGTGAGCTGAGAGCGACCGGAAATCCAGACGTTGTTGCGTCCGACGAAGAGCGAGTTCCCCGAGCCGAGGCCAATCGAGACGAAGCTGTCCGGGACGTTGACCACCGGAATCGCACTGCGCGCGTCGAGGTGAACGACATAGTTGTCGAGGTCCAACCCGCTGGTGGGCGGTTCATCCGCTGGGCGGATGTGCGTCACCCAAATCTCTCCCGGCACCAGGCCGTCGTCGACCGACAGCCCAAGCCCGTAGGGCTGCGGTGCTGCCGGCTCCCCGGTGCCACCCTGGGCGTCCTGCTCGACAGCCAGAGAAATGCCGCTGAAGACGCAGTTGTTGCCAGCCGGCACGCAGACCAGCCCCTCCCCGCCGGGGTCGGTGGAGATGGGCTCGAGCAAGTCCCCTTCGGCTCTGGTGGCCACCCAGAGCCGCGGGCGTCCCCCGTAGCCCACCGGGTCGCGCAGCATCTCGGCGGCGAAGCTCTGAATTTGCACGTCGTCGCCGGGGTTGGTGGCGAGGTCCGTAAACTGAAGCGCCGGCGAGGTGTCCGAGACGGTGAATCCGGGCGCGGGCAGGCCGGTCACGGCGGGGAGGCCGGGCACAGCCGGTGCCTGGACGCGGTCCAGGTTCACCGCCAGCATGTTTCCCTGGTCATAGCGGCGGTCGTAGTTGGCCGACGCCACGTAGAGAATGCCGCTCGTCGCCCCGGGGGGCAGGAAGAAGGCGAGACTGGTGGGGAAATAAAAGCGGTCCGAAGGCGACGGCCGTGGGGCGGGGTACTGCGCACACGACAGAGCAAGCAGACAACAGAGCAGCGGGGCTCGGTGTTTCAAGGGGGCGCGCATCCTAGGAAAGGCCGTCGAGCCTCGGCAAGCGGCTTTCGAACGCCCGCCAGCCTGCTGCTCTTCCCTTCACAGCGTCTTTCCCCCAGTTTTGAGCCAGTAGTCCATCAGAATGCGCTGCACCCGGTCGGTATTCGGTGCCCGTCGACAGGAGAGCAGGTACGTCTCGTAGGCCCGGGCTCCCTCGGCGCCGTTGCCCAACTTCGCATAAACACTACCGAGCGTGAGGTAAGCCCAGCCGGTGCGCGGCTCGACCGCCAGTACGTGCTTCAGCTTGGCGAGGGCCTTTTCGAGCTGCGCCGCCTCCTTGCTTTGGGCAAGCAGCTGCGCCTGGTCCAGGGTGGTCCGCACAGTGGCTGCGGCGTCGGCCTGAAGACAGCTCGCGCCTGCCAGCTTCTTGCCGCCGAAGTGCGGCGTATAGGGGATGTACGAGGAGGGGGGTAGCTCGTCGTCCTCGCGCGTCTGGCTGTCGATTTCCGGCTCGAGGGGCACCGGAGCGGGGCTGGTGGCGAGCAGCGCCAGGGCGAGGAACGCGGCGGTCATGTTGCTCCTCCCGCATCGCCCTGGATGCGTGCGAAATCTGCGAGCGGGGAAAATACCTGCGCCACCTGGCGCAACAGACGCACCCGGTTCTCACGCACGGCGCTGTCCTCGGCCATCACTCGAACGGTCTCGAAGAAAGCCGCCACCGGCCCCTGGAGCGAAGTGGCCGCGGACAGCGCCCCGGGGACATCCTCCGCAGCCAGTGCGGCAGAAACCTGCGCCTGGGCGGACAACGCCAGCCGGTGCAGCGTCCGCTCGGCCGGCTGCTCGAAGAGGGCCTCCTGCGGGACGTCGCCCTGGACGTCCCGCCCTTGCTTTTCGACGATGTTGACCGCGCGTTTCACCGACTCGGCCAGGGGCAAAAAGCCCGGGGTTTCCACCAGGGCCGCCAGCGCCTGGACGCGCGCCTCGGCACCCCGAAGGTCATCGAAGCCAGCCGCCAGCACCGCCTCGACGACGTCCGCCCGCACGCGCTCGGTCCACAGCGCGCGCAAGCGCCCTCGGAAGAAGTCGAGCAGCTCCGCTCGGGTTGCGGCCAGGTCCGCCTGGGGAAGCTTGGGGGCCAGCAGCCGCAGCGCCTCGTCGAGCGCCCGGCTGAGGTGGAGGCGAAAGCCGCGCCCGAGGATGAGGCGAATGACGCCCAGGCAGGCGCGCCGCAGGCCGAACGGGTCGGCGGAGGCGCTCGGCTCCTTTCGCAAGGCGAAGAGCCCGGCCAAGCTGTCCAGCCGGTCGGCCATGCCAACCAGCGCTCCTGCGTCTTCGCTGGGCAGAGGGTCACTGGGGCCGCGCGGCAGGTAGTGCTCGGCGATGGCCAGCGCCACCTGCGGGGTCTCCCCGCTGGCCAGTGCGTACTCGCGGCCCATCACCCCTTGCAAGTCCGGAAACTCTCCCACCATGCCGGTGACCAGGTCTGCCTTCGCCAGGAAGGCCGCACGGTCGACGGTTGCCCGAAGCGCCTCGAGGCCGGCCTCCTGGCCGAGCCACGCGGCCAGGGCGCGGAGTCGTTCCACCTTCTCCCCGTAGCTGCCGAGCTGTGCCTGCCACACCACCCGGGCCAGCTCGGGGACGCGCGCCGCGAGGGGCGTCTGGCGGTCCTGGTCAAAAAAGAAACGTCCGTCGCTGAGGCGGGCGCCGAGCACGCGCTCGTAGCCTCGGCGAGAGAGCGCCTCGTCACGCACTGGCGTGTTCGACACTGCCACGAAGCGGGGGAGCAGCTTTCCTCGCGCGTCCATCACCGAGAAGTAGCGTTGGTGGGCGCGCATCTCCTGGACGAGGACTTCCGGCGGTAGCTCCAGGTGGCGCTCCTCGAAGCTGCCAACCACCGGGCAAGGGAGCTCCACCAACTGGGTCACCTCGTCGAGGAGGCCCTCGTCCTCTCGCAGGACGCCCCCGGCGCGGGTGGCCGCCTCGCGGACCGCCCGGTGCAGCCGCGAGCGCCGCTCGGCGACGTCGGCCACGACGTGTGCGCGCTCGAGAGCGGCCGCGTGCTCTGAGGCATGGGCCAGCGGGATGGCGGCCGGCGCAAGAAAGCGGTGGCCCTGGGTGTCGCGTCCGCTTCGCACGTCGGCAAAGACAAAGGGGACAATCGCCGAGCCGTACAGCGCCACCAGCCACTGCACTGGACGTGCGAAGGACTGCTCTACCTCGCCCCAGCGCATGGACTTACGAAAGGTGAGGCCGTGCACCAACGCCGAGAGCAATTTGGGCAACAGCTCCTGCGCCGCCCTCCCCTGCTCTTCCACCTCCACCGCCAGGTATTCGCCCTTTGGCGTCTGGACGCGTTGCAGCTCGGTGACCGGACGTCCGTGCCCCTCCGCGAATTTCTCCGCGGCCCGGGTGGGCTTGCCATCCGCCGCAAAGGCCGCCTTGAGGGGAGGACCGAGGACCTGGCGGCGCAAGTCCGCGCTTCGTTCAGCGACGCCCTCGGCGAGGACTGCCAGGCGGCGTGGCGTCCCGAGCGGCCGAATCAGCCCGTGGCTGAGCCGCGCTCCCACCAGTCGCTCCTTGAGCGAGCGCTCCAGTTCCTCGAGCGCCGGTATCACGAAGGACGCGGGGAGCTCCTCCGTCCCTATTTCCAAAAGAAGGCTTTCAGCCACGGCGTTCGGGCTCCGCCTTCTTGTCGAAGGACACCGTCTTCCAAAAGTCGGACGAAGGGGTGCCCTCCAGCACCGGAGGCTGCTCCCCCACCGTCCACTGCGTCTTCAACAGGGGGTACCCGAGCCGCTCCCGCGAGCGAAGAAAACCCTCCGCGCAGCCACGGGCATTGTCCCGCACCCGCTTGATGAGGCCCTGCCGCTCGGTCACCGAAATGGCTCGCCGGGCGTCGAGCAGGTTGAAGATGTGGCTGCACTTGAGGGCCTGGTCATAGGCCGGCAGAGGCAGGTCCTGGCGGAGCAGACTCTGACACTCCTTTTCATGGGCGGCGAAAAGGGCGAAGAGCATCGCAGCGTCGGAGGCCCGGAAAGCGTGGGCACTCATCTCGACTTCGTTGGCCTGAAAGAGCTCGCGGTAGCGCACGCCGCGGGTCCACTCCAGCTCGTACACGCTGTCCACCCCCTGCAAGTACTTGCAGATGCGTTCGAGCCCGTAGGTGAGTTCGGCCGACACCGGTCGGCACTCGAAGCCGCCGCACTGCTGGAAGTAGGTGAATTGGGTAATCTCCTCTCCGTCGCACCACACTTCCCAGCCGAGTCCCCACGCTCCGAGGGTGGGAGACTCCCAGTCGTCCTCCACGAAACGAATGTCATGGGCCAGAGGGTCGATGGCGATGGCGCGCAGCGAGTCGAGGTAGAGCGCCTGGACATTCTTCGGCGAGGGCTTGAGCACCACCTGGAATTGGTGGTGCTGGTACAGCCGGTTCGGGTTCTCCCCGAAGCGGCCGTCGGCCGGCCGGCGCGAGGGCTGCACATAGGCCACGTTCCACGGCTCCGGCCCGAGCGCCCGGAGAAAAGTGGCTGGGGCCATGGTTCCGGCGCCCACCTCCACGTCGTAGGGCTGGGCGAGGACGCACCCCAGGGCTGCCCAGTGTTTCTGCAGGGTGAGAATGAGGTCCTGGAAGTACATAGGCTTGCCCCTTGGGGGGGCTTTCGGGGCGGCGGACCTTAGAGAGCGCCGGCAGGTGGGTCAAGACACCGAAACCCGGTGGCCACTTGGCGGCCGCCTCGAGCGTTGGGCCGTCCCCCCACCCGGCTGTCTCAAGGACGGCTATTGAGGATGAGGTAGGGCGCGAGCGGTATGAGCCCTCCGCAGGCGGTTGGGTCACTGGAGGTCAGGAAGTAGCGGGTATTGGTGACGTTGAGGACGGCGAAGCTGGCCCCGGACGTCGTGAGCTCAGTCACCTGGCCGGGGAGGACAAGCGGTGCGGCGCCCTCCGGCGTCGCAAAGACGGTGCCGGCGAAAATGGCATTGCAGCCGACCTGCGCCGGCGCACAACCGAGCGGAGTGGTGGACGGCGTGACGACGAAAGGCGAAGTGCCGGTGGAATTGAGGACCGGCACGTTGGTGGCCATGTCCACAGCTTCGATGAGCTGGCCGTTGACGTCGCGGATGACGAGGCCCCGGTTCCCGCTACCAGAGGGCGTCTCGGTCACCGTGACGGTGAGCGTTTCCGGGGGGAAAAATGCCTCCAGACAACAGCCACTGCCGACTTGCGGGACGGTGAACGCGACGCTCCCGGTCAACAGGCCTCCGTCGGTGGCGAGGCTGAGGAACGTCGTGCCGCTCTGGTAGGAGATGCTGGTCAGCGCTCCGGTGCCGCTCGAGACGGTGCTCGTCGCAGAGCTGGTCTGCAGAAAGAAGGAGCCCGAAGGCGTGCCGACGTTGACGGAGTACCCATCGCCGTAAGAGGGGAAGTTGTTCTCCGGGCAGCTGCTGGTGCAAAGGCCGGAGAAGCAGAGCTGCCCGCTGGGGCAGCTTCCGGCGTCGCAGGCCAAAGGCGCCGGAGGAGTCAGGGACACCGTCCCCTGCTGCGGTTGGAAGTCCTTTGTGGCGCAAACCAGTGAGTCGCTCGGGAGCGCTCCAGCGAAGGGGACGCCTGCGTCGGCCGCCGCTCCGCCACTGACCGAAAGCGCGTAGCAAATGCGCGCGGTGAAGGCGTCCGTTGGACCATCGTTCCGCTGCTGCAAGCACGGCTGGTCCCCCAGCGTCGGGCCGCAGTTTTGTGTGGACGGGTCGACGTAGACGCCCGGCCACTGCCGTTGGACAGACGCATCCGGCGCTAGCAGCTCCACCATCTGGAGGGTGGTTTCTCGAGGCGAGCAACTGCTGCCGATGCAACCGTCGGCGCCGCAGATGGCGGCGCAACTCAAGCAGCTGCAGTCCTCCGGAAGCGTCTCCAAGTACGCCGGAGCTGTCACGGCCGACCCCTGCGGAGTGATGACCAGCCCGTAGGTGGAGTCGGTGGCGTCGATGAAGACTGGAGCGGACGAGGTATTGGTGAAGACAAGCGTGACTGGGGTCGGCGCGGCGCTGCTGCTGCTGCTGCCGCAGTTGCAGGCCGACAAGGCGCTGGCAGCAAGGAGGAGCGGGAGGGCGAATCGCATCAGCGGCGTGTGTGGAAGGTTAGCACCATGTTGGCCCGAAGCTTGCGCGCTGCAGAGTGCCGCGAGATGCTCGCGTGAGTTCTTGGCCACGTGCGCACCCCTCGGGTTCCCCTCCTCCTTTGCTTCGTCCTGACCGCGGCCTGCGGCACAGCCGGAAGCGGAGGTGACGGCGGGCCCGGCGTCCCGAACGTCGCTCCACCAAAGCTCTCGCCCGTTGCCCTATTGCCGCCGGCCATTAGCACCAAGGTTCCCTTGGGCAGCACCCCAGTGCTGACGTCGTTCCAGACCGACCTCTTCACGCAGGCCAACGGAGTGGTCGACATCCTCTGGCTCATCGACGACTCGGGCAAGATGGCCGACGAGCGTCTCGTCCTGGGGAGCGACTTCCAGGGCTTTCTGACCGAGCTGACAAACATCCAGAGCGACTACCAGATTGGAGTCACCAATCTAAATGCCAGTGCCGACGGCGGAAGCGAGGCCACCCTTGGGCAGCTGCGGGCAAGCGTCACCGTGGCACCGGGTCTGAGCATCATCACGCCGGCCACGCCCAACGCCGCAGCCGTGTTCCAGGAGCTCACCACCTTTCCCGACAGCCGCTTGCATTGGGACCTCGGCCTACGCACTGCTGAGCTCGCGCTCACCCCACCCAATGCCAGTCCGGGCGGCAGCAACGCAGGCTTCGTTCGCCCCAATGCGGCACTGGCGGCGATTGTCGTCAGCAATAGCGACGACGCGAGCTATGCCGACCCGGACTACTCCATCCGCTTCTTCCAGGGAGTGAAGGGCCCCGGCAACGAGCGACTGGTCACCTTCTCCACCATCGCGGGCGACATCCCCAACGGCTGCACCCCGGCGGCGGACGTTGGCAAATTCGGAGGCATGGCAGAGCCAGCGGTCCGCTACGCAGCGGTGTCCTTCGGGACCGGAGGCGTGGTGGGCAGCATCTGCGACACGGACTTCGCCGGCACGCTTCAGCGCGTGGTCGAGGCGCTGAACACGCTCCGGCGCGTTTTCCCGCTGACGGTCACCCCGGTGGCTGGAACGCTCAGCGTGACGGTGAATGGGACCGCCATCCCCCAAGACGTCGTCAACGGTTGGCAGTACCAGGCCGGTACCAACAGCATCCTCTTCGAAGGGGCCTACATCCCTCCGCCCGGGGCCAACATCCAAATTCTGTACGCCATCTCCAGCTGACATGCGCCGCGTCCTTGCCCCCGGCTTGGTGCTCATCGTCCTGGCAGCCGCTGCGGCATGCGGCCGGACTGAGCTCGGCACTCTGTGCGCGCAAGCAACCAGTGTCGACGGCGGCCTCGATGGCTGCTGCCCGGCGGGCTACCAGTACTCGGCCACCAGCAACGCCTGCGTCTGCCAAGACACCAGTTGTTGTCCCGAGCCGTATGTCTTTAACGCCGCGCAACAGCTGTGCAGCTGTGAGAGCGAGGGCTGTTGCCCGAGCGGCTCCACCTTCGACTCGGTAGCCCAGGGCTGCCGCTGCGCCTCGGATGGGTGCTGCCCGGTGGGCTTCGGCTACGACGCGGACGCCGGCGTCCAACGGTGTGTTTGCCAGGCCGACAGCTGCTGCCCGCTCAACTACGCTTTCGACTCGGTCCGAAACGTCTGCTACCTGGCAGACGACGCCGGGTGCCCGAGCAGCTACAGCTACAGCGCCGCGGTACGGGCTTGCGTCTGCGCGGGAAGCGGCTGTTGCCCGGCAGGCTTCATCCTCAGCCCGTCCGGGAGTCGGTGCGTTTGCGACCCGAGCGACCCCAACGCTTGCCCGGCGAACAACCTCTGCAACCCCACCTCCGGGGCGTGCCAGTGCCTCAACGACTCAGGCTGTCCGGCCGGCGACTATTGCAACAGCGTCGGCTCTTGCCAGTCGGCGTCGAGCTGCACCACCAACCTGGACTGCCCCTCGGGCACGTACTGCAACATCACCACCAACGTTTGCATTCAACCCACCGTGGCGTCGTGCGCCGTCGACGCCGAGTGCCCCTTCGGCCAGGTCTGTCAAAGCGGGACTTGCGTCGAGGGTTGCTACACAACGTCGGACTGTCCCTTCCAGCCCTCCCCCACCCAGTCCGAGCCGGCTTGCGTCGGAGCAAATCTCGGCGTGAGCCCGCCGGTGTTGGGCAACTGCCAACCCTTTTGCCTCACCAACGACTCCTGCCCGCCCGACTCCTTCTGCGACACGGCCTCGGGCACCTGTAGCTCCAGCGCGGGTGACACCAACTGCGCCGACTGCGGGCAAGACAGCGACTGCGGGCCGGCCAGCTCGTGCCTTCAGTTCATCATCTCCGGCCAGACCGCGCTCTTCTGCGGCAGCACCTGCACCAGCGACGCGGACTGCCCCGGCGGCTTCTCCTGCAATCCAGTCATCTACGGTTGCAGCGGGCCCGGGGACCCCGGTTGCCAGCCACCGGGCGATGTCCAGTGCACCCTCTTCAACCCGGTCAACGAATCCCCGAGCTACTTCTGCGCCGGGCCCGACGGACAGCCCTACCAGTACTTCAGCGCCTGTTCTCCACTGTCCGGCTACTGCCCAGCCTCGAGCTACCCCTAGGACCGCTGGCAGCGGTTCCCCCGGCGGGCGCTTGGTCGGTGCCGCCGCGGGGTGGGCGAGGCCAGAGCCAAAGGGCCCCTTGGGGTAGGTGCCGAGGGCTTTGGCCGACTTTTCAGTCGACGCCCAGCTGCTGGAGGAAGTCGACGCTTCTCAGCTCGCGCCCCAGGTGGTGGGAGATGAAGGCGTTGAGGAGCACCCGCGCCCGAGCTCGCAGCGGCGGGTTCAAGGGCGTCCGTTGCCCGGCCTGAAGGGCAGCCAACGCCTCGAGCAGCTCGGGGGCCACCCGGGCTGCGCCGGGGGCCCGCCCTTGGCACTTGGCGCACACCCCGCCGCCGTGGGCGGCGTCGAAGCGGGGCTCGCTCCCGAGCACGCCAGCGCACACCGAGCAGGCGTCAAAACGGGGCTGCAGGCCAGCAAAGGAGAGGGCCTCGAGCTCGAAGGCCAAAAGCGAGGTCGGCCCAGCGGCCCCTTGCTCGAGGAGCCCGAGCCATGCCGTGGTGGCCTCAAAGAGCTCGGTGTGCGGCTCCCGGTCACGCACCAGCTCCCGGCAGAGCTCGATGACGTACAGGGCGCGGCCAATGCGCGAGAGGTCCGAGCGCAGACCGGCAAAGGAGCGGACCACATCCACCCCGTCGAGCCGCAACGTCGCTCCCCGCCGCTCCACCAGCTGCGCCTTGAGCCAGGTACATGGCTCGAGGGCCCCGGCAAAACGTCGGCGGCTCTTGCGAGCTCCGGCGGCGAAGGCAGACAGCTTCCCGGCCCCCTTGGTGAAGAGTGTCACCAGCCGGTCGGCATCGCCGTAATCCACCGTCCCGAGGACGACCGCTTCGTCGACGAAACGCTCCATCAAGCTTCCGGTGGCGGGGGGAGTTTGGAAAACCATTGCTCGAGCCCGACCAGCCGTTCTCCTAGCCGCGTGCGAAACGTCCAATGGTCCACCACGTGGCGACCGAGGCCGACGGTGCGAGCCGAGCCCGGGGGAAGCTCCTCGGAAATGGCCACGTCGCGCATTCTCTCCACCAGGCCGAGGATGAAACGTAGCTCAGCGTCGGAGGCCCCCGAGGCGCGGTGGGGCGCGGCCAGCTCCTCGTCGAGCATGGCCAACAAAGCGTTCGCCTCGCGGATGAAGGCCTCCACTCGGAAGCCTCTAGGGGTTGGGCGGCGACGGCGACGGGTGGGGTGGAGCCGGCGGGGGTCCTCCCAGTCGCGCGAGGTAGCTGACGCAGTTCTCGCGCAGCGCGCCGGGGCCGGCGTGCTCGACGCAGGCGGCGAAGCTCACCCGGGCAAGCTCGTTCAGGCCCAATTTCGCTCGGCAGAGGCCCAGATGCTGGTGCGCGTCGGCCACCGCCGGGCAGTCCTGCGCGAATTCGCGGAACGCGTCGCAGGCCTTCTCGGTATGGCCACTGCCTTCGTAGATGAGCCCCAGCGTCCGCCAGCCCTCGCAGAAATTCGGGACCGACGTGACGGCGGCCCGCACCGACTCGATGGCTCGTTCGGTCTGCCCCTTCTTGTAGAGCGCCCAGCCCATGTTGGACTGGGCAAAGTGGGGTGTCCGGTAGAGCATGTCGTTGAGGGCGATTTCGTATTGGGCAATGGCGTCGTCGTACCGGCCCTCATCGAGGTAGAGGTTTCCGAGGTTCACCCGCGCCTCGGAGAAGGTTGGCCGCAGCTGGATGGCGCGCTTGTACTGGGCCTCCGCCTCGCTGAGCTTTTGGTAGTTGAGGTGCAACACCAGCCCGAGGCCGTTGTGGGCGTCGGCCATGGTGTCGTCGATTTCGATGGCTTGCTGAAATTCTTGATAGGCGGACTGGTAGTCCCCTTGGTTGAGCGAGCCCACGGCGAGGTCGTTCTGAATCTCCGCCGCGTGTTGGGCCTTGGCGTCCGGTCCGTGCTGGCACCCGGCGAAGAGAAGAGCGGCGCCCCACAGCGCCACGGGTGACACCGAGCGGTAGGTCATCTTCAGAAGGAGGAGAAGAGGCGGGCCAGCCGCGCCACGGGGGAGAGCTGGGGGCGCTCTCCCGGCGAGCTGGGTGTGGGGGCTGTCCGGCTGCGGTACATGGGCAGCGAGACCAGCACCTCTGTCTGACGCTCCGGGGGCAGGGCCCGGTAGTTGAGGTTGTCCATCATGAAACCCATGGACTCGACGAAGGCCAGCGCGTCGGTCTGCAACGTCCGGTAGTCCTCTGGCGTCTGCGCGACGCCGTCGGTGAGGTACACCGCGCAATCCTTGGATTCGCTCAGCCACAGGTAGACGGTGACGGTGAAACCCTGGGTGCTGCGCAGGCAGGCGATGAAGGCCTGGGCCGGGCCGGCCCGGCGGCCCGGAATCGCCACGTGCGGCGCGTTGATGCTCTGAAAGAGCGCCGCGAGTTGCTCGCGGGTGGCGTCCAGGACGCGAACGGTCTCATCGAGGTTGAACAAGGCAGGCCCGACTCACCTGATTGCCACGCCGCGCGAGCGGCTGCAAGGCGCCGACGGTCAGTGTTCACGCTGGGCCAGCGCCCAGTCGCCGAGGAGGCCCTCGCCCGTCCGGAAGCGAACGAAGCGCCGCTTGACCCGCCGGGGGTAAAAACGGAAGGAGTCGAGCTCGCGGGACCGAAGCGCCTGCCGAATCCGGTCCGGTCCCCCGTTGTACGCCATCAGCGCGAGCTCCAAGTCACCTGCGAAGCGGTCCTGCAGCGAGCGGAGGTAACGGATGCCTAGCCGCACGCACAGCGCGGGGTCGGCTTGGACCTCTTCCGCGGACAGGCGCAACCCTTCGCGCTCTGCGACGAATTGCAGGGTGCTGGGGCGAATCTGCATTAGCCCTCGGGCGCCCCGCGAGCTAACGGCGCCCTCGTCGAAGTCGCTCTCCACGTCGATGACGGCCAAGACGAGCAGCGGGTCATAGCCTGCCCGGCGGGCCTCCTCGGCGATGGCCCGTCCCACTTGGGTCCGCAAGGTGACGCCCAGGTCCGGTGCGCGCTTGGCCAACACCGCGTCGATGAGGGCCTGGTCCGGCGCAACCTGGGAGGCAACCGCCACCCGTGGCGGCGGTGCTCGGCCCAGAACCACGCCCTCGACGCGGGCCGCCCCAAGGACGAGCAGCCCGGCAAACAAGGGCAGCACCGCACAGTGCGAGGACAGTGCGTGGAGCTGAAAAAGGAGCCGGCGCATAGGGGAAGAGAGAAGTGTGACCGGCGGGGCCGTCAGCCCGGAGGGCGCCTTGGGTCCAGCTTGTCCAACCGGGCCGCCAGGCGGTCGAGCCGGGCTTGAAGAGCTTGAATTTGTTCACGCCGCGGAACGCGAAGCCGCGCCACCGCTCGCCGTACCCCGTCCTCAATTCCCTTCTCCAGCGTCTGGCGTTGGCTGGCCAGCCGTTCGGAGACTTCCGCCACCTGCCGCCGCATCTCGTCCTGACTCCATCCGGCCACGGCCTGCAGGCGCTGCACCACTTGTGCCGCCTCCTCCTCGACGGAGGAGACCGTGACTAGGGCCTGAGCCCACATGCGCTCGACCACGTCACTAAGCGGCCGTTTTTCCTTTGCCTCATTCATGGAGACACTCCTCGGTGCGCGTACGGGCAGTGGGGGTGACAACCCCCTTACCCGTCGCCAAGTGTAAGGTGCCCCCAGGGTCAGCGCCCGAAAGTCGCCAGGCCCACAGGGTCCTTTCGGACCCTGGTTTCAACTGCTTAGGCGCGGGCGTCGGGCTTGTCGCCAGCGAGCGTGTCCAGCCGGCGAGAAAGCTTGTTCAGCTGGCCCTTGAGGGCGCGCACCTGGTGCTGGCTGGCCACGCCGGCGACTTCCAGCACGCGCGCCTGGAACTCCTCCAACTTCTTTCGGGCCTCGGTGGAGGCCTCCTGCGCGCGCTTGGCAAGCTCACGCAGTGAGCCGTTGAGGACTTTGAGCTCGGCCGCGCTGAGACGCTCCAAAAGCGCATCCAGCTCCTTGCGCGAGTCCTGGCCTCGGGCGATGAGGTTTTTGAGGACTTTCTCCGCCTCAGCCTCAAACGCTACCAGGCGCTTCTGCGCCACGTTGAATTGCCCCTTCACAAACCCCTGCACATCAGTCTTCGCCATGGTGCGCTCCTCGGGCGGAATGGAACGAGCGTCGCCCACACGCGTTCTTTATAACGCGTCGCGCTAACAGGTCAAGCGTTTGTGACGCGCGGCGTCAACTTAAGCTGCGGGGGCCTTCGCTTGCTTGCTGACGGCCGTCTTGGTGGCCGCTTTCTTTTGGTTGTTGCGGCGCTTTTTCCACGCCTGGCGAATTTTCATCCGCTTACGTTGGTGCTTGCTGCGGCTGCGTGCCATCGAGTGAGTCCTCGTTTCGCTTTCGCCCATCCCCTTAGGACGGGCGGTTCGTCTAGCAGAGGCCGGTGTACCAAGGCGAGGCCCTCGCGGCTTCCGGCCGGGAACGGGCCTTTTGCCGCTGGCGGCACGTCACTCGGTGGGGGCCGGTTTGGTGGGAAAGGGAATCCCCTCCGCGCTGCGGACGGCGGTGGGAAGGGCTTCGGCCACCGTCACCGTGCCGGAGCGTTCGGCCCCGGACGGGGCGCTGGCCGTCCCCGTACGCCGCCGGCGCGGGAGCACCGGCTGGAAGAGCGCCACAAAGCGGCGCACCTCGTCCAGGGGTAAGGCCGGACAGGTGTGCCCGTTGATGCCCGTCATCGGCCCGGCCATGCACATGGCGTTGAGAATGGCCTCCTCGGTCGCTTCCATGACCGCCTCATAAAGCGGGTCCAGCCGCTGGTCGAGGAGCAGCTTCACCTTGGTGACCATCTTCTTTGTCCGACGGGGGATGATGTTGGCGGTAGAGAAACCCACCACAATCTCCCCCGAGCCATGCGCGGCGTAGCTGCCGACCCGGCCAATGCCCAGACCGACACGCTTGCAGAGTCGGGAAATTTGGTTCGGTAGCAGCGGGGCGTCGGTGGCCACCACGGCGATGATGCTGCCGTAGCTGTCTTGCCGGCGCGGCACGCTCTGGAAGCGCTCCTCCAGCACCTCGCCCAGCGGGAGGCCCCCCACTCGGAGGTTGCGCATCTTCCCGAAGTTGGACATCACCAGCACGCCCAAGGTGTAGCCACCGTGCGACTCGGGCAATTTCCGGGAACTGGTCCCGATGCCTCCCTTGAAGTCGCAGGTAATCATCCCCGTCCCGCCGCCGACGCTGCCCTCTGCGACCGGCCCGGACGTGGCGCCGGCGATGGCGGCGCGCACGTGGTCTTCGTGCACGTGCACCCCGGCGATGTCGTTCAGCCAGCTGTCATCGCACTCCCCCACCACCGGGATGATGACGTCGTGCTCATCGCCGATGCCGGGGTAGCGCTCCACCATCGTGCGCGCCACCGCGTCCGAGACGGCCCCCACCGACATGGTGTTGGTCAAAAGGATGGGCGTCTCGAGAAGACCCCATTCCATGACTTGCGTCAGTCCGGAAACCTCGCCAGCGCCGTTGAGGACGAAGCTCCCCCCATGCAGCCGCTCCATGAAGATGTTGCCGTGACTGGGCAGGATGGCAGTGACGCCAGTGCGGACCGGGCCGTGTCCGGGCCGCAGCTTTCCCTCCCCGCGGATGATGGTGGCGTGCCCAACCAGCACCCCTTCCACGTCGGTGATGGCGTTGTGCCGCCCGGGACGGAAACGGCCGAGCGGAAGGTCCAGCGCCCGCGCGCGGACGCGCGGCTCGGAAGGTGCGTCAGGCATGGCCAAGGCAGACCTTAGCTGCTCGTGCGCATCCCGAGGGTGAGAACCGGCGTCGGCTGCCGGCCGAGCGCCCCGGGGGCTAACCCTTGCCTTCCCGCACGTCCGCAGTCAGCTCGGCGCCGAGCACCACCGAGGTGCTGCCCTGCCCGTTGCCGTTGCTGACGACCGGCCCTTCGCGGTCTGCCGCCCGACGCTGTTCCCGCTCCTTGTACCGGCGGATGGCGCCGGACAAAATTTCCCCGATGAGCGTCCGGTAGTCCATCCCGGCTCCCTGGGCGATGAGCACCAGGTCACTCCAGCCCGGCGTCAGGCCGGGGAGCGGGTTGCACTCGATGAAATACACCTTCCCCCGCTCGTCCATGCGGAAGTCGATGCGGGCCACATCGCGGCACCCAAGCGCCATGAAGGCGGCGCGCGCGGCGGTCCGCAGCTTCTCCAGCAGGTTGGGCTCGAGGCGGGCCGGCACGTCGTAGCGAATGCGGTCGTTCCAATCGAGCTTGTGCTGGAAGCTGTAGACCGGCGTCTTTTCGGTCTCGTCGAGAAACACTATCTCCATCGGAGGCAACACCTTGGGACGTCGTTCTCCAAGCAGCCCCACGGTGAATTCTCGCCCCGAGATGTACTCCTCGACCAACACCGGCTGCTGGTACTTACCGGCGACGTCTCGCACCACCTCGCGCAGCTCGACTTCAGTCTGACAGACGCTGCTCGAAACGACGCCCTTGCTGGAGCCCTCCGCCACCGGCTTGGCGAGCAGCGGGAAGCGGGTGAATTCCCGGCTCAGGCGTTCCTTGCCGGTCACCATCAGCTGGAAGTTCGGCGTGTAGATGTTGTGCTGGCGGACGATGCGCTTGGCGAGCGCTTTGTCCAGGGCGATGGAGAGCGTGGCTGGGTCAGAGCCGGTGTAAGGAATGTCGAGCAGCTCGAGAAGCGCCGGGACCTGACTCTCGCGGTTCCGCCCTTTGAAGCCCTCGGCGATGTTGAACACCACGTCGATGGGGGTCACCGCCAGGACGGTGGGCAACTCCTGGTTGGCCTCGAGGTCAATCACCTCGTGGCCGTAGGAGGCAATGGCTTCGCGGATGGCCTGGAGGGTGCTCGGCGCGTCGTACTCTGCCTCGCTGTCCTGCTGCGCATCGGCGGTGGGCTGGATGCGCTTCACGTTGTAGGCGAAGCCAACCCGCAGGGGCCCCGACTTCCGCGTTGGCTTCCCCTGCCGCCGAGGGCTGTCCTTGATGCCATTGCGCTTGGCGGCGCTTTCGATGATGGAGTCGATGACGCGGTCCAGGTGCAGCCCTTCCAGCTCGGCAGCCACGTAGATGCCAGCCCCCGGCTCCAGGCTGGGCAGAGCGTTGATTTCCAAAAAGTGGGGTACCCCGGCATCGCTCAACCGGAAGTCGAGCCGGCCGAGGTCGTGGCAGTCACAGACGCGGAAGATTTTCCGGGCCGTTTCGCGGAGCTCGTCGCTCATGGCCGGGCTCAGCTTGGCCGGCGCCCGAACCTTCACCGCCTGGGTATGGGTGGTTTTCAGCGCATAGTCGTAAATGTCGTACTTGCGTGTGCCCGACAGCCTCGGGTCGATGACGTATTCGACCGGGGACAGCACGCCCCCGAAGTCGTTCTGCACCGCGGCTAGGTAGGGGACGGTGATGTCGCGGCCAGCGATGTATTCCTCCACCAGGACGCCGGCCGGGTAACGCTCCAGCGCAAACGCGCACTTCTGTTCGAGCTCTTCCACCGTCTCCGCGACCGAGTCCTGGGTGATGCCCTTGGAAGAGCCTTCGAAGTTGGGCTTGACAATGACCGGAAAACGGAGCGCCCGAGGGTTGAGCTCCTCTGGGTGCTCGACGTACTGCCAGCCCGGGGTGCGCACCCCATGCTCGCGCAGCATCAGCTTGGTGAGCTGCTTGTCGAGGGTCACGGCCAGGGCATAGGCGTCGGAGCCGGTGTAGGGGATGCCCAACTCGTCGAAGAGCGCTGGATAGAAGGCTTCCCGAAAACGGCCGCGCCGCCCCTCGGCGGTGTTGAAGATGAGGTCCGGACTATAGGCCTCGAGACGGGCCACAATCCGCGACGCCGGGCCGGAGACCTCCACGCGTTCCAGGCGATGGCCCAGCCGCTCGATGGCGCCAGCCAGCGTATTCACCGTCTCGACGGTGTCAAACTCGGCTTCCTCCTCGGCGTCCGAGAGCCTGAGGTTGTAAGTCAGCGCGATGCGCACGCGGGTTGCCTCCTCTTGAAGCGAGCGGCACGCCCGTCACGCGTCCTACTCATCCCACGCCCCGGCCCAATGGCGACGCTCGACGGCGCTGCCTCCTCCGCCGTTCCCGAGACCACCTTCCCATCCACCACCTGGGTTTGGGCCCACACGTCGCCGAAGCGGCGACCGAGTGGATCCCACAACGACTTCCACGACTCGACCCCACCGATGACCACCAGTCCTCCGAGAAAGGCCTTGAGCCCGAGGGGTTCGGGCATCATTCGCAACAGCACCACCAAGGCCAAGGGCGCATTGCGCAGGGTGCTGTCTCGGAAGCGCGCCCCGGCGCGCAGAGGCAGAAACACCGCCCGCACGCCGAAAATGCGCTTGCCGGCACTCTGTCCGTGGAAGAGGCCGTCAGCGAACAAGAGGTAGAGGAGCGCTACCACCAGACCGGCCCGGCCGGTGGCAAGGGCCAGCGCATAGGCCAAGCCCACATCCGCAGCGCGGGCCAGGACTCGCAAGACGCGCGAGCACCGTGGGTAGGGCGACTCGGGCGAGCCCTGGCTCGGCACGAGTTGCAACCGCGGGCCCTCCGGCCGCACGTCCCAGGTGCTCACGGCTCTGGCTCGCCGGAAGTGGCGAGTTGGGCAAGCCGCTCCCACGCCGCCTCGGAGCCGGCCCGGGCCGGTGCCGGACTTCCTTCGGCTAGCCGCTGTAACCGGGCGTGCGCGGCAACGGCGTCGTGGGGTGCTGAGCGATTTGCCCGGGTAAAGAAGACGAAGGCCATCGCCGGCCGCTTGCTAGACTCGCGCATCGCGAAGTGCACCGACTCCACCGTCCACCCCTGCTGCACCCAGACGTTGACGGCCTGCTCCAGGGCCGCTTCGTCCACCGTCGAAAGTTCCACCACCTTGTACTGCAGCAGCGACGCCTCCGGAGGAAAGCTTCGCCGCTTGGCTGATGGGGGTTTCGAAGGCTTGCGGCGAGGCCGCTTTTTCATCGGGACCTGGGGCTCGGTAGTGTCCGCTACCCGCGGGGGCGACTGCAAGGTGGACGTCGGGGCAAGAGTGGAAGTACTTCGGGTCACGTTTCCAGAAGCCGGGCCGCTTCGAGCGCGTGGTAGGTGAGAATCAAGTCAGCCCCGGCGCGCTTGATGGAGGTCAGGATTTCCAGAATCAACCGGTCCTCCTCCACCCAGCCCATCTTCGCCGCTGCCTTCAGCATGGCGTACTCCCCGGACACGTTGTAGGCGGCCACCGGGACGTCCACCCGCTCTTTCACCCTGCTGATGACGTCGAGGTAGGCCAGTGCCGGCTTCACCATCACCAGGTCCGCTCCCTCCTCGAGGTCGAGCATCACTTCCTTCAGCGCCTCGCGCACGTTGCCCGGGTCCATCTGGTAGCCGCGCCGGTCGCCAAACTGGGGCGCGCTCTGAGCCGCCTCGCGAAACGGCCCGTAGAAGCCAGAGGCATACTTGGCTGCGTAGGCCAGAATGGGCGTGTCCAGGTGGGCCTCCTGCAGCGCTCTTCGGATGGCCATCACCCGCCCGTCCATCATGTCCGAGGGGGCAACAATATCCGCTCCCGCTTGAGCACAACTCACCGCCATGCGCGCCAACAGCGGCAGCGTGGCATCGTTCTGGACCTCGCCGTTGGCCATCAGGCCACAGTGGCCGTGGTCGGTGTACTCACAGAGGCAGACGTCGGCGATGAGCTGGAGCTCCGGCACGGCGTCCTTGATGGTCCGCAGCGCGCGCTGGACGATGCCGTCCGCGGCGTAGGCCTCGGTCCCTTGGGCATCCTTGCGAGCGGGGATGCCGAAGAGAATGAGCGCCGGAATGCCCAAGTCGCGCGCCGTCTTCGCCTCTTCGACTGCCGTATCCACGCTGAAGTTGAAGATGCCCGGCATCGACGCGATGGGGACGCGCTCGCCCCGGCCCTCCTTGACGAAGAGCGGGTAGATGAAGTCCGTGGGTTCGAGGGTGGTTTCGCGAACCATGCGCCGAAGCGCCTCGGAGCGGCGGAGCCGGCGGGGTCGGTGGACGGGGAAGGACATAGAACGCTCCTCTACCCCCCGGAGCGGGGCTGGGCAAACTTCCCCAGCGCCCGGACCCGGGCGGAGCGTGGAAGCCGGCTCGCAGGGTGGAGCCAGTGGCTTCGGGGCCAAGCCCGGCGGCGCCGTCGTGTCGCCCGTGGTTAGAAGGCAGCCCGTGGCCGTTGGCTTTTCCTTTCAGGAGCTCGGCGTGGACGAAGCGCGCGTCCACGTCATTCGAGCGGGGGAGCCGTCGTCCACCGGTGAATACGTCCTGTACTGGTGTCAACTCACCCAACGCGTTCCGTGGAATCACGCCCTGGACGCAGCCATTGCCCTTGGCAATCACCTGGCGAAGCCGGTGGTGTGTTACCACGCGCTGCGACCGGACTACCCGCACGCCTCGGACCGCATCCACGCCTTCGTCCTGGATGGTCTGGAAGAGCTGAGCGGGGCGATGCGAGCGCATGGCATCCCCTACTGGCTCGAGCTCCCCTTGAGTCCGGCGGACCACCCCCCGCGCCTCAAGGGCCTCGCCGCACGCTCGGCGGCCGTCGTCTCGGACTGGCACCCGACCTTCGTCGTCCCGCGGCACCTGGCCGCGGCGGCCAAAGCCCTCGAAGTCCCGCTCTACGCCGTGGACGCCAGCTGCGTGGTGCCAGCGCGGCGCATTCCAGGTGCGCAGGTGGGCGCCTACGCGCTCCGGCCGAAGCTGCGCAAGCTGTGGCCCGAGTACCTGGGCCGGCTTCCGGCAGCTCCAACGCCGGCCCACGCCAGCCTCGCGGCCCGCATTGACCCGGGCTTCATACCGGCCGAGGCCGCGGCCCGACTGCGCCTGACGCTCGAGCGCTTCTGTATCGACCACTCCGTTCCCCCGGTGACGGGGCGGCCGGGCGGCCGGGCGCAGGCCCTCGAGGACTTGCGTCGCTTCGTCGAGCGCGGCCTCCCCCACTTCGACCGCGCACGCAACGAGCCCTCTGGGCAGCACAACTCCGGCCTCTCGGCGGCGTTGCATTTCGGGCTTCTGTACGCCGGCGAAGTGGCCCACGCCGCCCTCGAGGCCTATGGCCCGGAACACCCAGGCGTGGCCAGCTTTCTCGAGGAGTTGCTCGTCCGCCGCGAGCTCGCCTTCAACTATTGCCTGTACACGCCGGCTGCCCAGCAGCTGCGGGTGAGCTCACTTCCTCCGTGGGCCCAAACGACGCTGGCCGCGCATGCCCCCGACACGCGCAAGCACCTCTACAGCCGCGACCAGCTCGAGCGGAGCGAAACCCACGACGCCCTTTGGAACGCGGCCCAGCGCCAACTCGCGGTGGAGGGCCGCATCCACGGCTATTTGAGAATGCTGTGGGGGAAAAAAGTCCTCGAGTGGAGCCCGACCCCGCAGGAGGCGCTGGACCGCATGGCTTGGCTTAACGACCGCTTCGCACTGGACGGCCGGGATGCGGTGAGCGTTGGAAATTTCATGTGGGTGCTGGGGTTGCATGACCGGCCCTTCCAGGAGCGGCCCGTCCTCGGCAAACTGCGGCCGATGAGCTCCGAGCGAACGGCGGAGAAAGTCGACCTCGGTGCATACCTGGAACGCTGGGGGAGTCGGGATGCGAGCGGTTTCCGCGCAAGCGGCTGCGGGCCTAACGTCGAAGGAAGGGGAGCGAAGCGCTGATGGCAAAAACCATGGAGTTTCAGGTGTCCCACACACTGCCCCGCGCTGAGGCCCGGGCCCGCATCGAGAAGCTGACCAGCTACTGGAGCCGCCATGGCGTCCAGTCGACGTGGAACGGCGATGAGGCGCAGCTCAGCGGCAAGGTGCTGGGGATGCACCTGGTCGCGACGCTCCGCGTCTCGGACAGCCAAGTCGGGGGAGTAGCTTCGGACCCGGGGATGCTCTTCCGCGGTCAGGCGAAGAAATACCTCACCGAGAAGTTTGCCCATTTCCTCAACCCCAAGGTCCCTCTGGCCGACCTCGACAAGCACCACTGAGGCGGCCGGCGGCGCGTCCGCCGCGGAAGAGGTTTCGCCGTACATTCGGGTCTCTGCCTGGGCTAACCTCGTCCACAGCGTGGGACGAGGGGCCTTCGAGATGGACTCGGCCGGGCGCAGTTGCGGCACTCTGCTCGTTCTCCAGGCGCCTGTTGGCGCTGCTCGTGGTGCTCGGCATGGGGCCCGCCTTGGCAGGGGCCCCTTCGGGCCCCACCGGCGTCCATGGTCAAGAGCTGCAGGTGCGAACGCTGGACCTTCCCTCAGGAATGCGCATCGTGCTCGAGGTAGACCACACCCGGCCGTTGGTGGGGATAGCCAGCGTCGTCGACTGCGGAGCGGCGCAGGACCCCATCGGGCACGAAGGCCTCGCCCACCTGGTCGAGCACCTCACCTTCCGGGCCCAGCAGCAGGGCAAGCTGCAGCTGTCCAACCTCCTCGAATTCCAAGGGGCTGGGGACTGGAACGGCTTCACCGAGCATGACTTGACGACGTATTACGAAGTTGGCGCCCGAGAGGCATTGAGCTCGCTTCTGCACCTGGAAGGGGCGCGCCTCAGCGAGCCTCTCGCCGGCATCGAGGAAAACGTCTTTGAGGCCGAGCGAGAAGTCGTTCGAAACGAGCTTCTTCAACGGGACGAGAACGGGTTGGTGACGGCAGCGGTCGTCACCTTGGGTGCCGCGTTGTATCCCGCGGGCCACCCATACGCGCGGTCCATCCTGGGCACCGAGGCAAGTCTCTGGTCCCTCACGCTCGCCGATGCGAAGAACTTCGTCCTTCAGTGCTACCAGCCGCGTAATTACACGGTGGTCATCGCTGGCGATTTTGATCCGGCGAAGATTGGCGGCATCCTCGACGGCTCCTTTCCGGCCCGCTTCTTGGAAGCGCCAGCCGGAGGTGCAGTGAAGCCTCGGAGCCGACTTGACCCAGTCGCTCCGCGACCGCCGGAGCCATCGTCAGATGCGAGCATCCACTGGGTCAAGGCACCCGCCGAAAGCCCCAAGCTCTACATCGGCTGGGCCCTTCCGAGGGGCTTCGACACCGACGGTTACGCCGAGAGTTTCCTCGCCCGCTCCTTGACGGCGCTCGCCATGAGGGGCGCCCTGGAGGACGACATCGTCAGCATCCGCCCCAGCTTCCGCAACGGAAAATTCGGGACGACCCTGACTCTGACGGTTTTGCTCAGGACGGGCTCTGACCCCAAAAGAAGCGCGGCGCACGTCCTCCACGCGGTCCCGGCCCTCATGAATTTGTCCAAGGAATGGCTGACCCAAACCTGGTCCTACGCTCTGGTCGACTTCGCACGCACCGCCGATAGCTTCGATGACCGCCTCGTCCAACGAGCGCAGCTTTTCCACTTGACGGGCGACCCCCTCACCTCTCTCCGAGAGCTGCAGTCGCTGGAGAAGCTCGACAGAGGACAGCTGGACAACCTGGCCTTCTACTGGCTCAACGAGGGACGAGCGCGTGTCGTGTTCCTCAAGCCGGACGACTGGGAGCCTGCCGGGAGGACTGCTGGAGGCAGTCCGCACGTCTTTGCACCGTCCGACAGTCTGCCGATGAAGCTCGACCCTTCAGCGCTGAAGACGTACGTCCATGGCCCTGGGTTCCCCATGCACACCGTGGTCTTGGACACCGGCCTCGAGGTGGTGCTGGTTCGCCGTCCGGGCCTGACCTCTTCGGTGACCGTGGCAGTTCGGTCGGGCTCGGCCACGGCGACCCCGCTCGGCGTGGCCGACGTCTCCGACAGCCTGTCGGGCACACTGAGCTTGTTTGGCGCCCCGGCCGACTCGGGAATTCGACTCTTTTCCAGGAACGAGCCAGACGCCACGGTGGTGCAGGCAGTGGGGGCCAGTGAGAACCTCGAAAAAACGCTCAAAGTGACGCTCTTGCAATTGACCGGGCTGCACGTCGCTGACCCGCTCCCGCAGTTCTGGACACGAGACGTCCTGCCGGTACTCAAGGAATTCGAGCTGAAGAGCAGCAGTCGCGCCGACCGCGCGCTGTTTGAGAACACCTTCGCGGACTCGTCCTATCCCCGGATGCCGGGCGTGGCCGACTACCAAAAACTTTCGGCGAGCGACGTGAAGAGCTGGATTGAGCGCGCCTACCGGCCGGCCAACTCCGTCGCCATCGTGGTCAGCGACCTAGAGCCGAGTAAGGCCGAGGAGTTGGCCCGCCGAGCGTTCGGTCAGTGGAAGGGCCCGTCGGCTCCGCCCGATGCTCCGTTCGTCGCGCCGATCACGAAGACCGGGCCGGTTCGCACCTTCCGCGTCGAACGCCCCGGCGCCAAGCAGACCGAGCTCATCCTCGGCTGTGCCGCCCACCCCAAAGACGCCCGCGATGCGCTAGCGTTCAAGCTGTTGGGCGCTCGCCTGCAGAATCGGTTGCGCAGCTTTGCCCGCGGCCGCTCCGGGGGCAGCTATTCGGTGAGCGCCGAAGAAACCACCAGCCGACAGCTCAGCAACATCAAGGTGTGGGGGTTTGTCGACGACCGCAACCTCACCCGAGTCCTCGCGCTGGCCCGCAAAGAACTGGACGAGCTCCGGGCTCTGAACGTGTCCGACGATGAGCTGGGGGGCATGAAGTGGCGCCTGGGCATCCAGACGACGGTCGGCTACGGGGCCAGCGAAGAGTTGGGTTCTCTTTTGGCAGAAGTCCGGGCCGCCAATCTGCCCCTGGCGCTGGTGGAGAAATTCCCCGAAGTCCTCGAGGCCGTGGGCGCTGAGGACGTGAGGCGGATGGCCGCCGCTTGCCGGACGACCGCCACCCTTGGGCTGGTGGGGGACCCGGCCCTGATGGAAAGGGCATTTCGGGCAACCGGAAACGTCACCGCCAGTGCCCTCTGAGGCATTGAGGTGGCCCTACCTCGGACGGGCTACCCGCGCACTTGACCCGGACCACTCGCTCCCGCCGCTTGACCGACACGCTTGTCGGAAACAAAAGGCCTGAGGACAGGCACTGCCAACGTTTCGGGGCCCGGGGGGGCTCCGAGCCGTCAAGTCTGAACTTGGAAGAGGAGGAGCCATGCAAGCCATTCATTTCCCGGGCGAGTCGCCCGCATACCGGAAGGCACGCGACGAGTTGCTGAAAGCCGAGCGGGAACTTCGCAGTCATGTGGAGAAGGTGGCCGCAGTGCGGCGACAGCTACCGCTCGGCGGAGCGGTTCCGGAGGACTATGCCTTCGAGGAGGCGGCCCAGGACGTCCGGTCGCCCCTGCGCTCGGTTCGACTCTCAGAGCTTTTCGCCCCGGGCTTGGATTCGCTGGTCGTCTACAGCTTCATGTTCGGTCCAGAGATGGAGCACGCTTGCCCGATGTGCAGCTCCTTCCTCGACGGTCTGGACGGGAACGCACGCCACATTGCACAGCGTGTGAACCTTGCTGTCGTCGCGAAATCACCCGTCACACGCATCCAGGACTTTGCGCGCGCCCGTCCGTGGCGCAACCTCCGTCTGCTCTCTTCCGCGAAGAACCACTTCAATCGCGACTACCGCGGCGACGCCCAGGACTCATCGCAGAACAGCGTCATCCACACCTTCGTGAGGAGAGCCGGCCGCGTCCACCACTTCTACAGCTCGGAAATGGCTTTCGGGCCGAGTGAGCCCGGGCAAAACCAGCGTCACATCGACCTGATGTGGCCGCTCTGGAATGTCCTCGACCTCACCCCCGAAGGCCGCGGCACGGACTGGTACCCGAAGTTGTCGTTGTCGTAGTCGTTGCCCGTCGCTCGCCACGCCAAACAGTGCAAGAGTGCGCCTCGGCACGTCCCACACCCTGAGTGCGAACGGTATTGCCTCGGGTGAGGATGAAAATGCGCCTCGGAGGCCTCCCTTTTGCCCGTGCTACCTTCCGGAGCCGCGCACGTCGTCGGGGAATGGCGGTCTTCCTTCCGCGCGCGACCGAGTTGAGCGACCGCCGGGACCCATCGCCCCCACTGGGGGAGGAGACCAGCCATGGCTACGTTCATCACCCTCGCGAACTTCACGGATCAGGGCATCAAAAACATCAAGGACTCGCCCGAGCGCTTCAACGCCTTTCGAGCCATCGCCGAAAAGGCAGGCCTTACCATCAAGAGCGTGCACTACACCCTTGGGCAGCACGACATGGTGTTGATTACCGAGGGACCCGAAGAGGCATACATGGCGGTCGGCCTGAAACTGGGCTCGCTGGGCAATGTGCGCTCGCAAACGCTGCGCGGCTTCTCCGTCGACGAATTCAAGAAGTTCGTCAGCAAGATGGCCTAGCGAGGCAGGGCCGGACCGGCTTGCTTACGCGGACCGCGCCTGCGTCAAGGGAGTGGCGAAAAGCTGCCGAGCGTCCTCGTAGGCCGCCCGCACTCGGCGGGTGTAGGCGGCGAGAACGGGGAGCTGCTCCAAGGTGAGCGCTTGGGGCCCATCACAGAGGGCTGCCTTGGGGTCAGGGTGGAAGTCGACCAGCACCATTGCGGCACCGCCGATGACGCCCTGCCCGACGGCGTGAAAAACCTCCGGAATGCCCTCGGGGTCCAGGTCGAGTCTGCCGGTGGAATGGGAGGGGTCCACGCAGACCGGCAAACGGGTGAGCCGGCGGACAACCGGGACGTGTGCGAAGTCCACGAGGTTGCGGTGCGGGTCTCCGAGATGCGTCTTCACCCCGCGCAAGCAGAAGACGATGCGCGGGTTGCCCTCGCTGGCAATGTACTCGCAGGCGTTGAGCGACTCCTCGAGGCTGATGCCCATGCCCCGCTTATAGAGCACCGGGAACTCCTGCTGCTGGCCGAGCCGCTTGAGGAGCTCGAAGTTCTGCGCGTTTCGCGTTCCCACCTGAAGCATCACGCCGGTCGGCTTGCCGGCCTGTTCGAGCGCTCGGCCAATCTCGTCCAAGTGGCGCGGGTCGGTCACCTCCATGGCGATGACGCGAATGCCGTGCTTTCCGGCAATCTCGAACACCCAAGGTAGGCACGACGCCCCGAGACCCTGGAAGTCGTAGGGACTGGTGCGGGGCTTGTAGACCCCCATGCGGGTGGTGCGAATTCCTGCGGCTTGAAGCGCGCGCGACATGCTCTCGACGTTTTGCAGGGTGTCGACTGCGCACAGGCCCGCGAAAAGGTGAACCTGCCGTTCGTCGAAGCAAACGCCGTTGTATTCGAAGCCTACCGACTCGGCAGCCACTCCATGCCGGCCGATGATGCGGTACTTGGCCGCGACGCGGACCACGCGACGAACGCCGGGAATCTGCTCGAAACCCTCGGTCGGAATGCCCTTGGTGTCTCCGAGCAAGTAAACCTCGGAGACGGTGTGCTCTACGCCCCGGATGACGTGCCGCCGCGTCTGGATTCCCGGGTAGTTCGACGCGTGCTTGACGACCGCCGCCAGCACCTCTTCGCCGCTGTCCGGTTCCAGAAGAATAATCATCTAATGCCGGAGCCGCAGGTTCCGTCCCTTCTGTCGGGCCACCCTACCGGATTTTCGCTGGCCAGGGCAGACGGGGAAGCCCGTGCGCTGCCGCTCAGCGCGGCAACTCGCTTCACAACCCGCGCTGGCCAGTCCGGGTGGGTTTCGCAAACGTCACGAGCCGCGGTCCAGCTGAGAAAGCGCGTTCCGCAGAGGCTCCTTGGAAATGGTGATGAGCCCCTGGAACGGACGGTCGAGCTCGAGGATGAGCAGGACCGCGGCCGAGACCGAGAGCGCACACAGGATGATGGCCCCGTAGACCGTGAAATTGCGCGGGGCGAAGAGTCCTAAGCCGGTGAAGATGACAAATAGCCAGAAGACCAAAATGACGAGGAAAGGGAGGGCAATCGCCCCGGCCGCTTGCTCCACCAGGAGCCACCGCGTCTGCGAGATTTCTGACGCAAGCCCCAGCGCTCGGGCCTGAAGCAAGCGCTGGCCGTCGTTTAGCGAGGTGATCGCTCGAATGTTGTCCTCGACTTGGTCCATGGTGACCACGCCGTCACGAGCCTCCCCCAGCGAACGAAAGCTGTCCTCGCCCCACTGTTGCGCGAGCCGGAAGGCCACCCCTCGCCGAAGTGCCAGGCGGGCCATGTCTGCCGAAGGCCCCATCCGCCTCAACTCGCGGTCGAGCAACACCACCTTGGCTGCGCTGGTCTGGATTTCTTCCGACTTTGTATCAAACGAGCTCTTGGCCGAGGCAATGAGGAGTCCAAGCACCAGCGCCACCAGCGTCGCGATGAGTCCGGTCGCGACCTTGATGACGTCCTTGGATTCGTCACTGAGATGATGGGCCGGCAAGGCCGAGCGAAGCAGCCCACCAAACAGCGCACCACACATGACGCAGGCGAGGACCACCAGGGCGATGCTCATCGCGCTCACCGAGTCCTCTGCTCAACTCGACAACCTAGGACGCCCTGCCCTCTTCGCTTGCGCGACGGGTACACTCCGGGCGAACCGAGCCACGCCGCTGCCATCGGCCCGCGGTCGTTCTGAAGGTGGCCCTCCGTTCCCTCACCCTTCGGGTTGCCCATCCGGACGAGCAGGCTAGTCGAGGAGCGCAGGCCCGCAATAAAAGGCCCGGAGAGGGACTCCTCCAGGGGAAAGCTTTACCGGGCGGCCGAGCGCTCCTGGCGCCACGTCCACACCAGCAAGAGCGCAACGAAGGCGTGCAAGACAACCGCAGGCCACAACAGTAGGCCTCCCGCGTGCCTCACCGTGGCGAGGAAGGCGAGGTACAGCGCGACCAGCGCGTTGTAGAGCAACATGCCCCGGAAAGCGGCCCGGGAGTCGGTGGGAGACGGGTTCGGCCAGGCGGCGAGTCCAAAGCCAAGCATGACCAGGCCGGCAATTCTGCAGACGGGTACTCCAGCGCTCGATGGCCGCGAGCCCAGCAGCAGCTCAATGACCAGCGACGGAGCAACCACGAGGAATACACCCGTGGCTAACTCCACCAGGGCCGCAAACGACAGGAGCTTCCTCTGGGAGATGAGGTTTCTCACGAGTCACCTCCGAGGCCTTGAAACATGGGAGTCATCTCGGCCCGGCACCTACCAGGGCCCCAACGCTTACGGAATCATCCCGCATTCGAACATCTTGTTGAGGACCGGCGCCGCAATCTTGTCGATGAAGAGCTTCCGCGCCTGGTCATCGCTTTTGAGAAAGGCGACGGCTGCTTTCTCCTTCTCTGAAGGAGGCTGCAGCTTCTGCGCCTTCAGCTGCTCGCAGGTTGCTCCCTGGAACTTCTTGATGACCTGGTCGGCGGCATATTCCTGCAGCATGCCCTGGCCGGTGCAGGCGCCGGCTACAATCAAGGCACAAACCGCCAGACCCGCGCCCACGGACTTCAGCGCTGGCACAGAAATTTTCACAGTGATGGATTTCCCCACGTTGCCTCCTTGCATTTCGAATGGTTTCTCGCGTCGGCGGGAGCCACGGGCTCGCGTGCCTAGCCCCTAGTCCTTCGCTTTCGCCTTCGCTTCCCCCACCTTCTTCTGGTCCGCTTCTGTGAGCTGCGAGGGGCCGAGGTTGAAGGTCACTTTGTTGATGGTTCCGTTGAAGCGGAAGGGTACCTGGTAGTCGAGGTCGTTGACGCCCGAGCGGGTGTCCGCTCCAACGTCGAAAGTCTCGCAGGGCGGCATTAGGAACGGGATGGTCTTCGGAAGGGTCAGCGTACGGAGTTCCTTCCCATCCACCTTCAACACGCCGACGCCGCTCTTCGCGATTCCCGGACCGCCATATTTGAAGTCGAAGACGATGATGTGCTTCCCCGCGGTGAGGGGCGGGGTCCCCATGGGCGCCGCCCAGCGCGCGGTAATCAGCATCACCAAGTTGTAGGTGAACACGGGTTGCCCTTTGAGCAAGTACAGCCCGTAGCCGCCGAAGCGGCCGCCCTCGGTGACAATCATCCCGTCGCCGCCGCCCTCGGGGACGTCGACCTCGGCCGTAATCTTGAATGACT
>JBKQSS010000019.1:0-4558 GCA_052143535.1 Myxococcaceae bacterium | reverse complement strand
CGGGGACTTGCCGCAGCAAATGGCGCAGGCCCACGTCGAGCGCTCGGTGCTGCTGTCCGTCCCCCCGCCCGCCGCGGACGCCAGTAGCGTCCGTCAGGCCAATGACAGCCTGGGGGCCTTCGCTCATACCCACCCCGGCCACTTTCTCATTGTGGCCGCCCTCCCCGGCACGGACAGCGAGGCGGCGCTGCACGAGGTGGAACGCGCCGCGGCCCTGGGCTTTGCCGGGGTGAAGCTCTCCCCGGAGCGCCTGGAGCTCGGCTCGCCCGAGGTGCATGCGCTGGTGGCCCGGGCCACTGCCCTCAAGCTGGTGGTGTACATCGAGGGCTGGTGGCCGGACGCGGCCTACGAGGTAGGGAAGCTGGCGCTGGCGCTTCCCCAAGCGCGACTCGTCCTCACCCACCTCGGAGGGGTGCGCTTCACGGACGTCCTCGTCTTCCGGGTGCTGGACTTGCACCCCTTCACCCCGCGCAACGTGTGGTTTGACCTCTCGGGCGTGGCGCCCCTCTACGCCGGCTCGCCCTTCACCGCCCAGCTGCTCTGGGTGTGCCGCCAGGTGGGGGTGGAGCGCATTCTCTTCGGCTCGGACTGGCCCCTCACCAGCCTGGACGAGGCGGCAAACAGCGTGCGGCGCTTGGGCTTTAGTCCCGCCGAGCAGGCCCTCGTCTTCCGCGACAATGCGGACGCGCTTTTCCGCTGGTGAGCCTCAGCCTCCGGGGCCCCGGGCGAGCCGCGCACCTCGGCGAGCCACTGAAGGAGTGGACTACCGCGGGCCGCCCTTCACTTCCGCCGCCGCCGGCTGAGGCATGGCGCTGAGCTTCGCGCGAAGCGCGAGGCCTGCAGTCGTCTGGCGCAGCCGAACCAGAGAACGGACGTAGTAGGCGAGCGCCCAAACGTCGCTCGTCTTCTCGGGCAGGACGTTAGGGTCCCAGGCGGGCATGGCCGCCCCCGTGACGCCGGCCACGAGCAGCCGGTAGAGGTCGGCCAGCTGGGTATCGTCGCGTGGCGATTTGATGGTGTTGACGAGGAAGTCCGGCGGCAGCAGCTGCACCTTATAGTCGCCGGCAAGGTAGTCACTGTCCTTGAGCTCCGGTTGGTACATGGCCGGACGGAAGTCTGTCTTCGGCTTGCCGGTGAGCTCCATGGAGGCGGCGCTGATTTCCTCGGGCGTGGCGTAGGCCGGGTGACAGGTGAGGCATTGCGTGTACCCGTGGTAGAGCACCTTCCCCCGAGCGACAGCGGCGGATTCCTTGCCCACCCAGGGGTCGGGCGCCGGGACGACTGGCAAGCCCACCGCATCATCATCCTTCCAAGCGTCCGAGAAGGTCTTGATGTACTGGATGATGCTGTTGAGCTCCGCGTCGGGAACCTCCCACCCGAGCATGGCCGAGCCATGCAGGTTGCTCTTGACGATGCGGACGAGGTCCTCATCGCGTGGCAGCTTCTGGTCGAGCACCCAGCCGAACTTGAACTCGCCCTGGGTGAAGTTGCGGGGCGGCGGACGGAAGGCCGGGGCGGCAGGCCCGCGGCCGTCCCCCTTGTCCCCGTGACAGGCCCGGCAGTACTGCAAGTAGTAGACGTGCCCCTCGTTGAGGACGGCGGCGGACACCGTCTTCCCCGCGAACTTCATCGGGGCAGTGAAGGTGGCATCCTCTCGCTTGCAGGCCGGGAGGAGGAGGACGGAGACGAGTGCGAAGTAGAGGCAGCGCACGGTGGACCTCTCTAAAAAACGAAAATGAGCAGGTACATGGTCAGCCAAATGACCCCAACGAAGTGCCAATACATGACCCACAACCGCAAGCGGTTGTTTCTTGCGGCGTTGAGTCTCCCGCTGAGCATGGCCGGCAGAAGCAGCCCAAGCCCCACCAGCCCGCCGAGGACGTGCACGGCATGAAAACCAGTCAGCCCGTACACCACTGCCGCCAGTGAGCCGTCCTCCAAAGCGAGACCCGACGTGAAGAGGTACTTCCAGAGAATCACCTGAAGCGCGACGAATGCGAGTCCGAGCGCCATCCCCGCGACCAGATTGGAAACAGCCGCGGCCTTCTCACCCCGCCGGGCGGCGTTCAGCGAGCGCTGCAGTGCCACCCCGTTGAGCGCGAGCACCGCAGTATTGAGCGCTGGCAGGAGTTGAGGGAGCGGCGGTGTTCCGGGCGGCGGCCAGCCCGGCTGCCGCAGCCGCAGCACACCGTAGGCGAAGAAAAGCGAACCAAACATCATCGCCCAGCTGCCTAGAAAAATAATCATCCCTAGCCACGCGGTGTCATCCGCTCGCGCCTGCGGCGGGCGGTAACGAATGACACCTTGTGTGGCCATGGTGGTCACTTCGCGCGCTGTCCAGCGGCCGGCATAGACCCTGACGACGCCTCCGCCGGCAGCTCCTCCCACTGTCCCACCCAGTCCCGACCGAGCTTCGCCTCGATGGCCGGGTCAGACAGCTCGTGGGGTCCTCGGTAAATGAAGGGGATTTTGTCGAAGTTGTGCACCGGAGGCGGCGACTTCGCAAACCACTCGAGGGTGGTTGCGTTCCAGGGGTTGTCCGTGGCCACCTTCCCTCGGTACATGCTGTGGAAGAAGTTGTAGATGAAGAACACTTGTCCGAAGAAGAGGACGAAGGCTGCGTAGCTGGTCCACTGGTTGAGCGGCGCGAGCGGCTTGAAGATGTCGTAGGCGAACGGATTCCAGAGCCTTCGGTTCTGCCCGGCATACCCGACCAGGAGTTGGCCGGCGAAGACCGTGCTCATGCCGAGGAAAGTAATCCAGAAGTGAATCTTCCCCAGCCGCTCATCCATCATTCGACCAAACATCTTCGGAAACCAAAAATAGATGCCGGCGAAGCTGGCAATGAACGAAGCAGCGGCCATCGTGAAGTGGAAGTGCCCGACGACGAACATCGTGTCATGCAGGTAGATGTCCGGGGCGAGCGCGCCCAAGTACAGGCCACTCAGCCCACCGAGTCCGAAGACGAACACCATTCCCAGCGAGAAGAGCATCGGCGTCGTGAGCCGGATAGAGCCCTTCCAGATGGTGCGCAGGAAGTTGAGGAAGAGCAGTTCGGCGGGGATGCTGATGATGAGCGTCATCGTCATGAAGCTCTGACCGAGCAGCGGATTCATCCCGGTCTGGAACATGTGGTGGCCGTAAACCACCGCACTGACGACGGTGACCATGCACATCGCAAAGACGGTTCCCTTGTACCAATTGGCCGGTTTCCGGGCGAAGAAGGCGAGGAGGTCGCCGACGATGCCCCAGGCCGGAAGGATGAGGATGTAGACCTCGGGGTGGCCGAAAATCCAGAACAGGTGCTGGAAGAGGATGGGGTCACCGCCGCCCTTCACCGCCGCCGCGCCGGCGATGAAGAACTGCGTGCCGAAGAGACGGTCCATGAGGAGCAGCAGGGCCGCGGAACCAAGGACCGGGACGAAGAGAACGTTGAGGATGGCGGTGAGCCAAATCCCCCACAGCGTCAGCGGCATCCGCATGTACGTCATCCCTGGCGCGCGCAAGCGGATGACCGTGGTGACGTAGTTGATGCCGCCCATGATGGAGCCCACTCCGGTGACGAAGACGGCGGCCACCATCAGTGTCTGGCCCGTGCCGGGCGTGCCAATGTTTGTCGAGAGCGGCGCGTAGGTCGTCCACCCCGCTCCCGCCGCTCCCAAATCCCCGAAGAACGCGGCGATGACCAACAGCTGGGCCAGCGCCAGCACCCAGAAGGACAGCGCGTTGAGCCACGGGAACGCCATGTCTCGTGCGCCGATGAAGAGTGGAATTAAGAGGTTGCCGAAGGCGCCAATGAGCACGGGCGTGATCGCAAAGAAAATCATGATCAGCCCGTGCATCGTGAAGACCTGCATGTAGAGCGCAGGTCCAATCACTCCGCCCGAGTTGCGCAGCAACGTCGGCCCGAGGATGGGCACCGGCTGACCGGGGAAAGCCCATTGCCAGCGAATCATCATCGCCAGCGTCCCGCCGATGAGGAGGAAAATCAGCCCGGACCAGAGGTACTGCTTGGCGATGACTTTGTGGTCGAGCGACCAGAGGTACTTGCTGAAGAAGGTGGTCGGCGGAGCATGGATGGGATGCAATGCCTCGATGGCATCGCGATTCATTGCAGCTTCCTGGGCAGTCATTCGACCCTCGCGTGTTCGGCCCACTCCCAGCCCCAGTGTGCTTCCATGTCTTTGGGGTCGTAGGCTCTAGCACCGTTGACTGAATTGGCCTGCGCCCAGCGATCGTACTCGGCTCGCGGGAGCACGGTTAAAGTTCCGCGCATCTTGTAGTGGTTGGCGCCACAATGTTGCGAACAGACAATCTCGAAGACTCCGGTCTCCTTCGGCTGGAACCACATCCTGGTCACCGCTCCAGGAACCGCATCGACCATCATCCGCATATTCGGGATTTTGAAGCTGTGGATGACGTCGGTCGACGTCACCTGGAAGATGACCGGTGCGCCCTGTGGGACGACCAGGTCGTTGAGCACGATGATGTCGTCCGCGGTATTGAACTTGCCGTCGGGACCCGCGTAGCGCGCATTCCACGCCCACTGGTGCGCGTT
>JBKQSS010000018.1:0-7772 GCA_052143535.1 Myxococcaceae bacterium | reverse complement strand
TCACCTGGAAGATGACCGGTGCGCCCTGTGGGACGACCAGGTCGTTGAGCACGATGATGTCGTCCGCGGTATTGAACTTGCCGTCGGGACCCGCGTAGCGCGCATTCCACGCCCACTGGTGCGCGTTAATCTCGATGCGGACACTTCCTGGCTTGGCCTCCGCACCGGCGAAGTCCAGGTAGACCTCATTGATGAAGCTGACGGTGCGAAAAAAGAGGTCGCCGTCGATGACGAAGAACATCAGTGCCGCCACCAGCACGGTCCAGCGCCAGGACTTCCAGGTCGAGCCATGGTCATAGGCGGCCTTGTGTTCCGGGCCGTACCGGAAACACGCCCAGAGAATCCACACCATGTAGATGGCGAAGATGCCCAACACGAAGAGCGTGGTCGAGTTGATCGTCTCGTCGATGCGCCAGCCAGACTCTGATGCGTCGACCGGCAGGTGCACGGCGTCGAAGGGGTTGTCCGAAGCTGCGAAAATGAGTGCGAGCAGTGGATGCATCGGGAGAGAACCTCCAGCCTGGGCTACTCCAGGCGGCGCACGAAACGGATGACCACTGCCGAGATGAGGTAGGGCGCTGCGAAGATGGCCGGCAACAACCACGCCACCCGCGATGGGATATCAGCCGCGCACACCGGACAGGCGAGCAGCTGCAGGAAGATGGAACTCATCTGAGGGCCCGCCAGAATTGTGAACGCCACGCCGCCTCATTCATGAGCACCAACGAGTAGAACACCGCGATGCAGAGGAGAAAGGCGACCCACCGCTTCATGATTCGCGTCTCGTGGCCGAGGCCCATCGCCACCAGCAGGAAGTACACCGCTTGAACAACGGCCAGGATGAAGAGCCCGGCGGTAACCAGTCCGGGCGGGCCGTTCGACATCGAGACCAAGACTTCCAACACCGTCAGAACCGACAGCACCGCCAACATGATGAGCGTGTGCTTGGGAGTCAGAAGGTGTCCGGCCGACGAATCGCCCGTCTGTGCGTCCGTGCTCATGTCAGGAGACCCCGCTGGGAATGAGGTAGACGATGACGAAAACGACGTTCCAGCCGAAGTAGATGAAGAGCCAGAACAACTCGAAGAGCTGAATCTCGTTGGGGGTGGTAACGCCTCGCGCATTTCGGACCAGCGTGAAGCCCAAATAGACGAGCCCAGCCACGACGTGCAGGAGGTGAAAGCCCGTAATCACGAAGAAGGTGTTGGCGTAAGCGGTCTGGCCGAAGACCAGCCCGTGCTCGATGAGCCCGGACCACTCGCGGCCCTGACCCAAGAGAAACACCAGGCCGCACAGGCCGGTCAGCAACAACCACTTCTGCGTCCCTTTGCGGTTTCCTGAAACGGAGTCGTCAAAGGCCCGAATCATCGCCATGGTGGAGACCGCCAACACCAGAGTGAGCACGGCGGTGACGGGGATGGGAAACGCCGGTTCGCCGGCATGCCGCCAGACCACGGCGTTGCTGCGAAGAATGCCGTAGGCGAGCAGCAGTCCGGCGAAGGAGAACCAGTCGGAGAGCAGGTAAATCCACATCGCCAGCTTCGCTGGCCGAACCAGGCCGAAGTCGCGGTCGGCCGGCCAGACCGCTGGCGCGTGGGCGTGCCCGTGGGCGCTCATTAGAAGTGCTCCGCGATTGGGTATTCCGTGTCGGGCGGCAGCAACAAGCTATAGACGTAGTGCACCAGGTCCCAGCCGTCCTGCGGGCTGATGCTGTCCCCGAAGGAGGGCATGGGGCTGCCGTTCACCCCTGTCATGAAGGTGCGGTAGAGGTCCTGAGGGGTGGCTCCGCACTTGCGCTTGTCGCTGGAGGCGAAGTTGAAGGGCTGGTCGGGGAAACCCCAGTCGTCACGCAGGGTGGGTGCGGAAGCTCCGTTTCCCTTGCCCTCCGGACCGTGGCACTTCTCGCACTGGTTGTTTTTCCAGATGACCCGGCCCCGCTTGACGGAAGCCTCGTCGTTGGGAGGCTCCGGGGGAATCACGATGGAGATGCCCGGCCCCTCCTCTTTCCACTTGGTGGAGAATGTCTTGACGTACTCGATGACCGCCCGCAGTTGCGGCTCCCCCCACAGCTCCCAGAAGGGCATGTAGGTGTGGTAGAGGCCGACCTTGAGCGTCCGGAGCAAGTCGTCATTGGTGGGAAGTGTGCCGCTCGGCGTCGAGCGGCACTTGAAGATGCCCGAGGTGAAATCCCGAGGGCGAGGCTCGAGCCACTGGGCCGAGTAGCCGCGCCCGTCTCCGAGCTGTCCGTGGCAGGAGACGCACAACCGGTCGTAGACGCCCTTTCCCTTCTTGGCGAGCGCCGCGTCGATGGGAACGGGCTTGTCCTGGTCGGCGACGGCGGCGCCGGGGAAGCCTGCCAAGGTGGCAACAGCGAGGAAGACCGCGAGCAGTGGACGGTGCGTTGTCATTTCGTGGACCCTCGGTTAGTAGGCGAAGTCAAGGCCAAGGAGGAAGGCTGTGCCCAACGGCGGGCCCATTCCAGGCGGTAACGTCCCCTGGACTTGGGTGGTCGCCGACTGGCTGAACTCGGCCTGAAACGCGATGGCAGCGCGGCTCGAGAACGCGAGGTTGTAGCGGACCAGAACGTCCCAGCTGTCGAAATCCCCAGTGGCTGGCGAGTAGTCGGTCGAGCCCTGCTGGAGCATCACCACCCGGTTGTAGAGCAGGGCGACGGTCCAGTTCGGGTCCGGCGTGTAGCTGAGTTCCACGTACCCGCCGAGCCAATTGGCAGCCTGGGTGGGCGTCCCGTTGAGATTCTGCCCCCCATTTCCACCAGCGCCAGCGATGAGTGGTGCGCTGTCACTGCCGAACTCGACCGCCCCATCCAGGGTGAGTGGATTCACGTTGCTGAGGAATTGGAAGTGAAGGTCGCCGCCAATCCGGTAGAAGTTTGCCAGGTCCGAGCCAGTGCCGCTGACACAGTTGTTTCCGGAATTGGCGACGCACGGTGAGGTGGCTCCGGCGACGGTCAGCCCTTTGGTCGGCGCCCACCCTGTTGCCCCGAAGACGCCGGCCTCGACCGAGGCGACGATGTCGCTTCCGGTAAGGGCAAAGTAGCTGATGTGACTCCACAGCGTCGGGTTGCTGACGACGTTCGCCGAGAACCAGACATTGCTCGCAAACGGATTGACGCCGTTGACCAGGGCCAAGTCATACCGGAAGTTGTCCAACTCGTTGTGGCCAAAGAACTCGACGCCCGCGAAGTTGTTGGAAGGCGTGAAGGTCACGGCACTGCCCGGGGCTGTGAAGAGCAGAATCTGGTAGTTCACCGTCAGCTGATAGCTCCGGTGTTGGTCGTTCGGAAGGTCGGTGAGCGCGCCCTTGCCGACCCGGAGGTTGAGGTAGGGGGTGCCCAGCAGACGGGTGAAGACAATCCACGCCGACTCGAGGTTGCCCTCCTGCGTTCCAGTCTGGTAGCCGGAGGAATCGAGCTGGGCTTCCACGACGAGCAGGAAGCCAATCTGCTCGCCCAACGTCCCCGCGGTGAGGATGTCCAACCCCGCGTAGCCAAAGGTGCCCGTCTCGGTGGTGGCCAGCCCGTTGGGGTCACTGGGCGACGGCTGCACCGGCACCAGCGTGTTGTTCTGGTAGAGGTAGCCAACCGTGGCGCGGAAGGCGATCGGCCAATACGCTCCATTCTGGGTGACTGGGTTGTCCCGCTCTCGGTTCATCCGATAGCCGTTGTCCCGGAAGTTGATGCCGAACCGGTTGAGTCGCGGCCAGTTGGTGTGACAGGCCGAGCAAGCGACGCCGTATTTGCGCGCAAACGCAGGAATCGCATTGGCGCTCGTCGGCAAAAGAACCGCTCCCACTGCAAACAAGACAGCAACGAGTGAAACTCGGCGTCCCATGCAGCCCCTCCACCGAAAAGAGAAGAACGTCGCGGAGCAAACACGTTCCGCCTAGAGTTTTTCAACTCTAAAATTTTGCATCAGCTGAACTGATAGTGAAACGAATTGCTTGCGCAGTGCGGCGAGCTGCCTTTTTCACAACAAGTGCTGTCCGCTCAAGGGACATTGAGCACCACCGTGAGCTTCGAGACCAGCCGGTCCATCGCCTGAGGAGCCTCGATGCCCTCGACGGCGCGCACACGTCCCTTGGCATCCACCAGCGCCAGGGCAGCGCCCGACTCGAGCATCTGGCCCCGCATCGGCGCCAGCGCCCCAATTTCGCCGAGCAGCCGCCGGGCGTCCGGGCCGGACGCGACGTGCCACTGGCGGGGGTTGGAATGGCGCCTGGTCATGTCGTGGGCAAGGTCCACCACCGACGTCGACGCCGGCAGCTCGACTTCGAGCATTCCGGCCGCCGGCCCGGCGTTGCGCAGCCGGTACTGCAGCACCTCCAGTGCCCCGCCGAGGCGCTCGGCGCAAGCCAGACAACCCGCGTCCACAAACCCAACGAGCCAGGCGCGCCCCTGAAGCGCCGTCCGGTTGAATTGCTCCCCGTGGAGGCCGGTCAGTTCGAACGGCGGCAGCGTCCCCAGCACCTCAGGAACTGTCGGGGGGCGCTGCAGCAGCCCAGAGACGAGAGGCCATCCCGCCAGAAGCGCCATCGCCAGCACCCAGAAGAGCGGCCGACCCACCAGGTCAGCGACGACGCTTTGGAGCGTGCGCGGAAAAGCAACGCGCATGCTATCGGCGGAAAAGGGCTCGGTCGCGATTGGCGTGCCTTACTTAATCTTCGCGTTGAAGGTGGCCTTTCCACCCGGCGTCACAGTGACGGATCCGCTCTTCGGACTGAAGACCTCATGGAAGGTGGCAATCTCATAGGTGCCCGGCGGCACATCCTTCAGCTCATAGGTGCCGTCCTTCGCGGTGAGGACTGCGTAGGGAGTCTGGGTGGTGAAGATGGCGCCGCGCATGAAGTTGTGGATGTCGCACTTGAGCGTCATCCCCCCGGCCTTGGTGATTTTCTTGGGGATGACCATCCCTTGCTTCGGCTCGGCCAGGTTGATGACGGTGCTGGTGCCTAGGTACGAGTGGATGTTGTGGAGAATCGGGTCGCTGTTCTTCACCTGAAGCTCAGAATTCTTCGCGATGATTTGAACGTGGGGCTCGTACCGGCACCCCTTCTGGTCAATCGTCGGCTGGGCCGGCAGGTCCATCTTCTTACCGGACTTGATGTCGACCAGGTACACGATGACATTCTCGACACTACCGTCGGCGGCGATGGTCCACTCGTCCATCACCCGGCTCTTGCCGCAAGTCGCCGGATCCTGGGCGACGACGACGGTTTCGGGCTTGGGCGGCGTGCCGTCGTAGGTGATTTTGCCCGAGATGCTGCCCCCATTGGTGACCGGTGCCTCGGTGTACTGAGCAAAGGCCACGGACGAGAAGAGAACGACTGCCAACGCGCTCCAAATCCGCATCGTGTGCTCCTGTCGTGTTGCCACGGGGAAACGAGCCGTGCGCAAATTCCAAGAAATGACGTGAACTGTCAAGGAAATCCGTCTGCTTAAGAAATGACGCGTCCTGACTTATGGCTGTTTTTGAGGCCGCTTATTCGCGGACAAAGGGGCGCCCACCCGGGCCTCGAGCTCGGCAATCTCCGCCCGCAGCGCCGGGGTGACTTCGGCTGCCGGTGCCTCGGCCGCCACGCGCCTGAGCGAGCGCAGCCCAGCCACCTCGTCGCCCTCGCGCAAGGCGAAACCCGCCAGGAAGAGCGACGCCTCCCAGCCGGACTTCCCGTCCGCTAGCCGCTCTAACTGCTGGCGTGCGGCGGCCGTCTCGCCGGCCACGCCGCGGAGGACGGCGTCGTGGATGACGGCTTCGGCGTCGGTAGGGAAGCTGGCCAGGGTCCGAGCCACCAAGGCATCCGCCTCTTCGAAGCGCTCCCGGACGAGAAGCGCGTGCGCTGCTGCGTCGAGGGCCGCCGCCGAGGCGTCGGCCGGCTCGGCGGCGGCCACCAGCCTGTCGACAACAGGGTCGGCCGCCTCCTCCGGCTCGGCCTCGAGCGCCCGGCGAGCGACGCTCTCGGCGACGGCCTCTTGTTGAAGACGCCGCTCGCTGCGCTCACGCGCCAGCACCGCAAGGCCGACGACGGCACCGCCAGCCGCCACGCCGAGCACCGCCAGCACCCAGGGACGCCGGGCCGGCGGCCTGCCACCCCGCCCGGCACGACTCACCGTCGCCTTCTCCGGCCCCGTCCCCCGCGACCCCCAGCGCCGGTGGGGCCCTTCTTTTTGTCGTTGGTCTTCCCCCGTCCGCCACGCGCAGCGGCGGGCTGTGCCGACGGCGGCTGTCGGCTCTTTGCCTCGCGGGAAGGCCGAGCCGGTGCTGCCCTGGCGCGTCGCTTTTCGAAGCCCGGGTGGGCCGAGTCCGCGTTTGGCTCGAGCTCCGCCGGGCCAGTCCCCCAGTCCAAAAGCGTGAAGTCGAGCTGTCGTCGGACCAGGTTGACGCTGCGCAGCTCGACGGTGGCGGCCTGCCCTACCCTCACCCGGCGCCCATCCCCCAGCACCAGCGCATGCAGCCGAGCGTCGAAGCGCGAGCGCGTCCCGAGGGCGTCACTTGGCACCAGCCCCTCGACGTGCTCGACGTCGAGCTCAACGAAGACGCCGAAGTCGGCCACGCCGGAGACGGTGGCAGAAAAGCGTTCCCCCACCCGCGGCTCCATGAGGAGCGCCGCGTAGAACGACGTCACCTCCCTCTCCACCTGCATCGCCGCGCGCTCGCGCTCGGAGGCCCGGGCGGCCATCGCCCTCAGCGACTCCACCTCTCGCGCCAACTCCGGCGCGCCGCGCCCTCGGCCCTGCCGGTGCCAGTGGGCGCGCAACAGCCGGTGGACCAGGAGGTCGGGGTAGCGGCGGATGGGCGAGGTGAAATGCAGGTACTCGTCCGCGGCGAGGCCGTAGTGGCCGACCGAGTCGGGCGAGTAAATGGCCTGCATCATCGAGCGCAAGAGCACCTGGTTGAGGGCGCGCTGCTCTGGCTTGCCCTCCAGCTCCTGGATGAAGCGATTGAGCTCGAGCGATGTCGGCCGGCGGCTACCGGGCACCTTCAGCCCGTGGGCGCGCGCCAGCTCGGCGAAGGCCTCGAGCTTCGCCTCGTCCGGCTCGCCGTGGAAGCGGTAGACGCTTGGCAGCCCCTCGCCCTGGAAGAAGGCAGCTACCGCTTCATTGGCCGCCAGCATGCATTCCTCCACCAGACGGTGGCTCTCCTTTCGCTCGCGGCGCTCCATCCGCACCGGCCGGCCCGAGCCATCCACCACCACCTTGGTCTCCGGCAAGTCGAAGTCCAGCGCGCCCCGCGCCTCACGCATCCGCCGCAGCGCCTGTGCCAGGCCGGCAAGGCGCCGAAACAGCGGCAGAAAGCCGTCGCGCCCCGGCACCTTTTCCCCATCGAGCACCGCCTGCACCTCGTCATAGGTGCACCGCGCCGCGCTGCGCATGACGGCCGGGTAGAGCGTCGAGCGCCGCCTCACGGCACCTGCGCCAAACTCCATGTCCGCCACCAAGCAGAGGCGGTCCTCCCCAGGGCGCAGCGAGCAAATGCCGTTAGACAGTCGCTCGGGCAACATGGGCAGGACGCGGTCCGGCAAGTAGACGCTCGTCCCGCGGTGAAAGGCCTCCACATCGAGCGCGCTTCCAGGTAGTACGTAGTGGCTGACGTCGGCGATGGCCACCAGCAACCGCACGCCCCCGGTGGGGAGCGACTCGGCCCACACCGCATCGTCAAAGTCCCGCGCGTCGGCGCCGTCGATGGTGACGAGTTCCAGGCCACGGAGGTCCCGGCGGCTCTCGCCCCGCGCCTCGGACTCCGAGACGCGCCCCTCCA
>JBKQSS010000017.1:0-62573 GCA_052143535.1 Myxococcaceae bacterium | reverse complement strand
CGACTTGGCCAACACCTTGGTGATGGCCGCCGTCAGCGTCGTCTTCCCGTGGTCCACGTGCCCGATGGTCCCCACGTTCACGTGCGGCTTCGTCCTCTCGAACTTCTCCTTGCTCATGTCGCTCTCTTCCGTTCCGAAATGGAGCCCTGATCCAGGATTGAACTGGAGACCTCATCCTTACCAAGGATGCGCTCTACCAACTGAGCTATCAGGGCTTTCTGTTAAGCTACCGTCGACCTCGTCGCACAACTGCTAGTGTTTGGAGCGGGAAACGGGATTCGAACCCGCGACATTCAGCTTGGAAGGCTGACGCTCTACCATCTGAGCTATTCCCGCCTGGGGTCCCTAGGTTCCATGGAGGGGGTTGGATTCGAACCAACGAAGGCGTAGAGCCGGCAGATTTACAGTCTGCTCCCTTTGGCCACTTGGGTACCCCTCCGCACGCTCTCTCCTTCGCTCGTTTTCGCTCGTCCGTTGTCTCTTGCAGCCTCCCGTGGCCGGCGGCGGGGGTCGAACCCGCGACCTACTGATTACAAATCAGTTGCTCTACCGCCTGAGCTACACCGGCACCGGCTGATTTCACTCGACTTTTTCTTCGTACAGCACTGCGCACTGCAACCGGTGTGGCTCTTTGAAACCTCCCCCTGGACCGTACCCTACATGCACACCTATCCAGTGGGGGTCCACCCGGGGGTCGCGCGTCCTACCGCGAACTTCTGGACTTGTCCAGGCCTGCTACCCCTCGACTCCGGGACCCCGAAAAGCAGCGCTCCAGCCGCCGGCCGCCACCGCTCTCGCCTCCCTCGACACTCGCCTTTGGCCCTCGTTGGGCAGTCCCGCACAGCCTCCCGAAGGGGCGAGGATGGAGACTTCTGAGTCGGATGGCTCATACCGGCGGAGGCTTCAGTCTCGGCCCCAACGCGTCCCTGGGGGCTCGGGCGGAGCTCCACCCGGGCGGCGGCACCCTTCAAGAGGTGCCGGCATGAGCCCGCGCCAAGCGACTGCCTCAGCGCCGGCCTCGGTAGGCAACATCGGCGTCGGCTTCGACATCCTCGGCCACTCGCTGGAGGGCCCAGTGGACACGGTGACGGTGCGGCGCATCGACACCCCGGAGGTACGCATCACCGCCATCACCGGAGTGGTGACGGGGCTCCCGTTCGAGCCGGACCGCAACACTGCCGGACAGGGCCTCATCGCGCTGCGAGCGAAGCTGGGCCTCGAGCACGGCTTCGCGCTTTCCATCGAGAAGGGCATCCCCCTCGGCTCAGGGATGGGCGGCTCGGCCGCCAGCTGTGTCGCGGCGCTGGTGGCGGCCAACGCAGTCCTGGACCAACCGGTTGCCGTCGAGGCCCTTTACCCGTGCGCGCTGGAGGGCGAGTCGGTGGCCAGCGGCAGCCGCCACGGCGACAACGTCGGGCCGATGTTGCTCGGGGGACTGGTGTTGGCCACCCAAGACCGGCTGCTCAGCATCCCGGTGCCGAGCGGCCTGACTTGCGTCTTGGTGCACCCCCACCAGGTGCTCGAGACGCGCACCGCCCGCGCGGTGCTGGCCCGGCCCTTCCAGCTCGCGCAGTTTGTGGCGCAGAGCGCGAACCTGGCCCTGGTACTGGCCGGCTGCTACCGGAGCGACCTTGGCGCCATCCGCGCCGGGCTGCGCGACGTCCTGGTGGAGCCGTTGCGCGCACCGCTGGTGCCTGGCTTCGCCGACGTAAAGGCGGCTGCGCTGGCGGCCGGAGCTCTCGGGGCGAGCATCTCCGGGGGCGGCCCGAGCGTCTTCGCCTGGTGCACCGCCACCGACGCGGCCGGCATCGCCGCGGCGATGTCAGTCGCCTTTGCCCGGCATTCCATCGGCTGTGACGTCTTCCTCTCGCCGGTGGCCGGTCCGGCGGCTCGGGTGGTGTGAGGTGCAATTCTCGAGCACCCGAGGCGGCGTCCAGCCGACGAGCCTGAGTGAGGCAATTGCCCTGGGAGCGGCTCCCGACGGGGGCCTCTTTGTCCCGCTCACGCTTCCCCGGCTGTCCTCCAGCTGGAAGCCTCGGACCGCCTCGCCGGCCGAGTCTGCCCGGACCGTGCTCGGGCCCTTTTTTCAAGGCGATGCGCTCGAGCCGCAGCTCGAGGCCATCTGCACCGAAGCGTTCGGCTGCGAGCTCCCCATCGTGTCCCTCGGCAGCTCGAACGACATGGCGCTAGAGCTGTTCCACGGCCCGACCGCCGCCTTCAAGGACTTCGGAGCTCGGTTTCTCGCCGCCTGCCTTCGACGGATGGGCGGCCTGCCCCTCACCGTGCTGGTCGCCACCTCCGGAGACACCGGGAGCGCCGTGGCCGCGGCCTTCCACCGCGCGCCCGGCGTGGACGTCGTCTTGCTCTACCCCGACGGGCGCGTTTCCCGCCGCCAAGCCCATCAACTCGGCTGCTTCGGAGACAACGTCACCGCCCTGCGCGTGGCCGGCTCCTTCGATGACTGTCAGCGAATGGTGAAGGCGGCTTTTCTGGACCCCGAGTTGCACCAGCGGCTGCGTCTCACCTCAGCCAACAGCATCAACCTCGGACGGCTGCTGCCGCAGATGGCATTCCACGCCCACGCCGCGTGGAAACACGCCGGCTTGCTTAACCTCATCATCCCCACCGGGAACCTCGGGGATGGAGTGGCGGCGGTGTGGGCCCGGGAGGCGGGCGCCCCGATTGGGGACATCGTCCTTGCCACCAACGCCAACCGCGTCCTCGCCGACTTTTTCCAAGGCGGTCGCTTCACGCCGCGACCCTGCATCCCAACGCTGGCCAGCGCCATGGACGTCGGCAGCCCGAGCAACTTCGAGCGGCTGCGATGGACGTTTCCCGACGACGCGGCGCTGACCACCGGCCTCACGGCCATCGCCGTCGAGGACAGCGAAATTCAGCAAACCATTCAGCTTGGCGAGCGCCGCCATGGCCAGGTGTTTTGTCCGCATACCGCGACCGCGGTGCGCGCCCTGGAAGCCGTGCGCGCCGCCGGAGACCGGCGGCCCTGGGCGGTGGTGGCCACCGCGCACCCGGCCAAATTTGAGACGGTGGTGGAGCCGCTGGTCGGCCACCCGGTGCCAATTCCCGCCTCGCTGGCGGCGCTCCTCGCCCGTCCGGCGCGCGCCGAGCCCCTGGACGCGCAGCCCAGCGCACTGCGGACGTGGCTACTGGCCCGCGTCCGGGGGTGAACGGCTGGGGGGGAGGAAACGGCCCACCGTCGAGGCCGCCCGTGAGCACCACCGGGGAACGCGAGGCCCCAAGGCAGTACGGAGCGCCAGAAAAACTAGGAGGAGCCCCGGCGGGCGGCGGGCTTGGCCCGCTGCCGGGCCACCTCATAGAGAAACAACGCCGCGGCCACCGAGGCATTGAGCGAGCCCAGGCCTGGCGCCAGCGGGATTCGCAGCCGGAAGTCCGAATGGCCGAGGACGCCCGGCCGCACGCCCTCCCCCTCGGCGCCCACCACGAGGGCCAGCGGCCCGTCGAGCGGCGCGCCCCACAGAGGACTGTCGCCCGCGGGGTCGGCCGCCGCCACCCACAGGCCGCTTTCCTTGAGCTCCTCGAGGGCCCGAGAGAGGTTGGTGACGCGGGCGACGCGCAGGTGCTCCACTGCTCCGGCCGAGGCCTTGGCCACCGCCGCCGTCACGCCGGCGGCTCGGTCTCTGCCCAGCACCACCCCGTGGGCGCCGAAGGCGTAGGCCGAGCGGAGGATGGCTCCCAGGTTGTGCGGGTCCTGAATCCCATCCAGCACCACCAGCAGCGGCGGCTGGTTGGCCTTCCGGGCGACAGCCAACAACTCCTCCAACTCGGCATAGGCATAGGCTTTGAGCTCGGCCACCACCCCTTGGTGGACGCCGCCCTCCGCCAGCTCGGCGATGCGTTCCCTCGGAACGCGCTCCACCGGGACTCCGGCCGCCTCGGCGCGTGCCACCACCGCGCTCGCGTGGTGGGAAGGGAGCGCACCGTCCACCACCAGGAGCCGCTCCACCTCGCTTGAATGGGCCCGCAACGCCTCCAGCACCGGGTGAATGCCGTACACCACCCGCTCGGCGGCCCCCGCCCGGCGTTGCTCGCGCGGAGGCGGGCCGCGCCGCTCCCGTGCGAGGGGAGCCGCCCGGTGACGGGCCATCAGTCTACCGTCACTGGCAGGCTGAGCGTCTTCTGCTGGCGGCTGCAGAGCGTCTCGGTGCAGACGAAGAAGGTGAGCTTCGCTTCGACCGACCCCTGCCCCTTCGACGAGGCGGCGAGGGGCACCTCGAAGCGCGGGTCCGCGCTGCCCTCGGGCTTGGGCACTGACTTGGCGTCGGTGCGACTGAGGGAGGATTTTTTCGGCTCGACTCCCCCCGAGCCACTCAAGGTGAGCTTCATCGGCGCATCCTCGGAGATGTGCGCTCCGGCCGAGGTGTGGATGGACAGGACAAACGTCCCGGGCGTGCCGGCCTTGAGGACGGTGGTGCTGCCCTCGGTGCTGATGACGTAGAGGGAGGAGGGGTCGGGGTCCGACGCCCAAGCGGCCGGCGCGGCCAGAACAAGCAGGAGCAACAGAGGTGCGCGCATCCTCATCCTCCTATCACCGGACCTGGGCGCGTGGCAGAGGCCTCACCCGGGCCTGAGTGCGGCGGGCCCCGGGGGTGCTCTCGGCAACCAACGCCTCCACCCGGGCCACCACCTTGCCCGCGAGGTCTAGGCCGGTGGCGCGCTCCATCTCGGCGAGCGCCGGAGAGGCGTTGACCTCGAAAACTTTGGGCTGTCCGCGCACGTCGATGAGGTCCACGCCCGCCACTTCCAGCCCCACCAGGCGGGCCGTCTTCACCGCCGCGTTGCGCTGGGCCTCGGTGAGGGCGAGGGGCTCCAGGCGCGCTCCCCGGTTGAGGGTGTGGGCGAGCCGGTTTATCCGCGGGCGCCGCCGGACGGCGGCCACTGCCTCTCCTCCCACCACCAGGACGCGAACGTCCAGGCCTCCCCGGCGCACGTACTGCTGGAGGATGAGGTCCTGGCCGAGCCCGAGGATGGCCTCGAGCGCCGCCTCGAGTGAGGCCAGGCTCTCGCAAACCATGACGCCCCGGCGCTCCTGTCCGCGCAAAAGCTTCACCAGCACCGGGACGCCGCCCACCAGCTTCACCATCGCCCGGAGGTCGCCGGCGCTGCGGGCCATCACCGTGGCCGGGATGTTGACGCCGTTGGAGGCGAGCAACTGCAGGCAGCGCATCTTGTTGCGAGCCCCCGAGATGCCCTGGGTGCCATTGAGCAGCGGCACCCCCTGGAGGGCGAACTGGTTCACCACGGCCATCCCGTAAGTGGAGATGGACTCGGCGATGCGGGGGATGACCGCATCGGTGGGGGGCAGACGGCGCCGCCGGTAATAGAGGACCGCCCGGTCCCGGTCGAGGTGCATCTCCACCTGCACCGGGTCGAGCACCTGCACCGCGTGGCCACGGGCCCGCGCCGCTTCAACCAAGCGAGCGGTAGATGCAATCCGGGCCGAGCGCGAGAGGATGGTGAGCCGCATTGGGACGCCCTGGGGTGAACGCTAGGCACAGCGGGGGTCTAGGCCGCAAGCCTGCACAGTGTGCGCCGCGAGCGTCGGCCACCTTTTCTCGAACGGGGAGGCGCGCCCGCCGTGAAGGGCTAGAGCGGCGTGACGATGCGGATTTGCAGCTGCAGCGGGTCGGCCTTGCTGGAGGCCTGGATTTCCGTGCACAGCGAGCCCACGAAGACGAGCGTTGGGGTGCCCCCGTCGGCCGGCTGGTAGCTCCAGGTGTCCGGGCCGCTGAGGACGGGGTTACCGTTCACCAGGACGCTGATGAGGTCCTCATTGGTGGGGGTCACCTCGAGTGGCACGACGCAGGCCTTGGCGCCAACCCCGGTATAAATCTGGTTGAGGGCGTCGGCCAGCGAGGTCGCATCGGTGGCCTCGTAGTACTGCTTGCTGCACAGCCCGGTGCTGAGGTCGCACGGGTTGGTGGGCCCGCAGTCCTGAGTCTTGTTGGGACAGAGGCGCGGAGCAAACCCTCCGGCAATGGCCATCGCCTGCAGCGTGGCGGCGGCAGCCGGGGCTGCGGTGTCGGCGCCGAAGCCCAGAACGACAGTGGTGATTTTCTGCACCGACTTGAGCTCGCCGATGACATTCACAGTGGCCACGTCGTCCAGGCAGCCGATGCCGGCAGGCTGGGTGTCCTGGCAGTCCTGGTCGGATTCCAGGGTGCAGACGCAGGTGGCGGGGTTGAGGCTGCTGTTGCAGTTGGGCAACCCGTCGGTCAGGAGCAGGATGTATGCGTCCCGGACGGGGTCGACCACCGCGCCAGGGTTGGAGTTGAAGTACTTGAAGCTGTCGCCGGTGGGTGTCCCTCCCCCGGTGCCAGTGGGGCCCTGTTGATTGGCGCTTTGCACCGTGGCCAGAGCGGCGATGCCAGCATCGGCGAGGTTGGCCAAGGACTCGGGCGTGTCATCGGCGGTAATCGGGATGGGAGCCTGAATGGCCAGCGTCGGAATACACTGGTTGGCAACGTTGGCGTCTGGCGGCTGCGGGAAAAACGTCAGGCCGTAGCGCGCTGCAGTGTCGTCGACCTGGAGGAATTCGGTGAGGGTCGTGCTGAGGGTGCTCCAGCGCGTGGGGCAGCTCATCACGTCACACGGGTAGGCCTTGTCCTGGCCGCACACTTCGCCGCCCGGAGCCGTGAAGCAGGCGAGGTCGGTGGTGTCGATTGGCAAGTCCATCGAACCCGACTTGTCGACCAGCAGCATCAGGTTCGGCTTGAACGGAGTGACGGTCAGCGTCGTCACCTGCGACGTCTGCCCGAGCGCGAGCGGCGTCACCGGCTCGAAGTCGTACACCTGGCAGCCGTTCAGCACGAGGAGCGCCGCGACCGCGGCGTTCAGTGAAGCGAGGACGACGGGTCGAGACGAGGTCGAGCGTGAGGGCATGGGGACGCGGCGCGTTTAAGCATACCGCCCGCGCGCCTGCTCTCGCCATCTTGCTGTCGCTATCCCACCTCACCTTCCCTCGGCGCCAGCCAGTGCGCTTCCGGGAGAAGTTTAGAAGGACAGCACCCGCGCCCCTTCGGTGAGGCGCCAGAGCGCGGGCAACCCCAGCACTTCGTCTAACGCCTGCTCCGCCTCGTCCGCGGCCACGCCGGCAATGCGAAGCATGGTGTCGCACGCCACACAGCGGGCCCCCAGCCCGCGCGCCTCGCCGAGCATGGTGGCGGGTGGCGGTAGCCCCAGACCTTCGGCTCTGGCGCTCTCCACCGCCTCCCGGTCGGACTGCGGTCGGCCGAAATCTCCACGGACCAGCTGTCGCAGAGCATCAAAGGCGAAGACGAAGAGCACCGCGTCACCCAGGGCCGCCGCGGTAATCCCCATCGAGGTCGCCTGGTAGGCCGGTTGGTAGCCGCCGCGTTGAAGGAAGAAGAGTACGCGCCCTGCCATGGGAGTCGCCCTGCTTGTGGAGTGTCCCACACGTGGCGAGGCGACTGCCAGACCAGCCCCCGGCCGCTCGCCAGAGACACCAAAGGGGGCTATGAGAGCCAGCGCTCGGATGCGACCCACCGTCCTGCTCTTCGACATCGACGGGACGCTCGTCACCACCGGCGGGGTTGGCCGTCGCGCCCTGGAGTTGGCCTTCGAGCGCGCGCATGGGCGGCGGGATGCCTGCTCGGGGTTTCGCTTGGACGGGATGACCGACCGCGCCATTGTCCGCGCTGGGCTGATGGCCCTCGGCCTGACCCCCACCCCGGCGTCCATTGACGCCGTCCTCCACTGCTACCTCGAGGTATTGGCCGAGGAGGTAGCGGCCGCGCCGGCCGAGAGTTACCGCGTCCACCAGGGCATTTCCGAGACGCTGGACGCAGCGGCCAGCCAGGCGCACGTCGCCCTCGGACTGGGCACCGGCAACATCCGCGAGGGAGCCCGCATCAAGCTCGAGCGGGTGGGGATGTACCGCCGCTTTGGTTTCGGCGGCTTCGGCTGCGATGCCGAAGACCGCACTGCGCTGTTGCGCCGGGGCGCCGAACGAGGCGCCGCGGCGCTGAAGGTGGAGCTCCAAGAGGCCCGGGTGGTGGTCATCGGAGACACGCCCAAGGACGTCGCCGCGGCCCGCGGCATTTTCGCCGAGTCGGTGGCGGTGGGCACGGGCTCCTTCTCCGCCGCGCAGCTGCTGGAGGCCGGCGCAACGTGGGCCTTCCCCTCCCTCGCCGCGCCTGGGGCGATGGAGGCGGTGCTCGGCAGTTGAGCCGGCGCGCTGCGGTGCCGCTGCCGCTGCCCGTCGACGCGCTGCTGCCACGACTGCTGGAGGTCCTCCGCGCGGGGCCGGCTGCGGTACTGCAGGCAGCCCCCGGCGCGGGGAAAACCACTCGGGTACCCCCAGCCCTCCTGGAGGCCGGCCTGGCTCAGGACGGCGACGTCTGGGTTCTGGAACCACGAAGGCTTGCCACGCGGCTCGCCGCCGCCCGTGTCGCCGAAGAGCGCGGGGAGTCGCTCGGGGAGACGGTGGGCTACCAAATTCGCTTCGAGGAGCGCATCGGCCCGCGCACCCGGCTGCGCTTTGTCACCGAGGGCGTCCTCGGCCGCCGCCTGCTCGCCGACGCCAGGCTTCCGGGAGTTGGCGCCGTGGTGCTGGACGAGTTTCACGAGCGTCACCTTCAAGGAGACTTGGCGCTGGCACTGTTGCGCCGGCTTCAGCTGCAGGGCCATCCCCTCAAGCTGGTGGTGATGTCCGCCACGCTGGAGACGGGGCCCCTACAGACGTTTCTCGGCGCCTGCCCCGTCCTCACCTCCGACGGCCGCACCTTCCCGGTGGAGGTGGAGCACCTGGCGGCCCAAGACAGCCGGCCCTTGGAAGTGCAGGTGCTGGCTGCCCTCAAGCGCCTCACCCCCACCCTTCCCGCGGGCGACGTGCTCGTCTTCCTTCCCGGGGCAGCCGAAATCCGCCGCGCCCAGTCGAGCTGCGCGGACTTCGCCCAGCGCCATGGCTTCAGCGTCTTGCCGCTGCACGGAGACCTTCCGGTGGCCGACCAGGAGAAGGCCGTCCGACCTGGCCCAGGCCGCAAACTCATTCTCTCCACCAACGTCGCGGAGAGCTCCATCACCATTGCCGGAGTGGCCGCGGTGATTGACTCGGGACTGGCGCGCCTTCCGGTGCATTCCCCCTGGTCTGGGCTGGCCTCGGTGCAGATTGTCCGTGTCAGCCAAGCCAGCGCAGTGCAGCGAGCCGGGCGTGCCGGACGGACGCAGGCCGGCCGAGCTCTGCGGCTGTACAGCAAGGGGGACTTCGAGGCGCGGCCCGCGCACGAGACGCCGGAAATTGCCCGGGCGGACCTCTCGGAAAGCGTCCTGGCGCTGGCCGCCTCGGGCGTCGCGGACCGCCACCAGTTTCCATTTTTCCAAGCGCCCCCAGCGGCAGCCTTGGAGGCCGCGGAGCGTCTCCTCTCGGACGTCGGCGCGCTGGACAGCGCCGGGCACCTCACCTCGGTTGGCACGCGCATGCTGGCCTTCCCGCTGCACCCGAGGTTGGCCCGCGTGGTGGTGGAGGGCGAGCGACGGGGCGTGGGACGGGCGGCGGCTTCGGCCGCGGCCGTGCTGAGCGAGCGCGACTTACGCCGCGCTTCCCGCACCCGGCTGGACGGGCCCCGCACGCTGGCCAGAGCGACCAGCGCACGCTCGGACGTGCTGGAGCGTCTGGACGACCTCGCCGCCACCGGGCCCCGGGCGCAGGAGGGGCTCGACCCGGCGGCCCTGGCCAGTGTCCAGAGGGCCGTCCGACAGCTGGGGCGGCTGGTGGACGTCCGGGTGCCCGCCCCAACAAAGGAGGCAGAGCGGGAGGACGCACTCTTGCTCTCGGTGCTGGCTGGCTTTCCCGACCGCGTGGCCCGCCGTCGCCGGCCCCACCTGCCGGAGCTCCTCTTGTCCGGAGGCGGAAGCGCCACCCTCGACGAAGCCAGCGCCGTCCGGGAGCCGGAGCTCCTGGTGGCCCTGGAAGCGGAGGTGCGAGCCGGCCCCCGCGGTCCAGAGACACGCGTGCGTCTGGCCAGCGAGGTGCAGGAGGAGTGGCTCCTCGAGCTTTTCCCCGAGCGCCTGAGGGACTCCGAGGCGCTGGTCTTCAACGCCGCCCAGGCCCGCGTCGACCAGGTGAGCCAGCTCCTCTACGGCGAGCTGGTGCTCGACGAGTCGCGGAAGGCCGCCGCGCCCTCGCCGGCCGCCTCGCAGGTGCTGGCCGAGCAGCTGCGCCGGACGGGACTCTCCGGCCTTCTCGAGGACGAGGCGCTGGAGGCTTGGACGGCGCGCGTTGGGCTTTTGGCACAAGCCTACCCGGAGGCTGGCCTCAGCGTGCCGGCCAGCGACGTCCGAGCGGCCCTCGCCGATGCGCTGGCCGAGGGCCGCTCGACCCTGCAGGAGGTCGACGCAGCGCTGGCCGAGAGCGCGCTCGAGGCAACGCTGCCGGCCCAGGCGCGCGCGCTTTTGCGTCGCGCGCTACCCCTCTCGGTCAACCTGCCCAGCGGACGCAGCCTGCGTGTGCACTACCCCCGCGGGGCCCCTCCTTACGTCGCCTCGCGGCTTCAGGACTTCTTCGGAATGGCCGAGGGGCCGCGCATTTGCGACGGACGGGTGCCACTGGTGCTGCACCTGCTCGCCCCAAACCAGCGTCCAGTGCAAGTGACGACGGACCTTGCCGGCTTCTGGCGGCGTCACTACCCTGCGCTTCGCCGCGAACTCGGTCGGCGCTACCCGCGCCACGCCTGGCCGGAGGACCCGACACGGGCAGCCCCACCGCAGCCGCGAGCACGGCGCTAGACAAGGTTGCGCCCGACTTCCTTCGACTTATTTCAACCTCGACTTACTTCGTTGTCACCATGAAGTCGCGGTGTTACATGCGGCGCGGTCCATGACTCGACGGATTCTCTTTGGCTCCATCGAAGCGGGTGCCGGCCACAACATGCTGCGCGACTCGCTGGTCGCGTCGTTGCGGCGCGTCGACCCGGAGCATCGCAGCTTTGAGCCGGTGAGCTGGACCAGCGCCGACCGCTCCATCCAGCGCTTTTACGCCATCTGCGTGCACCACTTCACCCGCCTGCAGGGGACCGTCTTTACCCTCACTGGCCAACGCTGGGCGATGGAAGTGGGAATGTGGCTTACCCCCAAGCTGGTGCACAAGGCGCGGGCGCTCCTCCGAAACTCCAATTTTGACGCCATCGTCTCCACCCACGCACTCTTCAGCATCATCCTCGCGCGGGCCCGCGCGCAGCTGGGCGTCCGCGTGCCGCTGATTGGCGCCGTGCCGGACTACGGGACGCCGAGCGCCGGCTACTTTCCGGCCAGCCCGGGAATCCAGCCGGACTACCTCCTGGTGATGGGGGAGGACACCCTCGCCCACTACCGCGGCGAGGGCCTCAGCGAGCAACGCCTGCACCTTTCGGGCTTTCTCACCCGGGAGGCCTTTGCCCGGGTGGGCCACCGGATGCGGACCGAGCCGCGCGCGGAGGCGCGGGCTGCGCTGCGGGCCGAAGTGGCTCAGGAGACGCCAAGCTTCGCCACGCTGGACCTCGACCGGCCGACGCTTCTCTTCCTCGGCGGCTCGGCGTGGACTGCCAAAACCGAGCCGGTGCTTCGGCGGGTGATGGCCGATGGGGCGCTGCGCACCAGCGTCAACCTGGTGGTGGTGTGCGGCCGGGACCGGCACTTCCAGGAGGCGCTGGTCGCCGAGGGCATGGCCGGCGTGCATGTCTTTGGTTACGTCTCGCCCGCCATCCTGGCTGCGTTGATGGGGCTCGCCGACATTCCGGTGCTGGGGAGCCTCGCACCGGCCACGCTGCAGGAGCTGCTCGAGACCGAGCTCGGTCCGTTGCTGCTCTTTCACTACATTCCCGGTGCGGAACGCAGCCACGTCAGCTACATCGAAGCGCAACGTCTCGGGGTGTACGAGCCGGATGCGCCCGCCATGCTTCAAGTCATCCGCGAAGCGGTTGGGTTGGCGCGCGTTTCCCCCCGCATTTCCTTGGTGCGGGACGGTTTTCGGGACCGCGCGCGCGAGCTGCGAAGGCGTAGCGTAGAACGCGCGATGGCCCTGCCCGGCTTCCTGGCCCGGGTGTGTGGCGACTCCTTGGGGCGACCCGCCACCGCCGCGGCTTCATCCAGCCCGACGCGCTAAAGGCGCTTCCGCATCTCCACGTGGTCGATGCCGGCCTCCTCAAAGACGGGCCCGATTGGCTCGTACCCATGGCGACGGTAGAAGCCAATGGCGTAGAGCTGCGCATGCATGAGGATGCCGGCGAGGTGGCGAGCTCGAGCCTCAGCCTCCAAGGCGGCCAACAGCAGGGTGCCCACCTGAGCCTTCCGGTGGGCTTGAAGCACTGCCATCCGTCCAATTTGGCCCCACACCCCGCTGTCGCCGGTCGCCGGAGAGGCGAGCGGCACCAGCCGCCCGGTGCCAATGGCATGCCCTCCTTGGAAGGCGAGCAGGTGGAAGGCGCGCGCGTCCTCGGCGTCCCGCTCAATGCCCTCCGGGACGTGCTGCTCCTCAATGAAGACCACCTCGCGGATGGCGAGGGCCTGCATCAGCTCCGCTTCGTCGCGGACCGGGGCGATGATGATGGGGAGAGCCGGTTCGGCCATTGCGGGCGCGGACCCTATGCGACTCGGTCCACTCCGCACCAGTCCCCCCCGGGGCGGTCCCCGAGGGCGCCAAGGGACAGCCCTCCCTCAAACGGGGGAGGCGCCGCTAGGCCTTGCCCTTGCCCGGGGCCAGTACCAGGAGGTGGCGCTTTTTCTCCACGTCCTTGAATTCTTCGGCCTCTGGCAACGGGTCGCGCTTTTCGGAAATGTTGGGCCACTGTCGCGAGTAGGTTTCGTTGATTTCCTTGTACTCGGCCCACTTCTCCGGCAGGTCCGCCTCGGGGAAGATGGCTTTACTCGGGCAGACCGGCTCGCACGCGCCGCAGTCGATGCACTCGTCGGGGTGAATGACGAGAAAGTTTTCGCCCTCGTAGAAGCAGTTCACCGGGCACACCTCGACACAGTCGGTGTACTTGCACTTCACGCACGGCTCGGCGACGTAGTAGGCCATTGTGGCGTTCTCCCGCGGACGTCGGGGACAGACTGCTAGGGTTTGGACACTAGTGCACTCGGGGTGGCGCGGCCGAGTGGTTCCTTCACTCGAGCCCTGGAAGCCATTTCGTCAGAGCAATCCCTGGCTTTTCGCCAGTTCGGCCACCAGCACTGCACCCCGGGCCGCCCCCAGTTTGGTGTTGTGCGAGACGAGAACGAATTTCACCCCGTTGGGCAACACCGCGTCCGCGCGAAGGCGGCCAACGCTGGTGGCCATTCCGCCGTGGGTATCCCGGTCCAGCCGCGGCTGAGGGCGGTCCGGAGCCTCCAACACCTCAATCCATCGGGGCGGCGTCGAAGGCAAGTCGCGCGCCGTGACGTCCCCTTTCCACTCCCGGAAGGCGGCGGCCACCTCGTCGGGCGTGGCCGGAGTCTCCAAGGAGACGGACACCGTCTCGGTGTGTCCCTCGAGCACCGCCACCCGGGTGCAGGTGGCCGAGATGCGCATCGGGTGGGAGTGCACCTCGGGCTGGCCAGTCAACCAGCGGCCGAGAATTTTGCGTGTCTCCACCTCCACTTTGCCCTCCTCCTTAGCGATGAAGGGCACCACGTTGTCGACGACGTCCAGCGCCGGCACACCCGGGGAGCGACCCGCCCCGGACACGGACTGCAGCGAAGTGAGGAGAGCCGCCTGGACGCCGAAGCGCTCGACCAGCGGGGCCAGGCAGACAACCAGCCCGGTGGCGGTGCAGTTGGGGATGGGGGCGATGTAGCCCGAAAAACCGCGGGCCCGCTGCGTACGCACCAGGCCGAGGTGGCCGCCGTTGACGGGCGGCAGCACCAACGGGACGTCGCGCTCGTACCGAAAGGCGCTGGCCGTGCTGAAGACGGGAATGGCACGCGCCGCACGCGGCTCGAGCTCACGAGCCACGTCGGCCTCCACCGCCGAGAAGACGAGGTCGAAGTCCGAGAAGTCCACCGAGGCCGGGTCTGCCAGCACCAGCGAGGCCACCGCCGCCGGGGTGGGCTCGGAGAGAAACCAACCGCCCTCCAAGAGCGCCTCGCCGTAGCGACGCCCCGCGTTGCGGGGCGAGGCGGCCACTGCCGCCAGCTCGAACCAGGGGTGCTCCTTGAGGGCAGAAACGAATTGCTGGCCGGCAAGGCCGGTGGCACCGAAGAGGACTGCGCGCAGTTTGGCCATGGGCAGGCGCTCAACTGCCATCGAGCGGCGCCCACGTCAATGCACAGGCGGTCCGCCCTCCAAATTCCTAGCGCTTGGGCCATGCGCTTTGCCAAGGAAGCGCCCCCGTGAAGCCCACCCGTGTCGTGGCTACTCGGGCTACCCGAGTCGGTTGAGTGCTCGCACCTCACGGTCGGCTAAGCCCCCGGCGAAGCGCTGGCGGCTCAGGGGATGCAGAGCTGGCATCCGGACTGGGCCCAAGGCGGCGCGAGTACCAGAGGCGCAGGGAGCTGCGCTACGCGGCACGGTACCCGAAGCGGAAATGACGCACCTCGGGAAAACCCGCCTTTTCGGCACCCTCCATGGCTGGGGACTTGAGCAAAGGGGCTAGCCTGTCGGAGACGCAGAAACAGCGCCCCCCCAGAACCAATGCCGCAGGCGTTATCGGCAGAACGTTGATTGCATGATGAACGGTTCATCGGACTGCGTTGACTACTTGCTTGTGTGACTCTGCTCACCCCCGCATCGACTGTCTTCTTTCTGCTTTCGCTGACCACTGGATTTGCCCAGGGGCAGGAGTTCCCAAACCAGACTGGGCCTGGAAGTTCCGCGTCACCGGCTTCGCGGACAGTGGAAATCGAAGGCCGGGTGGTCGGCCCCGAGGGCGAACCGATCGCCGAGGCGCGACTGACCATCGCGGACCTCAAGGGAACCGTGGTGGAGATGACGAGCACCGACCAGGCTGGACGTTTTCGAGCGCCCGACATCAGCCCCGGCAAGTACAGCCTGGAGTTCGAGGCCGTGGGCTATGTGCCACGAAGTATCCCGTTGCAAGTCGATGACTCGATTCACGACTTAAAGGTCGGCCTGGGGCTCGTCGGTGCAAACGCGTATCGAACGGTGGTCCGGTCCACCCGAGCGCCGCTCCCCGCTCAGGATGGGACGACCACCGTCACCCTGACCCGCCAGGACATCGAAGACATCCCTGGTGGAACCGCCCGTCAGTTCAACCGTGTCATCGAGATCCTGCCCGGCTTCATTCCGGACAACTACGGCGCGATCCATCTGCGCGGAAATTTCGCCGGTCTGCAGCTCCGTGTCGACGGGATCCAACTCCCGCCTGCCATCCAGGACCGGCTCCAACAGCTCCTCGATCCGCAAATCATCCAGGAAGCGAACGTCATCATCGGTGGACTGCCGGCCGAATATGGGGAGGACGTTGCAGGCGTGATCGACGTCAAGACCCGTCATCCTCCTCAGAACCTCGTGGGCGAGTCGCAGACGACGTTTGGCACCTACAACTATCTCGCGGAGCAGGCCAACATCGCCGGAAGAGTCGGGTCTTTCAGCGCTATCGCAGCCGGTATGTTTCAGACAACCGCTCTCGGACTCGATCCCGAAGCTGTGTCGCCAATCCTTCACGATCAGCTCCACGAGGGTCGCGGCTTTCTACGGCTCGACGAGCAGCTATCGCCTCGTGACAAGGTTGAGCTGCTCGGCATCTATGCCGAGAGTCATTACCAGATCCCGATCGATCCGACGCTCCTTCCCCTTTCTGCCGGTCCTGCCAACGCCATCCGCGGCACGGACCAATATGGCAACACCGCCCCGGATTTCGTTCCCTACAACTCAAATCCAACTGAGTTTGAGCGGGAGGCCTTCGGAGCCATCTCCTACGTCCACGACTTCGACGACCGAGCGCAGCTTCAGGTGACACCGTTTCTCCGCTTGCAGCAGTCGATTCTGACGTGCGACGTGGCGAACCAACTCGGTGCCACAGCCGATCCGGGCCAGACATGCAGCGACGTCAACCATCAGGTCACCCAGGGCGGATTGCAGGTGAACCAAAGCTTCGGCATCGGGGTGAACAATTTCAAGATGGGCCTTCTCCTCGACGATCAGCGCAGCTCGGTGGCCTATACCCAGTTCACCCGAAACGACCAGTCACCGATCGGAGGCGCGGACCCGTCCATGACCCTTTCCGGCGAGGACAACATCGATACACTTCTCGTCGGGGTCTACTTCCAGGATCGCATCGTGCTCGGCAAGCTCACCCTCTTTCCCGGTGTTCGCTTCGATGCGGAACGAGCCGAGCTGCAGTCGCCGAGGACGTCCAAATGGCTGCTCGGCCCCAGCCTCCGACTCGGGGCCGCCTATGCCTTCACCGACGAGGTGGTCGTTCACGCCTACGTCGCCAGGCTCTGGCAGCCGCCGTCGTTTGATGCGCCAGCCGCGGCGCGAATTCTGGGGCTCGTTCCTGCAAACGCTCCGGTCCCCTTCGATCTCGTCGCCGAGGAGGACAATGTCGCGGAGCTCGGCATTTCGGCACGTGTGATTCCGCAGCTCACGCTCAGTCTCACCCCTTGGGTTCGGGTATCCAAATTCACGCTCGATGACAATGAAGTCGGAGATACCGCGCTGACGGCGGACTACAACTATGTCCGAGGGCGGGCTTGGGGGACCGAGCTCGCGGCAGTCCTCGTCATCAGCAAGAACCTGAGAGCACTGGCGAACGTCAGCTATCAAGTCTCGCAGGGAGAGGGGATCGCCACCTCGCGTTATCTCTTCACTCCGCAGCAACTTGCCTTCACCGGCTATCAGGCCACGGACAACGCCCAGCTCTTCACGGTCAACGTCGGAATCGACGTGACCGACAACTCGGCAACCACCCACCTCTCGGCCTTGGTGAATTGCGGTAGCGGACTGCGGACTGGCCCGACCAACAACGCGACGCTCCCGCCCGCCTGCGTCTTCAACGCCACCGTCCGGCATCGGTTCGATTGGTCCTCGGGTTTCAAGACGGAATTTGCCCTCGATGTGCAGAACGTCTTCAACGTTGTCTATGCCTACCGTATTGCTACCGGGAGTTTGGCCGGAACGGCCTACGCGCCGCTGCGTGCAGTCAACATGCGACTGCTCATTCCCTTTGGGAGTTGACCGATGAAATGCCCTGGCTCGTTACTCGCATTCAGTTTCCTGATTACGGCTGGGGCATGCGGCTTTGGTTTCTATGACAACAGCGGACACCCTGACCCTGCCACCAATTACTGGGGGTGGCAGTGTGCGGATGGCACGGCGCCAACCCCGGACGCTGGATGCCTTCCACCGACGTGTGACGACTCCTCAGCGCCAACGTTTGCCGACGGAGGCGCCTGCGTCTGCGCGAATGGAACTGATGTCTTGCCCAGCACCTGCTCGGGTGGTGGAAGCTGATAAAGGAGAGTTCGAGGGGTGCGAAATGAGGTGGGGGTTGCACGAGGCACTTTCGCATCTGTCAGAAGAGACGAAACCCCAGTAGATTCAATGGTTCGGCGCCATCGCCAAGTGGTAAGGCAAGGGTCTGCAAAACCCTCATTCCCCGGTTCGAATCCGGGTGGCGCCTCTAAGAAGTACGGATGCTTGCGGCTGGAAATGCTCTGGTTGCGGCGCCCGTACAGCCACTCCGTACAGCCAAACTTTTCATTTGGCTGTACCAGTCTTCTCTGCCAGAGCCTTCTCCAACATCGCCGCCATCTGGACCTTGTCGTACTCGTTGCCCATGGCGTGGCCATAAATGGACATCGGAGTGCGCACGTTGGAGTGCCCAGCTTGCTGCTGGACTTCGTGGGGACTTGCCCGACCTTTTCGTCGCTGGAGCGTTACTGTTTGGAAACGTTCATGACGGTCCCAGCGGCGCTATCTGTCCAGTAGACGCTCGTCGAATCGATGGTGAGGCCCTGAGGACTATCTGCCGGTGCCAGAGCGACCGGTGTGCCACCGGAAAGTCCCACTTTCATGACAGAACCATTCCGGTTGTCGACGGCGGTCCAGTAGACGCCAGTCGAATCGACGGCAATGGCGTGGGGTGTTTGCCCGGACGCGAGGGTCACCGGCGTGCCACCGGACAGCCCCACCTTCATGACGGTCCCCGCATAGGTGTCGGTCCAGTACACGCTGGTCGAATCGACCGCAATACCAACCGGCTTAGGCCCCGATGCAAGAAGCACCGGCGTGCCACCGGACAGCCCCACCTTCATGACGACCCCGATGTCCGTCCAATAGACGCTGGTCGAATCGACAACGATGGCGTACGGCATTTGCGCCAAGGCGAGGGTCACTGGTGCGCCATCTGACAGAGCCGCTTTCATGACGGCTCCTGAGTTGACGTCCGTCCAGTAGATGCTGGTCGCATCAACCGCGATACCAAAGCTGCTTCCCCAACAAAGCTCGATGGGACTGCCACCGGAGAGCCCGACCTCGAAGATGCCGGCCGTGACGTCGTTGGGCCAGTAGACGTGGGTCGAATCAACGGCGATGGCGTAGGAAAGTTGCCTCGCAAGGGTCAGCGGCGTGCCGCCGGAGAGTCCCACTTTCATGATGGTTCCCGAGAGGTCTGTCCAGTAGATGCTTGTCGAATCGACCGCGATGGCCCACGGAGTCTGCAGTCCCGAGGCAAGTACGCTGCCCGGCATCGAGGAGCCGCAGCCGGCCAGGATGACTGTTGTAGAGAAACAAAGAGAGGAGACTACTAGAAGTCGCCTCATCGGCCTCTCCCAAGAACCTTCGTGGCTGGAGCCTAGGGCCGGTTGAGAGGCCCCGCAACAGAGACGCGGAAAGGTCGTTCTACTGTCGCAGCGAGCGGCATGAAATGCGCTCCACGCAACGACGCGGGCTTGGAAGGAACGCCGCAGGTCGGTTTGAACGGGCGCGCAGACGAAAGATGCTGGGGCGACTGCGGCGAGCGGCCGAGGCGAGACACTCCGGGAAAAGGCTCGACGGTGCATGGCAACGTCTCGACAAAGAGGCGCTCGACCTCAAAGACTCTCGTAAGCTACCGTGCGGTGTGAGGCGTGTACTTTCCGCCTCCGCGGGCGCCGTCCACCACAACGCGGGGCACGACCCAAGCTGGCCGGGCGCCATCCCGCGGCTTTGGTGAACCGCGTAGGGACAGGGTGGGCCTGTTGGGGTGGGATTGGCTCGAAGACCCTCACCACAGGCCATGCGCACCTCTGGAGGTGCGCCCGTTCGCTGGAACGCGACGACACCCCGTCCGCTTCGATTAGAGTCGAGCGACGACCTGCGCCGTCCCAGTCCATGGACGGCATCTGGCTGCGTGCTCGGACTGCTGGCAGATTGACCCGCGGACCGGCGATTTAGCCGGACAGCCACCTGTACAGCCACCACTACGCCTGGGCAGACAACGCGTGCTTCTCCTTGCCGAAACGACTAAGGCCAACGCCTCTAATTTCCGGACGTTGGCCTTAGCGTGTACTTTCGAGAGTGTCTGCAAACCCTCATTCCCCGGTTCGAATCCGGGTCGCGCCTCTCGTCAGCACCCCCCCAACCCATCTCCAAGGCCAGCTCCACTGTTTCCTGGGCCCGCTCTCCCTACGCCCACGCGGCTCGGCCGATGGGTGCTTGCCGTCTGTCTCCTCAGCCCGGCGCTCGCTGGCGCCCTCTCTGATGGCGGAGCACCGGCCGAGGCAGTGGTGTCGCCCCTTGCGGCCGCGGCGCTCGAGGCGCCGAGCGGCGCCTGGAAGCGCGTGGATGTGCGGGCCGGTGAGCCCACCTTGCCCATCCGGCTGATGGAGGGGCAGAGGCAGGTGGACTTCGTCCCGCATGGCCGCGTCCGCCTGGTGTTGCCCGGGCCGGTAGAGACGGTGGCCGAGGCACCAGCCGGGGAGGTGCTGCGGGTCCGCCTCGTCTCAGGCACCGCCGCCACGCGGCGCTTTCGTCTAGAGCTTTCGGAGCTGGCCTTCGCGGACAAAGCCGGCCTTCAGTCCGAGCTTGACCGCTGGGCCCAGCGAGGGGTGCGGGTGCAGGTACGGACGCTGGGGCAAGTCTACGGAATTGCCGGCAAAGTCATCGACAACCGCCGCTATGCCCTCCTGCTCGACGAGGGCCTGTCCGAGGCTGAGGCCCGGACCCGCCTGGGGGACGTGCTGCGCCAGTGGGGCGTGCGTGCGACTCTATTTGAGGACGTGCTCGTCCCGGCCCACGCCATGCTCGAGGTGCGCCACGCCAGCGGCGCTCTGTTGGGGCGGGCGGTGGACCGAATTCATGCCGAAACCCTCGACGGCAGCGGCTTCGAAGTCCGCCAGGTGGAGCACGACGTCGGCTACCGTGCTCACGGCCTAGAGGACCGTAACTATCGCGGCGCCCTGGTGTTCACGGTGGATGCGCGAGGCACCCTGGCCGTCGTGAATGAGGTGACGCTGGAGGACCTCCTCAAGGGGTTGGTCCCCTCGGAAACCTTCGCCGCCGCGCCGATGGAGGCCCTCAAGGCCCAGGCCGTCACCGCCCGAGGCGAGGTGCTGGCCAAAGTGGGCACCCGCCACCTTTCCGACCCATACCTGTTGTGCTCGGAGCAGCACTGCGCCGTCTACCGTGGACGCAGTGGCGAGGCGCCGTCGACCAATGCCGCAGTGGAGGCCACCCGCGGCCAGGCGCTCTTCAGTCGAGAGGGACGCCTGGTGGACTCCGTCTACAGCGCGGTGTGCGGCGGACACACCGAGGACAACGAAGCGGTGTGGGGCGGTGTGCCGGACCCGAGTCTGCGCGGTAAGCCCGACCTCCTTGAGGCGGTGCCGGCTCTGCCCTCGGCGCAAACGGACACCGCTGCCTTCCTCAGGGCCGAGCTACCGGCCGCCTGCCGCAAGAGCCCCTTCGCCCAAGCCAGTCGCTACCGCTGGGAGAGGCGCTTCTCCGCTGCCGAGCTGGACGCGCTGCTCAGCCCGCTCGGGCTCGGTTCCATTCAGGCACTCAGGGTGGTGGAGCGCGGCGTCTCAGGCCGCGCGCTGCTTTTGTCCCTCTCCGGTGACCGCGGCGCCACCGAGCTGCGGGGCGAGCTCACCATCCGGCGCACCTTCGGCATGTTGAATAGCTCGCTCTTCGTCGTCAGCACCGAGCGCGACGCGAACGGCGCGCCAACGCAGTGGGTGTTTCACGGCGGGGGCTGGGGCCACGGCGTCGGAATGTGTCAAACCGGCGCCATCGGCCGCGCTGCCGCCGGCGAGGACTACCGAGCCATCCTCCGCTACTACTTCAATGGAGCCGAAGTCTCCAAAATTTACGAGTAAATTAAATAACTTGGGCGGGCTGGACGCCACTGGGCCCGCAGCGTTATGCGCCTTGCGCGGGGCCGGTAGCTCACCGCGGCTGGATTCGACCATTAGACTGTCCGCTTCTCCATGATGAGCGCTGCGCCCACCCACAGCCGCATCCGGCGGGACGACCCGCGCCGCACGCTCGTGGCCTTCGCCGTGGCCGTGCTGCTGCACCTGTTGGCGGTGGGCCTGGTGCTGCTGCTCGACCTCGTGCACCTGCCTTGGCTCGAAAACCGTCCGCCGCCGCAGCAAGTGGACTTGCGTCCCCTTTCGGCCGAGCAATGGGCGCGCAACCGCGGGGCGCTGGCCCCGGAGTCCGGCGCGCCGCGGCCACCGGCGCCGCAGCGCCCGCCGGAGGAGAAGAAGGAGCAGCCGGTGCATGGCCAAGTGGTGGCAGTGGCTCCCGGCAACGAGCAGAAGCCGGAGGACACGAAGTACCTGGCCGAGAAAAACAACAAGGTGGAGAAGGAGACGAAGTCCCGCGTCCAAACGCCCTTCTACCGCAACGCCATGCCGAAGCAGACCGCCGAGACGCAGCGCGCGGACCTCGGCCGGGACGCCGCTGCGCAAGCCCAGCTGTCGGGCAACAACGGAGCTGGCCAGGACGACCGCCCGCGCCGCCAAGCGGAGAAGAAGGGGGCGATGGAGATTCCCAAGACGACGGCGACCGAGCGCGTCGCGCTGAAGTCCCCCGAGACGGTTGGACCGGGGGCCCAGGTGGCCAACCGCTCGGAGAGCGCCGAGGTAGCGGGCAACTCGGACCGGCTCCACATCGCCCCCGGCTCGGCCGGCGGCAGCGGGGAGGAAGCGTCGGACGGACGCAAGGGGCAAGTGGGCATCCTCAACCTCATGCCCAGTGCAGCCGCTCTGGACAAAATCATTGGTGCCGCGCCGAATGACCACCTCGACGCCGAGGAAGGAGACTCGACTTTCCTCAACACCCGCGAGTGGAAGTTCGCGACTTTCTTCAACCGGGTGAAGCAGGCCGTGGGGACGCATTGGAACCCGAACGAGCCCCTGCGACAGCGAGACCCTACTGGCAACATTTACGGCGGGCGCGACCGCTACACCCTGCTCAGCATTACTCTCGATGCCCAAGGGTCGCTGCGCGACGTGCACGTGGAGAAGTCCTGCGGCGTTGACTTCCTGGACGAGGCAGCCATCGCCGCCTTCCAGAAGAGCCAGCCCTTCCCCAACCCGCCGCCGGGGTTGGTGGACAAGGACAACGCCATCCGCTTCCAGTTCGGCTTCTTCCTGGAGTTCGGCGGCGGCCCGCGGATGCGGCTTTTCCGCAACAACTAGCGCCGGCCCTGGCTGTACTCCTCGATGGGGGGGCAGGTGCACATCAGCTGGCGGTCGCCGAGCACGTTGTTGAGACGGCTCACGGCGGGCCAGAATTTGTTCCCCCGCAGCCAAGGCGCGGGAAAGGCCGCCGTGGCCTGGCTGTAGGGGCGGTCCCAGCCCTCCGCCGTCACCACCTCGGCGGTGTGCGGAGCGTGCTTGAGGACGTTGCCCTCGCGCGGCGCCCGGCCAGCCTCGACGTCGGCGATTTCCCGCCGGATGGCAATCATCGCCTGGCAAAAGCGGTCCAGCTCAGCCAGGGACTCGCTCTCGGTGGGCTCCACCATCATCGTGCCCGCCACTGGGAAGCTCACCGTGGGGGCATGGAAGCCGTAGTCCATGAGACGCTTCGCGACGTCTTCCACCTCCACGCCGGCCGTCTTCTTCAAGGCGCGTAGGTCCAAAATGCACTCATGCGCCACCCTGCCCTGCTTGCCGCGGTACAGGACGGGGTAGTGCGGGGCGAGCCGCTCGGCGATGTAGTTGGCGCTGAGGATGGCCGTCTCGGTCGCCAGCCGAAGGCCTTCCGCGCCCATCATCCGGATGTAGGCGTAAGAGATGAGGAGAATGCTTGCGCTTCCCCAGGGCGCGGCCGACACGGCGCCGATGGCCGAGCCGGCACTGGGGCTGACCAGCACATGCCGGGGCAAGAAGGGGGCAAGGTGCGCGGCCACGCCAATCGGACCCATCCCGGGACCGCCGCCCCCGTGGGGGATGCAGAAAGTCTTATGCAGGTTGAGGTGACAGACGTCCGCCCCGATGTCCCCCGGACGGCAGAGACCGACCTGGGCATTCATGTTGGCGCCGTCCATGTACACCTGGCCGCCGCGCTCGTGCACCAGCTGACAGACCCGCTGGATGTCCGCCTCGAAGACGCCATGGGTGGAGGGGTACGTCACCATCAGCGCAGCCAGTCGGTCCCGGTACTGCTCGGCCCGAACCTCGAGGTCGAGCAAGTCAATGTTGCCGGAGGCGTCGGTGCGCACCACCACCACCTGGTAGCCGGCCATCACTGCACTGGCCGGGTTGGTGCCGTGCGCACTTGAGGGGATGAGGCACACGTCGCGGTGACCCTGACCGCGGGACTGGTGGAAGGCGCGAATGACGAGGAGCCCGGCGTACTCCCCTTGGCTGCCAGCGTTGGGCTGGAGAGAGACGGCGGCAAAGCCAGTCACCTCCGCCAGCCACCGCTCGAGCTCGCGGAACAGCTGGTGGTAGCCCGCCGCCTGCTCCGGCGGGCAGAAGGGGTGCAGGGCGCCGTACTCGGGCCAGCTGACCGGCGCCATCTCGGTGGTGGCGTTGAGCTTCATGGTGCAGCTGCCGAGCGCAATCATCGAATGGGTGAGACTCAAGTCCTTGGACTCGAGCTGCTTCAGGTAACGCAGCATCTCCGTCTCGGAATGGTGCCGGTTGAAGACGGGGTGACTGAGGTAGGCGCTCTTGCGCAACAGCGAGGCCGGCACGCTCTCCCCAGTGGAGGCTCCGAGCGACTCGACGCTGAAGTCCACTGGGTGGCCGGCCGCGAAGAGGTGCCAGAGGGCGTCCACGTCGGCAGGGGTGGTGGTCTCGTCCAGGCTGATGCCGACGGTACGGGCATCCACTGGGCACAAGTTCATCCGGCGTTCGCGCGCCGCCGCCAGCGCGGCACTGGCCGCCGGCGGTGTCAGCTCGAGCTCGATTCGGTCGAAGACCTGCTCGGTCTTTGGCTTCAGCCCGAGCCGGGCCAGTCCGCGGGCGAGGATCAGCGTCAAGGCGTGTACCCGCTCGGCGATGGCCCGGATGCCCTTCGGCCCGTGGTAAACGGCATACATGCTGGCCATCACCGCCAGCAGCACCTGCGCGGTGCAAATGTTGCTGGTCGCCTTCTCTCGGCGAATGTGCTGTTCGCGCGTCTGCAGCGCCATCCGCAACGCGGGGCGTCCCGAGGCATCCTGCGAGACGCCAATAATTCTCCCCGGGAGGTTGCGAGTGAACTGGCCACGGGTGGCGAAGTAGGCGGCGTGGGGGCCGCCAAAGCCCATCGGGACGCCGAAGCGCTGGGTGGAGCCAACCGCCACATCGGCCCCCATCTCCCCGGGTGGCGTGAGGAGCGCCAAGGAGAGCAGGTCCGCCGCCACCACCGCGTGGGCGCCCTCGGCGTGAACACGGTCAAAAAAGGTGGCCCAGTCCTCCACCGTGCCATCGGTGGCCGGGACCTGGACCAGCACCCCGAAGACCTTCTTCGAGAAATCGAACTTTCGCGCGTCCCCCACCAGCAGTGGAATGCCGAGCGGGGCGGCGCGGGTGCGCAGCACGTCGAGCGTCTGGGGGAAGACGCCCTCGGAGACGAAGAAGGCGTCGTGGCCTTCGGCGCGCCCGGCGTGGAGCATGTGCATCGCTTCGGCGGCGGCGGTGGCCTCGTCCAGAAGCGAGGCGTTGGCCACCTCGAGCTGGGTGAGGTCGACCACCATCTGCTGGAAATTGAGAAGCGCCTCGAGCCGGCCCTGGGCAATCTCAGCTTGGTAGGGCGTGTAGGCGGTGTACCAGCCGGGATTCTCGAGCACATTGCGGAGAATGACGCCCGGAGTGATGCAGCCTGAATAGCCCATCCCGATGAAGGATTTGAAGACTTGGTTTTTCCTCGCCAGCTGCTGGAGCTCCTCGAGCAGCGCCGTCTCGCTGAGTGGCGCTGGCAAATCGAGCCCGCGGCGCAGGCGGATGGAGGCGGGGATGGTGGAGTCGACCAACGCCTCCATCGAGTCGAGGCCAAGGGTGGCCAGCATGGCGGCGCGCTCGGCGGCGTCTGGTCCGAGGTGCCGGTTGACGAAGTGCTCGGTAGGCTTCCAGTGCAGTGGCATCGAAGCTGCCATCTAACAGTCCAGCCCGACGGTGCCCAGCCCCGAGCCCACGGCTCCCGAGGGTGCTTCTCGCAGCGATGAGGCGCTCTCCGGCTGGCGGCGCCTTCGGCCTCAGGCCGGGGTCGAGGCCAAGAGCACCCCGTAGGCCTCGGCGTCCATTAGAGCGTCTAGTTCGGTCGGCTGCGAGGGCTCGACTTCGCAAATCCAGCCCTTGCCGTAGGGGTCCTGGTTGATGAGGTTGGGCTCGTCGGAGAGCGCCTGGTTGACCTTCACCACCTTGCCGGCGAGCGGTGCATACAGCTCGCTCACCGCCTTGGTGGACTCCACCGTCCCGAAGCTCGAGCCGGCCACTAACGACGCCCCCACTTTGGGCAAGTCGACGTACACCACGTCGCCCAGCGCCTCCTGGGCATGGTCGGTGACGCCCACCACCACCGTCTTTCCGGTGCGCCGGGCCCACTCGTGTTCCTTGGTGTAACGGAGGTCCTTCGGGTTCTCGACCATGGGTTGTCAGCTCCTGCGCCAGAAGGGCGTCTTCACCAGCTCGGCCTGGACCGGGCGGCCACGAATTTCCACTTCCACGCGCGCTCCTTCCCGGGCCTCGGCGCTGGGAAGGTAGCCAATGCCAATGGCCTTCTTCACGCTTGGCCCCATGGTGCCGGAAGTCACCACCCCCGCCGGTGCGCCGCCCAGAAAAAGCGGGTAGCCGTGCCGCGGAATCCCCGGTTCGCGCATCTCGAAGCCCACCAGTTTGCGACTGACACCGGCTTGCTTCTGGCGCTCGAGCGCGGAGCGGCCGACGAAGTCCCCTTTGTCCCACTTCACAATCCAGCCCAGTCCAGCCTCGAGCGGGGTGTGCTCCTCGTCGATGTCGTTGCCGTAGAGGGCGTACTTCATCTCGGTGCGCAGGGTGTCGCGGGCACCGAGCCCTGCCGGCTTAAGGCCGTCCCGAGCCCCGGCCTCGAGCAGCGCATTCCACAGCCCCATGGCACGCTCCGGGGGGCAGTACAGCTCGAAGCCGTCCTCGCCCGTGTAGCCGGTGCGAGATACCACGCAGCCCACGCCGGCCACCGTCCCCTCGAGGAAGTGGTAGGTGGCAATTCCCTCCAGCCGCACCGGCGTCAGTCGCTGGAGAATGGCCGACGCCTTCGGTCCCTGCAGCGCAAGCTGCGCATAGTCGTCCCCGCGGTCGACTGGCTTCACCGCGCCGGCATGCGCCGCCATCCAGGCAAAGTCCTTGCTTCGGTTGCTCGCGTTGACGCAGATGAGAATGCGTTCCGGCGAGAAGCGATAGGCCACCACGTCGTCGACGAAGCCGGCCGCCTCGTTGAGGAGCCCGGCGTAGACGGCCTGGCCATCTGCAATGCGGGCCAAGTCATTGGTGATGAGGCCATTGGCTGAAGCCAGAGCTCCGGGCCCTCGGAATTCCACTTCCCCCATGTGCGAGACGTCGAAGAGGCCTGCTGCGTTGCGGACGGCCTCGTGCTCGCCGAGGACCGAGCTGTACTGCACCGGCATCTCCCAACCGGCGAAATCCACCAGCCGGGCGCCCAGTGCGCGGTGAGCCTCGTAAAGTGGCGTCCTCTGGGCCATCAGCGCGGGGCAACATTCCAGAGCGTCACCTTGGATTCAAGCTTGGTCACCACCTCAAGGCCAGCGAAAGTGGCGCGCGCCGCGGTGGGGGCAAGCCGTGCCCCACCCCGGCGCGAGAAGCGGCGCGGACGGCTCCGGGGACGTAGACTACGCAAGGAGCGGCTGCTCCCCGGCATGAAAATCCGAAACCGCCTCAACCCGTCGCAACCCTGCTTCTCCTTCGAGTTCTTCCCCCCGAAGACGGAGGAAGGGTTGAAGAGTCTCCTGCACACGCTGGATGACTTGGCGCCCCTCTCCCCGGGCTTTGTCTCCGTCACCTACGGGGCTGGGGGCAGCACCCGGAGCCAGACGGTGGACTTGGTGAAGGCCATCCGCGCTCGAGGCATCGAGGCCATGGCGCACGTCACCTGCGTCGGCCACGCCCGCTCGGAGCTGGCCGTGCTGCTCGAGCACCTCGCCGCCGCCCATGTCGAAAACGTCCTGGCGCTGCGCGGGGACCCCCCGGCTGGCGACCGCACCTTTGTCCCAGCCGAGGACGGCTTCTCCTACGCCTCGGAGCTGGTGGCCTTCATCCGCGAGCACGACTTCCCCTTCTGCGTCGGCGGGGCCTGTTACCCCGAAGGCCACGTGGAAACGGTGTCCCGCGAGGAGGACCTTCGCCACCTCAAGACGAAGGTGGATGCGGGGTTGGACTTCCTCATTACCCAGCTCTTCTTCGACAACGCCTTTTACTTCGACTTCGTCGAGCGGGCCCGGCGGCTGGGGGTCAACGTGCCCATCGTCCCGGGCATCATGCCCATCACCAACTTCGAGCAACTCGGCCGCTTCACCCGGATGTGCGGCGCCACCGTGCCGATGCGGCTGCAGCTGGCGCTGGAGCGGGTGCGTCATGACGCCCAGGCCGTCATTCAGCTGGGCGTGGCCCACGCGGTGCTCCAGTGCACGGAGCTACTCCGACGGGGCGTCCCCGGCATCCACTTTTACACGCTCAACCGCAGCCCGGCCTCACGGATGATTGTCAGCGCGCTGCGCGCCCAAGACGGCTGAGGCCAGCAGCTCCGACGGGGCCCCGGGGCTCGCCCCGTAGCCGACTCGTTGGCGAGAGCTGACGTGCGCTAGGTCTGCTCCGCGTAGAGTTTGACCAGACGGTATAGGAATTCCCGGGCCTCGAGCAGCGACTGGACGCGGATGTACTCATTGAGGCCGTGGATGTGGTTGAGGTCAGGGCTGGCGAAAATGGGGTTCACCCCGTAGGTGGGGATGCCGACGGCGTTGGTGAACTCGCCATCGGTCGCGCCCGGCTGAAGGATGGGCAACACCGGCACCCCAGGCCAGAAGTCGGTGGCAAGCTTCTCAATCGGACCGAGCACCGCTGGCGTTAGCGGCGGCGACACCGCCACTGGACCGCGCGTCTCGAGCGTCGTGACCTTGACCGCCGGGTCGGCCACCAGCTCCTCCAGCTTGGCGCGCACCGCTTCGGCGGAAACGCCCGGGAAAATCCGACAGTTGATGTTCGCCCGTGCGCGCTGTGGCAGTGCGTTGGTGGCATGGCCAGCCTCGAGCATGGTGGCCACGCACGTCGTACGCAGGGTGGCGTTCCAGCTCGGGTTTTTGCCGGAGACGAGGGCAATCGCTTGGGCATCGCCTGGATTGCCAAGGAAACCATTCATCGCGTTGGCGACTTCGGTCTCGCCCTTGGCCGCTTGGATTTTTGCCATGCCCGTGAAGTAGGCGCGATTGACGTCGTTGAACTGGACCGGGAACTGGTAGGCGCCGACCCGGGTGAGAGCCGCGGCGAGGTGATAGATGGCGTTGTCCTTCACCGGCCGCGAGCTGTGCCCTCCGGGATTGGTCACCTCGAGGCGGTAGTTCTGGACGAACTTCTCGCCCGCCTCGACGTCGAGGGAGAGTCGATTGCCGTTGGCATCCAGCTCTCCGGAGGCGCCCTCATTGAGCGCCAGCCCGGCATCGATGAGCTCTCGGCGGTTTTGCGTCAGCCACTCAGCGCCGTTGAACGCACCGGTCGTTTCCTCGCCGCAAGTCAGTGCCAGCTTGAGGGTGTGCAAGGGCCGGAACTTCTCCGTTCGGAAGCGGACGAAGACGTCGACCCAGATGGATGCCTCGGCTTTGTCGTCGCTCGCGCCACGCGCGTAGAAGGCCCCGTTCTCCTCGATGAGGGTGAAGGGGTCGCGCGTCCAGTCCTCGCGTTTGGCTTCCACCACGTCGATATGGGCGAGCAGAAGAATCGCCTTCAGCTTCGCGTCCCGGCCTGGATAGACCGCCACCAGTCCACCCTCCTTCGGATGGCCGGGAGCGGCGAAGAGGTGCAGCTCATGGTCCGGAAAGCCGGCCGCTTTGAGCCGCGCCGCCATGCGCTCCGCAGCGAGGGTGCAGCTGCCGGCCGACAGGGTGGTATTGGTTTCGACCAGCTCCTTGTAGAGCTGGCGGAAACGCTGCTCGCCTTCTGGGGAGTCCTTGGGCGGCGCAGCATTCGCGGAGAAGGCGACCAGCCAGGTCGCCACGGCAACGAGTCGCGTCACGAGAGCTCCAAAAAGGGGCGAGGAGTGGAACACGGGCTGGGGCCTTGGCGCGCTAGGGACGAAGGGTCCGCTGGGCATTCCTGAGGGCGTTCTTCATCAGCATGGCGATGGTCATCGGCCCCACCCCGCCGGGGACGGGGGTGATGGCTGAGGCCCGCGCGGCAGCGGCGGTGAATTCGACGTCCCCCACCAGCTTGCCGTCGGGAAGTCGATTCATGCCCACGTCGATGACCACTGCGCCGGGCCGAATCCAGGCTCCCTTCACCAACTCGGGCGCGCCGGCGGCCACCACCACCAGTTCTCCACGCGCCACCTCCTCCGGCAAGTTGCTCTTTCGGTGGCAAATGGTGACGGTGGCGCTCGCATTGACGAGCATCAGCGCCATCGGGCGCCCGACCAAAATACTTCGGCCCACGACGACGGCGCGCTTGCCACTCGGGTTGAAGCCAATCTCCTCCAGCATCCTCATCACCCCCCACGGGGTGCAGGGCAGCGTCGTCTCGCGCCCCTGGGCGAGCAGCCCGGCATTGACCGCCTGGAGCCCGTCGGCGTCCTTCTCCGGCCGGAGCTCGGCCAGGAGCGTGTCCGCATTGATGTGCTTGGGCACCGGGAGCTGGACCAAAATGCCGTGGATGGCCGGGTCGGCGTTGAGGCTCTGTAGCCGCTGGAGCGCCACTGTCTCGGTGGTGTCCTCGGGAAGGTGAACTTCGAGGGCGTGGAAGCCGAGCTCGGCCGCCACTTTTCGCTTGCTGGTGACGTAGATTTTACTGGCCGGGTCCTCGCCGATTCGCATCACTGCCAGGCCGGGAACCAGGCCGTGCTTGGCCTTCAGCTCCGCCACCTCCTTCGCCACCTCCGCGCGGACCTTGGCAGCGATGGCCTTTCCGTCGATGAGAGTCGCCATGTGCGGCCGGGACTCTAGCCTGCCACACCGTCGCTCGCGTACCCTGAAGCGAAGGCATGGCCCCGCGCGACCTCATCGACTTGCACATCCACGTCGGCGGCGCGGTCGCTCCGCACGTGCTGTGGAGCATCGCCCACGCCCAGGGCTTCAAGCTACCCACCAAGAATTACTTCGAATTCGTGGAGCTCATCACCGCCCGGGCGGACAAGGTGGCCAACCTCGATGACTACCTGGCCATCATGCACACCTGGACCGAGAAGATTCAGAGCTCGCCCATGGCCATGGAGCGCAGCATCTACGAGGTCTTCGGAAAGGAGTACCGCGGCAGTCGGGTCAGCCAGATGGAGCTCCGTTTCAACCCGATGAAGCGCAACCTCCATGCCGAGCTGGACCTGGACCACATCATCCACGCCTCGCTCCGAGGCATGGACCGGGCGGTGCTCGAGTACGGCGTGAAGGCGGGCCTCATTTTCTGTCTGGCCCGCGAGTTCGACCACGCCCTCAATGCCATCATTCTCGAGAAGGCCATCCGCTACCGCCACCGGGGGGTGGTGGGCATCGACCTCGCCGGGACGGAGAACGAGGCGCTGGAGAAGGACCGCTCCCAACTGGACCTCTACAGCGAGCTTTTTGCGCGGGCACGCGCCGCTGGTTTGAAGACCACCGTCCACACCGGAGAGACGACAGGCACCGGCGCCGAAGGGGTGATGGCGGTGGTGGAGCGGCTCAAACCCAACCGAATTGGACATGGAATTCGCGCCGCCTACGACGAGTCCGCGATGCGCGCCCTCCGGGAGCGGGATGTGGTGCTCGAGCTGTGCCCCACCTCCAACCTGCACACCCATGCCGTTTCCGGCATCGACGAGCTCCGCCACATTGTCCAGACGCTGCTGGACCGTGGGGTGAAGCTGACGCTGAATACCGACGGCCCCTACCTTTTGGAAACGGACATGCAGTCCGAGGTGCAGCTGGTGGAGAAGCACGGCATCATGACGCCGGCACAGGTGGACCAAGCCCTGGCCACCGCCCGCGAGGCGTCCTTCATCCGCTAGCGCCCTAGCCGACTTGTACCGCTTCCTCCGAAAGCTTCTCTTCCTGCTGCCGCCCGAGCGCGCCCACGCCCTGGGAATGGGGTGTCTCACCTTGCTTGGCCGCTGGCCCGCCTTCTGTCAACGGGCACGGCAGCGCACGCTGCCCAGGGGCGCTGGCCCAACCTCGGTGGACTTCACGGTGCGCAGCGCCGGCCTCGAGTTTGCCCACCCAGTGGCCCTGGCGGCCGGCCTGGACAAGGACGCGCATGCCGTTTCAGGACTCTTCGCCCTCGGCTTCGCAGCCGTCGAGGTGGGCACCGTCACTCCCCGGCCCCAGGTGGGCAACCCTGCGCCCCGCCTCTTCCGGCTGGCTGAACAAGGGGCGTTGATTAACCGGCTGGGCTTCAACAATGCGGGCGCACAAGCCGCCGCCGTGCACCTCCAGGCTGCCCGGTGGCGGCCGGGGCCACTCGGCATCAACATTGGGAAGAATAAAGAGACGCCTCTCGAGGTGGCCAAGGACGACTACTTGGCTTGCGTCAACGCGCTGGCCCCCCACGCCGACTACCTGGTGGTGAATGCCAGCAGCCCCAACACCCCGCTGCTGCGGCAGCTCCAACAACCGGAGCTCCTGGCGGCCCTGTTGGGCGCGGTGCGCAGCCGCATGGACGTGGTGGCGCCCGGCCGCCCACTCTTCCTCAAAATTGCCCCGGACCTCGCTCCGGAGGCCGTGGACGCGGTGGTGGACGTCGCGGTGGAGGCACGGGCCTCGGGCCTCATCGCCACCAACACCACCATTACCCGCCCCTTTGCCCACCCGCTGGCCTCGCAGGAGGGTGGCCTCTCCGGACGCCCTTTGCGCGGGCTCGCGGCGCAGACACTCCGACGGGCGGCCCGTCGGGCCGACGGCCGCCTTGCGCTGTGGGGGGTGGGCGGCGTCGCCACCCCGGAGGACGTCTACGAGCGGCTGCGCGCTGGCGCCTCCGTGGTGCAGCTGTACACCGCCCTGGTGTACCAGGGGCCCTCCTTGGTGCACCGGCTCCTCGAGGGCTTGCAAGCACTGTTGAAGCGGGACGGCTTTCGCCGTCTCCAAGACGCCATTGGTGCGGACGTGGGGCGCGGTTGACGGCCCCAAACTCTCACCCCCGGCGGCAGGCCCTAGCGCACCGGCAGAAGCGTGGACAGCTCCGGCGGGAGCTCGCCGCCTGCCAGCGCTGGGCCAGCCTCGGCGAGGAGTTTCTCGAGCGCCGCGTCGACGAGAAGGGAAGCCTCCTCCGCGTTGTCAGGGGCTAGAGCCTGCAACTTCGAGACGAGGAGAGCCCGCGTCTCTGTCCTGAGGCGAGGGGCGTCGGCTGGCCCTTCGAGAAGTGCCGCGCCGAGCGCGGCCAGTTGGCCCCTTGGGACGGGAGCCACCCGCAGGGCGTCCCCCAGGGCGGCTTGGGCCAGCGCGGCCAGCAGCACCGCCGGCGTGCCGCCCACCGGCCAGTCCTCGCCAAAAGAGGCAAGGGCCTCGCGTGCCGCCTCAGGAGTGCCGCCGAGCAGCGCGGCAAACAGGGCCCGCTGGTGCTCCGCCCGGCCGAGCATCGCCTCAGCCTCGTGCAGCTCGCGCAGGCTGCGAAAAGCGACCGGCTCCGCGCCCTCCACCCGAAGCGCCCGAAGCGGACGGGCCCGACGCAAGGCCACCACCGCCGCGGCGACGTCCGGCCAGAGCAGCCAGGTGCCATCCAGGCGCGCCAGGGGCTGGCGCGCCAGCCGGTCCGCGCGGTGCTTGAGGAGCAGCCCCAGCGTGAAGCCGACTTGAAAGAGGTGGCGGGACGTCTCCGCACGCACCACCTCCGCCGCGGCCGGGGCGCTCCCCCCGGAGAGGTATTCGAGGCCGAGCTCGAGCGTGTCCCGGGCGCGCTCGCTGGCGTCGCGAATGGCAGCCGGGTCGCCGGGGTCCGCGCGCTCATCCACCAGCACCGCATTCACCACCGTCCGGAGCTCGTCCTCGAGGTTGTCCCGCTCGTCCGGGGTCAGCGCCTCGAGGGCCGCGGGCAAGAGCTGCGGGCGCTCCCCCCGTGACGCCAGGGCCGAGGCCGCGGCATCCGTCGGCGGTGGCGGTGGAAGTGGCACACGCGCGAAGAGAGAGCGCGCCGTTTCTGGGTCCGGAAAGCCCAAGTCCGAGAGGCGGGCGTTGCGGAAGTTGTAGGCCACTTCCTCCAACTCACTGGGGAGCGCCCAGCGGGCAGACTCGAGCCGTCGGCTTAGGCCGAGCGCGTCGTGGGCCATGAAGTCCAGCAGCAACGCGCGCAAGGCAGTTTGGTCCACGGACTGCTCGGCCCTGAATTCCACCCGGAAGCGGCCGTCGGCCGAGTCCAGCGTCAACCCCTCGACGTGGAGGTCCGGCTCCTCCTCCAAGTCGTGGATGGTGGTGTGCTCTCGCAGCAAGGACTCGAGGAGCTCCGAGTCGAGGCCCTGGAGCTGGGCGTGGAAGGCCTCGGCCTCGTCCCCACGGGCGGCCCGAATCCAGCTGAGCAGGGCATGGTGGTCGAGCCGGTCTGCCTTCCAGGCGCCCAAGTCGACAAAGGACTGAAACTGCGCCGGCGAGGCCAGCTGCACCACGTCAGTGGTGTCGGCCAGCCCGACCGAGCGAATGTCCAGGTAGAGGCGGTCCGCCGGCAGACTGCGCACCAGGGCGGCCGCCTGCCGGTCGTCGAGGAGGGCCTCGAGACGTGCCTTGGGCTCGAGACGTTGCAGCTGGCGCACCAACTGCGTCCGGGCGGCCGCTCGGTCCCGGCCATTTCCTTTTTGGTGTCGGGCCACGCCCCAATGCTCCTAGCACGGAGCGCGGAGAGGCGAGGGGCCGTCGAGCCAGCGCCCCTTCAGTTGATGGGCGTGTTGCAGCTGGTCTGGATGGAGAAACCGTCGAGGTACGGCTGGCTGGTTTGGTCCGTGGAGACCAGCACGAATTGAAGTTGCAGGTACTTGAATTGCGGCACTGGACCCTGCGGGAGGGCCTGCAGGTTGGTGATGGTTTGCACGTTGTACCCATTGGCGCCGCTGGCCGGCGCCGACGGCCAAGGCCCGTACTGTTGGGACAGCGTGAAGTCAAAGTTGTTCGAGCCGCGAACGTAGAGCACGACGCTGGTGTTGGGCGGCGTGGTCACATCCCAGGTGACGGAGTTCCACTGGGCAAAGCGCGAGCAGCCGGCCACCGTCTGGTAGAAGCTTCCCTGGTTGGTGGTGATGTGGCGCAGCTGGTAGCCGGTGAAGTCCGAGTAGCTGTAGAGCGCGCCCGTTTGGTTGGGGCTCTTGGTCACCGCCCCGGTGTTGCGGTCTACCCGCATGACGTTGCCGCTCGAGTTGTTGACCCACAGGTTTCCGTCCTGGTCGAGGCCGATGCCGATGCTGGTCTTGCTGTTGACGTCGGTCGCGTCGATGACGCTGGTCGGGCCGCCGACGGTGTTGAAGACGTAAGGCGAGCCGCCGTCCAGTCCGTCGATGCCGAACACCATGGCCGCCGAGCCGCTGCTCGTGCCGAACTTGCTGTCCGAGGTGAACCACACTTTGCCATCCACGTCGGTGGCCACGCCGCGTGGGCGGGCCGGCCCGGTTCCGACCGGGCTGGTCAGGGCACCGAAGCTGTACTGCGTCCAAAGCCCGGTGGTGGGAGCTCCGGCGTCCGGGAGAAAGGACGTCGCGAAGGGCCCGCTGGCCCAGCTGGGAATCCAAACTCGGTTGAGCCCGTCGACCGCGATGCCATAGCCGCCGGTCACCAGGCCCGGCGGGGGTGAAATTCTCGGGAGCCCAAGACTGGTGTTGCCCGCCAACAGGGCGAAGGAGTTGGCGTCGATGAGCACCAAGTTGTTGGTGGTCCGGTCAACCACCCACAGCCGGTTGAGCGCGTCGACCGCCGCCCCGTAGGGCTGGATGTCCGGGACGGCGATGGAGGTGCCGCCGTCCGACTCGACAAACTGCGGGACACCCGTCAACGGGTTCAGCCGCCAGATTTTGCGGTCAATCCAAGTCCCCACCCAGACGTCGCCCGGAGCCCCTTCGTAGCCGCGCGCGATGGCGATGGAGCCTTCTCCGAAAGCACCGTTGGGGTTGATGGCCCCGAGCTCCTGAGTGAAGAGCACGCACTCGTCGTACTCCAGCACGTTGGTCGGGTCCGCCGGGATGTAGTACTCCCCCGGCCCGATGACGCCGTAGGTGCCCGAATCGGGATTGTCGTAGCTGGTGTCGATGACGCCGTTTCCATTCCGGTCGACGCAGTCGTAGGTGTTGCCGGCAATCTTCGTCGCCGAGAAGTACTGGTTCTTGTTGGCGGCGAAGTTTGCCACCCAGAAGTCGCTGTTGATGTCGATGGCCGTGCGGCTTGGGTTGTAGACCTCCGCCGAGGTGGAGTGGTTGGTGTTCCCAAGGCCATCGATGGGAATCACGCTGATGTAGCGGGCGAGTTCGATGATGCCGCCGTCGGGGAGCGAATTCTTGGTGTCGAACTTGGACACCGTCCCCATGGTCCAGTTGGCAATCAGCGCGAAGTTGAGCTGGATGTCGGTGCTGCTCAGCGTGACGCGCCCGTTCGGGTCGACGGTGACGCCGTTGCCGTAGCTTCCGGCCGTGCCACCATCGAGCGTGAAGCCCATCCCGCCACCTCCGCCGCCGCCGTCCGGGTTTCCGAAGCCGATGGTCACCGGTCCGCCGTCGGTGCTCGGCGGAGGGCAATAGTAGTAGGCGCACGGGTCGATGGGGCCCGAGTCCTGCCCTCCGTCGACGCCGCTGTCCGCGCCTGGACCGCCGTCCTGCATCGGCGACACATTGCCATTGCAGGTGCAGCCCGCAACCGCGCCGAAAACCAGGAGCAGGACCGGGAATGTCCCCCGCATCATGTGCTTCTCCACCATCAACGAATCATCGGTGCAGCCTTAGGTTGGGTCAACAGAGGTGTCGCGCATACCCGTGAGCTCCCACACTGCCTCCAACACTTCAGTGAGGCCCAGTTTTTCCGTTGCCGAGAAACCGAGCACCCAGTCGACCTCCACGCCCAGGGTGGCGGCGATGGCGCGCAGCTTCGGCCGGCGACGCGCCTTGGCCAGGCGGTCCAGCTTGGTGGCGACCACCAGGGTGGGCCGCGCCGCCTGCCGGAGGTAGCCAAGGGTGCGCACATCGTCTGGGGTGGGGCCGACCTCCGCGTCGACAATACTCACCACTCCCCGCAGCTCCGAGCGCCGCTCGAGGTAAGCCGTAATCATCCCTTCCCAGGTGGCTCGCTGCGTCTTTTGCACCTTGGCAAAGCCGTAGCCGGGCAAATCCGCGAAGCGCACCGTGCGCCGAGTCTCGCCCCGCACCAAGTCGACGTCGAAGAAGTTGAGGGTGCGGGTGCGCCCCGGGGTATTCGAGATGCGGACCAGCTTCTTTCGGCCGGCCAGGGTATTAATCATCGACGACTTGCCGACGTTGCTGCGTCCGACGAATGCAATCTCCGGCGTCCCGCCACTCGGGTAGCCCTCGGGGTCCACCGCAGTGGTGACGAAGCGCGCGTCGACGGGCCGAATCACTGCGTGACACGCGCCGGGGCTGAGGAGGGCACTGCGGAGCGTCGAGTCCGCGCCGCGCTCCAGTGGTCCATGGCCTTGAGCTTGCTTTTGAAGTCGAAGGGTAGAAGCGAGGGCGAGCCCGGGTCATGACAGCTCCGGCAAGAGCGCTCTCCAGGGTCCAACAGGCCGACCAGCCGCGCCAGCTCAGGGTCCTTCATGACGTAGGAGGGAGCGTAATACTGGCCGGCGCCGTGGCACGTCTCGCAGCTGACGGCCCCCACCCCTTGCTCGGCCAGGTTGGGCGCGTGACAGGCGGTGCAGCGGGGGTCCCGCTGCTGCTCTCGGGTGAGCGACTCGGCGCTGCGAGCATGCTTGGAGGTGCTCCAAGCGGCGTAGGCGTCGCCGTGACAGCCCTTGCAGCTCTCCGGGCCGAGGAATTCGGCGCCCAACGCCGCTGCCGAGCCAAGCGCCAAAAGGGGCGCCGCTGCCAACAACACACCTCGAAGCGGACCCTTGAGCATTGCTGACAGGTGGGCGTAACAGACGGCCGCGCGCACCCGCAACCCCCGTGTGGGAGCAAGGCCCATGTTGAGGGACCGAGGCTCGCTTCGAATAGACTGGAATCTCCCGTGCGCGCTCCTTGCCTTCTCTTTCTGTGTCTCCTCGTCCCTTCTCTGGCCCACGCCCGAGCGTGGAATGGAGTCGAGCCGGGGGTCACCTCGAAGGATGAAGTGGTGAAGCGCTTCGGGGTGCCCTCCAAGACACTCAGCGTCGAGGGACACCAGGTGCTGGCCTATACCGGGACGGCGGCCATCAAAGGGACCGCCGAGGCCCAGTTTCGCGTCGACAGCGCCACCGGGGTGGTGGAGCGCATCGACGTCTTCCCCGGTCCGGTGGTGGACCGAGAGACGGTGGAGAGCAGCTACGGGCCGCCCTGCCCGGTCGCTGCTCCTGCAGCCGGCAACTGCTTCCAGAAGAAGCTGACCGAAGACTTCCGCACTTATTACTACTACCCGCGACTCGGGCTGGCGGTCTTCTTCGAGGAAGAGGGAGATAAGGTGCGGTCCTTCGTCTTCCAGTCCGTCAAGTCCCCGCACACTCCTTAAGAGGACAAAAAGGGGGGCGCGCTGTGCGCCTGGTCGGCCTCACCGGTGGCATCGCCTCGGGAAAGAGCACGGTCACCGAGATGTTTCGGCGTCTCGGAGCGAGCGTCATCGACGCCGACCAGGTAGCCCGGGACGTGGTCCGCCCAGGCCAGCCGGCGCTCGAGGAAATTGCCCAAAGGTTTCCCGGCGCCATCGACGCCCAAGGGCAGCTCGACCGTGCCGCGCTCGCCGCGCGCATTTTCTCCGAGCCGGCTGAGCGGGCGGCGCTCAACGCCCTGCTCCACCCTCGCATCCAGGTGGAGGTCCAGCGCCGCACCGAATTGCTGCGGAAGGCCGGTGTGCAGAGGGTGCTCTACGACGCGGCGCTGCTCATCGAAAATGGGCTCCACCACGCCATGGAGGGCGTCATCTTGGTCTGGGTGCCGCCCGACGTGCAGCGGGCTCGGCTCTTGGCGCGGGACTCGTTGACCGCGGCGGAGGCGGACCGGCGCATCGGCGCCCAGGCGCCGCTCGACGACAAGCGCGCCGCGGCCACCTGGGTGGTGGACAACACTGGAAGCCTTGAGCAGACACGCCAGCAGGTGGTGGAAATCTGGAGGGCGCTCGGGGGTGGAGCTGGGTAGAGTACCCCGCCTCCCGATGCCAGAGACCCGAGAACCCGGCACCTACCTCGTCACTGGCTATCCCGGCTTCATCGGGAAGCGGCTGGTGGAGCACATCGCCCGGCACGACTCCAAAGGGCACCTCTTCCTTTTGACGCAGCCCAAATTCGTCGAGGAGGCGCGGGCCCGAGCGAAGCGGTTGAAGGGTGCCTCGGCCGAGGTGCTCTCCGGCGACGTCACCGACTTGCACCTCGGTTTGAGCGGCGAGGAGGTGGCCCGGGTGACCGAGCGGGTGACTGACATTTTTCACCTGGCCGCGGCCAGCCATTTCAACGTGTCCAGAGACACCGCCACTCGGGTGAATGTGGACGGCACTCGCAACGTCCTGGAGCTGGCGCGCGAGTGCACCCACCTTCGGCGCTTCAACCACTTTTCCACCTGCCACGTCGCCGGCGACCGAGTGGGCATCATCGCCGAAGACGAGCTCGACCGCGGCCAGTCGTTCCGCAACGCCTACGAGGAAACCAAATTCCAGGGCGAGCAGCTGGTGGTGCGGGCCGGCTCAACGCTTCCCGTCACCATCTTTCGCCCATCGACGGTGGTGGGGGACTCCACCACCGGTGAGGTGGACCGCTTCGAGGGCCCTTACGCGCTGGCCATCCTGTTGGTGATGAGCCCGTTGGTGGTACCGCTTCCACTCCCCGGCGGCGGGGCGGCCCCGCTCAACGTCGTCCCGGTGGACTTCGTGGTGCAGGCCTGCTGGGCCATTTCTCGGGATGCGCGCGGGGCGGGCGGCACCTTTCACCTGGTCGACCCGAGCCCGATGAGCACCGGCCGCGTCTACGAGCTCATCGCCGAGCGCTCCCACAAACGCGTGCCCCGCTTCAAATTCCCGGCGCTGGCGGCCGACGTCTTCATGCGCCTGCCCTTCTTGGACAAGTTGGCCCGCCCTCAGCGCGCGGCCCTCAGCTATGTGAGCCAGATGGCCTTCTTCACCAGCCACGCTACCCAGGCCCTGCTGGAAGGGAGCAGCGTGCGCTGTCCGCCGCTCACCAGCTACCTCGACCGGCTGGTGGCCTATGTCCGCGACGTCTACCAGAGGCGCGCGGACGCTCGCGACGAGGTCGAGGACCCGCTCGACGAGGCGCAGGACTGAAGCGGAGAGTGCCGATGCCGAGCTACACCGTGGGAGAGAAGTTCGAGCTGGTGCGCGACGTCGACCGCTACCGGCCCCTGTATTACGCCGGCGCTTCGGGCGACTTCAATCCCATCCACATTGACCCCGAGGTGGGGCGCCTGGCCGGACTGGGCGGCAACATCCTGCAAGGCCTGTGCACCCTGGCCTGGGCAGTGGACTGCTTCGCTCGCTACCTGGGGGACCCGGGGGCGGTCACTCGGGTGCAGGCCCGCTTCAGCCGCCCGGTGGCGCTCGAGGACACCCTCACCTTTCATGGCGTGGTGACGGCGGTCGACGGCGAGCGGGTTTCTGCCTCGGTGCGCGCCGAAAACCAGAAGGGCGAAGAGGTGCTGAAGCAAGTTGCGCTCGAGGGCCGCGCGCGCCCAGCCGGAGGCCACTGATGGCCTTGGACAAGTCTCTCGTCGGGCGCCGTTGGGGGCCCTTTCGCTACACAGTGGGGCTGGAGAAGCTGCGCGAGTACGTGGCTGCCATCTCCGGAGGAGCTCCCACCCTCGGACTGTCCGCGCTCCCCGAGGACGTCCACCCGGTGTTGCATGATGAGGCGGCCGCGGCGCAGGGGCCCTACCGAGGAGTCATCGCCTTCCCCACCTTCGCCGTCGCCTTCGCGATGGCCCCCTTCGGCGCCGCCGTGCTCGACCCAGCCCTGGGCGTCGATTTGCTCCGGCTGGTCCACGCCGGGCAGGACTTCGAGTTCCTCGAGGTGCTACGCCCGGGCGACGTCCTGACCACCCACGGCGAGCTGGTCGAGGTCTCCATGCGCGGACGCCACGAGGTGCTCGTCGTCCGGACCGAGTCCGTCAACCAGCATGGCCGGACAGCGGTGCGCGGCGTGTTTACCGGACTCATCCGCGGCTGACGCCGCCTCCACTGGCAGCGACCCCGGCGGCGAGGACGAGCTCGTAGCACTGGCTGCCGGGCAGCAGCGGCTGGTGGTAGGGGGCAATGGGGCGAAACCCGAGCGCCCGGTAGAGCGCCTGGGCGCCCTCCATGCCGCCCAGGGTGTCCAGCCGAACGGCACGCCAGCCTGCCTCTTGCCCGGCGCGCAGAGCCCTTTCCACCAGCGCCCGGCCGATGCCACGCCGGCGCACCTCGGGAAGCACGTAAAGGCGCTTGAGCTCGCCAAGGCCGCCGCCTAGAGGACGAGCGGCCACCGAGCCCACCACGCGACCCTCTTGCGCGGCCAGCCACACCCCACCGGGGTGTGGGTAGGCCGCGCGCAAGTCGGCCACCTCCCGGGCGAAGCCTTGCGGCGACAAGTCCACACCGAGGGCCAAGGCATAGGCCTCAAGGTGTGCCCGGGCCAGGGCCCAGTCGTCGGACTCGCAGCGCCGCACGTCGAAGGAGGGGCCTTCTGTCACCGTCCTGACCAAGCCCAGCAAACGCAACCACCCAGGCGCAAACCACAGCTGGCCGCCCGGGCAACCGGCACAGCCCGGCAGCTTCCTAACGGATGATGACGCGCTGCTCGAGCAGCTGGACGAGAATTCGGGCCGTGTCCAGACGCGACATGCCGGAGACGCTGAAGAGGTCGTCGAAAGTCACTGTCCCGTCGATTTGAGCCAGGATGAAGCCCGCGCGGTGGTCCAGGTTGAGCCAGATGACTTCGTCCTCGCGCAGCCTCACTCTGGGGATGACGGCCAGCTTTCCCAGCTTGGACTCGTAGAGCGCCTGAAGCGTCTGCTCGCTCTCGGCCAGGGCCTTCGTCACCGCAGGGGCCTCCGGGTCGAGCGCTTGGGCCTGAAGCAGCAGCTCCCGCGCGCCGCTGTGGTCGTCCAGCTCCTGCAGCTCCCGGGCCCGCTGTAAAAGCATCTGCGCCTCGTGCCGGGGGTCCTTCGGCATTTTCGCCGGCAGCGGCGTGCCGCCGGCACTGGCCGGAAGCGGGGCCACCAGGTTGAGCGCATCCCCCTCGGCCGCCTCGGAGGGCGGAAGTGTCGTCGGCCGGGACCGCCCCACCTCCCAGGCATCCTTCGGCGGTGGCGCCGGCGTCGAGACGCCGTCCGTCCACCAGTCGTCCGACCCAACCGTCGCTGGCTGCGCGGCGACGACGACTGGAACGGGCCGAGGCGAGGGCTCCGGCAGCGGCACCGCCTCACCGTGGGAGGCCCGCGCCAGCGCTGGACTGGGCGTCGGCGTGCGCCCGCCGGAGGCGCGAGGCTGCGTCTCCGGAGGCGGGGCGGCCGGCCGCGGCGTTTTCTGCGGCACGCCGGGCACCGGCGTTCCCCGCGGCAGCGGGGCGGGCCGTGGCGTCCCCGGCGGCGCACTCGGGGGCAACGGAGTCCCCCGCGAGGGCGTGGCCGCGGTCACCGCGGGGAAGGGGGCCTTCGACGGCGGGACGGGCGCCGGAGGAAGTGGGGCGGCGAGGGCCAGGGGAATGAAGGGGTCGGTGGGGGCCTCGGGCGACTCCACCACCGGCTCCGGGAAGAGCCGGGGAAGCGGCACGGCAAAGAGGTTGGTGGCGGAGCTGGGGACGCTCTGCAACTCCTCCGGCAGGGCTTCGACGGCCGGCTTCGTCCCGAGCAGCTCGCGGGCGCGCTCGCACTCCGGGTCGAGCCGCAAGGCCTGCTCGAAGAGCCGGCGCGCCCCTTCCAGGTCGCCGCTCATCCGCAACCAGAGGCCTGCTTCCACCAGTTGGATGGCACGTCCGCCGCTCACTGCTGTCGCGCCCCGAGCCGTTCCAGGACGCCGACGAAGAGCGTCCGCGTCTTCTCCAGTTGGTCAACCCAGTCGGCAAGGAGAATCAAATCCGAGCTCTTGGCCGCCGCCCGGCTCGAGGCGAGAACCGCTTCCGCTTTGCGCAGCGCATCCCGGCCGAACTCGCTGTTTCCGGTGAGCTGGCGCACCTGCGGCATCAAGGACTCCACCTCTTTGGCCGCATTCTCCAGAGCCGTCCGCTTGAGGAGCACCTCGGCCGATGCGCCGGCGTCGAGCAGGAAGTCCGCCTGCTCGTCGAGGATGTCCTTCAACTCGGTGTCGGTGAGGCCGCCCGAGGCGGTCACGATGATGGACTGCTGCAAACCGGTTTCCCGGTCACGCGCCGAAACCGAGACGATGCCCTCGGCGTTGATGTCGAAGGTGACGCCGATTTCCACCTCCCCCCGGGTGGCCAAGCGCAGCCCCGAGAGGATGAATTCCCCGAGCAGCTCATTCTGGTGCGCGACGTCACTCTCTCCCTGAAGGACCATGATTTTTACGGTGGTCTGCCCGTCGCGACTGGTGTGAAAGGTCTCCGTCACCGAGGTCGGCACGGTGGTGTTTTTTCCAATCAACCGCCGGGTGTAGCCCCCGGCGATGGCCACCCCCAGGCTTTGCGGCGTCACGTCCAACAGCAGCACTTGGCTGTCCGGTCGAAGCAGCGCATCGGCCTGAATGGCTGCGCCGAGGGCCACCACTTCCTCCGGATGGACGCCCTTGGAGGGCTCTTTGAAGTGCCGCTGCACCAGCGCTTGCACCAGGGGCATGCGCGTCATCCCGCCAACGAGAATAATTTCCTTGAGCTCGGAGGCGCGCACCTTGGCCTCGCCCAGCACCTGCTCGGCAATTTGTACCGAGCGCTCGGCCAGGTCGCGGGTCAGCTCCTCCAGCTTGGCCCGACTGAGGCTGGCTTGCAGGTGCAAGGCCGAGGTCCCCCCGGCCGGGGTGTAGAGGAACGGCAGGTTGATGGCCGCCTCCTGGACCGAGGAGAGCTCCATCTTGGCCCGCTCGGCAGCGTCCTTCAGCCGCTGCAGGGCCATCCGGTCCTTGCGCAAGTCGACACCGTGCTCCTTGGCGAAGGCCATCACCAGCCACTCGATGATGCGGTTGTCGAAGTCCTCGCCGCCGAGGTAGGTGTCGCCGCCGGTGGCCACCACCTCGAAGACGCCCTTGGACACGTCGAGGACGCTGACGTCGAGGGTTCCACCGCCCAAGTCAAACACCGCAATCTTCCCGTTGACGCTGCGGGCGAATCCATAGGCCAGCGCAGCGGCGGTGGGCTCGTTGATGATGCGCAGCACGTCCAGTCCAGCGATGCGTCCGGCGTCCTTGGTGGCCTGCCGCTGTCCGTCGTTGAAGTAGGCCGGCACCGTCACCACCGCTTTGGTGACGGTGCGCCCCAGGTGGGCCTCGGCGTCCTTGCGCAGCTCCTGCAACACGGCGGCGGAGATTTCGGGCAGCGACACCGGGCGGTCGCCGAGCTGGACCCGGACATCGTCGTGCTCGCCGCACAACAGATGGTAGGGCAGCACCTCGCGCGCCTTTTGAATTTGCGCCGAGCTGTACTTGCGGCCGATGAGGCGCTTGCTGGCGTAAACGGTATTCTCGGGGTTGGTGATGGCCTGGCGCTTCGCCAAATGGCCCACCAGACGCTTTCCTCCTGCGGTCACCGCCACCACCGAGGGCGTCAAGAGCTGCCCGGTCCGGTTCTTGATGACCGTCGGCTGCCCGCCCTGTACCAGGGCCACCACACTGTTGGTGGTGCCAAGGTCAATTCCAATCACAGGCTCGTGGTCGGCCATCCCCCTGAAGTACCCTATCCCCAGCGGAGTTTCTTGAGGAGTTGCTTCACTTCGACATTGCCCGGCTCGCGCTCCAGGGCCGTCTCCAGGTGGCGACGAGCGAGCTTGCTCATCCCGAGTTGGCCGCACAGCGTCCCGAGGAGTACCAGGCTGGCCACATGGCCCGGCTGTAAGTCGACCGCCTTCTGGGCGAGCGGCCGCGCCTCGGCCGGTGAGCCCCCCCGAAAGAGCAACTGTGCGGCGGCCAGGGCCGCTTCATGCGAGTTCGGGTCGAGCCCCAGGACGGCGCGGTAGGCGGTGAGGGCAGTGGTTGCGTCCCCGCTGGAGGCAGCCTCGCGCGCCCGGACCAGTTCGGCCTGCGCGCGCTCGGCATTCTTCTTGGCCACCGCCTCTCCGCGCAGCGCGGCTGCGGTATTGGCCCGAGGGTCGAGCTTTTGCGCCCGGTGTAGTAGCCCGAGCGCTCGCTCGGTGGCCCCGGACTTCAGCTGCGACTGGGCTTCCGCCACCAGCGTCTTGGCCTGCGCCCCTCGCGCCAGGTACGGGTGGCGGGCCAACCGGGCGCGGCGCTCGGCGGCGCGAGCCACCTCGTCCTCGGCCATGGGGGGGCGCGCCGGAGCCGCCGCCGCCGCGGCCGACGCCACCGCGGCCCGGAGGCGTGGGTGGGCCCTCAGGTAGGCGTCGCGCTTGGCATCATCCACCAGCGTGGCATGCGCCTCGGCCAGCCGGCGGAAGATGCGCTCCAGCCTCCCGGTGTAGCTTCCCAGCTGTTTGCCAAAGTAGCGGTCGGGGTGAAAGACGCGTGAGGCCTCGTGGTAGGCGGCGCTGACGTCCTTCACTGAGGCTCCGGGCTTGAGCCCGAGGATGGTGTAGTGGTCCGCGTCCAGCGCCGCCTCCCGCGCGAGAATTTCCCGCTTGCGGTCGAGCGGCAGCTCCACCTCCTCGGCAAGTGCGGCCTCTTGGTCGGTGTTGGGCGGCACGTTCTCGCTCAGCACGTCAGCTTCGACTCTAAGGGTAAGGGAGAACGGCTTGTCAAATGCGGTCGCCCGATGGAGGCACCAGCGCACGGCTGAGGGCGAGGAGACCCCGGTCCATTTCCTCCGTGGTCACCAGGTACGCCGGGGCAAACCGCAGGGTGCGCTCGCCGGCGAGGTTACACAACACGCCCTGCTCGCGCAGCCGGACCACCACCGGCCCGGCGTCCTGGGCCAGCTCGACGCCCAGCAGCAGCCCCTGGCCCCGCACGTCCACCACCTGCGCCGGCAACTGCGCCTTGAGCTCACGCAGCCCAGAGAGGAAGTGCTCGCCTTTGGCGCGGACGCTGGCCAGCAGCGCCGGCTCCATGGCCAGCGTCACCGTGGCCAGCGCGGCGGCGGCCGTCACCGGGTTTCCGCCGAAGGTGCTCCCGTGGGTACCCGGCTGCAGCGCGTGCCCTGCCTCCTCGGTGCACACCATGGCTCCAATGGGGAGCCCGTTGCCGAGCCCCTTGGCCAGGCTGAAGCCGTCCGGACGGATGGCTGCGTGCTGAAAGGCGAACATCCGCCCCGTCCGCCCGAGCCCGGTCTGCACCTCGTCCACCAACAACAGCAGCCGGGCCTCATCACACAGGCTGCGCAAGCCCTTGAGGAAACCCTCCGGCGCCATCCGCACCCCACCCTCGCCCTGAATGGGCTCGACCAGCACCGCCGCGGTGCGCTCTCCCACCGCGCGGCGCACCGCTTCCAAGTCCCCGTAGGGGACGTGGTGGACTCCGGGCAACAGCGGCTCAAACCCCTGCTGGTACTTGGGCTGCCCGGTGGCGGTGACGGTGGCCAGGGTGCGCCCATGGAAGCTGCGCTCGAAGCAGATGAATTCAACGCGCTCCTTCTCGCCCCGCTCTTTTTGCGTCTTCCGGGCCAGCTTGAGCAGCGCCTCGTTCGCCTCCGCCCCGGAGTTGCAGAAGAAGACACGGTCCAGCCCGGAGGCCTGGCGCAGCTTCTCGGCCAGGGCAATTTGGGGCTCGCTGTAGAAGACGTTGGAGACGTGCCACAGCTTGTCCAGCTGGGCTTTCACCGCCGCCGTAATTTCCGGATGGCAGTGCCCGAAGGGCAGCGTGGCGATGCCCCCCAACAAGTCGAGGTACTCCCGCCCATCGGCGTCCCACACCCGCGTGCCCAGCCCGCGCTCCAGCACCAGCGGCTGCTGCTTGTAATTCTGCAAGAGGCTAATGCGCGCCCGCTCCATCCAGGCCTGGCTCTGGACAGTGGACGGGCGCTGCACGGCGGCGATGGCAGACAGCGGGTTGAGCACGGGGCGACTCTCCTCACAGCAAGGCGCTTTAGAGGATATACCGAGAAAGGTCCTCGTCCTCGACCACCGCCGCCAGCCGGCGCCGGACGTAGGCGGCATCCACCTGCTCGTCGCGCGGCGCGCCGGGGTCGCTGGCCGAGAAGGACACCTCGTCGAGGAGCCGCTCGAGCACGGTGTGCAGACGCCGGGCACCAATATTCTGAGTCCGGTCATTCACCGACTGGGCCACCGCCGCCAGCTCCTCGATGGCGTCGTCGGAGAAGTGCAGCCGGATGCCTTCCGTCTCCAACAGGGCGGTGTACTGGCGCAACAGCGAATTCTTCGGCTCCCGGAGAATTCTCGCCAAGTCCCCACGCCCCAACGGCTCCAGCTCGACCCGGATGGGAAAACGTCCTTGGAGCTCCGGAATGAGGTCCGAGGGCTTGCTCACGTGGAAGGCCCCGGCGGCGATGAAGAGCACGTGGTCGGTCTTCACCTGCCCGTGCTTGGTGGTGACGGTGCTGCCCTCGACGATGGGGAGGATGTCGCGCTGGACGCCCTCCCGTGAGACGTCCGGACCACCTTGGTGGGCGCCCTCCCGGCTGGCGATTTTGTCTATCTCGTCGATGAAGATGATGCCGCTGGTCTCCGCCCGCCTTAGCGCCTCGCGGGTGACGCGGTCCTGGTCCACCAGGCGCTCTGACTCCTCGCGCTCGAGCAGCTGGAGGGCCTCCGAGACGCCCACCGTGCGCCGCCGGGTACGCTGCATGCCGGGAATGGATTTGAACATCTCCGCCAGGTTGGCCCCCATCTCCTCGAGGCCCGGGCCCGAGAAGCCGCGCAGCATGCCGGCCGGGACGTCCTGCACGTCCAGCTCCACCACCCGGTCATCGAGGGTCCCGGCGCGCAGCTGCGCCCGAAGCTTGTCCCGCTCCGCGTCGGACATGCGGGTTGGCGGGCCGGGCTGCAAGCCCACCCCGGCTGGCCGCGTCCCGCCCCCCTGCAGCAACACCATCAGCCGGTCCTCGGCCCGCTCCGCCGCCCGGGTGCGCACCTTGGCCTCCTCCTCCTCGCGCACCAGGGCCAAGGAGGCCTCCACCAAGTCCCGCACCATCGACTCGACGTCGCGGCCGACGTAGCCCACCTCAGTGAATTTGCTCGCCTCCACCTTGACGAAGGGCGCCTGGGCCAGCCGGGCCAGGCGCCGGGCAATTTCCGTCTTCCCGACGCCGGTGGGGCCGATGAGAATAATATTCTTGGGCGTAATCTCCTCGCGCAACTCCCCTTGGACTTGTTGCCGTCGCCAGCGGTTTCGCAGGGCGATGGCCACCGCGCGCTTGGCCGCCGTTTGCCCGATGATGTAGCGGTCCAGCTCGCTGACGATTTCGCGTGGCGTGAGGTTGCTCATAGCTCCTCAAACGTCAGCTGGTCGTTGGTGTAGATGCAGATGTCGGCCGCAATGCGCAGCGCAGCCTCGGCCACCGCTCGCGCCGGCAGCGCCGAATGCGTCAAAAGTGCCTGCGCCGCGGCCAGCGCGTAGGGGCCACCGCTGCCCACCGCCGCCGCTCCGCCGTCTGGCTCGATGACGTCCCCGCTGCCGGAGAGCAGGAACGTCTTCTCCACGTCCGCCACCAACAGCAGCGCCTCCAGCCGGCGCAGCGCGCGGTCGGTCCGCCAATCCTTGGCTAGCTCGACGCAGGCCCGGGTGAGGTTTTTTCGGTGCTCCTTCAGCTTGGCTTCGAAGCGCTCGAAGAGCGAGAAGGCGTCGGCCGTGCCACCGGCGAAGCCGGCCACCACCGAGCCGTCTCCCAGCCGACGCACCTTGCGCGCGCTGGCCTTCATCACCGTCTTGTCGAGCGTCACCTGCCCGTCGCCACCCAGGGCGACTTTCCCGTCGCGGCGCACGCAGAGAATGGTCGTTCCGTGCAGCATTCTCTTGGGCCATCTAACAGGACGGCCCCTGCCCTTCCAATCTCCTCGCTGGCGTGCCCGCGCCCCCCCCCCAGCCGGGCACCGGCTCCAACCTCAAGGGGACGCGGGCCCCGGACGGTGCGGCCCGGCCGCTCAGGCGTGCGGGTGAGCCTTGTCGTACACCGCCTGCAGCAGCTCCACGCCGACGTGGGTGTAGCGCTGCGTGGTGGAGAGGCTGGCATGGCCGAGCAGCTCCTGGATGCTGCGCACGTCGGCGCCGCCGGCCAAGAGGTGGGTGGCGTAGCTGTGACGCAGAGCGTGCGGGCTGACGTGCCGCTGAAGGCCGGCGGCGCGTGCGTACCCCTCAAGCTGCCGGGCCACGCTGCGCGGGGTGAGGCGGCCTCCGCGGACGTTGAGAAACACCGCCCGGGCGTCCTGGCCCCGCCGGCGCTTGGCCAACAGCTCGCCGCGCCGGCCAAGCCACTGCCGCAGCGCTTCGGCGGCGCCTGGGTGCAGCGGGCAGAGGCGCTCCTTGCGGCCCTTGCCGAGGACGCGTAGCACCCGGGCCGGCAAGTCGACGTCGTGAAGGGACAGCCCGCACGCCTCGCTCACCCGGAGGCCTGCGCCGTAGAGGACTTCCAACAGGGCCCGGTCCCGAAGCACCAACGGGCCCTCGCCTTTGGGCTGCTCGAGCAGCGCGAACGCCTCGTCTACCGGAAGAAACTTGGGCAAGGTGACGGGCAGCTTCGGGCCACGCAAGGCGCCGGCCGGGTTGGCCGACAATTGCCCGGTCCGCACGAGGTGCCGGTAGAAGGCCTTCACCGAGGCCAGCGCCCGGGCGCGGCTGCGCGCCGCATGGTCGACGGCCAGCACCCCCAGCCAGCCCCGCACCGCGGGGTGCTTCGCCTCGAGCAGCGGTGTCCCCTGGCGCTCGAGGTAGGCGGCGAAGGCGGCGACGTCGCGCAGGTAGTTGCGGATGGTGTGCGCCGAGGCGCCGCGCCGCAGCAGCGCCTTTTTGAAGTCGGCCAGGCTTTCGTTGGAGCTCAAGGGGAGTGGCCCGAAGGCTACGGCAGCCCGGGGCCCGGGGCGACTTCACGGCCCCTGGTCGCACACATATAGCCCCGACCGGTCTCTCTCCGAGACGAGGTACACCACTCTCTTGCCCGCCGGGTCGGCGAAGAGCGCCGGCAACAGGGTGTGGGTGTCCAGCGTCTTCCGCTCGCCGGTGCGCCGGTTGTAGACGGCCGTGTCGTAGCTATCCGACTCCAACCGGGCATAGGAGACGAGCAACCGCTCGCCGGTTTCAGAGGTTTTGAAGCTGTAGATGCCCTCGAGAATTTGCCTCGGGGCCTGATGGGGTCGGCTGAGGTCCAGCTCGCTCAACCAGCAGGCCCGCGGCTGGTCGCGCTGCGACTGGCGCAAGCATTCGCTGCGGAAGAGCAGCACTGGGCCCGGCGCAATGGAGAAGCCATAGACGCCCTCCTTCACCCGGAAGGCTTTCTCCTCGCCCTGGACGTAGAGGTAGAGGTCCATGCTCGGCAGCGGCTGGATGACTTCCACGTTGAAGGCGAGAAAGCGCCCGTCCTTGCCCCACTCCCCGGTGTGGGCGCGCTCATTGAGCGTCCGCACCTTGCGCTCGGGGAGCTCGACGGCCAACAGCGTGCCTCGGTCATGCTGCTCGTTGTAGACGTCCAGTGCCCAGAGGGCCGTCCCGTCCGGAGCAAAACCAAAGCGCCCCACCTTCGTGCCCACCGGGTGCGCGTCCGTGCCGCCGGCGGGCCCCACCAGCAGCGCCCCCACCACCACCCGGCCGAGCGCGTTGCGCTTGCCCTCAATGCGGGCAAGCCACCGGCTGTCCGGCGAGAAGCCATACAGCCCGACGCCGGAGGCCGCCCTCAGCGGCGCTGCCACGTCGAGGACGCTGACCCAGAGGTCCCACACGTCGGCCGCCAAGGGACTGGCCTCGGTGAAGGCGAGGTGCCGGCCGTCCGCGGCCAACTCATAGTCCGCCACCCGCTCGGCCAGCTTCTTCGCCCTCCCCCCTTCGGTGGGCACCTCGAGGAGTGCGCCGCCGGCAGCGGCCCGGCGCAGGGCGAGGAGGCGGCTGCCGCCCAGGGCAAACTTGGCCGTCGAGACGTCCCCCGCCACGCTGCGGGCGGCGCTGCCGACCTCGAGCGGCGCCAGCTTGAGGATGCCGCCGTCGACGAAGGCAAAGAAGCGCCCGTCCGGGCTGACGGTGAAGAAGCTGACTGCCTGGCCGCGCCTCTCCGGCTCGCCGGCGGCGTCCAGTCGCTCGGTGCGCAGCGTGCCGGTACCGGTGGCCAAGTCAAAGTCGGTGAGAAAGAGAACCCAGTGCCCATCCGGGCTGAAGAGCGCCGCGCCCGGCTTGTTGGGGACGCGCGGCGCGAGGCTACGTGCCTGGCCGGTGCCCAAGGAGACGGCCAACAGCTCGCCCACGGCGCTTTTGGGGTTGATGCTGTCCGGGTTGACGCCTTCCAGCGAGGGGCGCACCGGGTTTTTCAGGAAGCTGGCCCAGGCCCCGTCCCGCGACAGGTGCAAGTCCCCTGCGGCGCCGGCCACCAGCCGCCGTCCCAGCCCGCCCACCAGCGGCTGGGCCGGTGCCGAAGGCTGCTTGGGACAGCCGGCCAGTAAAAGCGCGAGGGCGCACAGCGGCAGCTGGCCCCTCACCCGGCCGCCCTCCGGGGCGGCGCCGGAAGGCCGACGGCGCTGGCGTGAAGCGCCGCCGGGTCACCCCCCAGCGTCCGGCGCCAGGCGAGGAGCTCGCGCCGCGCCCGGGCGAGGTAGGCCGGGCGCTTCTCGTCGCGCCGCACCCGCCCCGGCAGCGGCGGAAAGAGGCTGAAGGTGACGTTGGTGGGAGTGTGGGCCTGGCCTTTGGGGTGGGCCTCCCCGGTGACGTGCCGGTAGAGGGCCCCCAGCGCCGTGCCGGCCGGCGGCGGCTCAAACTTCCGTCCTTGAAGGCGCGCCTGTACCGAGAGCGCCACCAGGTAGCCCGAGGCGGCCGACTCGACGTAGCCCTCCACGCCGGTGATTTGGCCGGCGAAGAAGAGGCGTGGCTCGGAGGCGAGCGACAAGTCCGCCCCCAAAAGCCGTGGCGCGTCGACGTAGGTGTTGCGGTGAATTTGCCCCAGCCGGAGAAACTCCGCCTGGCCGAGGCCGGGCAGGGTGCGAAAAATGCGGCGCTGTTCCGCCCAGGTGAGCCGCGTCTGGAAGCCCACCAGGTTGTAGGCCGTCCCCCCCACGTCCTCCTGGCGCAGCTGCACCACCGCATGGGCGCGCTGGCCGGTGCGCGGGTCCAAAAGCCCCACCGGCTTCATCGGCCCGTGCGCCAGCACCTCGTCGCCCCGCTCGGCCATGACCTCAATCGGGAGGCACCCCTCGAAGTAGCGCGGCTCCTCGAAGGCGTGGGGCGTCACCTTCTCCGCGGTGCGCAGCGCCTCGACGAAGCGCCGGTAGGCCTCCTCGTCCAAGGGCAGGTTGAGGTAGTCCGCGCCCTCCCCCCGCCCCCAGCGGCTGGCCCGGAAGGCCACCTTGGTGTCCACCGAGTCGGCGCTGACGATGGGGGCGATGGCGTCGTAGAAGTACAGCTTTGCCCCGACGTGCGCCTTCAGCTCGCGGGTGAGGGCCTCGGCGGTGAGCGGCCCGGTGGCCACCACCACCGTCCCCGCTGGCAGATGCTCCACCTCGCCGTGCCAGAGCGAGAGGTGGGGCGCGCGGGCCAGCGCCCGAGTCACCCCTTGGGAGAAGCCCACCCGGTCCACCGCCAGCGCCTCACCGGCCGGCACCCGCGAGCTGTCCGCTTGCCCCAGCACCACCGAGCCCAGGGCGCGCAGCTCGGCATGCAGCATGCCGATGGCACTGTCCGGGCTGTCCGAGCGGAAGGAGTTGCTGCAGACCAGCTCCGCCAGGCTGTCGCTGTGGTGCGCCGGCGAGCGGCGCACGGGCTTCATTTCCCGCAGCACCACCGGCACGCCGCGCCGGGCGAGCTGGTAGGCGCACTCGCTTCCGGCGAGTCCGCCGCCGATGACTGTGACGACTGGGGTAGCCACCCTCGAGCAGCTTCCTGCAACGCTTTGGCGGCAGAAGTCCAGGGGGGGCCGCGCCCCCCTTGGCGGAGGCCGAGGGGGGCCGCTAGTTGGTGGCTTCGCCGGTGGGCTGGCCGGTGTCCTTCTGCAGGACGACGAAGCGGTAGTTTTCGAGCTCGTTCTGGCCGGCCGTGTACAGCACCGTCAGCAGCAAGTCATAGGGAATGCGCCTGTCCCCAATGACCGACAGCTCTTTGCTGAAGGGTGCGGCCGGGTTTCTATCCGCGATGTACTTCAGCTTCTCCACCTCTTTGCGGAGCGCCTGGTCCAGCGGCACCACCAGCCGGCCGTTGAGGGCGGCCGGGGGCACCTGGCCGTGCTCGAGTGCCACCACCACTCGGTCGCCCACCAGAATGTCCTTGGCGGTGATGGTGACGGCCACCGTGTCGCGGGGCGTGGCCCGGGTACTGGACACCGGCGGTTTGATGTCCTCGGACTGGGTGAGGGAGATGGCCGACGCGGTGTAGGACTTGAGCAGGAAGACCAAGATGATGGTCATCATGTCCATCATCGCCACAATGTTCAGCTCGCGGATTTGGCCGGCGTTGTCCCGCTCGATGCGCTTCTTGCGCGTCATCGCCTTGCGGAACATCAGCCGCTGCAGCGTCTCGTCATCGAGCGGCGCTGGCCCTGGGGCTTGCGGGCCGGCCATTACAGCGCTCCCAAGGTGACATCGGGGAAGAGCACCTTGCGGTCGGGGGGCGGCGACTCGCGCACCGCGTCCATGGTGCCCACCAGCACCTCGTAGGGAATGTCCGCCTCGGCGCCGATGATGACTTTGGTCTCGGTGGGAAACTCTTTTTTGACGCTCACCAGCTGTGCCGTCAGCCCGGCGTAGTCGTAGGTCCCGTCCCCCTTCTTCGGCAGGGTGGGAGGGACCTCGGACGGGTTGACGCTGCCGGTCTGCGGCCCCAGCACGCCGCCCGCGCCGGCGACATAAAAGCCCTTCTTCGAGACGAGCACCGACAGGAGCAGCTTCGGCTTGTCGCTCTCATCCTGCGCCGCGGCGGCCGCTCCGCCGTAGCTTGGCGCGCTGACGTTGAGAATACCGAACGCGGCCAGGCCGGTAATCGAGAGCAGCATGAACATGATGAGGTTCATGAGGATGTCGAGGTAGGGGACGATATTCAGTTCCCCGAGCTCGCGCTCGTCCCGGACTTTGAGCTTCCGCCGACTGTAAAAAAAGGCCATCCGTCAGGCCGACTTCTCGTAATCCATGGCCGAGGTTTCGCCAGCGGCGCGGCGCGAAAGGATGTTCTCCAGCTTCAACGCGCTCAGCTCCACGGTGTCCACCATCCGTTTGGCATAGGCCGAGAGGAAGAGGTGGGCCACGATGCAGGTCACGGCGATGGAGAGACCGAAGGCGGTGTTATTCATCGCCTCCGAGATGCCGTTGGAGAGCAGGGCCTGCTTCTGGTCGGCCGGGACGTTGCCCAACGCCTGGAAGGTCCCAATCAAGCCCACGATGGTGCCGATGAGGCCGACCAGGGTGGCGATGTTGGCGAGCGACCACAGCCACGGAATGCGCGACTGAATGGGCGGGGTGTACTCGAGGATGGCCTCCTCCACCGCTTTGGCCACTTCCATTTCCCCGCGGTTGGCCCGCGTCAGGCCAGCGCTGATGACTTTCGCCAACGGGGCGTTGGGCGCGGCCCGGCACAGCTTGACCGCCCGGTCGACGTTGCCCTGCAGGACCAGCTTCGTAATCTGGTCCATGAAGGGTTCGGCATTGAGGTTGTAGCGAAACAGGAGCGTGACGATGCGCTCCACGATGACCGCGATGGCAACCGCCATCCAGAAGATGTTGACGTACATCAGCGGTCCGCCCTCTTTGAAGAAGCGGACGATGCTGTCCTTGACGCCGCCGCCGGAAGCCGGCGCTGCAGCAAGGAGCACCACATCCAAGACGTGGCTCAGCGTGGAGAGTACCAACGGGTGGTTCCTTTCGGAGCGGGAGCGCCGCTCAAGGGCGCGGGCAGGGAAGACGGTTCAAAACGGCCCCGCGAGAAGCGGGCGGCCCTCGGTGCCATCCTTCAAATCGTCCCGTTTCGAGGCTGAGGTGTCAAGAAGCCCTCGACCGGAAGCGCCCGACTCAGGCAGCCGACGACGACGTCCCCTCGTCGACCGAGCGCCGGTAAGCGCACTCCTTGTTCGGGCACACCACGCTGGCTCCATCGCGCTTGCTGTACTTCTGCAGCAGGTACGGCGAGGCGCAGCTCGGGCAGGCCTCCGGCAGCGGGCGGTCCCAGGCGGCGAAGGTGCAATCCGGGTAGCGGTTGCAGCCGAAGAAGGCCTTGCCCCGGCGGCTGCGCCGCTCGGTGAGGTAGCCCACCTTGCAGGTGGGACAGGCCACGCCGATGGACAGCGGCTTGCTGCTCTTGCACTCGGGATAGCCAGAACAGGCCAGGAAGCGGCCAAACCGGCCCCGCTTGATGACCATCGGCTTTCCGCACTTCTCACACACCTCGTCGGTGGGCTCCACCTCGACCGGCACCACCTTGCCATCCACTTCCTTGAAGTCCTTGGTGCTCTTGCACTCCGGGTACCCGGTACAAGCGAGGAAGCGCCCCATCTTCCCCCATTTGATGGACATCGGCTTTCCGCACTTCTCGCAAGTGATGTCGGTCGGTGTCTCCTCGCGCTTGACATCGCGCATCTGCACCGCCGCCTGGGCCAGTGTCACCTTGAAGGGGTCCCAGAATTCCTGAAGGACATTCTTCCACTTCGCCTCCCCCTCACTAATCCGGTCCAGCTTCTCCTCCATCCCGGCAGTGAAGGTGACGTCCATCTCGTGGGGGAAGTGCTTCACCAGCTCGTCGGTGGTGATTTTGCCGAGCTCGGTGGGGTGAAAACGGCCCTCCAGCTTCTCGACGTACTTCTTGTCCTGGATGACGCTGAGGATGGCGGCGTAGGTGGACGGCCGGCCAATCCCCTGCTCCTCCAACTCCTTCACCAGGCTGGCCTCGGTGAAGCGGGGCGGCGGCTGGGTGAAGTGCTGCTCGTGCAAGAGTTGACGCAAGGACAGGACGTCGCCTTCGGCCAGCGCCGGCAGGGCGCCGGTGGTCGGCTCCTGCGCCTCCTCGCCCGGCTTCTCCGGCTCCTCTTCCACCGGCACCTCGCCGTACACCGAAAGCCAGCCGGCAAACTTCAGCGTCGAGCCGCTGGCTCGGAAGATGGCGCGACCAGCGGCGATGTCGGCGGTCGTCGCGTCATACACCGCCGGCTTCATCTGACAGGCGACGAAGCGGTTCCAGATGAGCTCGTAGAGCCTGGCCATGTCCGGCTCGAGGAAGGGCCGCACCCGCTCCGGCGGGTAGTCGAGCGAGGTGGGCCGGATGGCCTCGTGCGCGTCCTGCGCGCTCTTGCGACTTTTGAAGATGACCGGCTCCTCGGGAAGCATCTCTTGCCCGTAGCGAGTCCGGATGTAGCCGCGGAGCGCCTCCACCGCGTCGGGGGAGAGCCGCACCGAGTCGGTGCGCATGTAGGTGATGAGACCGACCTGCCCTTCCTCGCCCAGCTCCACCCCCTCATACAGCCGCTGGGCCAGAGTCATCGTCTTCCGGGCAGTGAAGTGCAGCCGGTTGGCCGCGTCCTGCTGCAATTTGCTGGTGATGAAGGGCGCGGCCGCGTTGCGGCGGCGCTCACGGCGGTCGACCTTGGCAACCTGGAATTGCGCCCGCTGGAGCTCTGCCACCAGCGCCTCGGCAGTCGCCCGGTCGGACACCTCCGCCTTGGCGCCGTCGAGCTTCGCCAACCGCGCCCGGAAGGGCGGCGGCTCCCGGCCCTCCAGTTCGGCGTCCAGGGTCCAATACTCGACCGGGAGGAAGGCCTTAATCTCCCGCTCCCGCTCCACCACCAGACGCACCGCCACCGACTGCACCCGGCCGGCGGATAGGCCACGGCGGACTTTGGCCCACAGGATGGGGGAAATTTCGTAGCCCACCAGACGGTCCAGAATGCGGCGCGTCTGTTGCGAGTCGTACTTGCTGCGGTCCAGCGCCTGCGGCTGGGCGATGGCTGCTTGAATGGCCTTCTTGGTAATTTCGTTGAAGAGCACGCGCACCGCGTTGGGGTGGCGGAGCTCCTCGGAAATGTGCCAGGCGATGGCCTCTCCCTCGCGGTCCGGGTCGGTGGCCAGGTACACGGTGTCCGCCGTCTGGGCGAATTTCTTCAGCTCGCCGAGCGCCTTCTCTTTGCTCTTGATGACGACGTACTCCGGCTTGAAGCCGTGCTCGACGTCCACTCCCATTTTGGACTTGGGGAGGTCTTTGATGTGCCCCACCGACGCCTTCACCGCGTAGCCGGCGCCCAGGTACTTCTTGATGGTTTTGGCCTTGGCCGGCGACTCCACCACCACCAAGTAGCGGGCGCCGCTGCGCCGCGGCGCGGCCTCTGCCTTCACCGTGGCCAGGGTGCGGCTCGCCTTCAAGGAGGCGGTGGCCGCCGCCACCTTCTTCGCGCTGGTGCGGCGCGCACTGGGGGTGCGGCGTGCGGCACCGGGCGGCACGGAAGCGGCCGAGGCGGCTGCGCGGACCGAGGCCTTGGGGGGGCTGGTCTTTGCTGCGGTGGCCTTTTTGGTTCGCTGAGCCATCTGTCGTCACACCCTTCCGCGCTGCGTCCAGCGGCCCCACCGAAGAAGGCCGAATGCCTCCCTCTGCAAACGCCCGCTCGCCACGTCGCCCGCTGGGCGGTGACGTCCGCCCGAGTGGGCCGAGTCAAGACAGAGGGCTTTCAACACTGGGCGCATGGCGGGTTTTTCGGACACCCCTCTTCACCCCGGCCCGGGCCCACCACCTCTATAGAAGTGAGCTCGAGTCGGCTGGGGGCCGGCTGTCATAAGCACCAGGGACAGCCCGGTCAAGCGCAAGGCCTCGCCGGCCCACCCCCCAAAGCATGGATTTAGCGAATAGAAACGGGCGCTTTGCTGGCTGCTCGGAGCACGATGCGGTCCCCGCTGACAATCTCGCGCACTGTGCGGAGCAGCATGCAGGTGCTCGCATGCTCCTTCACCTCGGTGGCGATGCAGCGTCCCACCTCCTCCACCGGCAGGCGGGTGTCCTGGTTGAGCGCGGGGTCCACGCCCTGGTCGAGCGGGTCCGCCTGGCGGACGACGGTGAACATGTTGCCGGCCTGCACGCCGTCGGCGCTGCCCAGGTCGACCACAATCTCGCTCCGCTCGCCGTTGACGGTGATGTAGGGGTTGAGGTTCGCCACCACCGCCCCCGGCAAGTCCTTGGCGTTGGTGTTGGCCACCGGCCGCACCGTCAGGACCATCGGCTCGCCCGGTGGCCCGACCCGGTCTCCGCGGAACATCGCATCGAAGGAGAAGCTGATTTGCGCGCGGACGTAGTAGGGGTCGCTGGTGTCGAGGATGCGCGCCTGGCCCAACAGCGAGGTGAGGTAGCCCACCAGGCGCTGGCTGCGCGGGTGGTACACTTTCCGGTCGGGCCGGTAGATGAGGTAGTCCTTGCCCACCACGGCGGCCGAGCGGTCCTTGAAGACGAGGTAGACGATGTCGCCAGTGGTGAGCATCTCGGTCTCGGCGAAGCTCTTGGCCAGAAGGCCGGTCGATTGGAGCTCATGGTCGGTGACGAAGCCCTCCCGCGGCAGCCGCTCGTGACCCTTAGGCTGGTAGGGCTTGGGGCCCACCATGTCCACGCTGGTATTTTCCGATGGCTCGAGCAGGGCCACCTCACCCTCCCCTTGCGTGCCGGAGCCCGGCTCAATTTCCAACTCCACCTGCCCGGCTGGCTCCTCGCCCGAGCCGGGGAAGAAGCGGACTTGGTTGCCTGGGTAAATCCAGTGGGGGTTGGCGATTTGGGGGTTGTAGGACCACACCTTCGGCCAGTACCAGGGGCTGCCGAGGTACGTCTGGGAGAGGTCCCACAGCGTGTCTCCCTTCACCACGGTGTGCCTCGTCCCGGACGACTCCGGCTGGGCGCCGCTGTCGGACTTGGCCGGAGCGGCCGGCTTGGTGGCAGCCGGCGGCGGGGTGGCGGGCTGCCCGGGCTCCTGCACCGACTTGCCCTCGGCTTCCGAGGCGTCCTGGTCCGCCGGAGGCGGGGGCGTTTGCGCGCGGACCGGCGCGGCGAGGAGGCACATCACGAAGACAACCAGGGGCAGTCGCATCAGGGGTTCCTCGGAAGCGTCGACAGGCGGGCCTGCGCCTGGACGGCGGCGGCCGTTCCAGGAAACGTCTCAACCAACAAAGCATAGGTGGCACGCGCCTCGGCGGTTTGGCGGAGGCGCACATGGACTTCGCCGAGCTTGAGCATGGCGTCCTGCACCACGTCCCCGGCCGGGTAGCGCTGCACCAGCGATTCGAGCAGCGCCGCCGCGCGAGCCAGCTCCCCGCGTCCAATCTCTCCGAGCGCGGCATAGTAGAGCGCGTCGTCGGCCTTGGGGTGCTTGGGGTAGCTGGCGGCGAAACGCTTCAGCCGCTCCACCGCGCCACTCACGTTGCCGGTGCGCAACGCCTCCAGCGCTGCCTGGTACTCCTGGTCAGCAGAATTGGGAGCTGCCGCGACAGCCGGCTCGGCCTTCTCCGTCAACTCCTCCAGCAGCGCTGGGTCCGGCTCCTGCACCAAGGTGGCCAAGTCCAAAGGCGGCGGCGCTGGCTTCGGCTTCAGCTTCACCACGGTGAGCGCTGGAGCCGTGGCCGCAACGTTTTCCGGAGCCTGCGCAGGGACGCTGGCCGTCACCGGGGCGGCCGCCTCCGGCCTCGACGCCACCACCTGGCGGTCGTGCTCCAGCGCGTCGAGCCGGCCCACCAACTGTGCATTTTCTCGCTGCAGTGACTGCACCTGTTCCTGGAGCGTGCGCACGTCGGCCTTGCTGGCCACGTCGGTGGCGCACCCGCACGCCAGGACGAGGGGCAGAATGTGGAGACGCATGGGGAGGGGCCGTTGCCGCCGCTGGCTAGGAGGATAGGAAGCCGGCCAGAAGAGCGTCAAGAAAGCGGCGCCGGAGCAATGAAGGCCAGGTGGCGGCCAGTCCTCCCACCCTCCCGCCGGTGCGAGTAGAAGCGCTCCGGCTCGCACGCGGTGCAGGCCGTTTGGACGTCCACCCACTCTGGCAACAGGCCTGCGCTGAGAAGCGTGGCGCGCACCGCGGCGCTGAGGCTGAGGTGGGGACGTCTCCCCCCTTCGCGCACCACCTCCGGGCCGAAGTCCGCAAGGAAGCGTTGGGCCAGCTCCGGCCCCACCTCGTAACAACAGGCCTGGATGCAGGGGCCCACCGCCGCGCGCAACGTCGAGCCGCGCTCGCCCTGGCCCGACAGCACCTCCACCGCTTTGGCCGCGACACGCAGCGCCGTCCCCCGCCAGCCGGAGTGCACCGCCGCGACGCGGCGCCCGTCTGCGGAAGACAGCAGCACCGGGACGCAGTCGGCACTCTTGACGCCCAACCACAGGCCGCCCGGCTCGTCCGTCCAGAGGGCGTCGGCCGACTCGCGCGCGCCAGCCAGAGCGCGCACCACGCGGTCGCCGTGCACCTGGTGCAGAAGCGCCAGCTGGGCCGGCGAGCGCCCGGCGGCCAGGGACAGCCGGCGCAGGTTTTCCTCCACGTGCGCCGCACTGTCTCCCTCGGCCGAGGAGAGGTTGAGCGAAGCCAAAGGGCCCTCCGAGACACCGCCCGTGCGCAGCGTGAAGCCGTGGGGCACCTCGAGCAGCGGGGAGGTGAGGAAAAGCATGGGGCTTGGAAGGCGAGACGCTTCGGGTACTCAACAAAGGGGGGGACAGGCCACAGGCCCAAACCGAGAAGACTAGCGCAGAGGGGGGGAATGCTTTGACAGGCGCGTCGGTGCGAAGCTCACATCCACCCTTTTTCCCCTCCCCCAGCCCCGAGGACTTGCCCCACCCCCCCCCCGTGCGCTCCATCGCCCAGAAGCTGCTCGGCAGCATTGGCGTCCCGGCCTTGCTGGTGGCCCTCGGCGCGGTGGGCGTCTTCGCCCTGCGCGCGCGTTCGGTGGCCGAGGCCGCGGCGGAGCAGGAGGCGGAGCAAGTGGCGGACCTCCTCGGCTCCACCTTTCAGGCCGCTCTGTTGGGCGTGCAGCTCAGCCCGGACGAGGCCCACCCGGCGGTCGGGGCCGGGCTGCGCGCCGCCTCGACGCTGAGGGGCGTCCACGTGGTGCGGGTGCTTGCGCCGGATGGACGGGTGGTGTGGTCGAGCACCCCCTCCGAGGTGGGCGGGGCCAGCCGGCTGGACAGGAGTGCGGGCGAGCAACGAGTGCAACTGCGAGAGGGCAAGGTGCTGCTTGCCCGCAGTCTCGGCGGCGGAGACTGCAACAGCTGCCACTTCGGAGTGGCCGGACAGCTACAGCTGGCGGTGGACAGTCCGCGCTCGCCGGGCGAGGTGGCCAGCGGCACCCAGGCGGCGGTGGCCGGGGTGGTCCTCGTCTCGGCGGCCCTCGCCCTGGCCACCGTCATTTCCTTGCGCCAACTTCTCACCCGGCCCTTGCGCCAGCTGGCCGGCTCCATGGCCCGGGCCGAGGCCGGGGACTTGAGCGTGCGCGCCGAGGTGCGCGGCGAGGACGAGATTGCGCAGCTGGCCCGGAGCTTCAACCACATGTTGGAGACGACGGCCCGGCTCGAGTCAGAGGGCCTCGACGCGCGGGGGGGACTGGCCCGGGCACGCGAGCAGCTGTCGCTGCACGGGGAGCTGGAAAGGGCCAACACCGAGCTGTCGAGAAGGCTCACCGCCCTGTCGCTTTTGTACCACGTCTCCCGCTCCCTCAACGCGACGCTGGAGCTGCCGGAGTTGCTCGGCCGCATCAGCACCCTGGTCACCGAGCGGTTGCGCATCGACTACTTCTCGGTGCTGCTGATGAATGCCGAGGGCCGGCTGGAGGAAGCGGCCAGCGTCCCGCCCAGAATGACCGGCACCCGGGGCGCTTTCCGGCTGGGCGAGGGCGCGGCGGGCCGGGCCGCCGAGTCCTTGCTGCCCATCTACCTGCCGGATTTGGCGCGCGCTTCCGACGCCCGACCCTTGGGTCCGACCACCGGCTCGCTGCTCAGCCTCCCGGTGGTGCACCAGGGCCGGCTGCTCGGCGTCCTCAACCTGCAGCGCGCCGGCACCGAGGCCTTCGCCGCCGAGGAGGTAGAGCTTTTGGCGGCCGTTGCCGACCAGGCGGCGATGGCCATCCAAAATGCGCGGCTACACGCCGAGACGGTGGCCCTCAGCATCACCGACGCTCTCACCGGGCTGGCCAACCGCCGACACCTCTTCCGCCAGCTGGAGCAGGAGGTGGCGCGGGCGGCGCGCTTCCGGACGCAAGTCTCGGTGGTGATGATGGACCTCGACCACTTCAAGGACCTCAACGACGCCGCGGGCCACATCGCCGGGGACGGGGTGCTGCGCCAGGTGGCCGAAGTGCTGCGGGGCCAGGTGCGCCGGGTGGACGTGGTGGCGCGCTACGGCGGCGAGGAATTCTGTTTGGTGCTGCCCCAGGTGGCCAAGGCGGACGCGGTGGAGGTGGCCGACAAACTGCGGCGCAGCATTGCCGAACAGCCCTTCGGTAGCGCTCCGGCCGGCCAAGTGACGGCCTCGGCCGGAGTGGCCCACCTGCCCACCGACGCCACCACCCTGGAGGGCCTGCTCGAGGCGGCGGACGCGGCGCTCTACGCGAGCAAGCACCGCGGCCGCAACCGCATCACCGCCTTTGAGCCGGACTTAGAGAAGGCGGACGGGGAAGCCCCAGTGGCCTAGCAGGGTGTTGAAAAAGGCCCGATGCGGGATCGACAGCCCGCACCGGGTCGTGATCTCGTCGCGTCTGGAGGTCCCCATGCGCGGCGAGACCAAGAAGCAGTCGACGATGCTGAGTCTTCGGA
>JBKQSS010000016.1:0-33562 GCA_052143535.1 Myxococcaceae bacterium | reverse complement strand
GCCTGGGCCGGCCTGGCGCACCGTCTCGGCCGAGGCCAGCATGTGGGTGCCATAGCGGCGGTTGGCCGCCTCGAGGCGTGCGCAGAAGGACACCGCGTCCCCCAGCACCGAGTAGTGGGACTTGTGGGCGCTGCCGATGTCGCCGGCCACCACCTGGCCGGTGTGTAGCCCCAGCCGGCAGCGGGCCGTTGCTCCGAAGCGCTTCTGCCAGGCTGGCGCGTGCTGCTCGAGCGCGTCGCGAAAGGCAAAGGCGGTATGGCAGCCGACTGCCGCATGGCGCTCCAGCCGTACCGGCGCTCCCCAGAAGGCGATGAGCGCGTCCCCCACGTACTCGACGTGGCCGCCGCTCTTGCGGACGAGGGTGGTGAGCTCGGTGAAGTAGGCGTTGAGCAGCGTCACCAGCGGCTCCGGCTCTAGCTTCCGGCACAGCGCTGCGAAGCCTTCCACGTCCGCGTAAGCCAGCGTCACCTCGCAGCGCTGTGGGCGGATGAGGTGGACGTTGCGGAACACCTCGGCGGCCGTCTCCTCGCTGACGTAGCGGCCCAGCGTCCCGTAGACGAAGTCCCGCATTTTTTGCTCGGTGCGCAGCGCATAGCCGGTGGTGAGTAAGAAAGTGAGGGCGAAGGCCAGAAGCGGGCCCCCGGCGGCCACCACCTGTCCGTCGGCCAAGAGCGCGTGGCGCACCCAGACGAGGTACGCGGCCAGGCCGAGGGCCGCGCTGGCGACGTACAAGAGAGCGCCCAGGGCGCTGCGGACGAGCTGGCTGAAGCTGAGGGCCAAAAAGGCACCGAAAAACGCCATGGTGAAGGTGGCCAGGACGTCCAGCCGCACCGGCGCCCGGACGAGGCCCGTCCCGGCGAGGAGGTTGGAAATGGCCTGCCCGCTGACAGCTGCCGCGGTGACGCCCGGCCCCAGCAGCGTCGGCGCGAGGGTGGCGGTGGACGGCGCGGTGTCGGCCAAAACCGCCACCCGGCGCTCGAAGTCATTTCGGTAGTGGAGCGGTACCCCCGCCTCCCCGTCGGAGAGGTTTTGCACCAGCCTCCAGGCAGACACCGCTCGCGCCAGGGAGCCCTGCCCGGAGCGGCCCGGCTCGGCCGCGTCAAAGCGCAACGGCGCGTAGCCGTCGGGCTGCAGCGGCACGCTGTGGCCTGGCGCGAGCTCCAGCCGTCCATCCGCGTAGCGCAGTCGTCGGGGCGCCCCCAGCGCGCCGAGAGCCGCCGCCAGGGGGAGGGAGGGCAACAGCTTCACCCGGCCGCGGGGGGAGAGGTAGCGCACGAGGTGGTAAATGCCCCGCACCTTCCCATCGGCGTCCGAGGCCAGCGCGGTGTGGCCGAAGTGGACGCCTGGGCCGAGGAGCGCCACCGGGGGCGCCTCGAGCGAGCGCACCACCGGAAGCCGCTGCGGGTCGAGCCCGGGCACCTCCACCTCGGCCAGCGAGACGAGCAAGTCGGTGGCCGTCACCTCCCAGGCCCTGTCCTGGGCCGAGAGGTCCCGCACCTCGGGAGCTCCTGGAAGCCCGAGCCGGTGCGCCAGGGCCCGGCCCTCCTCCTCGGAGGCCACTCCTGCCCAAACGCGCGTCAGGGCGCCATCCGGAATGGCATAGGCCGGCCGCCGGTCGACGAGGATGCGCCGCACCCACTCCTCGACGGCAGCGCCTTCCGTCGCCGTGCCCACCAGCAGCACCGAGGGCCGCAGCGGGTGCACCACCGGCGGCGGCGGAGCCACCGAGGCGGTGAAGCCGAGGACGGCGGCCGTCTTCGCCCGCTCGAGCTGGGAGTGCAGGGCCTCCGCCTCGCTGGCCGGAGGCGCCGGGGGACCGGCCACCAGCCGGCGGTCGACCACCACCGCGGCGGCCCCCTCCCGGCCCAATTGCCCCACCAGGCGACCCACCAAGGTGCCGGCCCAGGGCAGCTGGGCAATTTCCGGACGCGGGTCCTCGCGGGCGCTGGCCAGCGTCTCGTCGTCGATGGCCACCAACACCACCGCGTCCGCTGGCTCCGCCCGCCGGCCGAGCTCACGCAGCCGCCAGTCGTACGCCCAGCGGTCCACCGCGTCCACCGGCGCGCCGAGGAAGGCGCGCCAGCGCGGGGTGGTGGCGTCCTCCTCACCCAACAGCCCGGAGGCGGGCACCGGCCGCACCGAGACTAAGGCGCCCAAGAGGCTGCCGAAGACGGCGGCCTGCACCAGGCTGAAGCCGAGGACGCGCAGCGTCCGCCGCGCGGCGAAGGGGAGGAGCGGCGGGGCCAAGCGCTAGGTCGTGGAGGGTGTCCGCGCTCCCTTGGCCGTCCCGGTGTGCCCTGGCAGCGCCTCCAGCCCGTCCTTGAGGCGCTCGCGGAGGTCCTCCCGGAGGGCGCTTCCGGGCTTTTGGGCCAATAGCAGGCCGAGGCCCGCGCCGACGAGGAGGCCCACGCCGAGCGCCGTCACCGCGGGCACCACCCAGTCGGCACTCCCCCGCCGCTGTAGCCCGATGGCGTCGAGGAGTTCATCCCGGTCGAAGTTGCGCAAGTCCTTGAGGCTCAACATGTCCGTCTCCCACTCCGGTTAGGGAGGGTTGTGGGGTGAAACGTCAAGAGGGCGAGGGCACGTCCGAGGCGCCCTGCGTCCGGGGGCTACCTTCGGCCTCGGGGGAGCCGGAAAGCATCGCCTCGGCGAGGCCCACCAACTCGCTGCGCACCAAGGGCAAGGCCGCCGCCCGGCCGGCCAGGCCCAACAAGCGCGCGGTGGTGCGGGTGAAGAGGCCCCCGCCCAGGACGTAGCCCAAGGAAGCGGCGGCGGCCACCATCAGGTAGGGGTGGCGTTGCACACGGCCTCGCAAGTCCAGGGCACGGCCGAAGTCGGCTGCCGTCCCCCGGAGCTCCTCGGTGAAGGAGCGCGCCACTCGGCCGAGCGAGTCGACGCGCTCGCCGAGGCCCGGGGCGTGCCCGTTGCCGGACGGCTCGGAGGGCGGCGGGTGTCCCTTGGGCGCCATCAGCGCGACGCCATCCGCCCGATGAGGAAACCTGCCGTCAGGGCAATGAGGAGGCAGGTGCCGGGGCGTCGCTTGATGACGTCCACCACCCGCTGGTTGAGGTCCGACAACTCGTCCTGCGCCTGCTCGAGGCCATGCTCGAGACGGGCCTGCTGCTCCTTCAGCGTCTGCTGCAGCGTCTGTGCGTCCATCCCAGTGTCTCCAAACCCCTTCCCCACCACGGGGAAGGACGTACCCTACCGCCGACGGCTCCCGAGCCATACCCCGACGCCCAGAGCCGCTCCCAGGGCGAGGGCGGGGTGGCGGCGGAACCACGTCCTCCAGTCGAGGCTGGCCACGACGGTGTGCTTCAGCTCCTCGGCCGTGTCCACCAGCGCCTCCCTGGTCTTGGAGATGTCGGCCCGCAGGCGCGCCTTGTCCAACTCGGCTGGCTCAATGGACACCGCGCACCTCCCGGACTTCGGCCAACAGCTCGGTGGTGCTCTCGCGCAGGGCCTCTTGCGTCTCGGCCAGGCGCGGACGCTGAAGCGTCCGGCGCACCGCCCAAAGGCCCAAGCCCCCTCCGAGCAGGTTGGCGGCCCCCACCAGGGCCACGCCGCCAGCAAGTGAAAGCCAAGGGGCGAGGGCCAAGGCCAAGGCCAGGCACAACAGGGCGTAGCCGACGGCCAGGAGCGGGGTGACGAGGGCCAGCGTGGCCAGGACGCGGCTCACCGCCTGCATCTCGTCGCCGAGCTCCAGCCGCGCCAGCGCAACGTGCTGCGCGAAGAGCTCTCCGAGGCCGTCCACCAGACGGGCAATGAGGTCGGTCACCCCGGGCGCCTCTGGCGTGTGCTTCTGGCTGGCCAAGCAGGGCCCTCGCCTTCGAAGAAAAAAGAAACGGCTCGGCCCCGCCTCCCCGCAAACGGCAGGGGGAGCAACTGGCATGGCCTTGGGCCATTGACGCTAGACACGTCGCGGCAGCCGGACAAGGGCCTTGCCCCACTCTGGCCCAGCCGAGGGGGTTAGCGCTGGGCAGCCGGGGCGTTGACGGCGTTTCGGACCACTCCGCGCTGGAGGAACTCGACGAGCTGCTCGGCCAGCTGGTTGGCGCAGGCGAGCTGGCCCTCTTCGGTGGAGGCGCCGAGGTGCGGGGTGGCGAGGAAGTTGTCCAGGGCGAGGAGCGGATGGTTCGCCGGGACAGGCTCGGTGGCGAAGACGTCCATCGCCGCGCCAGCCAGGCGGCCTTCCTGGAGGGCGGCGGCCAGCGCCGCCTCATCCACAATGCCTCCCCGGGCGCAGTTGACGAGGTAGGCGCCCTTCTTCATCTGCGCGAAGAGGGCAGCACCGACCAGGTGGTGCGTCTGGTCGTTGGCCGGCACGTGGATGGTGAGGAAGTCCGCTTTGCGGACGAGCTCCTCCAGCGTCACGAATTTCACCGAGAGGCCAAGCTTGCGAGCGGCCTCGGAGGGGTGCGGGTCATAGACGAGCACTCTCATGCCGAAGGCGAGACAGCGCTGGGCGACGAGCGAGCCAATGTTGCCGAGGCCCAGAATGCCCACCGTCTTCTGGAAGAGCTCGTGCCCGGAGGCAAAGCGCTTCTTCTCCCACTTGCCAGCCTTGGTGCTGGTGGCCGCCTGTACCAGCTGGCGGGGGAGAGCGAGCAACATGGCCATGGTGAGCTCGGCCACCGCCATGGAGTTTCCCCCGGGCGTATTCATCACCACGATGCCTCGCCGGGTGGCGGCCTCCACGTCAATGTTGTCCACCCCCACCCCGGCGCGGCCGATGACTTTCAGCCCGCCGGCCCCCTCGAGAATGTCGGCCGTCACCTTGGTGGCGCTGCGCACGGCGAGCGCCTGGTAGCCGCCCAAGAGGGCTTTGAGCTCCGCCGGCTTCAGCCCCAGCTTCACCTCCACGGTGAGCCCCGTGGCCTGGCGCAGAGTCTCAATGCCCTGCGGAGACAGCTCGTCCGCCACCAAAACCTTCATGTCGGTGCCCTTGCTCCTCATGGCTCCAGTCGCTCCGGAGCCGGACGCCCCCGATGGGAGCCGCATTGCCCCTCTCGGAGCGCGCGGACCCTAGGCGCCGCGCCGCAGAGCGTCAAGGCCGGGCTGGAGTGTGCCTTGGCGTCCGCCTGCGGCGTCGCCCACCGGGGGTGAGCGGCTACACTCGAAGGCCGTTTGACGCCCCCACCTCTGCGGCCCGGCCGCGCCGTTTCGCTCTTCTCTCTTGCGCTGCTGCTTTGGGGCGCAAGCGCTTCGGGCGCGGCCAGCGAAACCTCCATCGAGGTGCGACCCACCACGGCGCGTCCTGGGGACGTGTTGCTGGTGCTGGTGTACGGGGCCTCCCAGACGCCCACGGGCACGGCCGGTGCGCGGCCATTGCGCTTTTACGCCCAAGGGGACCACCACGAGGCGCTGGTGGCGGTGCCCCTGGACGAGGAGCCCGGGCCCCTCACCGTCACGGTGGTGGTGGCCGGCGTCGAGCTCAGCGCGGCGGTGGAGCTGCAGCCCGGAAACTTCCCCCAGCGCGAGCTCACCGTGGACCAGAAGTTCATCGCCCCGCCGGCCTCGGTGAAGGCCCGCATCGCCGCTGACCAGCGTGCCTTTGCCAAGGCCTGGCGGACGGCCTTCGGGCCACGGGTCTTTACCGAGGGCTTCGCCCGGCCGCGGGACTCGGAAGTCACCGCCCGCTTCGGGGACCAGCGGATGCTCAACGGCAAGAAGAAGACGGTGCACTACGGGCTGGACCTCGATGGCCAGCTGGGCGACCCGGTGACGGCCGCCAACGACGGAACGGTGGTGCTGGTGCGCGACTGCTACACCTCCGGCAACACCGTGCTGCTGTCCCACGGCGGAGGCGTCTTCACCGGCTACTTCCACCTCTCCGCCTTCAAAGTGAAGGCGGGGGCCAAGGTGAAGCGCGGGGACCTCCTCGGCCTGGTGGGAAAGACGGGCCGCGTCACCGGCCCCCACCTGCACTTCCTGGCCCGGGTGGACTGCCTCTACGTCAACCCCGAGGCGCTCCTCGCCCTGCCCTTTCCCTAAACCGGGGGCCTCACCAAGCTTGCGGAAGGGACAGCGCTGCGCGCGCCTCCTCGGGGGACATGGGGGAGCGCCCCACGTCGCGTGCCATCCGTACCGCCTTCTCCACCAGAGGGCCGTTGCCTTTCGCCATCTCGGTGCCGGCCGCGTCCAGGTAGAAATTGTCCTCGAGGCCCACCCTGACGTTTCCGCCTAAGGCCAAGGCGGCGCCGAGCAGCCGCCACTGGCCTTTGCCGATGCCGATGAGCTCCCAAGTGTCCTCGGGCTGAATGCAGCGGGCCATGGTGGCCAGCGTCTCGGCCGAGGGCGGGGCGCCGCCCAGGACGCCCAGAATAAAGCTGTACTGCAGAGGGCGCTTCAGCGCGCCCATGGTGAGGAGGGGCTCGGCGTTGGCCACATGCCCCAAGTCGAAACACTCCAGCTCCGGCTTCACCCCGCCCTCACGCATCGCCTCTACGGCGAGGAGGATGTCGCCGAAGGGGTTGGGGAACATCATGTCGAAGACGAAGGCCTTCCGCGTCGCCGAGTATTTGGCGTAATTCATACTGCCCATGTTGAGCGCCGCCATTTCCGGCCGCGCTTTCCAGAGGTAGGCCAGGCGCGCCTTCTTCTCCGTCTCGCTCTCGACGGCCATGTTGAAGCCGCCGGTGGAGAAATTGAGAATGATGGGGGAGCGCTTGCGCACCTCGTCGCGGATGGCGAGGTAATGCGCCGCCTCCCAGGTGGGGCTTCCGGAGACGGGCTCTCGGCCGTGGATGTGCACCGCCGCCGCGCCGGCCTCGTAGGCCCGACGCGCCTCCTCGCCAATTTCCGTCGCCGTGTAGGGCAAGTACGGGCACTGCTCGCGGTTGGCGAGGATGCCAGTGAGTGCAGCGGTGATGATGACGCGGTCGGCCGGGACGGCCATGTTGCTTCTCCTTCGGGGTTTGCGTTTCAGGCCGTGGGCGCTTTAGCGGTCCTTCCACTCCGGGGTGCGTTTGGCGAGGAAAGCCAGCACCCCCTCCGCGGCGTCCTCGGTGGTGAGGTTGAGGGACAGCTCGGCGGCGAGGAGCTCGGTGGCTGTCTCCAGAGGAAGGCCCTCGGCGCGCCAGAAGGCGCGCTTGCCCAAGGCGAGCACCGCCTGGCTCTTGGCCGACAGCCTCTGGACGAGGGCCAAGGTGGCAGTGTCGAGCTCGGCGGCGGGGACGACGCGGTTGAGCAGCCCCCAGCCAAGGGCCTCCTGGGCCTTGAGGCGCACCCCGGTGAGCACCATCTCCAGCGCCCGCTTCCGGCCGAGGTGCCGCTGAAGCCAAGCCAGCACCATCATCGGAAACAGGCCGACGTCCACCTCCGGCGTGCCGAGCTCGGCGTGCTCGGCGGCCACCGCCAAGTCGCAGGCGCACACCAAACCGAGCCCGCCGCCCAGTGCATGGCCGTTGACGCGGGCCACCGTCGGCTTGGGAAACCCTCCCAGCTGCTCGAGGAGGAGCCCGTAGCGGCGTCGGGCTTCGTGGCCGGCGAGAAAGCCCTCCTGTCCCATGCCCCCCAAGTCTCCCCCGGCGGAGAAGACGCGGGTGCCGGCGCCGGTGAGGACGACCACCCTCGCCGCGGGCTCGGCTTCGGCCCGCCTCAACCCCTCGCTCAGCGCGGCCACCACCTCGGCCGAGAGCGCATTGCGCGCCTCGGCGCGGTCGATGGTCAGGAGCGCTTGGCCGTCTTCAAGCGTGAACCGGACCGGTCCTGCTTCCATGAGGCCTCCCGGGCCAGTGTGCCGTGCAGAAAGGAATCCGCGAGCTGGGCCTGGGCCCGGGCCAGCACCGCCTCGTCCCGTCCGTCGAGGAGCCCCATCACCAGGGAGGTGAGCCCCATCTCCACCGCGCCGAACAGCATGGCCGCGCACAAGGTGGGGTCGAGGTCGGCGCGAAGCTCCCCGTTGAAGCGGGCGCGCTCGAACATGGAGCGGGTGAGCTCCAGCACCTCGGCAAAAGCGCTGCGGCGGTTGGCCTCGCCCGTCCCCGGCCCGCGCGCAAACTCGAGCACCAAGACGCGCACCCCGCGGGGGTCCGCCCGGTAGCCATCGAAGGCCACCTGGAAAATGCGCCGCACCTTGGCGTCGAGTCGCGCCTGCCCCTCCGCCGCCTCGCGAATGCGCGCCACGAAGCCACCCCACCCCGTCTCGAAGACGAGCTGGAGCAGCTCCTCCTTGTTGCGGAAGTAGTGGTAGACGAGCCCGTAGGCAACCTCCGCCTCTCGGGCCACGTCCGCAATGCGGCAGCCGTGGTAGCCCTTGCGGGCAAAGACTTCCACCGCCGCTCGGAGAATGGTTTTCCGACGGTCCTGGTCTCGGTCTTTGGCGGCGGCGAGGGCCTTATTGGATGGGGCCACGACGTCGAGCCTCCCGGGGTTGACTCGCGAATCACCCACACCCTAGGAGCGAGTCCCAGGAGGGGTCAACTCCGCGCCTCGGGGGGCCTAGGCCACGCCGTTGGGCGCGGCAAACATCGCCCGTGCCACGCCGAGCAGCTTTTCCACGTCACGCGAGTCGAGCTGGCGGCTGCGGACAAATTCGGAGAGCGGCCGCAGAATTTCCTGCGCGTCGGCTGGCTTCTCGGCCGGTGCAACGAAGAGCTCGGCCAGCGTCACCCCCAGCGCATCCGCCAGCGAGGCCAGAGTCTCGACGTGGGCCACGCGCTCGCCGCGTTCAATCATCGAGAGGAAGGACACCGAGATGCGGGCGCGCTCGGCGAGGTCCTCCTGCGTCCAGCGTTCGGCGCGCTGCGTGCGCAGCTCGCGGATGCGCTGCCCAATGGTTTTGCCGATGTCTGACATAGCCTGCACCCCCGGTGAGGCCCATGCTGTCTTCGTCGAGCCTCGGACAACCGGTCCAAAGCCCTTCTTACGCTTAGGGTCAAACCCGCGGGACCGGCAAGTCACTCCCAGTGAAATTGGAGCGGGGCTAGTTTCCGAAGGTGCCGAAGCCGGCAATGGTGAAGTCCACGAAAAGGGTGGGAAAGGCCGCCGGCAAACCGGGCGCGGTCCGCACCCCCAAGGTGAGCTGCCAGCAGTTGCAGGCCGGCCCAAACAGCAGCGCCAGCTGCTGCTGTCCGAAAAAGGCGTGCGGGCCGATGATGGTTGAACCGGTCGGGAAGTTCGGCGGCAACGGCGGAGGGTTGGGGTACAGCGTGCCCGAGTAGTTGAGCCCCAACCCATAGGGGAAATATACGGTGCCGGTGAGGGTGATGGTGTGAAGGAGCGAACCCTGTAGCGCGGCGGCCGGAAGCGGCGAGCCCACCAGAGCGTCGATGCCCCGTCGCTGCGCCGCCGAGCCGCCCACCCACTCCTGCGCCTCGTCCGTCAGCGGAATGCCATTCTGGTTTTGGTACAGGGTGCTGAGGTAGATGAAGTCGTACTCCACGTGGAAGGAGTATTGCGGCGGTCTGGCGCCCTTCGTCGGGTTGACCCAAGGCTGCACGCCAGCGCCAATGCTGAAGAGGGCCGGCGCGTGGCGCTGGTTGTCCCAGCGGAAGGTGGTGGCGGCGGTGAAGGCCCCGAGCGTCGTTCGCGCCGAGGCGACACTGTCCGAGAGCCCGTTGGGGCTACTGGAGATGAATTCCTGCGCCAGCTCCAGCCGCAAGAGCTCCACCTGCTGCGCGCCGGTCCGCCGCGTCAGCGACTCGGTGAATTTCGCCACCCCCTGCAGCCGGTGGTTGGTGTCCACCGCCCAGTCGATGGCGTCGTACTTGTTGCTCGGCTGAGGGCCGGGCACTGCACCCCAGGCGCCCACTATGTCGCGTACCTCGAGGCTTGGCTGAAATGCATTCCGGAGCCCGCCTTGCCCCTCCCCGTAGGTGCGCGACAGCTCGCTCGAGATGAGCAGGTCGAAAACACCGTAGGCCCGGTTGGCCACCGCGCCGCTAATCTCCCCGACGTAGACGTCCTCGCGCACCCAGGCCGACGGCTGAATGCGCAAGACGTCCCCCACCGGCAACGTCATGACGAGGCGAGGGACGACGTCCAGCCGGTCGCGCGCCTGGCGCTCGTAGGCTGGTTGGTAAATGCCGTCGCCCTGCAGCGGGTCCACCACGCCGGGGGGAGTGGGGTTGGCCGGCGCCACCGGCATGAAAATGCCGTAGCGCCCTTCGTCCCCGAAGAGCTGCGTCAGGGGGGAGAGCCGCGTGTAGGACATGTCCAGGCTCCCCATGAGGGGCCCCCACAGCGGGCGAGTTGGCAGGGCCACCGTGACGTCCGGCAGCTGCTGGAAGGTGGCTGGCCCGCGCTCAGGCGCGCCCGTCGCTGGATTCTTGTCCGTTCCAAACAGCGAGTAGGCAAAGGGAGGCTGGGTGTCCTGGCGGTAGGACAGCGTGAGCCCCTCCCAGGCGTCGGCCGAGCGGTGCGACAGCTGAAAGGTGGAGGTGAGGTACTGGTTGGCCTGAGACAGCACGTCGGTCGCCTCGTCGCGCGGGAGTGCCGAGTCTGAGGCCAGGTTGAGGTCAAGCCGCGTCGCCCAGCCGCCGCCCAAGACGGCCACAATTTGGCTGTTGAGTTGCTCCCGCGGCCCGAACCACTTGCTCGCGGCGGCGGCCTCGGGCGTGCCCGTATAGCTCGACCAGACGACGCCGTTTTCCGGGTTGCGGGGGGGCAAGGTGTCATTGACGATGAAGAACTCGGCCGTGCCGTGGGTGTCCACGCTCGACGCGAAGCGGAAGGTGGTGTCCAGCGACGGCCCCTTGGTGCCGTAATTCGGATTGGCTCCGCCAGTGGTGTAGCCAAGGTCGGTCTCGATGTCGGCGCTGCGCCCCAGGGTCACGTACACCGGAACAGGGACGTACCAGCCAGTCCAGGCCGAATAGTTGGGGAGAATGGGCAACAGTCCAGTCTTCCGGTCGCTGAGCGGCACGTACATGACGGGCAGCGGCAGCACCGGCACGTCGTAGACACGGATGATGGCCAGCCACATCCAGGCGCCCTCCCCCAGCACCACGTCCGCGTACACACTCTGGATGCTCCAGTGCGGTTTGAGCGGGTCCCGGGGCTCACAGTCGCACGGGGTGAAGGTGAGGTTATTCATGTGCAGGTGGCCGCCGCCTGAGCGCTGGATGCGGTCCGCGGTGCCGGCCAGCGCAGTCTGGCCGAGCGACTGCAGCTCCGAGGCGCTCTGCGCGGCCAACAGCCGGTCCAGCGTCACCTTCTTCTTCTCGAAGAAGTGCCCCTTTTCCAGCACCAGCGTCCCCGTGCTCAAGTCCAAGGTGAGCTGGTCGGCCACCGCACCAAGGAAGCCCGAGACGCAGTAGGCGTTGCCGGTGGCGGTGAGGGTGTTGGTGTCCTGGTCGAGAAACACCTTGTCGGCATGCACCATGGTGCCGGCAGTCCGCAGCTGGGCGTTGCCGGTGAGCGTGACGTGCTGGGCGTCCGCGTCCGAGTCCAAATGGTCGGCCTTGACGTGGATGGGCTCGTCGGGGGCCGGAGGAGCCAGCGAGGAGAGGCCGGACTGCCCGAGCACGAGCAACGCGGCCAGGGCGGAGAGCATGCGGGGAGAAGTCCCGGGCGCCCGCTAGGGGGCCCGGAACTGCACCGAGACCTCGTTGCCGTCCTGGTGGGCCTGGTAGGCCACCGCATCGCGGAGGGTGATGGCCACCCGCACCGAATTCTTCGGGCCACGCTCCGGCTGGATGCGGAGCACCGGGCCGGCGAAGAACGCCGTGTCCAGGGCACGAGCGTTGTTGCGCAGCGGAATGGAGGTGTTGTCCAGCTGGAGCACGACGGTATTCTTCTCTTCGGAGCTAATGGTGTAGCGCACCGGTCCGCTGGTGCGCACATAGACGCGCGGCCCTGTCCCGTCAAAACCGACAAAGGTGAGGGCTTTCGTCTTGGAATTCACCTCCGCGCCACCCGAGGTGCGCTCGCCGCCCGAGGCCGGCGACACCGAGGCGGCCGACACCGGCGTCGGGGCCGGCGTTGGGGCTGCGGCTGCGGCCAACAACTCCTTCTGACGCTGCGCTTGGGCCTGCTGTGCCAACTCGGCCTGGTGCCGCTCCTCGGCCGCTGCTGCGGCGGCCGCCGCCTCACGCCGCTGCGCCTCCTCGGCGGCGGCGGCCGCGGCGGCTTTTTGCTGACGCTCGCGCTCGGCCGCTGCCGCGACTGCAGCCGCGTCCTTTTTCCGCTGCGCCTCGGCTGCTGCGGCCTGCGCCGCGGCTTGCTGCTGGTCCTGGAGAGTGCGTGCCGCGGCGGCCTCCTGTTTCAGCCTGGCTTCCTCGGCAGCGGCGGCCGCCGCATCCGCTTGGCGCCGCTTCTCCTCGGCTGCGGCGGCAGCCGCGGCGTCCTCCCGGCGGCGTTGCTCCGCGGCAGCCTGGGCGGCAGCTGCCTCGTCCAGCCGCTGCTTCTCAGCGGCAGCGGCGGCTGCCGCCAAGGCCGCCTCCTGTCGCTGCTTGTCTGCGGCCGCTGCTGCTGCGGCGGCGGCGGCGGCCTGCTGCCGCTGCTGCTCCGCGGCGGCTGCTGCGGCCTGCTGCCGCTGCTGCTCCGCGGCGGCTGCTGCGGCCTGTTGGCGCTGTTGCTCCGCGGCCGCTGCTGCGGCGGCGGCTGCTGCGGCGGCGGCGTCCTGGCGCTGCTTGTCTGCGGCTGCCGCGGGGGCAGGCGCCTGAAGCTGCACGACGTCTCCCCTCGGCGGAGGGGTGGACGGGGTGCTGGTCAAGGCCGCCACCGCCACGGGGCTCCCGCCACTGCCCGGTGGCGTCGCGGCGGACCGGGCCGAAGGGGCGACGGCGGCCACGGCGGGGGCACTTCCCGGTGCCTGTGTGGAGCGCACCACCAGCTTGTTGCCGACGCTTTGGATGTCCGGCTCCACCTCGCGGTCAAAGCCAATCACCACGCGGGCAATGGCCGAAGCGTCATTGCCGTAGCTGGCGGTGCGGATGGCCACCACGTGCCCTGAGGCGACGTCCATGACCTCTGGGACCCCACTGAAGACGGCCTCGGAAATGTCCACCACCAGCCGGGGAGGGTCGCTCATGGGAAACGTGCTGAAGCTGGGTTTCTGTGTCCCGGTAATTTCCACCACCCCGGCCTTCACTTCCACCCGTGAGATGGTGTTCAGGGAGGGTTGTGCCAGCACGACTGGCGCAGACAGGGACAGGCCGAGCGCCAGCCAGCGGCAGAGGAGACGTCTCACGGGCGTTGAATGCTACCCCCCACCCGCGGGTCCTCCAAGGAAGGGACCCCGACCAAGCAAGCGGTCAGGACAACCGAGGCAGCACCGGCGGCTTGTGGCGGTGCGTGGCGGCATACTCCACCAGGTTTTTGATGTCGTAGCAGATTTGCCGGATGTCATGCCCCATCGTCAGCTCGATGTGGCTGTTGCCCTTCACCGGTCGCCACAGAAGGTATTCGCTCTTGGCCGCGCGGTAGACGCTGCGGGTGGAGTCGACGGAAGCCAGTGGGTCCATGTCTCCGAAAATAATCGCCATCGGGACGGCGATGTTTCCGAACCCCTGCTTGAAGTCGTAGCCGGTGCGGTAGCACTTCAGCTCGCGTCCGCGAATCCACCGCGCGAACTGCTCGATGACTTTGCGCGGCTCCCGCTCGCCACCCTCGCGAAGCAGCCAGCGCAGGTCCGCCCCGCTGGCGCGGGAGGGGTTGGAGAGCCAATTCACCCTTCGGGCCAGCGCGTCGTAAAGCGGATGGACTTCGGCGCGGGCGATGAGGCGCTCCAGCGTCTTGAGCCAGCTGTCCATCGGGACGTAGGTGAATTGCACCTCCTCCGGCACCGGCCCGGGGTTCTGCAGGCGCTCTGCCACCGGCAGCCGCGCGGCGCTGAGTGCCTGGCCGGCCAGTCGCCGCAGCCCGTGCACCACCCGGCGCTCGGCGTTGACGGCCCCGAAGGCGAAGTCCACCACCGGCCCGAAGACCGGCCCGGTGACGGCCAGGGCCCGCAACAACGGGAAACCGCGCCCCAGGTCGGCCGGGGCCCCAATGGTGACCATCCCCTCGAAGTCGTCGTACAGCCCGGCATGGCCGTAGCCGAGGATGCCTCCCATCGAGTGGCCGACGTAGAAGAGACGGGAGCGGCCAGTGGCCGCCTTCACTGCGGCGATGCCGGCCGGCAAGTCCTGCAGAAAATAGCTGTCGATGTCCCAGCCGTAGTCCAAGTCCTTGGGCGGCGGGACGCCCGCTGCCTCCGCGCGCGTCCGTTGGAGCTCGAGGCTGCTTTTGCCGTGCCCCCGCAGCTCGAGAATGTGGATGTCGGCGCCAAAAAAGAGGAGGTTCTTGACGAATTCGCCACTCGTCCAGGCGTGTCGGTTTTGCGAGAAGCCGTGCACCAACAGCAGCGGCTCGCCGAACAGCGGCTGCGGGAAGCCCTGCGGTACCGGCTGGTAGCGCGTCACCACCAGCGTCCAGCCGTCCGGGGTGCGCACCTCGTAATCGCTCTTGCGGTAGAGCTCGCGAAACGCCACCTCGTCCACCGAGGGTGGGTGCGGCGAGCCCGCCCGGGCATTCGGCAGGCGCATGGGGGCCGTCCAATGTATGGGGGGCTGCCGCGGCGCGCCAAGCATTGCGTGAAGGCTTCCTCAACCCTCCGTGCTTGCGGGGACTTGGCCCGCCCCCAGGTGGGCTTTCAACGCACCCACCAGGTAGAGAGAGCCGGCCGCCAGCACCACGTCCTCGGGGGCAGCGCCTGCCCGGGCCAGCTGTAAAGCCTGCTCCGGCGAGGCCGCCACCTGCACCCGTGGGCATAGCCGGAGGGCCGCCTGAAGGTAGTCGGCCGGCGGTAGCCCCCGGGGCGTCTCGAGCGGCGTCAAGGTGACGGAGGCCATGCGGGGCAAAAGGCCAGCCAGCATGCGCCCCACGTCCTTCTCGCGGACCGCGCCGAAGATGAGATGGACGCGCCGGCCGGCGTAGGTTGTCTCGAGCGCCGTCCTCAGCACCTCCACCCCCGAGGGGTTGTGGGCCCCGTCGAGAAGCAACAGGGGGGCCCCCGGCACCACCTCCAGCCGGCCCGGCCAGCGCACCTCCCTGAGCCCGGCCACGCACGCCGCGTCGGGAATGTCGGTGCCGGCTTGCGCCAAAACGTCCACCAGTGCCAGGGCCAGCGCGGCATTCTGGCGTTGGTGGTGCCCGGCCAGCCCGAGCGTCAGCCCGCCCAGCCGCCGCCCTCCGTGCCGGTAGACAAGCCCCTGGCCTTCCTCCAAAAGCTCGAAGTCCAGTCCCGCGACCAGCAGCGGGGCCCCCACCCGGCTCGCCTCCTTCAACAGCACGGGCTCCGCCTCCGGCGGTTGACGGGCCACCACTGCCGTCACGCCGGCGCGAAAAATACCGGCCTTCTCCCGAGCAATGGCCGAGAGGGTGTCTCCCAGCAACTCGGTGTGGTCGAGCCCAAGCGCGGTGACGGCCGTCACACGGGGCAGGCAGGTGGCGGTGGCGTCCAGACGCCCGCCGAGTCCCGTCTCCAGCACGGCAAAGTCCACGCCCTCCTGGGCAAAGTGCCAGAAGGCCACCAGGGTGCCGAGCTCGAAATAGGTCAGCGCGGAGGCCGTCGGCGCGTGCTGCAGCACCTCGAGGAGCGCCTGGCCGAGCGCGACGTCGTCAATTTCCGCGCCGTTGAGGCGGATGCGCTCGTTGAAGCGGACGAGGTGCGGCGAGGTATACAGCCCCACCCGAAGGGCCGCCGCGCGAAGCACCGCGTCCACCATGGCGCAGGTGCTGCCCTTGCCGTTGGTGCCGGCCACGTGCACCGCCGGGAGGCGCAGCTCCGGGTGACCCAGCTCCGCCAGCGCCGCGCGCATGCGCTCGAGGCCCAGCACCACCGTCGAGGGTGAGCGGCTGTGGAGAAAGGCCAGTGCCTCGGCGGGCGTGGACGGCACGGGGAGCAGAAAGGGCTCGGTTGGCTAGCCCATCAACGAGAGCAGCGCTCCGAGCCGGGTGCGCAGCTCCCGGCGCGGGACGATGGCGTCGAGCATCCCGTGCTCGAGGAGGAATTCGCTGCGCTGAAAGCCTTCGGGAAGCTTCTGGCGAATGGTTTGCTCGATGACGCGCGGTCCGGCGAAACCAATCAACGCTTTGGGCTCGGCCAGGACGATGTCTCCCAGCCAGGCGAAGCTCGCTGCCACTCCGCCGGTGGTGGGATGGAGCATCACCGAGATGTAGGGCTTGCGGATGCTGCGAAAGCGGGCCAGCGCGGCGGACGTCTTCGCCATCTGCATCAAGGAGAAGATGCCTTCCTGCATCCGTGCGCCGCCGGAGGCGTTGAAGACGACCGCCGCGCAGCGCTGCTCGAAGGCACGCTCGAAGACGCGTGTCACTTTCTCCCCCACCACCGAGCCCATCGAGCCGCCCATGAATTCGAAGACGAAGGCGCCCACCGAGACCGGGTGGCCCTCGAGTCGCCCCATCCCCGAGACGAAGGCATCAGCCTCGCCGAGGGCGCGGCAGGTGGTCCGTAGCCGGTCCTTGTAACGCTTGCTGTCCGAGAAGCCCAAGGGGTCCAGGGCCTCGAGCTCGGTGTCGGCTTCGACAAAGCTTTCCGGGTCGAGCAAAGTCTGAAGCCGCACCCGGGCTGGCCAGGGCAAATGGTGCCCGCACAGCGGACAGACGTTCCAGTTTCGTTCAATCTCCTGGCGGTAAATTATCTCGTTGCAGGCGTCGCACTTCGCCCACAGGCCCTGCATCCGTGAGGGCTGCTGTCGCAGCTCCTCGACATCCGCCTTTGCGGCCGGGGCAATTCGGGGCTTCTTCGAGAACCAGGCGGCCATGGGGCCCCTGTTGCTATAACTCGAAGCTGTCTCCCAGCTCCAGCACTCTCACCGGGAGGTCCGCCACTTCCCGCTTCAATGCCGCCACGAAGGCGGGCTTGAGGTGGTAGAGCAGCACGCTCGAGCCGTTGCGCTGAAACTTCGCCAGCTCGGTGCGCAAGGTGCGCGGGGTGAGGTGGCCGGAGAGGTCGGCCAGGGCCTGCATCTCGCTCGGAAAGCTGGTTTCGAGCAGCAGCGCCTTGAGATTGGGCGTGGCGTTCAGGACTTCCCACAGCCGGTCGGTCGGCCCGGTGTCGCCGCTAATCCCAAGCGCGGTCTCCCCCTGGCGCACCACGAAACCGCAACTCTCCACCGGGTGGCTGACCAGGACGCTGGTGACTTGGTAAGGGCCGGCCTGGAAGGTTTCGCCGGCCCGGAAGGCTCGCAGCTCGAGCACCGGGTTTTTGGGCGATGGAATGCGGGTGAAGTCCGGCCAGAGGGCATCGTTGAAAATGTTCTTCTGCAGCGTCTTGACGCAGGCCCGGCTGGCCCACACCGTCACCGGCCGCTCGCGGCGGCCAACCATCAAATCGGCCAACAAGGGGAGGTCCTTGACGTGGTCGAAGTGGCTGTGGGTGAGGATGATGTTGTCCACCTTCGCCAGCGCGTCGAGCTCGAGGCTGGCGCAGAGGGCTCCGGCGTCGAGCGCCAGCACCCCGTCCAGCAGGAAGCAGGTAGTGCGGCAGTCTGGCAACTCGCCACCGTGGCAGCCGAGGACGGAGAGCTTCACAGGTTAGAGGTCTCCGAATTTCCAGCGCATTTCCAAATAGGACAGGTACTCGTCGAGCCGCGCCGTGTCACGCACCGTGAGCCGGTCTCCATTGCGCTCCACCAGCGCCAGCCGTTCCAGTCGCTCGAGCATGCTCTGGACTCCGGGTTCGCCGACACCGGTGAGCCCGGGCAACTCCCGAGCCTGGAGGTCAATCTCCACGCCCTCCTCGGCGGCGCGGCCGCGCGTCTGACAGGCGGTGAGCAGGTAGTGCACCACCCGGCTACCGGGGTCGGCCAGCAGCAACGTCTCAATCTGCGCGTCCGCGTCGGCCAGCCGTTCGGCGAGCTTCTTAATCATCCGCACCGCAATTTCCGAGTTGCCCCGAATCATCCCTTCGAAAGTCTTTGGGTCAATCACCAACAGCCGTGCCGCTTCCGCCACGGTGGCGGTGGCGTTGCGCGGTTTGTTCGAGATGAGCGCCATCTCCCCGAAAAATTCGCCCGCCCCGAGGACGGCCAGCGTCTTCTGCTGGTCCCGCACCTTCTTGGTGATGACCACGCGGCCGGACTGCAGCACGTACATCTCCTTGCCGCTCTCTCCCTCGCGGAAGAGGACGGTGGACTTGGGGAATTCCTTCCCGAAGCGCTGAAAGAGGGGGTCCTCGGCGCTCATGAAGCTGGTCGATTCAGGTTGGGGGAGAGTATTTCGGCGCAGACACGTCCGGTCAAAGAAGGCGCCCGCCAAGGCGGGCCCCGCTTCAGCCCGTAATCGACTCACCTTACCACCCCCCCGGACGCCGCGTCCCAGTCTGGCCCCGGCGGGGACTGTCTCAGGTAGGCCACCTCGTCCAGGTACCGGCGGGCTGGACCGTCCTTGGGCCACAGACGAATGACTTCCTGGAAGTGCCGTTCCGCCTCTTCGAAGTTCTTCGCACTGAAGGCGTCCACCCCGGCCTCGAAGCGCGCCACCGGCTCCACCTCAGCGGGAGTCGGCGGGCCGAGGTGCCGCAACTCGTAGACTTGCGTCGGGTGCTTCTTTCCTCGCACCTTTATCGACCCAAGGCGCCGCGCGCACACCTCGCCCCGCACCTGGGCGTGCGTCTCCTCGGAGAGCAGCACCCGGGTCCCGAAGAGCTTGTTCGCCCCCTCCAGCCGGCTGGCCAGGTTCACCGCATCTCCCATCACCGTGTAGTCGAAGCGGACGTCGGAGCCCATGTTGCCCACCACCATCTGTCCGGTGTTGATGCCCACCCCAATCTCCACCTCGCCGACGCCCTCGGCTCGCCAGCGAGGCTGGAGCCGCTCCAACGCCTCGAGGAAGCGCATTGCCGCGCGGCAGGCCCTGAGTGCGTGGTCTTCCTGGGGCACCGGCGCCCCCCAGAAGGCCATCACCGCGTCGCCAATGTACTTGTCCAGCGTGCCGCCCTCCTCGAAGACGATGGTCGTCATCGGACTCAGGTAGCCATTGACGAAGCGGACCAGCGCCTCGGGGGCGGTGCGCTCGGCAATCCCGGTGAAGCCGCGAATGTCGCTGAAGAGGACTGTCAGCTGACGCTTCTCGCCGCCCAGCTTGAGGTGCTCGGGGTGCTCGAGCATCTCGGTCATCACCGACTCGCTGAGGTAATAACGAAAGGTGCGGCGCAGCCGGAGCTTCTCCCGGTCCGTGGACAGCCACCCGAGCAGCGTCACCGCCGAAGCCGCGGCGAGCAACCCCACCGCTGGCAGCACCAACGCCAGCTGAACGCCGGCGCGCAACAGCAGCTGGCCCAGTAGCCACCAGGCGGCAACCAGGGCCAGCGGTACCACCACCCGCCAGCCGGCACCCACCCGGGGCAGCACGACGCCCAAAAAGAGCGCGCCGCCAAGGAAGAAGGCCACCTCCAGCCAGAGTAGCCACGGGCCGCGCTGCAGGTAGTGCCCCGAGAGAATGGCGGAGAGCATCACCGCGTGTGCGAAGACGCCCGGCTCCACCTCCCGGAAGGGAGTCACCACCTGGTCGAACGAGCCCACCAGCGTCACCCCCACCAGCACCGTCTTGCCAGCAAGCTGAGCGGCCGCGGGTGCGCCGGCCAACACGTCCGCCATGGACACCGTCGGCACCACCGCAGCTGGCCCCAGCCAGGGAATGCGCGCGTAGGGCTCCTGCACCTCGTTGGGCACCTCGCGCACCACCTCGTGCCCCCGCCGCAGGCGCGCTCCCACCACGCGCTGCAGCACCGGGTCCCAGGCGGGCTCCACCTCGGCGCCGAGCGCCACCGCGGCCGTCTGCAACTCGAGGCTAGGCAATAGCCCCTCTGGCACCTCGAGCTGGATGAAGAGAGGCGTCCGCCGCAGCACCCCATCCGGGTCGAGCTTCACCATGTAATGTCCAAGGCGCGTCTCGGGCCGGACAAAGGCGCGCAGCGGCGCCTGGGCGCTGCGGTAGCGGTCTGCAAGCCAGGCCGTCCACGGCACCTCGAAGCGGGCCGCCTGGTGCGCCATCGGGAAGGTGGTGATGAGTTTCGGCGCCATCACCGCTGCGTCCGTTGCCGAGCGGGCGGCATAGTCCGCGGCCTCCGAGGCGCGGTAGGCCTCTACCCCTTGGACGAAGTTGGCTGGCGCCAGCGCGCGTGCCAGCTCGGCGTCCGGGTCCTCCCCGGCACGCGCCTCGAGCGCTGCCAGCACGGGCGTCATTGCCGAGCGCTGAGCTTCTGGGACATTCCTCTGCGCAGCCTCCACCTCCGACAGCACCTGGGCCCAGGGCCCAGGGGGAGCCTGGTCCGTAAACGTCATGTCCAGACCCACCGCCGCGGGCTTCAGCTCTCCAAGGCGCACCAGTCCTTGGGCGAGGAGGTCCCTTGGCCAGGGCCAGCGCCCGTGGCGCTGGATGCTTTTCTCGTCAATGGCCACCACCACCAGCTCGGGCACCGAGGCCACCGGGCCCCGCAGGAGGAATTGGAGGTCCTCGGCCTTCCCCTCGGCCGAGGCCAAGCCACGAAGCAGCACTTCGCGGAGCCCCGCCGGCCCAGTACCTCCGCTGGGAAGGGGGGCCTCTTCAAACCAGACGTGCAGCGCTCCGACGGCGGCGGCCATGGCCAGAGCCACCAGCTCGTAGCGGAAACGGACGAGGAGTCGAGAGAGGTGTGCCATTCGGGGGGAGCGCCCCCCAGTCTCCCCCAACACCGGCCTCGCCACCGCATCCAATTCCTCCCCCCCGGCCGCCACGCGATGGCGTACAAGGAGTCCTCCCGTGGGCACTACCTACAAGGACTCGGGGGTCGACATTGACGCCGGGGATGCGCTTGTCGAGCGCATTCGCCCCTTGGCCGCGCGCACTCTTCGGCCGGAAGTCCTCTCCGGGGTGGGCGGCTTTGGGGGACTCTTCGCGCTGCCGCCGGGGCGCTGGAAGGAGCCAGTCCTCGTCGCCGGGACGGACGGGGTGGGCACCAAGCTGAAGGTGGCTTTCGCCGCCGGCCGGCACAGCACCATCGGCATTGACTTGGTGGCGATGAGCGTCAACGACGTCCTCACCTCCGGCGCCGAGCCCCTCTTCTTTTTGGACTACTTCGCCACCGCGCGTCTGGACGTCGAGCAGGCGGCGGCAGTCGTGTCCGGCGTGGCCGAGGGCTGTGCGCAGGCCGGCTGCACGCTCCTCGGCGGGGAGACGGCCGAGCTACCAAGCTTCTACTCCCGCGGCGAGTACGACTTGGCCGGCTTCTGCGTGGGCGTGGTGGAGCGCTCCCGCATGGTGAGCGGCCGCACCATCCGCCCCGGTGACGCGCTGTTGGGCTTGGCCTCCTCCGGCCTCCACTCCAACGGCTTTTCGCTGGCTCGCCGGGTGCTCCTGGAGCAGGCCCACCTCGCCCTTGAGGCGCAGCCGGAGGGACTTGGGCGAAGGCTGGTGGACGAGCTGCTCGCGCCAACACGCATCTACGTGAAGGACGTCCTGGCCCTGCGCGAGGCGGTGGACGTCCGCGGGTTGGCCCACATCACCGGCTCGGGCCTCCCAGGAAACCTCCCCCGCTGCCTGCCCGAAGGGACACGCGCCGTCCTGCACGCGTCACGCTGGCCCTGTCCTCCCATCTTCTCCCTCATCTCCCGTCTTGGCGGGGTGGCGCGCGAGGAGATGTTTTCCACCTTCAACATGGGTTTGGGCATGGTGTGCGTCGTTCCGCAGGCGGACGTACCGGCAGCGCTACAGCTGCTCCGCGGGCGCTGTGTCGAGGCCTACGAGGTGGGACGGGTGGAGGCCGCAACGGGAGAGCCCACCGCGGTCGTCTTGCCATGACGCGACGGCGCGCGGTGGCCGTGCTGGTGTCCGGCAACGGAAGCAATCTGCAGGCGCTGCTCGACGCCTGTGCCGCGCCTGGCTTCCCGGCGCGCGTGGCGGTGGTGCTCTCCAACGTGCCTGGCGTCCTCGCGCTTCAGCGGGCCGCCGCGGCCGGGGTCCCGACGGCGGTGCTTCCCCACCAGGGGTACCCGGGGCGGGCCGCCTACGACGAGGCCTTGCTGGCAGCACTCGCGCCGCACCAAGCGGAACTCGTCTGCCTGGCCGGTTTCATGCGGCTGGTCGGCGCGGACTTTCTGCGGGCCTTCCCCAAAGGGGTGCTCAACATCCACCCCGCTTTGCTTCCCAGCTTTCCCGGCCTGCATGCCGTCCAACAAGCGTTGGCGCACGGGGTGAAGGTTTCAGGTTGTACCGTTCATCTCGTCGACGAGGGGACGGACACAGGCCCCATCATCGCCCAGGCGGCGGTCCCGGTGCTGGACACGGACACCGAGACGACGCTGGGCACGCGCATCCAACGCGAGGAGCACCGCCTCTACCCACTCGCGCTGGGCCTACTGGCCTCGGGCGCGGTGCGTCGCGATGGCCGACGGCTCGTCGGAGGCGCCCAGCCTGAGGCGGCGGGCCTCACACTCGTTAACCCAGGGCTCGGCTGAGGGGGAGACGGCCCGCGACAATGGCCCGGCTTCCGGACAAGCCCCGCTTCAGCGCGGCGCCCAGCTCTCGCGTCTACGACGCCATCGTCCTCGGCCCTGCCCTGGGCGGTGCTTTCGCCGCCGCTTTGCTGGCCAGGCGCGGCCTGCGGGTGCTGTGGGCAGAGCACGGCGGCCCTCCGGCCGCCTACGGCTACCAGGGCTTCCTCTGGCCCACCCGGGCCCTTCCCCTTCCACCGCCACGGGCGGTCCCTCCTTTAGAGGACGCCCTGACCGAGCTCGGGCTCACCACCCAAGTCAGCCGCGCGCTGCGGCCAGTGGTGCCGGCCCTGCAACTCGTCCTCCCGCGGCACCGGCTCGACTTGCCTCTGGACGACGTCCGGCGGCTCGCCGAGTGCACTCGGGAATTCGGCAAGTCTGGGGCCAGGGTGGCCGAGGTGGTGAAGCAGCTCGCCGCCGCCCACACCGCCACCGACGGCCTATTGCGCACCGAGGCTGCGCTACCCCCCTCCGGACTGCTTGCCCGCTGGCGGCTGCGGCGTGCCCTCAACGCCTGGCCCGCATTGCAGGCTCCGTCACCGCTGTTGGAGAGCGAGCCAGCAGACGCGCTCTTGTCCCGCGCTGCGTCATTCCTCGTCTACCAAGAGGGCACCGGCCCCCTGGCCGTGCGCCGCAGCCTGAGTCAGCTTTTGTCCGGACCGCAGCGCTTCCCCGGCGGACAGGCCGGGCTGCTTGAGGTGCTTCGTCACCGCTTCGAGGAGCTCGGCGGAACGCTGCTTCCCGTCGACACCCTACCCGGCTCGGGCGTCCAGGCCCTCAGCGTCGAGGGGGGCCAGCCCGTGGGCCTGGACCTCCGTGGCTCGGAGGCCACCCACCGCGCTGCCTTCGTGCTGTCCGCGCTCGACGACGTGGAGCTGTTGCCGCTTCTGCCGCCATCGTTGCGGACGGCGAAGCCCACCGCCCTCTCGCCGGCCGCCCCCAGCCACGCCGTCCTCAGTGTGCATTGGGTACTTCCTGCCGCGGCGCTCCCGCAGGGCCTCGGGGAGCTCGTGCTTGCCGACGAGGCCTCCGCCCTCGGCGCCTTCCTCCTCCAAGTGGGGCCGGCCCGACGTCAGGAAGCGCGCAGCGATGAGGCCGCCTTGCGGCTGGTGACGGCGGCGGCCGTCGTCCCGGCGGACGTTGAGCCTCGCCTCGTCTCCGGCCACGCCGCGCGCATCGAGGAAGCTCTTGAGCGACTCATGCCTTTCGCCAAGGCACAGCTGGTGGCGCGCTCCGTGCCTCAGCTGGACGCCCCCCGGCGCGCCCCCAGTCTCCTCCTCCACCCGCTGCTGCCGCGGGCTCCGAAGGCACCCTGGGAGGGCGTCGGACTGCCTCCCACCACCGCCTGGCCAAGCCTCCTCCGGGCCGGCCGGGAGGTGTGCCCGGGGCTGGGTCTCGAGGGAGAGTTGCTGGCAGCCCAGGGGGCGGTGGCCCGCGTCCAGCGCGCCACCCAGAAGCGGCGGCCCCGAAGGTAGGGGCCTGGCGTTGGCCGGCAAATTCGGCTATGCGCAGGCCCCCAGTTTCGCCTTTTCTTGTTTCCCTTGAGGGAAGTCATGGCCTGGAAGTGTGACATCTGCGGCAAGCGCCCCTTGGTGGGCAACAACGTCAGCCACGCCAACAACAAGACGAAGACGCGCTCGCTGCCCAACCTGCAGAAGCTGCGCGCCACCGTCGACGGCCGTACCCAGCGCGTGCTGGCCTGCACCCGGTGCATCAAAGCCGGCAAGGTGGTGAAGGCCGCCTAGCACAAACAAAAGGCGGGGCCGTCTTGCGCGTTGCCCTCCTCTTTGTGGACGGCGTCGGCGTCGGGCTCAACAACCCGGACGTCAACCCGCTTGCCAGAGGAGCGTTTCTCCTCTCCCAATTCGAGGACGGCACCGGGACTCCGCTTCTGGGCGGCGAGCTTTCGCTGGTGGACGCCACCTTCGGAATGGCGGGGCGCCCCCAGTCCGCCTCCAACCAGACGGCTCTCCTCACCGGGCTTCCGGCCCCACTGCTGGTGGGCCGCCACGTGCTTGGCTACCCCGACGCGGCCCTGCGGGCGCTGCTGGCCGAGCACTCGCTGGTGAAGCGGCTGGTGGAGTCCGGCCGGAAGGCCACCTTTGCCAACGCCTACCCGGCCGCTTACCTCGCTGCGTTGGGACTTCCCCACCTCGAAGGCGGGGCTCCGGACGTCACCCTCCCGGCCGGCGCGCGACGTCGGCTGCGCCCCTCGGCCTCCACCGCCGCTTTCGCCGCTGGCCACGTACCCCTCCGCACGCTCGACGCCCTACGCGCCGGCCAGGCCCTCGCCCATGACGTCACCGGGGCGCGGGGAGTGGCCCGGGGCCTGAGCATCCCGTTGCGGACGGCCAGCCAGGCTGCCGAGACGTTTTGGCGCCTCGCCGAAGGCATGGACTTCACCCTCTTCGAGCATTTCGCGGCCGACGAGGCCGGGCATGCACAGGACGGCGAGGCGGCGCTCGAAGCGCTGGCCACCTTCGACGCCTTCGTCCGAGCGGTGGTGGCCAACCGGCCGCCGGACGCGCGTGTGCTGGTGACGAGTGACCACGGCAACGTGGAGGACCTCCGCACCCGCAACCACACCCGCGTTCCGGTGCCGCTGTTGGCCTTCCCGCCCCTGGCCGGGACGTCGAGGCCCCACACCGTGGCCGACGTCGGCCAGCTTCTGCTCGGCTAAGCCCACACCCCAAAGCGGCGACCGCGCCGCTACCGGGCCGGCTCGAGCTTTCCCGGGCGGCGAAGCATCTTCTCAATCTCGCTGATGTGCACTTCCTCGTCGTGCACCATCTTCCGCGCATACTCCTCGAGCATGATGTCTCGGTCCCGTACCAACTCGAGCAGCTTGCGGTAGGTATCCACTCCCTCCTGCTCGTGCTCCATCGCCTCGCGCAGAATCTGGTCAATGTCGTGCCGGTGGGTCTCGAGCAGCTTGCCGATGCGCAATGAGGGGTGGCCGCCCATCGCCGTGATGTGCTCGCCGGCTTGCAAGGCGTGCGTCAGACCCTCGTCGGCCTGCGTCCTCATCCAGGCGACAATTGGAATCCGGGCATGGCCAAACACCATCAACGAGTAATGGGCGTAGCGCACCACCCCGGCGAGCTCGATTTCAAGAATGCGGTTGAGCACGTCTAGGACGGTCTTCTCGTTCAGCGCGCGTTCGGGCATGCGGGATTCCTCGGTGAAAGAAAACTCAGTGTGAGAGACGCGGCGCCACTGCTGCCGGGTTGTCCAAGAGCGGCGGGCGGTCCTTACCCTCCACCACTCGCTGCAGCTCGATTTCCTGGAGGAGCGTCGGCGGGGCCACAGTCGAGACCGGAACGTTACCGCTTTCGGCACCGCAGAAGCCATTGAAGACACCGGGCGTCTGGCCGGTGGCCATGATTTTATTCATTGCGCTGAGCGGCGTGCCGACTATCTCCACCCCGCGGACGAGCGTCTCGGAGCCGTCGCGCACGTCGACCCGAAAGACGCGGCGGGGAATGCCCTTGAAGGCCTGGTAGCCGAAGCTCGAGGTGTTGGTATTGCCTCCAGTAATGTCGCGGATGATGAGGCCATACTGCTTCCCCTGCCGCTTCGCCTCGGCGATGAGCATCCGCTTCAGCTCGGCGTCGCTCACCTGGTGCGAGGAGGTGATGATGAGGTTGGACATCCGTGCCACCGGGCGACGGTTGAGCTGTGCGCGCCCGTGCCCGTTGGACTGAAGAAACCCTTCCACTGGATGCCGCGAGACGAGGAAACTTCGGAGCACCCCCTTCTCGACCAGCGTCACCGCCTGGGCCGGGATGCCTTCGTCATCGAAGCGGTAGTAACCATTGAGCGACTGGTGGCCGATGCTGGCCCGTGTCGGGTCGTCGACCACCGTGAGAAACTCGGGAAGCACCCGCTTGCCAACCTGCCCCCGGAAGGTTTTGCCCTCTGCGTCGTTGTCCTGCCGGTCGCCTTCCAAACGGTGGCCGACCGCCTCGTGAAAAAGCACGCCAGCGGCGTTGGACTCGAGCACCGCCGGGCCAGTGTAGGGGTCAATGGCTGGGGCAGCCCGGAGTCGGGCCAGCTCGGCAATGACCGTGTCGGCGTCCTTGCTCAGCGCGGCCTCGGAGGGCAGGTCGGCCTCGCGGAAGGCGTAGTAATCGCGGCTGTCGTCGAGCAGCTGCCCGTCATCGGCCCGGGTCAGCGCAAAGACGTGCACGCCATAGAGCGTCTCCTCGGTGAGGATGCGGCTTCCCTCGGAAGAGACGAAGTAGCGCACTTGCTTGTCAGCCGTGACGCGCACGTCCGCATCGAAAATGCGCGGGTCGGAGTTGAAACGGGCCGACACGGTCCGCACCGTCTGCGTCCAGTGGGCCCGGTCGAAAGGGAATCCGGCAGGCGGCTGGATGAAGACGCTCGGTCGCTCGCGCGAAAAGGCCGGCGGGCGCTTGGGGTCCTCGACGACGTAAACGTTCTCGCCTTTCTTCTTGAGGTAGTTGAAGAGGCTCGCCTTGTAGCGCTCGTCGGTGATGATCCACAGCGCTGCCCGAAGCGCGGCCGGGTCGTCGTCCAGCGGTGCCTCCTTGCGTGCCGTGTAACTGGTCCCCTTGAGAGAGAAGTTAAAATCCATGTCCTCGCTGACGCTGCTGTCGAAGTCGTGGCTTCCGACGCGGACGTCCACGTAGACGCGGCGGTCGCGCAGCGACTCGTCGTCGAAGAGGGCTCCGTAGCGCCCGGCCACCCAGCGCTGCTCGAGGTCCTTCACCGTGTAGCTGAGAAAGTAGGGAGCGGGGTTTTCGCCCAGCTTCAGCCGCGCCTGGTTGCGCTCCAACTCGCCCGCCATCGCATCCAGGAGTCGGAGCCGGGGGTCGCCGGAGGAGGATGGCGCAGCGGCGGGGCTGGCCAGAGAGACGAGCAACGCGAAGGCGGTTCCTAACGAAGTGAGCACTGAATCGACACTCTAGCGCAACGCCCGCGGTCCCATTACCCCACGAGCGCTTGCTCACCGAGCGAGGCTGGGCCACCCCATTCCACCACCCGCCAGCCCCGCGCTCTGGCCTCGCGTCGAAGCCGGCGATCGGGATTCACCAGCACCGGCTGGCCGACGCGTTCCAAAACCGGCAAGTCCGAATAGCTGTCAGTGTAGAAGGTGCAGGCCGCGAGCGACACGCCGTTCCGCCTTGAGTACTCCTCCGCATAGCGGAGCTTCCCAGCACCAAAACACACCTCCCCTTCCGACTCACCGGTGTGCAACCCGTCACGGACGCGGAAGCGTGTGCAGAGCACACCGTCCAGCCGAAGCTCGGCGCTCACCAACTCCGAGAGGTAGAGCGAGCTCGCGGTGAGCAGGACGCAGGCCTCGCCTCGCGAGCGGTGGTGGTCAACTGCCGCCCGAGCGCCGGCCCGGTAGCGGTGCTGGATTTCCTCGTCGTAAAAGGCCCGGGTCCGCTGCCGCAGCGCCTCTTCCGGTGTGCCCTCCAGGCTCCGAATGGCCGTATGCAGCGCTTCTTCCATCGAGGCGAACCCGAGCCGGTAGCGCACCATCCAGCTGGCGGCGCGCAGCGCCTGCAGGCGGTTGATGTTGCCGCTCCGCAATTCACGGCGGATCCACAGACTGCCGGAGTTGCCGACGATGAGCGTCTCGTCGAAGTCGAAGAAGGTGATGGGCACGTGAGCCCTGCATGCTAACTGCTCACTGACGCAGCCGCCTCGGCCCCCCGGCGGGGCCGCCCCTTTTTCGTGCCTCGCTGCATTTGGGCCGGCGCGCGGCTTTGTCCCTCCCCGCGTTGACCCATCTCGGGGCGCTTGTTAACCCTTCGCCCCCCATGGCCAACCCTCCCCGCGTCCGCTTCGCTCCCTCACCCACCGGGTACCTCCACATCGGCGGGGCACGGACGGCGCTCTTCAATTGGCTCTACGCCCGGCGGCACGCGGGCACTTTCGTTCTCCGCGTGGAAGACACCGACCGCGAGCGGTCCACTGCAGAGTCCGTGCAGGCCATTCTGGAAGGGCTGCGCTGGCTGGGCCTCGACTGGGACGAGGGGCCGACCGTCGGCGGGGCGGCGGGCCCCTATTTCCAAACCGAAAGGCTAGACCTCTACCGCCGCGAGGCCGAGGCGCTGGTCGCAGCCCACAAGGCCTACCACTGCTACTGCACGAAGGAGGAATTGGAGGAGCGCCGCGCCGTTTTCGAGAAGCAGAAGCGTCCTTACAAGTACGAAGGGACGTGCCGAAGCCGAACCGATGTCCCGCCCGGCCGGACAGCGGTGGTGCGGTTTCGCATGCCCGAGGCCGATGAGACTCTCAGCTACACGGACGAGGTGCTCGGCCGAATCTCAAAGCAAACGTCAGACCTGGACGACTTCGTCATGCTTCGGGCGGACGGCATCCCTCTCTACAACTTCGGCTGCGTGGTGGACGACCACGCCATGGCAATTACTCTCGTGGTGCGGGGGCAGGAACACATCAACTCCACCTTCCCTCAACTCATGCTCTACCGGGCGCTCGGCTGGACCCCGCCGGCGATGGCCCATTTGCCCCTCATTCTCGGACCGGACAAAGAGAAGCTGAGCAAGCGGCGCCACCCCGAAGCAGACGTCATGCTGCATCGAAGCAATGGCATCCTCCCTGAGGCGCTGGTGAATTTCATCGTCCGGCTGGGGTGGAGTCACGGCAACGACGAGGTCATCTCGCGTGCGCGGATGGTCGAGTGGTTCGGCTTCGACCACGTCGGAAGTACGTCCGGAGTATGGAATCCGGAAAAGCTACTGTGGCTGAACCAGCATTACCTGAAGACGCTGCCAGCCGCAGACATTGGCAGAAGGCTTCTCCCCTTCCTCGCCAGGCGCGGCGTTGAAGCGGCCGGAGACCCACGACTGGAGCGCATTGTCATCGCCCTGCGCGAACGCTCGAAGACGCTGGTGGAGATGGCCGACTTGGCCCGGCCATTCTTTGTCCGCGTGGCGGTGGACCCCAAGGCAGCCGAAAAGCACCTGGACCACGCCGGCAAACGCGCACTCGGACTAGCGCGCGAAGCACTCCACGCCGTCCAGCCTTGGACGACACTCGGCATCGACGCGGCGCTCAAGGGGGTCTCGGAATCCGCCGGGCTGGGCATGGGCAAAGTGGCGCAGCCGGTGCGGGTCGCTACCATGGGGACACCGGTGAGCCCCCCCATCGGTGAGACGTTGGAGCTCCTCGGCAAAATTGAGTCGCTCGAGCGCATCGACGCGCTGCTCGCTGGCTAGGACGGCTCGCGTGAGCGCGCGGCTCCTCGTGTCAGTGTGCGCCTCGGAGGCCTTTCTTGAGCTGTCTGGCGAGGCTTGGGTGAGCGCAGGCACGGTTGGCACAGGCCGGTCGCTGCCCGCCGCTCGCCGTTGGGCCCCGGGGGCACGCCTGCGCATTGCACGCTGAAAGCGTGGACGAGCCCGCCCGTGGGGCTTTACGCTCGTTTTGCACATGCCTCTGCACCTTGACACCTCAGATCTCCGTTCCTATAAGGCCGCGGGCTGCTGGTTGGTAGCGGCTGCGCTCGGAGTGCTGGTTTCAGCGGCAGCCCGGGCGGAGGTGTTGGACGGGGTGCAGTTCCCAGACAAGACGATGAAGGTAGGAGAGCGCAGGTACCGTGTTCCGCAGGACTGGGAGAACACGATGAAGTACTTCAAGACGGCATATCCGTCGGCGCAATTTCCGCGGCACACCATCGTCAACCAGCCCGGTGTGAAAGCCATCCACCTTGCGAACCCGGATGGACACGGAGGATGGGTTGGGCTGAATATTTACGAGGCGAACGACGAAGTGCGCGTCTACGTCGTTCCGCCAGATGGCGTGGCGGCCAAGCCGGCCAAGAAGGCAACACCCGCATCACCGAAGAAGTAGTGGTTTTGGGGAATCGTCTAACGGCAGGACGCCAGATTCTGGATCTGGCTATCTAGGTTCGAATCCTAGTTCCCCAGCTGTTTTTCCCCAGTAGCTCCGCCTGGTTGCCTGGGCCTCCCGCTTTATGTTGCGCCTATGTTGCGCTGGCGCGTCGAGCAAGCGCACTGCGTCGCGTCTGACGTCCGGTGAAAGGTGTGCGTAGCGAAGCGTCATGTCCATGGTGGCGTGCCCCAGGAGCTCCTGGACGGCCTTGAGAGGCACTCCTCGCATGACCAGGTGCGACGCGAAGGTGTGCCGCAGCACGTGCCAGCCAAAAGGCAGCGGCTGCCCTGCCCGCTCCGCGATGGCGTAGAGCGCCCGTGTGCACCCATGGCGGTCGCGGCGCTGACCGTCGAGCGTGCTGAAGACGTAGGTACCGCGTCGAGGGTGGTTGCGGAGAGCCTCGCGGGCCTGGTCCGACAGCGGTACTTCACGGGGGCGGCCGCCCTTGGGTGTGCTCTCAACGTGCTTCCAGACCGACCGACGGACCAGAAGTCCCCCGCCGGCGAGGTCGACGTCCTCCCACCGGAGCGCGAGCAGCTCGCCAATTCTGAGGCCAGTCCGCAGCGCGACGATGACTTGCGCAGTCCAGTTCGACGACTCGCGAGCCGCGGCGATCAACGCCTCGGCCTCGGTGAAGGACAGAAAGCGGGTGGTGCTCGGCGGCAGCATGAGCTTCCCAACAACCGGAGCTCCCTTGAGCGCCCCGCGCGCCACCGAGAACCGAAGGAGCCGCGCCAGGACGCCCAGAACGTTGTTGACCGTCTTGGGCTTGCGCCCGTCGGTGAGTGACCTCGCGAACTTGTCGATGCGCTCGTCAGTGACTTCCGTAAGCCGTAGCCGCCCAAGGGCGGGGACGATGTGCTTCTCAAGCATGAGCGCGTAAAAAATGCCGGTTGAAAACTTCCGCCGGAGCCGAGTGTGCTCCAGGAGCTCGAGCGCCATCTCCGCGACCGTCGGAACCTCGGATTCCTTCCCATACCTGCCGGATAGCAGTGCCATGCGAAGGTCGCGCTCGTACTGCTCGGCGCCGCGGCGCGTGTTGACGGGCGACGTCTTCTGAACACGTTGCACACGTCCGTCGGCGTGGGTGAATTCCACGTCGACCAGCCAGGCGGAACACTCCCTACCCTGGGCGTCCTTCCACGTTCGCTGACGCACCGACATGCTTTGGCGTTGCCTCGAACCATGCCGCGAGGGCACGGCGGGAAAGACGGATGGTACGTCCGACTCGCACGACACCGGGCACCCGGCCGCGCCTAATCTCCGCATACAGAGTGAAGCGAGACACACGGAGGATCCGCGCCGCCTCCTCCACCGTCAGAATCTCCGTCGCGATCCTGTCCGCGTCTATCATCTCGGGTCTTATTTGAGACCTATTTATGACCGTGCGTCAAGACGCATTCAGGAACGTGGGAAACAGCAGTTTGGTCGCTAAGCAATTCGAATACGGCTCCCGAACCCAGCGTCCAATTCGTATGAATATTTCTCAGGCTATGGCCCGAGGAGTTCCGCCGTAAATCCTTCGGGGCATACCTGATCAAAGTTACCTGGGAAGCTTGAGCTGGCCACTTGCGCCGGAGGCAGGGAACCGCAGCCATAGCCCTCACCAGCGCTTGGCGCGCCATCTCGCCGATAGTTCCACGTTTGATCTAGGCCCCTCCCCCCAACCTGAAGCGTCGAGACGATGACTTTCTTACACGATGTGCTGGGGCCTTCCTTGGCCATCCACGTGTTTGGACTTGTACGTTCGAAGCTGGCCTCCGAGAACCTCACCGCCACCGCGCATCGCTCGGCCCGATGGCGCATCTGCGCGACCTCCCAGAGCGCCATGCATTCAGAATTCTCACAGTGACACCATTCGCGTCTCCTCTCAGCTTCTCGGGCCTCGACTGATCGTTGCCCCAGCGTCATGCCGTCGTTGGAGGGACCCTGCGCGCCCGTTCCCTCGCTCGCGCAGGTCCGTCGCCGCTCGTTCGTCCCCATTGGGATGTTTGGACTCCTAAGTGGCTCGATGAGGGAAGGGGCTGTCCGTTTGCCATGGGCGTCACTCTTCCGCCCGGCTTCCAGAATCTTCTCGACCAGCATCGGAGCCGTCTCCGCGATGGATTGTAACGCGGGCAAGTCTTGAGCGATGGTTACGGTCACGAAGCGGCAGTGTATCTGGTCGAACGGTGGCAATCCTCCGCATCTCATCCAAAGCCAGCCGTTTCCTCCTTGCAATGGGAGAGCGTCGAACATCGGCGGGTCTGGAACTGAGTTCCGCAATTGGCTGCGCACCAGTTGGGATCCGACCCATCGCTCGAGCCCAACGAGTTCATCTATCTTCTTCTCAAGATGAGAGAGCTCCGCCGGGGCGGCGTCCTCGATATTTGCTACCTCGATCACCTTTTTATTTTCACCGCAACGAAACGAAAAATCGGTCGACGGCGCGTCGAAAACTATGGACGCCGGGTAGTGGTCCTTGAGCGCGCAAAAGTTGGCCTTTTCAAACATCGTCACGAGATTTTGAACCGCGGCTGGAGAGATCCGACCGGTCCTGGTCCCCAGAATGGCGACGTTTGCCATGCCGAAGTAGGTCACCTCGCCATCCTCGAAGATCTGCACCTCGTACTTTGGGCACACGCCCATAGCGCAGATATCCGCGCTCAAAATGATGATGGGTTCACGCTCTGCCGTTGAGTCGATCGACCCCTCGCCAGCCGTTGTCCTGCACCCTTCGAGGACACAAGCCAGCGACGCCAGTGCCCAGATGCTCAGTCGCATTTCATTCCTCGCCGCTAACTCAATGACTGCGCTGCGTACGCGGCGCAGGCTCGAAGCATCGATCTGCAATCAATTGCACTTTCACGCTTGGTACGTCCGATTCGGCTCCGGAACACGCCCGAAAACTAGCTCTCGAATTGGCTCTTGAATGGAGCCAGTAGGTGGGGCAGTCCAGAAGCCCCATCAACTGACGATGCTCGAGTAGCGCCAATCAATCCGTACGCCTGCCCTCCCCCACCCACTCGTTCGCTGCAGCGCCCGCGGCACCGCTGCGTTTCCCGACCACCCTCTCACAACCACAGAACTGAGAGGGTGGTCGGGAAATTTGGGGTGCACAACGAAAAGGAATGGGTGGGAGAGGGGTGAAAAGTGAGTCCAGAGATCAAGAAGAAAAGAGAAGCAGCAGGTGTGTAATGGAAAAACAAACACAGCAAAAAATAAGCGAGAGCAGCGGTGCGGCCAGCCGGGGCAGTCCAAGCGTGGAAGTT
>JBKQSS010000015.1:0-17759 GCA_052143535.1 Myxococcaceae bacterium | reverse complement strand
CCAGCTCGCGCACCACCTCTTGCATCACGCCCAGCACCTCGCTTGGCGCGGTGGCGCTGACGTACAGCCCGCCGAAGGACTGGAAGCGGTTGGTGCTCAGCCGCACGTCCGGCGCGTAGCTGAGGTTGCGGCGGCTTCGCACCTCGAGAAACTCGCGCGAGGACAGCACCGAGGCGGCCAGGCGGGCCGAGGCGAAGTCCGATGCGCGCCAGCTGGGGCCGGCAAAACTGGCCAGAATGTAGTTGGTGGGAAGCGCCCGGCGCTGCTCGCGCAGGCGGCTTTGGCTGAAGTGCAACGGCGCTGGAAGCGGAGGCACCGGCCCTCCTTGGGGAAGGGCGGACAGCGCCGGGAGAAGCCGCGCCAACACCTCCTCGGGTTGGACGTCGCCCACCACCACCAGCACTAGCCGGTTTTGTGCGCGCAGGCCCAAGAGGTGACGCTGCACCGCCTCCGCCGTCAGGGAGGCCACGCTGGCCGCCGTCCCTTGGGGAAGGTTGGCGTACACCGTGCCCTCGAAGAGAAGCGCTTGGGAGAGCGCCTGAAGGGCGTCGTCCGGGCCTTCCTGCTCGCTCTTCAACTCCTGCAAAAGCCGCTCGCGTTGAAGCTCCAGCTCGCGCTCCGGCAGGGCCGGGTGGAGGAAGACGTCCAGAAGGAGCGCCAGGCTGCCCTCAAAGTCGGCCCGCAGGGACTTGGCCTCGAGGCTCGAGTAGTCCGGCCCGGCGGTGACAGACAGCGAGCAGCCCAGCTGGGAGAGCCGGCGGGCGAAGGCCCCCTTGTCCAGGGAGGCCGTGCCTCCGGAGGTGGCGGTGCGCAGCCCCAGCAACTCCACGCCCTGCGTGGCCGCGTCCACATTCTGCACGCCCCCGCGAATGGCCAGCGTCGTCGTCACCAGCTCGGCCCCGGGCCACCGCCGGACGAGGACTTCCACCCCGCCCACCCGGGCCAGGGTGACGTCCGCATCCCGCACCACGGTGGGTGCCGCCGGCAGCGCTGGCGGAAGCGGAAGCGGACGGGGGGCCGCGGCGCAGCCGGCCAGGGCGGCCAGCGCCCAAAGGGCGAGGACGCGCCTCAGGGCGTCACCGCCGCGTGGGCCGGCGCGGCCGCCTGGATGGGCACCGCCAGCCGCTCCAAGGTTGCGCGGGACAGCCCGTGTGCCTCCATCGCCTTGGAAAGCATGACGCCTAAAATGTAGGGCTGGCCCAAGACGTAGCTGCGCATGTAGCGGGCAATGTCCGCTTGGGTGACGGCGCGCGTCCTCTCGAGGTAGCCGCGGTAGTAGTCCAGACCGGCCGTCGTCCACCAGAAGGAGAGGGTGTGGGCCAGCTCGCTTGGCTGCTCAATGTCCAGCGCGCGCTCCACCTGCAGCTGGTGCTGGGCGTCGTGCAGCTCCTCCCGTCCGAGGTAGTCCGGCTCGGCCATTTTCTGGAGCTCCGCTTGAATGGCGGAAATGCAGGCCAACGCTTTTTCCGGGGTGGCCGCGAATTGCAGCTGAATGGGGCCGGTGTTGCGCTGGGTAAACCAGGAGAAGCTGGCCTCGAGGCACACGCCGGACTCCACCAGCGCCCGCTGGAAGCGCCCGGCCGGCTGCTGGAGGGCGACGGTTTGCAAGTCCGCGGCGTAGGTGAGCTCGACGTCCGGCCCCACCGTGGAGGGCCCCTGCCAGGCAAATTCGCCGGTGACGGCCGCCACCGGCTGCTCCACCAGGACGAGTTTCGTCTTGGGAAGCGGCGGGTGGTGCACCAACGGGTGGCCGCGGTAGGGGTTCTCGCTGGAGGGCTTCCAGGCGCCATACAGCTTTACGGCCAGCGAGAAGACGGCCTCGGCCTTCACCCCGCCCGTCACCACCAACACCGAGTTGTTGGGGACGTAGTAGCGCTCGCGCAGCGTCCGCAGCTGCTCCACCGTGGCCGACAGCACCGTCTTGCGGTTGCCGAGCGCGTCCTTGCGCGAGGGGTACTTCCACCACAGCTGGGTGTCGATGGCGTGGCTCAGGTGGTACAGCGGGTCCGACTCAGCTCGGTCCATCTCCTGCGTCACCGCCACCCGCTCCCGGGCCAGCTCCCCCTCGTCGAATTTGGGCGTGACGAGGGCGTCCCTCAAAAACTCCATGGCGTCGCCGAGGTGGTCCGCCGTGGTGGTGACGAAGGCATTGACGTGCTCGGTGTCGGTGGTGGCGTTGGAGGCCATGCCCATTCCCCGCACCCGCGCGTTGTAGGTGTCCGCGTCGGGAAGGGCGGCGTTGGGCTTGAAGAAGAGGTGCTCCAACAGGTGGCTCAGCCCGTTGGACTCCGGCCCCTCCGTCATGGCGCCGCTGCGCACCGCCACCTCCACCGTCACCAGCGGCGAGCTCGGGACTTCCACCACCACCACCTCCAGCCCGTTGTGCAGTGTCCGGCTGAGGATGGGCGCGGAGGCAAAGCCGCACACTGGCCAGAGGAGGAGGGCAAGCGCGAGGAGGGCAGGACGGCGCATGGAGGGGCGAAGAGGCGAAGTGGCGGTTTTGCCAGAAGAAACACGCGCCGGGGCCCAGGGGACATTCCCTTTCTATAGAAAGTCTAACGCGGCGCGCTAAAACCCATTTGTGACGTCCTCGCGGCGCATGAAATGGAGGGGCACCCCATGCGTTAGCAGGGGGTCCAGAGACAGTGAGGCAGCGTCATGGGGAAGGCCAAGCTTGGTGTCCTTTTGGCGGGGGCATATGCCCTCGGCCTGGCCATCCTGGTGGCTGTCGCGCTGGCGTTGCCCGCCGGGACTCTGTGCTGGGTGCGCCCGGCGCTGGCCAGCGTGCCCGAGCGCGCCCAGCGCGTGGCGCAGGTGGCGCGGGTGGCCGTCCATGCCGGCCAGCTTGGGGTGAAGCACCTGCCGGCGGTGCTTTCGTCGCAAGGCGCCTCGGTGCGCCGCCGCAGTTTGCGCTTCTGTGACCGCACCCAGACGAGCGGCTGTAGTAGCCGTCTCGAGCTGCCCCCCTTGGGGACGCTGCGCGCGCTCGCGCCGGTGCTGGTGCACGTCGTCCTCACGGACAGCCTCGAGTAACAGCCCGGGGCCGCCCCCCGAGGGGCCCCGCCGCCGGCGTCGGCCCCGGCTTCTCCCCACCCAAGCCCGATGGCCGTCTCCCCCAAGGCCCCGCGCCCCACCGTGCAATGCACTGCCCGGCCGCGCCGTAACTCCTCTTGAGGGAGGGCAGCAACAGAGACAGCGCCCAAACCCGCGTGGGACGGGTTGGCGCGTTTCGAGGAATGCCGGTGATGCACCCAGACCACCTCCCGACGCCGACCGGCGCCCAGCGGGCGACGGGCCTGGCTGTGCGGGTACTCCTCTCGCCGCTGTTGCGGCTTCTGTGGACGGCGCTTGGGCTTTTTGCCGTGCAGTGGGCGCTGGGCTTTCTCCCCGGCGTCGGCCGACTGCCGTACGTCACCGCCGCCGGCGCGGCGAGGAATGCGCTGGCAGCCACCCTCGTCCTGTGGGCCAGCGCGCGCCTCCTCGAGGGCAAGGGCCTCGAGGCCGTGGGCCTCTTTGCCAAGGGGGCTCCCCAAAGCTTCGCCAAAGGCTACCTCGTCGGCGCCCTCCTCCTCAGCGCGGTGGTGGCCACCCTGTTTGTGGCGGGAAGCTACCGGGTGGTGGGCTTCGGGCCCGGCGCCGAGGCGCGCGCCGTCGGCCAGGCCGCCCTCCTCTTCTTGTTGGTGGGCATTTTTGAGGAAGTCGTCACTCGGGGCATTGTCTTCCGGCTGTTGGAGCAAGCCCTGGGCACGGTGCTGGCCCTCGTGGCCAGCGCCTTCCTCTTCGGCTTCGGCCACTCCCACAACCCCTCTGCCACGGTGTTGTCCAGCGTGGCCATTGCGCTTGAGGCCGGGGTGCTTCTGGCGGCGGCCTACGTCGCCACCCGCTCGCTGTGGCTGCCCATTGGGCTGCACGCGGCGTGGGACTTCTTCGAGGGGCCGGTGTACGGCGCAAGCGTCTCGGGCATTCCACTGCCCTCCGTTTTGCAGGCCCGCTTCCCTGGGCCGGTGTGGCTGACGGGCGGTGGCTTCGGCCCGGAGGCCGGCCTTCCGGCCATTGTCCTCGGCACCGCGCTGGGCGTCGCCTTCTTCGTCCTGGCCGTGCGGCGCGGGCACCTCTTCACCCCGCGCTGGCTTCTCCGGCTGTTGCGCCGCAACGGCGCGCGGCCTACCCCAGCGGCCAAGGGCCCTACGCCACTGGCTGCCCCCTCCTCGCCCTAAGGGCGGCGTCCGCCTCCGAAGAAGCAGCCGACTCTCCCCTCTGCCATGCTTGAGGGTGCTAAGCCTTGGCCCCCTACCGTGCACCCGGGCATGTTTCGCAAGCTTCTCATCGCCAACCGCGGGGAAATTGCCGTCCGCGTCATTCGCACCTGCCGCGAGTTGGGTATTTCTCCGGTGGCCGTGTACTCCGAGGCGGACCGCTCCGCGCTGCACGTGCGCATGGCCGACGAGGCGCACTGCATTGGCCCGGCGCCCTCGCGCGACAGCTATTTGCACCAGGAGCGCCTGTTGGCCGCCGCCCGGGCCTCGAAGGCCGAGGCCATTCACCCGGGCTACGGCTTCCTCAGCGAGAATGCCTCCTTCGTCCGCGCGGTGGAGGCCCAAGGCCTCGTCTTCATCGGCCCCCCGGCCAGCGCTATGGAGGCGATGGGGGAGAAGACGCGGGCCCGGGCCCACATGCAGAAGGCCGGCGTAAAGGTGGTGCCCGGCAGCACCGCCCCCTTCGCCGACGCTGAGGCGGCAGTGGCCTTCGCCCACACCGTGGGCTTCCCCGTCATGCTGAAGGCCGCCGCCGGCGGCGGCGGCAAGGGCATGCGCCGGGTGGACACCCCGGCCGCGCTGCCGGCCGCCTTTCGCGCCGCCCAAAGCGAAGCCCTCAGCGCCTTCGGCAACGGCAGCGTCTATTTGGAGAAGCTGTTGGAGCAGCCGCGGCATGTGGAAATTCAACTCTTCGCCGACACCCACGGCGGGTGCGTCCACCTCAACGAGCGCGAGTGCTCGGCCCAACGGCGGCACCAGAAAGTCATCGAGGAGACGCCCTCCCCCGTCCTCAGCCAGGAGATGCGCGCGCAAATGGGCGAGGTGGCCGTCCGCGCCGCGCGAGCGGTGGGCTACGTCGGCGCCGGGACGGTGGAATTCCTCGTCGACAAGCACCGCAACTTCTACTTCCTGGAGATGAATACCCGGCTTCAGGTGGAGCACCCAGTGACGGAGTGGGTGACGGGGCTGGACCTCGTCGCCTGGCAACTCAAAGTCGCCAAGGGGGAGAAGCTGGGCTTCGGCACCCTTTCCCCAAGGGGCCACGCACTGGAGGCGCGCGTCTACGCCGAGGACCCAAGCCAAAATTTTCTCCCCTCCCCGGGACGAATTACCTACCTCCGGGCGCCGAGCGGTCCAGGCGTGCGCGATGACTCGGGCGTCTACGCCGGCTACAGCGTCCCCACCCACTATGACCCACTCATCTCCAAACTCAGCGTCTGGGCCCCCAGCCGGGCCGAGTCCATCGCGCGGATGCGCCGCGCCCTCCTCGAGTACGTCGTCAAAGGCATCACCACCAACCTCCGCTACCTGCGCGCCATTGTGGAGCACCCGGACTTCGTCTCCGGGGAGTACGACACCGGCTTTTTAGGGCGCGCCCACGCCGCCCTCACCGAGGAGCCGGGCGGCGAGGTGGCCGAGGCGGCGCTCTTGGCCTCGGTGGTGCACGCCCGGGCCCGCGACTTGCGCCGCCAGCGCACCCTTCACCCGACGAAAGCCCCGCCCGGCGCCTCCCTCTCCGGGTGGCGGCTTGCGAGCCGTCGGCCCCGGCGCTGACTCCTCCCTTCCCCCAAAAAACGCATCCCTCCCCCGTGCCTTCCGTCCGCTACCTCGCCACGTTGCGCGGCCACACCGAGCAGGTGGCGGTGGAGGTGGAGGAGTTGCCCAACGGCCTTCTGTTGCTGACGGTGGACGGCCAACGGCACGAAGTGGACGCGCTGGCGCTGGAACACGGTGCGGTGTCGCTGCTTTTGGACGGCCAGGTGTACGACGTGGAATTCGACGACGTCGGACAGGAGGTGCAGGTGCTGGTGCGCGGGGACGCCTTCTGCGTCGACGTGGCCGACGAGCGAGCGCTCCGGCTTCGGGCCGGCGCAGCCGCCTTCCAGGTGGAGGGTAAAGTCACCCTCACCGCGCCCATGCCGGGAAAGGTGGTGCGGCTTCTGGTGAAGCAGGGCGAGGCGGTGCAGGAAGGCCAGGGGCTGGTGGTGGTGGAGGCGATGAAGATGGAGAACGAGCTGAAGAGTCCGAAGGCCGGCACCGTCACCGAGGTGTTTGCCCAGGAGGGCCGGACAGTGGAGGCCCACGCCAAGCTGTTGACGGTGGAGTAGGGCCATGGGCAAAGCCGACAGGCAGCGCTGGTTGCGCGAGGTGTGGGACAAGGCGGTGGCCAAGGCGCCGGAGCGCAAGCCGTCGTTTGCCACCACCAGCGGCGTGGAACTCCCCCCCGTCCTCGGCCCTGACGGGCCGCTTCCGGAGGCCTACGCCGAGAAACTGGGCTTCCCCGGCGAGTACCCCTTCACCCGCGGCGTCCAGCCCACCATGTACCGGGGGCGCCCGTGGACAATGAGGCAGTACGCCGGCTTTGGCAGCGCCCAGGACGCCAACGCCCGCTACCACTACCTGTTGGAGTCGGGGCAGACGGGCCTCAGCGTCGCCTTCGACTTGCCGACGCAGATGGGGCGCGACGCGGACCACCCCAGGGCCAAAGGCGAGGTGGGAAAAGTCGGCGTCTCCATCAGCTCGCTGGCCGACATGCAGGTGCTGCTGCGCGGGCTGCCCCTTCAGGACGTCTCGACGTCGATGACGATAAATGCCACCGCCCCCATTCTCTTGGCCCTCTACGTGGCGGTGGGCGAGGGGCAGGGCGTGGCCCGGGCAGCCCTCAGTGGCACGGTGCAAAACGACGTCCTCAAGGAGTACATCGCCCGAGGGACGTACATTTACCCGCCCGCGCCGTCCTTGCGCCTGGCGACGGACGTCTTCGCTTTCTGCAGCCGCTACCTGCCGCGCTTCAACCCCATCTCCATTTCCGGCTACCACATTCGGGAGGCCGGCTCGACCGCGGCGCAGGAGATTGGCTTCACCCTGGGCAACGGACTGGCCTACCTGGAGGCGGCGCGGAGGGCCGGCCTCAGTGTGGACAGCGTCGCCCCCCGCCTCTCCTTCTTCTTCAACGTCCACAACAACTTCCTCGAGGAGGTGGCGAAGTTTCGCGCCGCCCGCAGGCTGTGGGCGAGGCTGGTGAAGGAGCGCTTCGGGGCCAAGGACAGCCGCTCCCTGGCCTTGCGCTTCCACGCCCAGACGGCTGGCTCCACCCTCACCGCGCAGCAGCCGGACAACAACGTGGTGCGGGTGGCGCTGCAGACGCTGGCCGCGGTGTTTGGCGGCACCCAGTCCCTGCACACCAACGGGCGGGACGAGGCCCTGGCCCTGCCCTCCGAGGAGGCGGCGCGGCTGGCGCTGCGCACCCAGCAAATTGTCGCCCACGAGTCCGGAGTGACGGACTTCATCGACCCGCTGGGAGGCAGCTACGCGGTGGAGTACCTCACCGACGCGCTGGAGGCCGCCGCCGAGGGCATTCTGGCCAAAGTCGACGCCCTGGGCGGCATGGTGCGGGCCATCGCCGAGGGCTACCCCCAGCAGCAAATTCAAGACGCCTCCTACGAGGCGCAGCGCGCGCTCGAGGAGAAGCGCTCGCTGGTGGTGGGCGTCAATGCCTTCACCCAGGCCGAGCCCCCGCCGAAAAACTTACTGCGCGTCAACGAGGAGGTGGAACGCACCCAGGCCGAGCAGCTGAAGGCGCTCCGGGCGAGCCGCTCGGCGGCGGCGGTGACGGCCTCCCTGGACGCGCTCCGGCGCGCGGCGGCCACTGAGGAAAACCTCGTCCCAGGCATTCTTGTGGCGGTGAAGGCCCAGGCCACCTTGGGCGAAATTTCAGACGCCCTTCGCGACGTCTTCGGCGAGCACCACGAGCACGTGGTGCTGTAGGCCCCGCCCTGTGGGGGCCCTTTAGGCCTCTCCACCTTTCGCCGAGGGCTGGCCGCGCCAGAAGCGGCTGGCGGCGAAGGCCACCCCCAAAAGCACCAACGCCGAGGCCCCGTTGGCCAGCGCGTCCATCCCCATCAACCCCGCTGCGCCTCCGTGCTTGTAGCCCAGCCCGTCCAGCCACAGCATGTAGGTAATGGCAATGTTGCCCGACGCATTGAGGAGGGAAAAGGCCGTGGCGGCAGCCTGGCGGCGCTGGCCGACGACGTCGAGAATGAGTGCGGTAAACAGGCAGTAGCTGACGCCACTGGCCAAGGCATAGGCCGAGTAGCCCAGGGCGTAGGTGAAGGCGGTGGCCGGGCCCAGCGCCAGGTAGGCGGCCACCACTGCGCCAAACAACGCCACCAGCGCGTAGGCCGCCATGCGGTTGACGCGGTCAGCAATGGCGCCGCCGAGGAAGCTTCCCAGTGTGGCCAGCACTCCGCCGCCGATGCCCACCACCCAAACCACCGCGTTGGACGAGGCGTGGTAGTCCGGCCCCAACCCGGAGATGAGGTTACTGACGGCGAAGCTGCCCGCCGGGGAGAGGAAGAAGAGCAGCCCCAGCCAGGTGCGCTTGGAGAGGGCCATCTCCCGAATGTCGTGGAAGAGGGCGCGCAGAAGCGGGCCCAGGGCACGGCGCGCCGGGGCCGCCTCTTCGATGAGGAGCGCCGCCAGCGACGGCAGCAAGATGGCGGTAAAAATAACCAGCGCCACACTCCACGGCGGCGCATGGTCCGCCAGCCAGATGAGCACCCCGCCGCCGACGGCGCCGGCGCCGATGTTTCCCGCTTGCGACCAGCCGGAGGCCCGGCCCCGGGCCGACTCGGAGACGTGCGTCAAAAGTCCGCCCACCGCGGCCGCGTTGAGGCCCGCCGCCGCGACCGAGACAAACAACAGGCTCGTCAACACCGCCAGCGAGCCGTCCACTCCGAGAATGGCCGCTGCCGCCGCCAGGCCGGCGGCGGAGGAGGAGAGGAGCACCCAGGAGCGCCGTCGCAGGCCGGTGTCGGCCAAAGGCGAATAGAGGAAGGCCCACACCATGGGCAGCATCGCCACGGCCACCACGCCGGCGATGCGGTCGACGGGCGTCCCATGCTGGCGCAACAGGTACGGGACGAGAATGCCGGCCACGGCGGCGGTAAAGCCAAACGACATCCGCAGCACTCCGAAGAGCCAAGGCGCCGTCCGGGCCACCGGGGCAAGGTGCGGTTCCATAAGTGGAGATGCCTAACGGCTGCGCGAGCGCTCGAGCCACACTGCCAGCGCGGCGAGGGCGAAATAACTCACCAGCGCCTGCACCGCGAAGGCCTGTGGGCTGGCAGGCGCGGGGAGAAAGGGAGTGGCCACGGTGAGGCCCACCAAAAGCGCCGAGACACCGAGCGCCAGCCACCGGCCCGGGGGAAGCTTTGGCCGGGAGGAGGAGAGGTACAAGAAAAGGCCCGTCCCGAGGCACAACAGCTCGAGCAAAAGGGCGGCCCAGCGGTGGTTCCACAAGGAGAAGCCCAGCTTGAAGGAGGCCTCGGCGGCGAGCGGCAAGTCCGGGGTATGCACCGGGACGTCCAGCACGAAGTGGGAGAAGACGGCCAGCGCGACCAGCGCCGCGGCAACGGCCGGCGTGCGCCAAAACAACAGGACAACCGCCGCCGCCGCCGTCGCCCAAGCCAGCGCCCCGAGGAGGCTGTGAGTGTAGGGCATGAAGTACAAGTCATAGGCGTTGTACTCGGTGAAGCCTCTCACAATGCGCATTTTCTCGACGCCTAACAGGACGAAGAGGCAGAAGAAGACGTCGAGCAGCTGCACCGCCAGAAAGAGGCCCCCGAGCGACAGCTGTGGGTGCGCACGCTTCAGCGCCAGGGAAACGCCGTAGTGTCCGATGAACATGTCGCCCCGGGGGGGGGGCCCCTCTGGTACGGGCGGGCTCTTCCGTCAGGTGGCGCGTGAGTGTTGCGCCACTTTTTCTGTGTGGGCCATCCTGCCTCAGGGCCGGAAGCCAATGCCATGGCCCCCAAAGGGGCAGCCTCCAGCGTCTTTTCTGCCGACGGTGTGACGTCTGCGTTTGGCCCCGTGTGGCGCCACCACACTCCAGCGGGGCCGCCGCACGTGGCATGCTGTCCCTCTCCTGAAAAGGGCCCTTTGCCCTTTTGCCCCATGCGCGTCCCGCCGCCCGACTTCGACTCCGCCGCGTTGCGCTCCGCGCCGGACGCCCACTTCGCGCCCGCGCCGGCCGACGGCGTCCTCCCGGAGGGCTTCTATTCCACCACCAACTTGCCCACCTGGGTGAAGGCCGAAGGGCAGTGGAGCATGCCGCGCGAGCCCCGCATGGACGCCGCCCTGGTGCGCGGTCCAGACGGAAGCGTGTGGGCGCGGGAAATGCGCCGTGTCCGCCTCGGGGACGCGGTGGTGGTGGCGCTGCAGGAGGACGGCCGGGAAGGCGTCCTGGTGAAGGAGGGCCTCTTCGACCCGGCTGGCGACGGCGCCTTCAAATTCATGAGCAGCGACGTCAGCCGGGAAAAGCCCACCGACTACGAGAAAATTGCCGGCCTCCTGGTGGAGGAGAAGGCCAGAGGGGGCCACGTGCTGTGGGTGACGGGCCCGGCGCTGGTGCACGCCCGGGCCCGCGAGGACTTGGCTTGGTTCGTCTCCCACGGCTACGTCGGCGCGCTGCTTGCGGGCAACGCCGTCGCCGTCCATGACATTGAGGCCAGCCTCTTCGGCACCACCCTCGGGATGACGAAGGCCGGGGTGACGGTGCCGCTCGGGCACGGCGCGCATTTGCGCGCCATCAACCGCATTCGCGCCGCCGGCGGCATCGCCCCAGCGGTGCGCCAGGGCATTCTCCGGGACGGCGTCATGCACGCCTGCGTGGTGCACCAGACGCCCTTCGTGCTGTGCGGCAGCATTCGCGACGACGGGCCGCTGCCGGAGGTGGTACCGGACGTCCTCGACGCGCAGGACGCCATGCGCCCCCACGCCGCCCGGGCCACGGCCGCCGTCTTCATCGCCACCGCGCTGCACGCCATTGCGGTGGGAAACATGCTTCCCAGCTTCGTCGTCGACCCGGACGGGTGGCTTCGCCCGCTGCCGGTGGTGTGCGTGGACGCCTCGGAGTTTGTGGTGAGCAAACTGCGCGACCGCGGCACGCACCAGGCCTTCGGCGTGGTGACGAATGCGCAGGACTTCCTCCGGCTGCTGCGGCTGGCGGTACAGGCAGCGCCTTAGCCTGGCCGGAGGCCACCCCAAAAGCGGCCGACAGGCCGTCCACGGTGACAGGCCTGTGAAAGGCGAGACAGGGGGCCAGGGGGGGCCCAAAGGGGGGCTGCCCCCTCGGCGCGGCGGGCGGCTGGGGTATACCTCCTCCCCGTGCCGCAAATTTTCGTCCGGGACGCGGAAGGGACAGTACGGGGCCCGCTCGAGCCGGTCAGCGTGGAGCTCCTCATTGAGGCGGGCGCCCTCAATGGCGCCCTCCTCGTCTCCACCGACGGCGTCCAGTACCGCTCGCCGGCCCGCTACCCGGCGCTGAAGGACTTTTTCCCACGCCACCTGTGGGCCGACGACGGCGAGCCTCTGGAAGCCGGCAACGCCGTCCCGGTGCTGGCCCCACCGCAGAAGGCCAAGGCCGCCTCGGCCGCCGGTGCCCCGCCGTTAGCCGCCGCGCCCCGGCCGCCCCCAGCTGTCCCGGCCGCCTCGACGCCGCCGGCTGTGGCGCCGGCCAGCAGCGTGGCCAAACCTCCCGCGGTGCCGGCCATGGCCAGCGAGGCCTCGGCGCTGCCCAAGGTGACGGCGGCCGTGCCGGTGCCAGTGCGCGTGACGGAGCCGAGCCAGCCCTTGCCCAAGGACGCCGTTCCGGCCATTCCGCCCATGTCCGAAGCGCCGCGCAAGACGCCCACCGGCAGCTTCAGCTTGGCGCCACCTTCGGCCCGCCCGACGCCGGCCGCCCCGTTTCCGGCCGTCCCGGGCCCAGGCGGCGAGGCGCGCTTTTCGAGCCCCGGCTTGGACGGCCCGCGGACAACCCCTACCCCGGCCTCGCCCATGCCGGTGCCACCCCGCACCGCCACCCCCCGGCCGCCCCCCGCCGCCGCCCCCACTGGCTCCTCCTTCATGGTGGCCTCAGGAGAGTTGGCCGAAATTTCCGCCATTCGCCTCTACGCCCAAGGCGCGGAAACCAACGTCACCGGCCTCTTCACCTTCGAGTTGCCGGACCGCACCATTGTGTTGCACTTCCGCAAGGGCAACCCGGAGCTCATTGACTCAAACCACCCCGAGGACGCCGCCGACGTCTTCCTCAGCAAGGCCTCGGTGGTGACGGCCGAGCAGCTGAAAGTGGCGCAGAAGGAGAAGGGCCGCTTCGGCGGGGACGTCTTGGCCACGCTGTTTGCCCTCGGCCTCGTCAACCCGGCCGTCGTCTTCCCGGCCCTCACCCAGCGCGCCGCGGCCTTGCTGTTACGCGCCTTCCTCGCCCCCCAGGGCGTCTTTCGCTACCAAAGCGTGGAGCTACCGCCCAGTAAGGCGCTGCCTTTGGGCAACCGCTGGGGCTTTCTGGCCGAGGTGCTGCGCCGCTTTCCCTTGGCCGAGCTCAAGCGAAGGATGATGGACGTCCGCCAGCGGCCGCTCGTCCGGCGCGGAGACGGCGGGACACTGCCCGACCTCCGCTTCAGCGCCCAGGAGATGCGGGCCCTGGCCACCTTCGACGGGACGCGCTCGCTGGCGCTGCTCGCCCAAAGCCACCCCCAGGAGATGGAGGCCATTCTCCGGGTGGCCCTGTTGCTGCGGGAGCTCGACGCGCTCTCCTTTCCCGAGGTGGAGCTCAAAGGCGGCGCGGCCCCCACCGGCGAGCACGCCGCGGTGCCCGCCGCAGCGGCCCGCCCGGCTGCCCCGGCTCCGGCGCCGACGCCACCGCCCACCGCGCCGCGACCGGCGGTTTCGGCCACGCCGTCCCCCAGTGCCGCGCCGCGCACGGTGGGCACCCCGACGCCCGCGCTCGGCACCCCGCCGCGGGCCTTCCTCTCCGCCCCCACCCCCGTCCCGGGCACGACGGTGGACTTCGAGGCGGAGACTCGACTGCTGCGGGCGCGGCTGGAGAAGGGGAAGTCCCTCAACCACTTCCAAATTCTCGGCCTCAGCGACAAGGCCGACGGCTCGGCGGTGAAGGCGGCCTACTTCAAGCTGGCCAAGCTGTACCACCCGGACATGCTGCCCCCGGATGCTCCGGTGGAATTGGCGGAGCTGCGGGCGCAGGCCTTCGCCATGGTGGGCGAGGCCTCCAAGGTGCTGGGGGATGACCAGTCCCGAGCGGACTACCTCGAGTCCCTCAAGGCCGGCGGCGGAAGCCAGGTGGACGTGCGGCAGCTTCTGGCCGCCGAGGACACCTTCCACAAGGGTGTGGCCTTCATTAAGGCCCGGCGCTTCGGCGAAGGGGTGAAGGCGCTCGACGACGCCATTACCCTCAACCCGCGCGAGGGCGAATTCTACGCCTGGCGGGGCTACGCCCGCTTTTTCACCAGCGTCGACAAGAAGGCCTCCTTGGTGGACGCGATGCGCGACTTGCACCACGCGCTGAAGCTGAATGAGCGCTGCGCTCCGGCGCACTACCTCATTGGACAGCTGCACAAGCTGAGCGGCGACAACACCATGGCCCTCAAGCACTTCAAGAAGTGCGTCCTGCTGGACGGAGGCCACGTCGACGCTCAACGGGAAATTCGCCTCCTCGTCGGCCGCTGAAAAACCCCCCCCTTCCCCAATGGCCTTGAGCGGAAAGCAGCGACGTACCCTCCGGGCGCTGGGCCACCACCTGCAGCCGGTGGTGCAGGTGGGCCACGCCGGCGTCAGTGAGGCGCTGCTGGCGGCGCTGGAGCAAGCGCTGCACGACCACGAGTTGGTGAAGGTGCGCGTCTCGGAGAATGCGCCGGCCCCTCGGGCCGCGGTGGCCGCCGAGCTGGCCTCCTCCACTGCCTCGGAGGTGGCGCAGGTGCTGGGCCGCACCGTGCTGCTTTACCGGGCGCGGCCGGAGAAGCCGAAAATTGTCCTCTGAAGGCCTTCCAGCTCGAGCCGTACCGCGTCGGCCACCTGTTGCGCGTCGGCGTCCTTGGGCGGCACCCTTGGCTCCAGCACCCGCACCCGCACGTCCGCGCGGGGGCCAAGCCACGGGCCGTCACCGTCCACCAGCCGGCGCGTCCCCTCGATGAAGATGGGCACCACCGGCACCTGCTCCTCAATGGCCAGAAGGAAGGCCCCGCTGCGGAAGGGCAACAGCTGCTCGCCCTCGGCGTAGGTGCCCTCCGGGAAGAAGAAGACGGCCATCCCCCGCCGCAGCCAATGGCGAGACGTCTCCAGCATGGCGCGGGTGGAGCCCGGCCGGCCGCGGTGCAAGGGAATGTGGCGGATGAGGTGCATCATCCACCCCACCAGCGGCAGGCGAAATAGCGACACCTTGCTGACGAATTTGTAGGGGTGAAACAGGCCCATGGCCACCACCACGTCCGCCAGGGACTGGTGGTTGGCCACCAGCACCGCGGCCCCCTGGGGCAGTCGCTCCCGTCCCTCCACCCGCACCCGCCACAGAGGGTTGAGGCGCAGGTAGCCAAACGTCCAGTGGCAGACGAGCGCGTGGAGGGCACCTCTGTCCCTGTCGAAGGGAAAGGTGACCAGCAGCAGAAGAAGGCCGAGCAGCACGCACAACGGCGCCGTCACGAGAAGCACCGCCCCAAAGAGGAGTGTCACCACGACGCTGGCGAGGCTCGGCTTCGGGCTGGGCACGGCGGTTGGGGGCCTTCCCCTGGGGGGGGCTTTACCGGCCGGCCAGGCCGGCGGCGTGGGCCACCCCGTAGTTGACTTCCAGGCCGCCGTCGACAACCAGCGTCTGCCCATTCACATAAGCCGCCTCCTCGGTGCACAGCCAGGTAATGGGGGCCGCAATCTCCTCGACCGAGGCGACGTGGCCGGCCGGCACCTGGGAGCGCGCCGCGGCCTCCACCGTGGCCCAGGCGTCCCCGGCGTAGAAGCGGGCGCTGTCCGTGTCGATGTAGCCCGGGTTGACGCCGTTGACGCGAATGCCGTCCGAGGCGAGCTCCACCGCCAGGTACTTCACCAGCACCTCCATCGCCCCCTTCATCGCCCCCAGCATCCCGTGAAAGGGCAAGGGCATGCGGCTGTCCATGCCCGAGACGGCGACAATGCTGGCCCGCCGTCCGGCCATGAGGGGCTGGGCGGCTTGGGCGGCGAGGAGGAGACTCTTCACCGTCACACTAAACGTCTTGTCCATTTGGTGGGCCTTCGTCTCCATGAGAGGCAGAAAGGCCGTGCTGGCGGCGTTGGCCACCAGGGCGTCGAGGCCGCCAAACTCCTCGCGCACCCGGGCAAAGAGGGGCGGGAAGCTGGACTCCGGTTGTAGCTGGTCCGCCCGCAGGCAGAGACAGCGGCGGCCCAACGCCGTCACCTCCTGCGCCAGCGAGGCGGCCATCGCCTCTTCCCGTCGCCAGGTGGCCACCACGTCCCAGCCGAGTCTCGCCAGGCGCAGCGCCACCGCCCGGCCCACTCCGCGCGAGGCGCCTGTCACCAGTGCCACCCGTGCCATGGCGAAACGGTGTAGCAAACCGCCGTCCCGGCTGGCAGCCCCCCCAAAGAGGAGGCCGGCGGCGGAAATGGCCCTTGCCCCTGGACGTATGTCCGAAGGAGGCTTTGGGCCAACGCATGGGACTCGGACTCGTCTTGGGGTTGTGGCTGTTGCTGCTTGGCGCTCTCGGCGCCTCGTCCCTCGTCGGGAAGCGGGCCGAGGGCCGCAAGGCCCTCGCCGCGCTGGAGCCCTACCAGGGGTGGATTGGCGTCGTCTCCGTGGCCTGGGGCACCTGGCGCTTCGTCCTCCTCGTCCTGGGCCTGCACTACCGCCCGTGGCTTCTCAACCTGGTGGCGGCCGGGCTGCTCGTCTGCCTCGGGCTCCTGTTGGGGGTGGGCATTCTGGAAGGCTTCCTGAAGGACGCGGGCGGCAAGGCCAACTTCGAGAAGCTGGTGCAGAAACTCATCCCCTACCGGCAAACGCTGGGCGTGGTGGCGATGGTTTTCGGTGGCTTCATCGTCCTGAGCGGTCTCTTCTAAAGAGAGTTTCGAGGCACCCCGGCAGGACGCTTCTTGTCAGGAGGCCGGCGCTCGCCTGCTGCCCCGGTGGGCGTTTTTCCAAAGGGCGTGGCCTTTCATTCCCCAAGGCGCTGGTGGGGGGGGACTCTGGCTTGCGCTGGCGGCCGTTGGCTGACAGACAACCCCAAAGGGCCAAAAAACGTGGCCCAAGCCCCCTCACGGGGGGGCTGTTACTGCCGGTACCCTCCTTCCAAAAAATGCCGTACCCCCTTCGCCTTCTCCTCTTTTTCCTTTTGGTGACAGTCGTCCTCGGGGGCGGCCATTTGTACTTGTACCGCCGTCTCTTCCTGGACACCGGTGCCTCGGTGCGGGTGCGCCGGCTGGGCGCGGTGGCCTTGGGCTTCCTTGGCCTGTCGCTTCTCTTCGCCCGGCTGATTTCCACCCGTCTGCACTCCCAAGGTGGAAACCTTCTGGCCCTCTTTGCCTGGTGCTGGTTGGGGCTGGCCCTGTACCTCGGGCCGGTGCTGGCCCTCACTCGGCTGGCCACCCGGCTGGCCGAGGGTTGGCGCCGCCGGCACGACGCCGCGCCGCTTCGGCCTGAACGACGCGCCTTTCTGGCCCGCGCCGCGGTGGGCGGCGCGGCCGCCATCGCCGCCGGGGCTGGCTCCTATGGCCTGTGGCGGGCCTTCCAGCCGCCGCTGTTGCGCGAGGTGGCGGTGCGGCTGCCCGGCCTCCCCCGCACCCTGGACGGCTTCCGCATTGTGCAAATGAGCGACGTGCACCTGGGCGACGTCCTCGGGCGGCCCTTTCTCGAGGAGTTGGTGCGGCGGTGCAATGCGCTGCGGCCGGACCTCGTGGCGGTGACGGGGGACTTGGTGGACGGCACCGTGCAGCACCTCGGCCCGACGGTGTCCGCGCTCTCCGGGCTGCGCAGCCGGGAAGGCACCTTTTTCGTCATGGGCAACCACGAGTACTACGCCGGCGACCGCGAATGGGCCGAGGCCTTAAGTGGCATGGGCATTCAGGTGCTGCGCAACCGCTACCTGACGCTGGGGGACGCGGGCGGCCGGCTGGACGTGGTGGGGGTGGACGACTACGGGCAGCGCGACGTCCCCAACGGGCGCGGGTATGACTTGGAGGCGGCCCTGGCCGGGCGAGACGCGGGGCGCGCCGCCGTGCTACTCGCGCACCAGCCTCGAGGCGTGGAGGCCGCGCTCGACCGCGGCATCGGGCTGCAACTGTCCGGCCACACCCACGGCGGACAGCTGTTTCCCATCACCCTGGTCGTCGACGCCGCCTACCGCTACTCGGCGGGCCTGTACCCGGTGGGCGAGGGCCACGTCTACGTCAGCCGTGGCACCGGCTTCTGGGGCCCGCCAATGCGCATCGGCAGCCCCTCGGAAATTACCTCCGTCACGCTGCTTGCCTAAAGCGGCACCCCCCACCCCAACAGCGGTTTTCTTTTTTGGGAGGGGGGGAGTGGCCAGTCGGCCGCCTAGCGGCAATGCCGTTCACTTAGGGGGCGACCTTCGAGTCCACTTCTTGTCGTAATTGCTCATCTTTATCTTCACGGCTCTGGGGAAAGTGCGTTCCGGCCGACGCTCTGGGAGCAGCAGCAAGCGGAGCCGC
>JBKQSS010000014.1:0-83182 GCA_052143535.1 Myxococcaceae bacterium | reverse complement strand
CACGCATCCAGTGGATGTTCACCACGGCCAAAGCCCGCGCGAAGATGGGCCGGGCCTACCCTATGCTTCAACCAGCCGCAGCCAAGGCAGCATGAAACCGGTCACATCCACCGTGCAGAGGTACTAGCGGCAAAGAGCAGCCTTCTTTAAGAGGGTGCCCACCAAAAGAAAACGCCCACCGCCTCGGGGCCGGCCGAAGCGGTGAGCGCCGGGCGTCCCCCCATGGGACGTCCTGAACGTGAAAAGCTGCCCGCCACGGTGAGCAAGGGGGATGCCGCAGGGCGCAAGGACGCCTAAACCCAAGGCACTTCAGCCGCTTGGAAAGCACCAAGGACTGAGAGTGAAGTCTCTCTCGGAGGCGAAACCGCGACAGCCGTGTCAGGCCGTGGCGGCTGGGACACGCACCAGCGGTGGCTCGCCGTCCACGCTGTGGATGGTGTCGCGCATGGAGAAGCGGGGCACCCAAGTCACGTCGCGCACCCAGGCCGAGCCGTCCACGTTGCACAGGAATTGAATGTGGTCGAGCTCCGGGGGTGGAAAGCCGGACAGCCGGTAGCGGAAGAGCAGCCCCAAAAGGGGGCGGGCCAGGACATGGGGGACGGGAATGGGGGCGCGGTCCAGCTCGCGAAATACCGAGGAGAGGGGCACCTCGCCCGGGCCGACGACGTTGTAGACGCCCCTCAGTCCCGGGGTGAGCGCCGCCACCATGGCCCGGGCCGCGTCCTCCTGGTGGATGAGCTGCACCATCGGGTCGAAGCCGGCTAGCACCCAGGGGTGGCGCAGGCGCAGGTAGTTGGAGGGCGCGTTTTTGATGGTGGGCCCGAGAATGTGCACCGGACGCAGGATGACGGTTTCCAGCGCCGGGTGGCGCCAGAAGAAGCCGTGCGCCAGCATGTCCACCTCGATGAGGTCCCGCACCTCGGAGAAGCGCGAGGCGGCCATCAGCGGGGCGTCCTCGGTGAGGAAGTTGGAGTTGTCCGGAGAGGGCCCGTAGACGTTGGCCGAACTCAGCACCACCACCTTCTTCACCCCGCTGCGGGCGCAGGCGTCGAGCAGTCGCGTGGTGCCGACCACGTTGAAGGAGTGGTGCTCCTCCTGGCTCATGCGCGGGTCGTGCATGATGCCCATGTGGATGACGGCCTTCACCGGAAAGCGGCGGAAGACGTCCTCCGCTTTCTTCTTCCGCAAGTCTATTTGAAAGACTTCCACGTCCTTGGGAGCGCCCAAGAAAGGCCGCCGGTCGATGCCGACAATCCGCTCCTTTCTGTGAAGCAGCTTGGTGAGGGAGCGGCCGAGGTTCCCGCTGATGCCCGTCACCACCACCACCGGGCGCTCCTTCTTCTTCTCCGCGCTCACCAGAACACGTTCTTTCGCTCTTCCAGCCCGTGCTGCAGCAGCGACTGGATGGCCGACTTCACCACCCGCACCTTCTTGTCCAGCTCGACGTCCTCGTCGTCGGGAAGGCCGGTGAAATGGAGCGGGTCCCCGAAGTGCAGCCGGTACTTGGTGGGCAAGGGCAACGGGGTGACGGTGAGGGGCAGCGCTGGAAAGCCAAACAGTTTCCCCAGCGGCTTGAGGTTGAGCACCGCCGGGGCCTGCTCCTCGGCGCCCACAATTCCAATCGGGACAATGGGCGTGTTGGTCTCCAGCGCCAGCCGCATGAAGCCCAGGCCGAAGTCCTGCAGCTGGTAGCGCTGGGGCCACAGCTTGCTGATGCCCCGCACCCCCTCTGGGAAAACCATCACCGCCTCGCCCGCCTCGAGCAGCCGCCGGCAATTCTCCGGCGTCCCGACAATTTGCCCGCTCCGTGCAAAGACGGTGGAGATGAAGGGCAGCGTCGCCGCCCACTTCTCAGTCATGGCGCGCAGCGCCCTCGGGGGGTTGGCCTCGAGAAGCATGGCCACCCCCACCATCACCCCGTCGAAGGGAAGTTGGCCGCCGTGGTTGGCCACCAACAGCACCCGCCCGGGCGGCACCTTCTCAATGCCGTGCGTCTCCACCCGGAAGTAGTTTTTGTACAGCCAGATGAGGGGTGCGGCCGCGGCGAGGAGGTAGTCGACGTCGAAGCCGAAGCGGTCCACGCCGAACTCGTTGGCCGGCCGGCGCAGCGTGCGCAGTGCGGACGCCCGCTCCCCGGCCTGCCGGTCCGTCCAGGAACGTAAGGAACGCTTCACATCATCGGACAGGGTTTCGAGCACTTGGGTGGGGCCCCTGGCGTTTTCCATTACCACGAGGGCCCTCGCCCAAGGGATGGAAGCGCCGCGCTTCAGGCGGCCGAGGGCGGCCCCTGCTGAAGCTCCCGGGCCGCCTGGCCGAGGGTGCACACCCGGAAGTCCCGGGCCAGCCAGCCAAACACTTCCAGCAGCCGGGCTTCCTTTTGCGCGCGCGCCACCCGGACGTCCCTCTGCGCGCGCACCAGCGCCTCGGGAATGCCGTCCGCTGTGTCCAGGACGTCCACCGCGTGCAGCTCGAGGGAGACAAACTCGTCTCGGGCCACGCCCTGGTACGCCGCCCGCACCGCCCAGCTGGGAAAGGACGTCAGGAGTGTCCCGAAGAAGGGCACGCGGAAAAGTGGCGTCACCGACATGGGCAGCTCCAGAAGCGCTGCGGCGCCCCTTTGGTACGGCTGCTCAGCGTCCGGCGCATAGGGCTGCCGCGGCGCCCAGAGGACGGCCGGGCTGTCCAGCGAAGAGGCCGAGGTACGGCCCAACAGCCGCATGCCCAAAAGCACCAGCGCCTTGGCCAGGTAGTAGGGCACCGCCGGGAAGACGGACGCGTCGTAGCGGTAGCCGCGGCGCAAAAGCGCGGCGAGAAGCGTCGGGGAGAGGGTGTAGCCGGGCGCCCGGAAGCCCTCCGGGCGGACGCCCGAGACACCCCTCAGCGCCTCTTCGGCCTGGCCCAGCTCCTCGTCCAGCTGGCCCGGGGTGGCTTTGGCGAGCGCAAAGGGGTGGGTGTGGCTGTGGCTGGCCAGCTCGTGCCCGGCCTGCACTGCCCTCTGCAGCACGGCCGCCCCTTCGCCCTGGACGTCCTCGCCGACGACGAAGAGGGTGGCGCGAAGCCCGAGCCGCTCGAAGAGGGCGAGCAGCCGCGGGAGCGCCAGCGTCAGGTGCAGGCCGCGCGTCCGGGCGTCCAGCGTGCCCTCGCCAAGCCCGTGGATGCGCGCGTAGTGCTGCAGCCCGTCGAGGTCGACGCTCACGCAGGCGCGCTTCACGCGCCGCCCTTGAGGCGCACCACCCACACCAGCTTGGCCACGTTGCGCAGCACGTTGGGGACGCGCTTGTACAAATCCACGGTGGGCTTGCGCTTCTCGCGCAACTCGATGGGGATTTCCAGCACCCGGAGGCCTGCCCGCCAGGCGCGGATGACGAGCTCGCTGGCGAAGACGTCGCGGTCCACCACGCAGTCCCTCACCACCGGCAGCAGCCGTTCCCGTCGAAAGGCCTTCAGCCCGTGGGTGTCCGTCCCTTGGAAGTCGAGCAACAGCCGCAGAAGCCCGTTGTGCACCCGGGTGGCGACCCGTCGCAGAAGCGGCCGGCGGTCCACCGCCCCCTTGGCGGCCTTGCTGCCCACCACCAAGTCCACGCTGGGCTCGGCCAGCACCTTCAGCGCGGCGTCGTAGAAGTGCATGTCCCCGAGGTCAATCTCGTCGCACACCACCAGCGTCCCGCGGGCGGCGAGGATGCCGGCCTTGAGGGCCGCCCCGTAGTTGGGGCGCTCGACGTGCAGCCAGCGCACGCGGCTGTCCGCGGCGCTGAGGCGCTCGAGTATTTGCGGCGTCTCATCACGCGAGCCATTCTCCGCCAGCACCATTTCCCAATGAAGCGAGCGCTCGTCCAGGCCCTTGGCGAGCTCGCCCACGGCAGAGGCGACAATGGACGCCTCGTTGTAGACGGGAATGACGACGCTGAGCTGCGGCGCAGAAGTCATGGCGGGGCTGGACGGGGTTGCCAAAAGGGGTGCCTTTTTTTGGCGCGCGAGGGGACTAACACGCGTGCTGCCCGTCGCCCAAGGGCCCCCTCACGGTGTCCGCGCGCTTCGGGAAAAAAAGAGGGGCCGTCGCGCCGGAGGCAAGAGGCGGCCTTGTGCTGTCAGCCGGCGTTGAGTTTCGCCGCCGCCGCCCGGCCGGCCAGAAGCGCGTCCTCCATCGAGGAGTACTCCCACTGGCCGTAGCGTCCGGCGGTGTGCAGCTGCGCCGAGTGGAGAAAGTCCATCACCGTCTTCTTCGCCGGGCCGTAGGCGTCGTCATAGAGGACGTAGGCGTGGGGAATGTCTTCCGCCTCGGCAAAGAGGACGTCCTCCCGCCTCTGCACCATGCGCGCTGCCAGCAAGTCCTCCACCGCCGCCGCCTCGCAGCTGGCCCGGCTGCGCTGCCCGGTGTGGCTGTACTCGACGTAGAAGGAGGCAGTGCCCGGTGGGGCCAAGGGGGCGTACACCGCGGAGGGCGAGCCAATTCGGTAGGTTTGAAACTCCGGCCCGGGCAGGTACACCCAGTGCCAGGGTTGAGGGTTGGGGCCGCGGATGCCCACCCGGACGTAGGTGACGGTGAAGGAGCGCAGCCGTCCGGCCGCACTGCGCACCTCCTCCGGCACGCCGGCCGGCCCTCCGGCCAGTAGCTGCACCAGCTGCGGCAGCTCAATGGTGGAGACGAGGGCTGAGAAGCGCAGCGTCTCCCCGCTGGAGAGGGTGGCGGTGCGCGTCCGCCAGTCCAGGGCGGTGGGCGCAGTGCCGACCAGGACGCGGCCCGCGGCGGCAGAGGCCAAAAGCGCCCTGGGGAGGGCCTCGATGCCGCCCTGGGCCGGGTAGAGGAAGGTGGCGTTGTAGCCGAGCTGGTCTCCTCCGAGGCCGAGCGCACCGTCCACCACCTCCTTGAGGGTGGGCTTCGGGACGAAGCGGCCGCACCAGGCGGCCGAGAGCTCGGCCGGCGGCACCGTCCACAGCTTGGTGTTGTAGGGCACCATGAAGTTTTTGGCGAAGCCCTCGCCGAGGTGGCGGAGGATGAATTCCTCGAAGTTGCGTGGCTCCCGCTCGCGCAAGGCTCGCCCCTTCTCGCCCAGCGTCGCCTCCACGAAGCCCATCAGGTTTTCCGCCACCACCTCGGCCGGTAGCCCGTGGGTATTCACCTGGTAGGGAAAGCGGGTGAAGACGCCGCGGGAGAAGACGGCGGCGCGCCGGTCAATGCGCACCAGGCCCCCCGGCAGCCAGCGCTCGGTGACGAGGGCTTGGATTTCCGGGTCCCGGAGGTGAAGCCAGTGGCCGGTGGCGTCGAAGTGGAAGCCGCCGTGCAGGACGTCGGTGCGCGTCTTTCCACCCACCCGCGCCTCTTTCTCGACAAGCACCCAGGGACGGCGGAGGAAGACGGCCGTGGAGAGGCCGGCCAGTCCGCCACCGAGGATGAGCACCGGGTCCATAAAAAAAAGAGGGGCGGACTACCTAGCATAGCCCCCCCGGCCTCCCGCGGCCTTTCTGGTAACCTTCGCCCCCTCCAATGAGAGTGACGTGCCCGTCCTGCCAGGCGACATACAACCTCGACGAGCGGCGCATCCCGCCCGGCGGGGCGAAGCTGAAGTGCACCAAGTGCCAAAGCGTCTTCCCCATTCACTCCGCCGGGACGGCCGAGGGCGCGGTGCCGCTGCCCTCGAGCGGCCCACCGCCACTTGCGCCGCGAAAACCGCCTGAGGCCGCACTCCCCCTCCCCGGCGCCGCGCGGACGTCCTCCTCGAGTGCGCTGGCGACACCACCCGTCTCCATGACGACGGGCGTCATCCCCCTTCCCTCGCTGGGCCTTCCTCCCAAGGAGGGCGCCCTCCCCCGCCTCACCCCCAGCACACCGGAGGCCCGCGCCGAGGGCCTCTCCATGACGACGGGAGTCATCCCCCTGCCGGCCATGCCTCAAGCGCCCGCGGCCAGCCCAGCCGTCCCGACTGCGCCCAGCGCCCCGCGCGCCCCGGAGCGCACCGTGGTGTTTCCACTGCCGAAGGAGGTGGCCGCGCAACACGTGCCTCTGCCCGCACCGGCCACCACCCCGGTGCCCGCCCGTCCTCTGCCCCCGCCTGCGGTGCCAGCGCGCGCACCGCCGACGCGGCCTCTTCCCCCGCCTACCCCGCCCCCGGTGCTGGAGACGCGAGCGCCCACTCCGGCTCCGGCTCCACCCCCGGCCCTCGAGGCGCCGGCTCCGGTGGCGGCCAAGGCGGCGGACCTCGACTTCGCCGACGCCTGGGACGCGGCACCGGACGCCTCGGCAGCGGACCGGCCCTCCTTTGGAGAGGTGGAGCTCGAAGGCGGCAACGCCAACGCCACGGACTTCCCCTTGCCCGAGGACTTCGAGCCGGCCCAGCCGGGTGGCTTCGCCTGGGACGCGCCCGCCTTCCCGCCGCCCTCCGAGGAGCCGGTGGTGCCCACCGCCCCGCCCAGCCCGAAGCCAGTCGCCCGCGGGCCGGCGGCCACCCCGGCGGTGGACCCACTGGAGTTTGACCCCTCCGCCCCTCCGGCGGAGGAGCTCGAGGCGGACTTGTCCGCGCCATTGCCGCGGGCCCCTCTCAAGGAGGCCGAGCCGGAGGACGGCTTGGAGATGCTGGGCTTCCTCGACGAGGCCGCCAAGGAAAGCAAAGGCAAGCGCGCCAAGACGGCGCGCTTCCACGTGCGGCGGCGCAGCGGAAAGATTTTCGGGCCCTTTGACGTGGGCGTCATCGCCAAAATGCTGGAGGACGGCCAGCTTCTGGGCAACGAGGACGTCTCCACGGACCAGGAGACGTGGGTGCCTATGGGCTCGGTGCCCGGTTTCGCCGCCGTCATGCAGCGGCTGGTGGCCCGTCCCGAGGCGCCGACGCCGGCCCCCGGCACGCCGACGCTGAGCGAGGCCGCCGCGCCGGTGGACTTGGAGCGCCTGCGCCAGGTGTACGAGGGGCGCATGGCGGTGGTGTCCTCCATGGTGGACAGCGACGCCGAGCAAACGCGCCGCAAAAAGCTCATCCAGCTGGGGGCCGTGGCGGTGGGTGCGCTTCTGCTGTTGGCCGCCGGCGCCTCCTTGGGCTTCACCCGCTACGGCGCCTTCGGGCTGACGTGGCTTTTCCCTGCCCACCTCAAGGCCGGCTCCCCCGAGGCGGCCCGCTTTGCCGCCGCACAAAAAGCGCTGGGGCAGGACAGCTACGCCGCCGTGAAGGGCGCCCGCACGCAGCTCGAGGGCTTGCTGGCCCAAAAGGAGGTGCCCGAGGTGCGCGCTGCCTGGGTGCAGGCCGTCTCCCAGCTGGAGCGGCTGTACGCCACCACCCAGAGTGGAGACGGCCCACGGGTGGCCGCGGCTCTGGCCGGCCCGGTGGCCCTGTTGGGCCAGCACGACGTGCAGCGGGTGAAGGCCAAGGCCAGCGTCGCCCTCACCGCCCACCAGCCGGACGCGGCGCTGGCCGAGCTGGCGCTCGGCCCGGGCGCCGACGTGGAGGTGGCCCTCCTCAAGGCGGAGGCCCTGGTGCAAAAAAACCAGGCCCCGGCCGCGGTGCAGCTGCTCGAGCCCCTGGCCAAGGGTGCCAACAGCGCGCGGCTGTGGCACGCGCTCGGACTGGCCCGGCTGGCCAAGGGCGACGCGCCCGGGGCGGACGCAGCCTTTGCCCAGGCGCTGGCCTTGGATGCGAGCCACTTCTCCTCGGCGCTGGAGCGCGCCAACCTGGCCTTGACCAAGGGCGGCGATGGCCCGGCGGCCCTGGCCCTTCTGGCCCCCGCCCTCGAGCCCAAGGCGCTCGCCACGCTCGCCCCGGCCGAGCAGGCGCGGGCGCTGACCCTCGAGGGCCTGGCGCTGTTGGCCACCGATGACCCCGACCGAGGAATGCAGGTGCTGGAGCGCGCCACCAAGGCGGACCCCTCCTCGACGGTGGCCCGGGCGGCGCTGGCCCGCGCGTACCTCGCCAAGCACGACTTGGAGAAGGCCCTCCCGCTGCTGAGCGAGGCGGCGCAGAAGGACCCACAGAATGCCGCGCTGGCCGAGGCGCTGGTCACGGCGCTGTTGGCCCTGGGACGTCCCGGGGAAGCCCAGACGACGGTGACGGCCGCCCTGGCGCGGCTGCCCGGCGACGCCCGGCTGCTTCTCTTGTCCGGCCAGGTGAACGAGACGCTCGACCGGCTGGGCGAGGCGGAAAGTCGCTACACCCAAGCGCTGGCCGCCGACCCGAAAAACCCGGACCCCTCCCTGGCCCTGGGGCGCTTCTTCCTCCGCTTCCGCCGTAACAGCGAGGCCCGCGCCCAGTTCGACGCGCTGGCGCAGAGGCTTCCCGATGACCCGCGCGTCCTGGTGGGCCTCGGGGACCTGGCCATGGCCGACGGCGACGTGGCGCGGGCCCGCACTGAATTCGAGAAGGCCACCGCGGCGGACCCCAAATTCGCCGCGGCCTGGCTCGGCCAATCCAAGGTGGCCATCGAGCAGCAGCGCTGGGCGGACGCCCGGCTGGACGCCGAGCGGGCCCTGGCCCTGGATGGCAACGTCCCGGACGGGCGGCTCCAGCGCGGGCTCGCGCTGTGGAAGCTGAAGGATTTGCCCGGCGCCCTCAAAGACATGGAGGCAGCCCGTCCCAGCTCCGGAAACTTGAAAGTCAACGTCGCGGTGGGCGCGGTGCTGCTCGAGCAAGGGGACTTGCGCGGCGCCGAGTCGGCGCTCAACCAGGCCCTGCGGGTGGAGCCGAGCAACCCGGAGGCCAACTTCTACGTGGCCCAGGTGCACGCCGCGCGGCTGGAGTGGACGGGCGCCATCGAGAGCATGCGGGCTGCCCTGGACCGCGTCCCCCAGCGCGCCAGCTACCACTACGAGATGGGGAAAATTTACCTCGGGGCGAAGAAGGTGCCGGAGGCCATCGAAGCCTGGAAGACGGCGGTGAAACTCAACCCGAAGTACGCCGAGGCCTGGGTGGCCATCGGACAGGCGGAGCAGGAAGCGCAGATGTACGACGATGCCATCGCCGCCTACGAGGGTGGGCTTGCCGCCGACCCCTCGCGCAGTGTGCTTTTGGTGGCGATGGGCGACTGCTACGCGCAAACCAACCGCTGGGTGGAGGCCGCGGCCCGCTATCAGCTGGCCCTGCGCGCTGACCCGAAGCTTCCCGGGGTGTACTACCGGCTGGCCCGCGCCTACGCCGAGCAGGGCGACCAAACGCGCGCCTTGCCCTTCTATGTGAAGTCCACCCTCGTCGAGCCGTCCAACGCGCTGGCCTTCTACCACCTCGGCTACGCCTACAAGGAGCGCGGGCGGCGCCGCGAGGCCATCGCCGCCTTCAAGGCCTTCCTCCAAAAGAGCCCCAAGGCCAAGGAGCGCCAGGAAGTGGAGGACGAGATTCTCGACCTGCAGGGCGGGCGCTGATGTCCGACTGGCGGACGGTGGCCCAGTCCCCCGACGCGCTGGTGGAGCGGCTGCGCACCCGCGGCGGGACGTTGGACTTGGGGCCTTTCCAGAAATTGATGGCCCAGCGCCGCGGGCTCAACATCGCGCTCGAGTCGCTGCAGGCCCGGCGCAACAGCGCCAACGAGGTGATGAAGCGGCTGGCCAAAGCGGCCCCGGCCGAGCTCGAGGCGCTGCGCGGGGAAATGCGGGAAGTCAGCCACTCCATCAAGGAGCAGGAAAAGCAGCGCGCGCTTTTGGAGGAAGAGCTCGAGCGAATTTGGTTGGACGTCCCCAACCTTCCCGACGCCTCGGTGCCGGTGGGCGGTGGGCCGGAGGACAACCGGGAAGTCCGCCGCTGGGGCGAGCCACCCCACTTCCTCTTCCCGCCGCGCCAGCACTTCGAGCTGGGGGAGGCCCTTGGGCTGCTCGACTTCGAGCGGGCCGCCAAGGTGTCCGGCGCCCGCTTCGTCTTCTACCGGGGCGCGCTGGCCCGCCTGGAGCGCGGGCTGGTGGCCTTCATGGTGGACGTGGCCACTGAGCGCGGCTACACCGAGCTGCTTCCGCCTTACCTGGTGCTGCGCTCGGCCCTGGTGGGCACCGGGCAACTGCCGAAATTCGAGCAGGACTTGTTTCGCGTCTCGGGCAGCGACGAGCGCTTCCTCATCCCCACCGCCGAAGTCCCCGTCACCAACTACCACGCCGACGAGATTCTCGACGGCGCGCAGCTGCCGCTGTGTTACGTCGCCTTCAGCCCCTGCTTTCGCGCCGAGGCCGGCGCGGCCGGCAAGGACACCCGGGGGCTTGTCCGCCAGCACCAATTCCACAAGGTGGAGCTGGTCAACTTCGTCCGGCCGGAGGCCAGCATGGCCGCGCTCGAGGCGATGGTGGACGGCGCGTGCGAGGTGCTGCGCCGGCTCGGGCTGCACCACCGGGTGGTGCTGCTCTGCACCGGGGACATGGGCTTCACCTCGGCCAAAACCTATGACGTCGAGGTGTGGCTGCCCGGGCAGAATGCCTTCCGCGAAATTTCCTCCTGCTCCAACTGCACGGACTTCCAGGCGCAGCGGGCGAAAATCCGCTTTCGCCCGGAGGCCGGGGCCAAGCCCCAGCATGTGCACACCCTCAATGGCTCAGCCCTGGCCGTGGGCCGGACGGTGGTGGCCCTCCTGGAGAATGGACAGCGCGAGGACGGGACGGTGGCGCTCCCCGAGGCGCTGTGGCCCTACCTGGGGGGCTTGAAGGAACTTCGTCCCTGAGGGAGCGTCACAGCCCGGGCGGGGGCGGTGGGTTGCAATGCCCCTGCAATACGGTAAGAAGGCGACCCTTTTTTGGAGGGGAGTTGGCCTTGCTGCCGTCTTGGAGGAATGGCCGAGCGGCTGAAGGCAGCGGTCTTGAAAACCGCCAAGGGTGAAAGCCCTTCGTAGGTTCGAATCCTACTTCCTCCGTCGCAGCTCTTTGACATTTGTAGGTGTTGGTTCCTGTGGAGAGATGGCCGAGAGGCTGAAGGCACAGGTTTGCTAAACCTGCATACTCGAAAGGGTATCGAGGGTTCGAATCCCTCTCTCTCCGCCATGCTTCAAAAACGCGCCCTTAGCTCAGTTGGATAGAGCGTCGGACTACGAATCCGAAGGCCAGAGGTTCAAATCCTCTAGGGCGCGCCACTTTTCAACTGCCCCCTTGCGGGGGGGACCCCATGATTGACTTGGACGTCCGCTTGATGCACGAGGCGCTCGGCCTGGCCGAGACGGCGGCCGAGGAGGGAGAAGTCCCGGTGGGGGCCCTCGCCGTGCACCAGGGGGCGGTGGTGGGCCGCGGCCGCAACCGCCGCGAAACGCGCAATGACCCGTTCGCCCATGCCGAGATGGAGGCCCTCACTGAGGCGGTGCGCGCGCTCGGGCGTTGGCGACTCACCGGGGTGACGCTGTACGTGACGCTCGAGCCCTGCTGCATGTGCGTCGGCGCCCTGTTGGCCGCGCGCGTGGACCGAGTGGTGTGGGGCGCGAGCAGCCCGAAGGCAGGTGCACTGGGAGGGCTTCTGGACGTGACCGCCGCGGCCCACAACCACCGCTTGCTGAAGAGCGGCGGCGTCGGGGCGGAGGCCTGCGCCGAGCTCTTGCGGCGCTTCTTCGCCGGGCTTCGACAGACGCAGGACGAGGGCGAAATGTGAAGGCGGGCCTGGTGATGCAGACTAAGGAGCAGTCGTCATGACGCCGCACCCGAGTCCAGCTCGAGCTCACCAGCCGGGCCAGGAAGTCTTCAAAGCAGTCCTCTCCGAAGACATAGACTGGAAGCCCCTTCGCGGCCTTCCCGCCTTCGGTTCGCTTGGCCATCTCCAGGCGTTTCCGCCCGGCAGCGTCACGTCCCATTTCCACTGGGCGAAGTCGAGTCAGTCCGTGACGCAAGTGACCGCTGGGCCTTGAAAAAGACGACTCGCGAAACCAACTCTGAAGTGCATTCCTCGAGCGGCTGGGGTGGATGGCTAAAACCGCCGGGGGGGGCCCAGACGGGACGTGCCGCACTGGTTTTTGCGTAGTAAGCGGGTAACTCGTTGTGGCGAAAGACGTTTGGAGAGCTGGCCGAGTGGTCGAAGGCACCTGACTCGAAATCAGGCGTACCGGCAACGGTACCGTAGGTTCGAATCCTACGCTCTCCGTCGCTGTTTTCCCGCCCGCGGGGGAGGGAGTGCGGAGGGGCTTCTCGCACCCGGGGGCAAGGGGGCTTCTGTCTGGGGAGAGGTGGCCGAGCGGCTGAAGGCGCACGCCTGGAACGCGTGTATACCTGAAAGGGTATCGAGGGTTCGAATCCCTCCCTCTCCGACTGGTACAAGGAGAAAGAGGACTTTGTGGCCGGGACGACGCGGGGACGTAAACCCCGCCAGGTCCGGAAGGAAGCAACGGTAGCGCACCACCGCGTGTGTCCCGGCCGTTCCTCTTCTTTTTTTTTGGAAAGGTGAAGCCCTCAACCCCGGGGGCCCTCCTCTGATGCCTCCTCCTGCAAGCCGTCAGCCGGGCCGGCTGGCCGAGGTGGCGGCCGTCTTCCTCCGCCTCGGCGCCACCGCCTTTGGCGGCCCGCTCGCCCACCTGGCCTTGATGCGCGAGGAGTTGGTGCGGCGCAGGGCCTGGGTGGACGAGCGCACCTTCGTCGACTTCCTCTCCCTGGCCAACCTGCTTCCGGGGCCCACCTCCACCGAGGTGGCCATGCAACTCGGGCGGGCGCGGGCTGGACGGTGGGGCCTGTTGGTGGCTGGCGTGTGCTTCATTCTCCCGGCCGCCCTGTTGGTGGTAGCCCTGGCCGCCCTCTATGTGCGTTTCGGCCTTCGCCCAGAGACGCACAGCGTGCTGGCCTCGGTGCAGCCGGTGGTGGTGGCCCTTTTGGCCACGGCCATTCTCCCGCTTGCCCGCAGCACGCTGAAGGCCCCAGCCGACTGGGCCCTCTTCGCCCTGGCCCTGGCCGCCGTCCTGGCCGGTGCCAACCCGTTGTGGGTGCTGGCCGGCACCGGGCTGGCGGCGCTGTTGCTTCTCTCCCGCAAAGGGCCGGCGTTGGCTCTCCTTCCTCCGTCCAGTTGGCTGTTGCTGGCCGCACCGGCCGGGGTGGGCCTTCTGCCTCTGTTTTTGGCCTTCCTCAAAATTGGCGCGGTGGTGCTGGGGAGCGGCTACGTGCTGGTGGCCTTCCTCCAGGCGGACTTGGTGGACAGGCTGCACTGGCTGACGAGCGCCCAGCTGTTGGACGCGGTGGCGGTTGGCCAAGTGACGCCCGGCCCCGTCTTCACCACCGCCACGTTTATTGGCTTTTTGCTGCGCGGGCCGGCCGGCGCGGCGGTGGCCACCCTGGCCGTCTTCCTCCCCGCCTTCCTCGGCGTCCTTGTAAGTGGCGGCCTTTTGTCGCGGCTGCGCAGCGAGGCGCGGGCCCGGGCCTTTCTCGACGGCGTCAACGCCGCCTCTTTGGCCCTGATGGCCGAGGTGACGCTGGTGCTGGGCCGGGCGACGCTTTTGGACCTCCCCTCAGCCCTGTTGTGCGGGGCTGCGCTTCTCTTGCTGTTGGCCGTGGGCGCCAACGGCAGCTGGGTGGTGCTGGGGGCTGCGCTGCTGGGCCTGGTGCGGGCCCACTGGGGCTGAGGGGCCTGCCTTTTTCTTCCGGGCTGTCTCCCTCAGCGGGCTAGCACCGTCTCACGCCCCACGCTTTCCGTCACCCGGAAGCCGGCTGCCTGCAGCGCCTGCAGCGCGCGGCCCTCGAAGGTGATGGCCCGGTTGTACCGCCCGTCGGCCATGGCCTGGCGGAAGGCCCTGTCCTCCGGCCAGTCGCAGGTAAGCCAGGAAATGCGCTTGCCCAGGTAGAAGAAGCCGCCCGAGCCCCACAGCCCCTCATTCACAATGAGGAGGCCCGTCACCTCCTCGGGGCGCGCCGCACGCACCAGCGCGCGGAATTCGTCGCCGCGGGCGTCGACGGTGGTGGACAGCGCGAGGAGGCTACTGGCCAGGGCGAGGGCGCCTAGCCCGAGGGCCAGCGCACGCCGGCTGGCCTGTAGAAGGCGCCCCAGCGCCGGCCCGGCCTCCAGCACCAAAAGCACCACCACCGGGTAGAGAAACCGCTCCTCCTTGTGGGGCGTGGCCAATAGCGCGCCGAGGGCCGCCATGGCCATGGCCAACGCCAGCCCCACACGAGGGCGCCCGGCGGCGGGCCGCCAAACCGCGTAGCCGAGGAGCGGCCACACCCACAGAGGGACGAGCCGCAGCAAAAGCCTCACGTAGAAGGAGACGGGCAAGGCGCCAAAGGCCCTGGCCGCGCCCTCGGAGAGGACGTTGAAGCGCGTCCAGGCCAGCAGGGAGTGGAAGGGCGCACCCCAGGTGGCGAAGTCCAAGGCGCCGAGGAGGAGGGCCACCGCCGCCCCGCCGGCCACGGCCAAAAGGAGCTCGCGCCAGCGGCGGCGCAGCCCCAGCCAGAGGAGGGCCCCGAGGACGGCCGGGACGGAGCCATAGCGGGCCACCACCGCCAGGCCGAGGGCCACCCCGCCCCAGCCGGCGCGCCGGCGCCCGGGCGGCCTGTCCAGCGCGTCCGCGGCCAGCACCAGGGCGGTGGCGGAGAGAGACTCGCTCAGCGTCCGGCCGGCGTAGGCCCAGGCCATGGGCAGTAGCCCGAGGCCAAGCATGGCCGCCCAGCCGCTCAGCCGCGACTGGCGACTGCCCAGCCGGAAGGCGGCCAACAGCGCGGCGGCGTGCAATAGCCAAAGGGGAATGCCCAAAAGGCCACGAAGCGTCCACGGGTCCTGAAGCTGCAGCCACCCGGCGGCGCGGAAGAGTCCGGCCAAAAGCAGTGGCACCGCCCAGTTGCGCAGGCCCACCCGCCACTCCCAGGCCAAAACGCCGTAGCCGTGTACCCGGTAAAAGGCCGGCTCCAGCGACTGGTACACCTCGTCCGGGTGCAGCCGGCCGAGCTCGGCCACCGCCAGCACCGCCGGGAGCGCGCCGAGGGCCAGCGCGGCGAGGAGAGGCCCCCGCGCACGGACGAGGGCTGACGCTGAGCGGGCGAGCGTATGGAGCAAGGCGTTTGGGGCGACACCAGCGACTCTACCCCCTCGGGCCAGGACAGAAGGAGGCTGTTATGGTGCGCAGCTCCCATGGGTTACCTCGTCCTCGCTCGCAAGTGGCGCCCTCAGAGTTTTGAGGACATGACGGGCCAGGAGCACGTGGTGCGTACGGTGGCCAACGCCATCGCTCAGGACCGGGTGGCGCACGCCTACCTCTTCTGTGGACCGCGGGGGGTGGGGAAAACCACCGCCGCGCGGCTCCTCGCCAAGGCGCTCAACTGCATCAACGGGCCCACCGCCGCGCCGTGCGGGAAGTGCGCGGCGTGCGTGGAGATTACGGCCGGCACCAGCGTCGACGTGGCGGAGATTGACGGCGCCTCCAACAACGGCGTGGAGAATGTCCGGGAGATTCGGGAGAACGCCAAGTACCTCCCGCAGCGCGACCGGAACAAAATCTACATCATCGACGAAGTGCACATGCTCTCCGGCGCGGCCTTCAACGCACTGCTCAAGACGTTGGAGGAGCCGCCGCCGCACGTGAAATTCATTTTCGCGACAACCGAGCCGCACAAGCTGCCGGACACCATTCTCTCTCGCTGCCAGCGCCACAACTTCCGGCGCATCCCCGCCGCGCGGATGCTGGAACGGCTGCGGCACATTGCCCAGGCGGAGAAGGCCGCCCTTTCCGACGGTGCGCTGGCCCTCATCGTCCGCCAGGCCGAAGGGGGCATGCGCGACGCCCTCTCGCTGCTCGACCAGGTGCTGTCCGCCGCCGGCCCCGGTGCCTCGGACGAGGCGGTGGCCGAGGCGCTGGGAGCCATCGACCGCACGCTGGTGCAGGGCTTCGCCGAGGCGCTGGTGCACCGGGACGCGCCAGCGCTGTTGCGCTTGGTGGAGGACAGCCACGTGAAGGGCGTGGACTTGAAGCGGCTGGCGGAGGAGGTGGCGCTGCAGCTGCGCCACGTCCTCGTCACGCTGGCTACCAAGGCTGCGCCGGAGGAGCTTCCCGACGGCGAGCAGCAGGCCGTGGCCAAGCTGGCGTCGGAAGCCGACGGCGCGCAGCTGGCGCGCCTCTTTGACGTGGTGCACGGCGCGGTGTGGGACGTGGGACGGGCCGCGCAGCCACGGCTCGCCCTGGAAATGGCGCTGTTGAAGGCCGTCCAGCTGGCTCCGGCCGCGTCCATTCCCGAGTTAATTGCCCGGGTGGAGAAGCTGGCCGGCGCCGGGGGCCTAGAGGCCGCGCGCCAGGCCGCCGGAGCGCCTGGAGGTCGCTCCGCTCCCGCACCCTTTCGCGTCTAGCCCCGCCGTGCTCGCTCCGAAGACGGCTGCCGCGGCCCCGCCGGCACCGGCGCCGTCCGCACCCAGAGCGCCACCGGCCCCCCTCGCGCCGCCCGTGCCTTCTGCCCCCCCAGGCTCCCAGCCCGCGCCAGTGAAGGCCGCCGAGGTGACGGCTTCGCTCAAGACGACGCCGCCAGCGCCCTCCGGGGAGGCGCGGCTGTTTCCTCTCGAGGCAGGCCCCGCCGGGTGCGCCTCGGGCGAGTGCCTCCCTCCGGCCGTCCCGGCCTCGGTGGCCAGTGCCCCGGCGGAGGAGGCGCAGTGGCGCGCGGCGGTGGAGGCGGTGCGCGCCAACTCGGCGCGGCATGCCGCCTCCTTGGCCCAGGGCCGCCTGGTGGCGCTGCGCCCGGGCGAGGTGGTGCTGGCCTACCGAGCTGAGTCCAGCTTCCACCGCACCACCGTCACCGGGCAGAGCGGGCGCGCGGCGGTGGAGCGGCTCCTGAGCGAGCATTTCGGACGGCCGACGCGCATCGTCCTGGACGACGCGGCGGCAGCGACGTCGCCCAAGAGTCTCGCCGAGCAGGACGCCGAAGCGCGCGCTGCCCACGAGGTGTCCACCGACCAGACAGTCCGCGGCCACCCCGCCATCCGCGCTGCCTTGAGAATTCTCGGCGGCGAGCTGGAGCACATCCAGGTGCTGGAGCGCCAGCGCACCGGCGCGCCGGGCTCGGACATCGTCGACGAGCCTCCGGGCTAAAAAGCCCTCACCCCTTTTGTGACACGGAGAGAAAGATGCCCGGAGTCGACCTCAACTACTTCATGCGCCAGGCCACCAAGCTAACGGAGAAACTTGAAGCGCGGAAGAAGGAGCTGGCCGAGGAGACGCTGGAGGGCCAAGCCGGCGACGGGCGGGTGGTGGTGGTGGTGAATGGCCTTCAGGAGGTGCGCCGCATCTCGCTGTCCAAAGAGGTGGTGGACCCTTCCGAGGTGGCCCTCTTGGAGGACATGGTGACGGCCGCGGTGAATGGCGCCCTCGCTGCAAGCCGGGCCCACATGCAGAAGGAGCTGGCCAAGGTGAGTGGCGGAGTCAGCCTCCCAGGGCTGGTTCCGTGACACCGGACCCCCTCAACCGGCTGGTGGCCGCCCTGGCCAAGCTGCCCGGCATCGGAGAGAAGACGGCGCAGCGGCTGGCCTTCCACATTCTCCGCGCCCCGCCGGAGCTGGCGGCCGAGCTGGGGCAGGCCCTGGCCGAGGTGAAGACGAAGGTGCGCCTCTGCGTCCGCTGCTTCGCCCTCACCGAGGCCGAGCTGTGCCGCTTCTGCAGCGACGAGCGGCGGGAGGAGCGCGTCTTGTGCGTGGTGGAGGGCATTGCGGACCTCCTGGCCGTCGAGCGGACGCGAGAATTCAAAGGCCGCTACCACGTCCTGCACGGCGTGCTGTCCCCTTTGGACGGCACCGGCCCCGACCAGCTGCGCATCCGCGAGCTGCTCGAGCGGCTGGAGGACGGCACGGTGGAGGAGCTGATTGTCGCCACCAACCCGGACGTGGAGGGAGAGGCGACGGCCCTCTACCTGCAGCGGCTCCTCAAGCCCACCGGCATCCGCCTGACGCGTCTGGCGCAGGGGCTGCCGATGGGGGGGGACCTCGAGTTTGCGGACCAAGCGACGCTGGCCCGCGCCCTCGCCGGGCGCCGCGAGCTGTAGCGGCGCCCGCCGGCCTTGAGGGCGCCACCGGCGCCTGGCTGCCCTCATTCCTTTTCCTTCACCCCCAAGTCAGAAAGCACGCGCATCGCCGCATTGTGGCCGGCTGCGCCAGTGACGCTGCCACCGGGGTGGCAGCCGGCGCTGGCCGCGTACAACCCCTCCACCGGCGTGCGGTACGGCACCCTGTCGGTAAAGCCGAAAGCGTTGTCCACGTGGTGGATGTGGCCACGGGTAATGCCGAAGTGCTGCTCTATTTTCTGCGGGTGCAAGGCGAAGGTGTCCACCACCAAGTCGCTCGTCCCCGGGGCGAAGCGGTCGCACAGCGAGAGGAGGTGGCGGACGTAGCGCTCCTCCTCGCGCTCCCAGGTCGTCCCGGCCAGGCTGTAGGGCACCCACTGGACGAAGAGCGCGGCGTTGTGGTGGCCCTCGGCGTCTCTCAAGGAAGGGTCGACGGTGGTGTGGACGTACCACTCGATGGTGGGGAAGTCCGGCAAGCGGCCGGCCGCCACGTCGGCGAAGCTGGCGGTGAGGGAGGCCATCACCTCGGACTCGTCCGGAAGCAGGTGCATGGTGGAGCCAAACTGGCCCTTGTCTTCCGGCAGGCAGCGAAAGCGGGGCAGCCCACGCAGGGCGAGATTCACTTTCAGCGTGGTGCCGTCCTTGCGCAAACCATCCAGCTTCCGGTTGAAGGCCTCGCCCAAGGGCTTTTCGCCCACCAGCTCCCGCATCCGGAAGACGTCCGCCCCCACCACCACGCAGGAGGTGTTGAAGCTGCGTCCGTCGGCCAGCGCCACACCCGTCACCCGGCCACTGTGCGTCTCGATGTGCGCCACTTTGGCCGACGTCTCGAAGCGAGCTCCGGCGGCGCGGCCGAGGTCCGCCAGCCCGGCGGACACCGCGCCCATCCCGCCGCGCACAATCATCCACGTGCCGTCGCTGCCCGGGAGCCGGCACATGTTGTGGACGAGAAAATTCATCCCCGTCCCCGGCGTGTCCCAGGTGCCGTTGAGGCCGCTGAAGCCGTCGGTGACGGCGTACATGGCCCGCAAAAGGTCGCTCTTGAAGCCGAAGCGGTCGAGGTACCGGCCCACCGGCCCTCGGCACAACGAGACGAAGGTGTCCCTCAGGCCCGGGCGGACATAGCGCTCGGCCGTCTCCTCGAGGGTGCCTGGCTCGACGAGCCAGCTCGGGGCAATGTCGTCCCGCAGCTGAGCAATCTCCTCTTGCAGCCGCTGGTGCGCCTGGTAGTCAGCCGCCGAGAAGAAGGCCTCGAATTGGGCCTTCGTCGCCTTCTGGTCGCTGCCGAAGAGGAGGTAGCGCTGTCCGGTGGTGGGGAGAAAGTAGTGCGGGTCCCTCCGCAGCAGCGTCAGCTTCAGCCCCAGCTTGGCCATCAGCTCGGGCGGCATGACGCCGAGGAGGTAGGCGCCGGTGGAAGTGCCCAGCTGGGGGGCCCGGCGGAAGGGGCGCTCCGTCTTGGCCGCCCCGCCAACCACTGCTTTCTCCTCCAGCACCAGGACGCGCAGGCCGGCCCGGGCGAGCAGCGTCGCCGCCACCAGGCCGTTGTGGCCCGCGCCCACCACCACCACGTCTTGGACGGACGCCTCAGCCATGGGGCCCCCTTTCTTTCGTCTTGGCCCCAAGGGCAACGGGGCCAGCCTTCTTAAAGGAAAGCGAGGGCGACGCTAGCCGCTTTCAACGTGTGCCGGTCAGCGGAAGCGTTTTGTGGCCACGCCTCATCCGCCGGCCAAGAAAAAAATGCTGCCAGGGGGCTAGTGCGCAGCTTTGGCCGGCGCTTGGCGCAGCTTCTCGCTGAGGAAGAGGACGAGCGTCAGGGTGGCCACCTCCTTCGCCTCTTTCCGCCAGAAGCCCCGGCCCTCGTCCAGGGCCAACAGGTACCAGCCGTCCCGGCCCCGCCCTTTGAGAAGGGCTTGGGCCTGCGCTTCGCTGACGCGGCTGTCGCGTTTGCCGTGCACCACCAGAAGGGGGGGCAGAAGTGGGGGCTGGCGAGAGTTCGAGCCGACACCCGCGGAGAGGCGCTCTTGCGCACGGCGCACCTCCGGCATGCGCTCGTCGCCGTACTCCTGGCGCAACTCGGCGCGTCGGTAAGGCGGGGCGGACTCGAGGAAGCTTGGCAAAGAGGCCATGCCACAGACGTCCACCACGGCACAGAAGGCGTCGGGAAAGGAAGCCGCCGCCACCAGCGCCAGGTAGCCGCCGTAGCCCTCGCCCCAGACGGCGACGCGCGAGGCGTCGAGCTCGGGCTGTCGGGCCAGCACGGCCAGGGTGGCGGCAATGTCCTTCAGCACCTGCTCGCGTAAAACGCCGTCGTCCAGCGCGCGGAAGCGCTGGCCGAAGCCGTCGGAGCCGCGCACATTGGGGGCCAGCACGGCCAGGCCCTGCTCGAGAAGCAGCTGGTACTCCCAGCGAAAGCCGGGGCGCTCCTGCGCGTCGGGGCCGTCGTGGAAGGAAAGCACCACCGGCACCCGGGTGGCGGAGGGCACCTCGCGGGGCAGGTAGAGAAAGGCGGAGAGGGCCACCCCGTCGTCGGCCTGGTAATGCAGCAGCTTCGGCGCCACCAGCGTGCGGGCGTCCAGCCCCCCCAGCTCGCTTTTTGTCCAGCGCACAAGCTTCTTCGTCTTGAGGGACAGCGCCCAGACGTCCGTCGGCGAGGTGGGGCCCTCAAGCGAAAGGAAGAGGACGTCGCTTTTCCCATGGGCAAACCTCAGCCCGTGTAGGACGCCTGGCGGCAAGGGCAAGGGCTCGGCCCGCTGGCCGCGCAGGAGGTAGGCGCGCGAGTAGCCAGCCTCGTTGGTGGAGAAGACGAGCGTCCCGTCGGCTGCCACCGCCACCTCCTCCACGTCCGCGTTCACGTCCGGAAGCACCCTCTGTGGGGCGGCCCCCAAAGGGGAGAGGGCCAGACGGCGCAGGACGGTGAAGTCGCCCTCGTCCAAAAGGAGGTAGAGGGCTTTGCCGTCGGGGGCGAAGAGTGCCTGGTGCACCCGCGCCTCACCCCAAAGGCGGCGCCGGGCCCCGGTGGCAATGTCCAAGAGCCACAGCCGGCCCTGGGCTCCCTCCTCTCCTTCGGCCAGGAGGAGCCGCCCGCCGTCCGGAGAAAAGGCGAGGGGAAGCCAGCGCCCGTCGAGCTCGGTGAGGCGGCGGGCGGCGCGCGCGTTGGCCACCTCGGCCAGGTAGACGTCGGTGTCCTTCCCGTTGCGGTCGGTGCCGCTGTAGGCAATCCACCTCCCTTCCGGAGAGAGGACGAATGTCTCGTGGTGGCTCTTCCCATCGGTGAGGAGCTCGCTGCGGCCGGTGCGCAAATCCAGTCGCCACAGCTGGTAAAAGGCCCCGCCCCCTGGGGCCTGGAGGTAGAAGAGGGTGGAGGCGTCTTGTGGGAGAAAGGCAGCTTTGCTGGCCGGTGCGTCGAGAAAGGTGAGTTGCTCGCGCATGCCGAGGGGCTGGGACACCCGGTGCAGCTGCTCGGTGGGCCCGAGCTGGGTGGCCACCAACAGCGTGCGTCCGTCGTCGGAGACGTCGCGCAGCACCGCCGAGCGGGCTTCGGCATACTGGAGTACACGCGCCGACAGCACCGGGGGGAAGGGCGGCAGTTGGGCCCCGAGGAAGCCCGGGTGCCCGGGGACGGGCGCAAGCGGCTGCGCCGCGGGCTGCGTCCCTTGGGCCCAAAGCAGCACGAGAGCTGTCAACAGCTTGTCCAAAGGACGACTCCTGGAACCGGACGCGCGTGTGTGGTTAAGTCTCTAACCCTCCGAGTTCACTCCGAAAACCAGGGCAGCGCGGAGCGACCCAGCAGGACGCGATCGACAGCGAAGGGGACTGGTTCACGTCAATGGGCACGCAACTGGTGATGTATGACGAGGAGTACAATCGCATCAACGCCGTCTGTGACCGACTCACCAAGGACGCCAACGCCAAAGTCGTCTTCCTGGTGGACAAGAATGGGCAGCTCATTTCCGCCTCCGGCCAAACCCAAAACATCGACACCACCTCACTCGCCTCGCTCACCGCCGGCAATGTCGCCGCCATGGGCGGCCTCGCCAAGCTCATAGGGGAGAACGAGTTCCCCAACCAGATTCATGAAGGAGCGCGCGAGTCGCTCTACATGACGATTGTCGGTAGCCGGGTGGTGCTGGTGGTCATCTTCGAAACCAGCACCTCGCTCGGGCTGGTCCGACTCCGAGTGAAGAAGGCCTCCGACGAGTTGGCCAAAATTTTCGAGGCACTGCTCAAAAAGACGGAGAGCCCCGGAGGAATGGGGTCGCCGTTCGCCGAAATCTCCGACGACGACATCGACAACCTGTTCAGCGAGTAAACCGAAGAAAGCCAATGTCCTTCATCAACTACTCATCCCGCGAGATTAACTGCAAGATTGTCTATTACGGGCCGGGACTCTGCGGGAAGACCACCAACCTGCAGTACATCTACAACAAGACCAATCCCGAGACGAAGGGCAAGCTCATCTCGCTGTCCACCGAGACGGACCGCACCCTGTTTTTCGACTTCCTCCCGCTGTCCTTGGGCGAGATTCGCGGCTTCAAGACACGCTTCCACCTCTATACCGTCCCCGGCCAAGTCTTCTACGACGCCAGCCGCAAGCTCATCCTCAAGGGCGTGGACGGCGTGGTCTTCGTGGCCGACAGCCAGGTCGAGCGGATGGAGGCCAACATGGAGTCCTACGAGAACCTGAAGACCAACCTCGCCGAGCAAGGGTACGACTTGGCGAAGGTGCCCGCGGTGGTGCAGTACAACAAGCGCGACCTCCCCAACGCCGTGCCGGTAGAGGAGCTCCGCGGGCTGCTCAACACCCGCGGTTCGCCCGAATACCAGGCCGTCGCGCCCACCGGTGTCGGTGTCTTTGACACATTGAAGGCGGTGGCCAAGCTGGTGCTGACGGAGCTGAAAAAGGGCGGCTGAGCTGGAAGGGCGAGTACGCCGCCCCTCGTGATATGTGTCTCGCCGGCGTTCTCTTCGGGGCAACGCTCCACAGGAGCCAATCCGTGCGCCGCACTCACGTCGTCGCCCTCGCCACAGCGGTCCTGCTCATCGGACCGGCGGTCCTGGCGCAATCCGCGACCAAGACTACGGTCCAGGCCCCTCCTGGCGCACCCACCAACCCGCCCGCGCCCCCGCCGGATAAGCTCGGGGCACAGGACGCCGCCCCTTCAACCGACGTCGTACCGCCGCCTCCCCCGGCCGACGCCAAGGCCACCGACAACGCGGCCCCGGCCACCGCCAGCGACGCCTTCAACACCCGGGTGAAGACGCTGGAGGAGCAGGTGGTGGACTTGAAGGAGAAAATTTACCGCACCAAGGCGCGCCTCCTGTTGTTGCAGGAGACGGTGCTCGGCGGGGACTTGAGCAGCGGGGCGCGCGCCGTCATCTCCAGCAAGAACGAGATGGGCGGCACCTTCGCGCTGGACAGCGTGGCCTATGCGCTCGACGGAGCGCCCATCTTCACCAAGGTGGACAAGAAGGGCGACTTGGCCAACCAGCAGGACTTCGAGATTTTCAACGGCCGGATTGTGCCCGGCCAGCACCAGATTGCGGTGCGGCTGGTGTACCGCGGGCGTGGCTACGGCGTCTTCAGCTACCTCGAGGGCTACCGCTTCACCGTCACCTCCAGCTACACCTTCAACGCCGAGCCGGGCAAAGTCACCAACGTGAAGGTGGTGGGCTACGAGAAGGGCGGCCTCACCACCGACCTCAAGGACCGACCTGCGGTCCGCTATGACGTCGAGGTCACCAAGGACGCCGGCCTCAAGGCGGCGCAGGGCGAAGGGACGAAACCGGCCACGCCGGCCGGGCCGGCGGAGCAGAAGTGATGCGAGGCGCCGGGTGGGTCGCGCTGCTGCCGGCGCTGCTCGCCGGCACGGCGTCGGCGCAGGGCCGCTCCACCGCTCAGTTGGCCGCCCAGGTGGAGCTGGTCCAGGCCCAGGCGAAGAATGCCGAGGACAACCTCCAGGTGGTGGAGACACAGTACGTCGGCCAGGCCGAGCCCACCGGTGAGGAGGCGCTGCTACGCCGCTTCAGCGACGGGGAGATTCAGTACCTGCTCGGCGACTACGCCACCGCCTCCGTCCTCTTCTATGACTTGGTGGGGGACAAGACATTCCAAAGGAGCCCCAAGTACCCCGAGGCGCTCTTCTATTTGGGCGACGCCCTCTACCAGCAGCGAAACTGGGGGAGCGCGCGCGTCTACCTGCGCACGCTGCTCACCCTGGACAGCCCCCGCTACCATGAGGCGCTGGCCGAATACCTTCAAGCCACCAGCCGCCTCAACGACTTCAGCAACATCGAGCCCTACATCCAGCGCGCTCGCGGGCCCAACGGCGAGCTGCCGCCGGAGCTGGCCTACATCTACGGCAAGTGGCTCTTCAAGCGCACCGACGTGCCACCGGCGCAGCGGCTGTCGCAGGCGGCGGAGGCCTTCGAGCGGCTGGCCGCCCAGCCGGAGGGGCGCTACCGCCTTCAGGCCCTCTACTTCCTCGGCGTCATCGAGGTGGAGCGCGGCAACTACGACGCCGCCCTGGCCCGCTTCTCCGAGGTGGCCAACAGCAAGCCCAAAGACGCGACCGAGCAGAAGCTGGTGGAGCTGGCCAATCTCTCGGCCGGCCGGGTGCTGGTGGAGCAAGGCAAGTTTGCCGAGGCCATCGACCGCTACCAGGAGGTGCCGCGCGAAAGCGAGTCCTTCCCGGAGAGCATCTACGAGACGGCCTGGGCCAAAGTGCGGGCCGGCGACTTCGAAGGGGCGAAGAATGCGACCGACATTCTATTGTTGGTGGCGCCCGACTCGACGCTGGCCCCGCAGGCCCAAATTCTCCAGGGCCACCTGCTCCTCAAGCTGAAGCGCTACGGCGAGGCCACCGACACCTACAACGGCGTCATCAACACCTATGCCCCAGTGCGGGACGAGCTCGACGCGCTGCTCAACGTCAACAAGGACCCGGTGGCCTACTTCGACAACCTCTTGCTTCGCAACGAGCGCAACCTGGACGTCAACACGCTGCTTCCGCCGGTGGCCCTCAAGTGGGCCACCACCCAGTCCGAAGTGGACGACGCCCTCAACGTGGTGAAGGCGATGGAGGACGGACGCCGGGGGGTCAGCGACGGGCAGACGCTGGCCGACCGCATCCTCAAGACGCTCGGCGAGCGCGGCATGGAGGCATTCCCGGCCCTCCAGGAGGGCTACACCCGCGCCGACGCCATCTCCAATGCCCTGGTGTCCGCCGAGCAGACGCTGACCGACGTCGAAATCGAGCTGGTGACTCCGGTGCTCAACGCCGAGGAGAAGGCGCAGTTGAAGGCGCTGCGGGCCGGCGACTCGACCGCGCGGACCCAGCTCGCCTCGCTGCCCACCTCCAACAACGCGGTGGCCAGCCGCCGAAAAGCCATGCAGGACAGAGTGGACGCCCTCGACCGGGAGGCCTTCCACCTGAGCTACGAGCTGCAGAGTATGAATGCCATGTTGGCGGCGGTGCAGAAGTGGGTGGTGGACACCCGCGGCCAACGCAAGGGGACAGCCGCCGACGAGAGGGCCTTCCAGGAGCGGGTGCGCACCGAGCAGCAGTCGGCCATCGCCCTGGCCAAGGAGATTGAAGCGCTGCGCGCCGAGCTCCGCGACGCCCGCGCCAAGGTGGACACCTCCCTCGCCGGCGAGGAGCAGCTGCGGGCCGAAGTCACCTCCATCGAGTCCCAGGCCCACCAAGTCATCGCCCAGGCCGAAGGGCGGCTGACCGACCCAGCCGCCCTGGCCGTCATCGCCCGGGCCCACGCCACCCGCACCCGTCTCAACGCCATCGCCCAGCGGAACGAGGCGGCCAAGGTGGCGCTGCAGAACCGGGTGCGAAAGAAGGGCGATGAGATTCGGGACAAGGTGCTGGTCGAGCAGCTTCTGTTGCAGCAGTACAACGGCGACGAGACTCGGGCCTCGGGCGAGGCCGGGCAGCTGGTGGGCAGAATCGCCTTCGACAGCTTCCGCCGGGTGCGGGGACAATTCTATGACTTGGTTTTGAAGGCCGACGTCGGCGTGGTGGACGTGGCCTTCACCCGAAAGCGCGACAAGACGACCGACATCCAGAAGGCCGCCTCGCAGAAGGACCGCGAGCTGAAGGCGCTGGACGACGAATTCAAGGAAGTCCTGAAGGACGTCGACTAGGCCCCTCCATGCTGCTCCTTCCCTTCCTCCTGTTGGTGGCCGCGCAGGCCCCGGCTGCACCTGCCGCTCGTCCGGCCAGCAAGAAGTCCGCGGCGACCAAGCCCGCGCCACCCGCCCCGGCGCAGGGCCCGGAGGCGCCGGCCAGCGAGGCGGACAAAGCAGACGTGGCCCCGGAGAACGCGCCGCCGCCCAACCCACTGAGGGGCCTTGGACGCACCCCCGAGGAGCAAAAGCAGCTCGACGACATCGGCCTGGCGATTGAGCACTACGAGTCGGAAGCGACGGAGTTTCGCAAGGACGTCCAGCTTCTGGTGCAGAAGAAGTACGAGGAGAAGCGCAGCGCGCTGGCCGCTGCCTACGAGAAGTCCATCCGAGACTTGGAAGTCCTCGAGCGCAAGGAGCGGCTGGACGCCATCGCCCAGTTTGAGGAATTCCTCCAGCGCTACCCGGATGACGCCCACTACACCCCGGACGTCATGTTCCGCCTGGCGGAGCTGTACTACGAGCGCTCCAGCGACGACCACCTCATCGCCCTGCGCGAGTACGAGGACAAGCTGAAGGCCACCGAGGCCAACCCCACCGCCGAGCCGCCGCCCGAGCCGGTGCCGGACTTCCAGCCCTCCATCGCCATTTACCAACAACTCATTACCCGCTTCCCGGCCTACAAACTCAACGACGCCGCCTACTACCTCTTGGGTTATTGCCTGGAGAAGCAGAACGACTTCGACAACGGCCAAGTCGCCTACAAGACGCTCATCTCTCGTTACCCGAGGAGCAGCTTCGTCACCGAGGCCTGGGTGCGCATCGGCGAGTACTACTTCGACGCCTACAACGACAAGGGAGCGCTGGCCAAGGCTGCCGAGGCCTACGAGGCCGCGGTCAAGGACACCCAGAGCCCGCTCTACGACAAGGCGCTCTACAAGCTGGGTTGGACGTATTACAAAATGGACCGCTTCGACGACGCGGTCAGCCGTTTCCTCGCCCTGGCCGACTACTACCAAGCGCAAGCCAAGGAGAAGGGCACCGACGCGGGCGGGGACCTCCGAAACGAGGCGCTGCAGTACGCGGCCATCAGCCTGGCCGACGAGAAGTGGGGCTCGCTCGACAGGGCCAAGGCCGTTTTCGCCAAGCTAGGCCCGCGGCCCTACGAGGCCGAGGTCTACAAGAAGATGGGCGACGTCTTCTTCGACCAGACGCGGCACTCCGAGGCGGTGGCCGCCTACCAGTTGGCGCTGGCCAAAAACCCCACCATGGACGACGCGCCCTTCGTCCAGCAGCGCATTGTCGAGGCCTACGAGCGGGACCGGAAGCTGGACGAGGCCTTCAAGGAGTCCGAGAAGCTGGCCACCTCCTATGGGCCGGGCACCGCCTGGTACGCGAAGCACAAGGGAGACCCGGACTTCATCAGCCAGGTGCAGGCGCTGGCCGAGAAGAGCCTCTATGGAAGCGCCGTCTACCACCACCAGCAGGCCCTGTCCCTCAAACAGCAGGGGAAGCTGGAGGAGGCGAAGGCCGCTTTCGAGATTGCCGCCCGCGCCTACTCCGCTTACCTGCAGCGCTACCCGCGCAGCAAGAATGCTTACGAGGTGCAATTCTTTGCCGCCGAGTGCCAGTACAACTCGCTGCAATTCGCCGCGGCGGCCAAAAACTACGACGCCGTCCGCAACTCCACCGCCGACAGCCGCTACACCAAGGACGCCGCCTTCAACGCGGTGCTGGCCTGGCAGAAGCTGCTCGAGCAGCTGCAGCGGGACAAGAAGCTGGCCACCTACCCGGTGCTGCGCAGCAAGGACCGACCGGAAGGCGAGCAAGTCAAGCCCATCCCGCTGGCCGAGGTGGAGAAGCAATTCATCGCCGCCTCCGACGCCTATGTCGCCGGCTACGGCCAAGAGGACAAGGCGCCAGGCGTGGCGTACAAGGCAGCCGAGCTGTACTACGCGCACAACAACTTTCCCGAGTCCCGCAAGCGCTTCGAGCAAATTATCCAGAGCTACCCGCGCAACGAGGTGGCCAAATTCGCCACCAACCTCATCGTCGAGAGCTACCTCGTCGACAAGGACTGGAAGAGCGTCGAGGAGGTGTCAGCGCGGCTGGCCCAAAACAGCACCGTCATCGACCCGAAGAGTGACCTCTACAAGGACCTCAACAAATTCAAGCTGGCCGGGCGCTTCAAGCTGGCCGATGAGTTGATGGCCAAGGGCGACTACGAGAACGCCGCCAAGAAGTACATCGCCTTGGTCGACGAGGACCCGAAAAACGAGTTTGCCGACAAGGCACTCAACAACGCCGCCGTCTGTTACGAGAATACCCGGCGCTTCGAGTCAGCCCTCAAGCTGTACGAGCGAATTTTCCGCGAGTACCCCAACAGCAAGCTGGCCGACGCCGCCCTCTTCCGGGTCGCCGTCAACGCCGAAAATAGCTACGACTTCGACAAGGCGGTGGAGAATTACCAGCGCCTGGTGAAGGACTACCCGGCCAGCAAGAATAGGGAGGCCGCGCTCTTCAACGCCGGCCGCCTCTTGGAAGGGCAGCAGCGCTACCGCGACGCGGCGCAGACGTTCACCCGCTACGTGGAGCTCTTCCCCAACGCCGAAGACGCGCCGAAAAACCAGTACCGGGCAGCGCTCCTCTACGAGAAGCAGGGAGACCCGAAGGGAGAAATTAAGGCCCTGGAGGCCTTCGTGAAGAAGTTCTCGAGCAAGCCGCAGCAGGCGGAGCTGGTGGTGGACGCCGAGAAGCGCATCGGCGAGGCCTACCAGAAGCTGGGGGACGAGCGCGCCGCGCGCCGCGCCTTCGAGGAGGCGGCGCGGGAATTTGACCGCCGCGGCCTCAAGCCGGAGGCCGCACCGTTGGCCGCCGAGGCCGCCGCCCAGGCCCGCTTCCAGCTGGCCGAGTACCAGTTTAAGGAGTTCGACAAGCTCAAAATTGGCGGCCGGGGAAAGGCGCTGGAGAAAAGCTTCACCGTGAAGCGCGCGGCGGTGAAGAAGGTGAATGACGCCTACGGGGAAGTCTTCAAATACAAGCGCCTCGAGTGGACGCTGGCCTCCCTGTACCGCAAGGGCTTCGCCCTGGAGCGTTTCGGCCAAACCATTCTCGAGACGCCCACGCCGCCCGAGGTGAAGCGGCTGGGGGACGAGGCGGTGGCCTCCTACCAGGACCAGCTGCAACAGCAGACGGCCGCCCTCGAGGACAAGGCGGTGGAAAGCTACGTGGCCACCCTCACCGAGGCCCGGAAAAACAGAATCAACGACGAGTGGACGAAGCGCACGCTGGAGGCGCTCAACCGCTACCGTCCCAAGGAGTACCCGGTGTTGAAGGAGCCCAAGTCGAGCCTCGCCCTGGACGTCACCCACCCGGACGGGCTGGTGGTGACGCTGGAGGGGAAGCCGCCGCCGCCGGACGCGGCACCGGCCGGGAAGCTTCCTTCCGGGGGGGACAAGTGAGGCCGCGACTGGCCCTCTCCGCCCTGGCGCTTCTGGCCAGCTGCGCCTCCGGGCCCAAGCCGGCGCCGGCAGCGGCCGGCGCGCCGCCGCCGGCGGCAGCAGCCGCCCCAGGCCAGCCGATTGGGCTTCCGCCTCCCAAGGTGACGCCGCCCGCCACCCACGACCCGGCGGCCCGCGCCAGCTTCGCCCAAGCGGTGCAGCTGGCCCAGGCCGGCGACACCGCCGGCGCCGAGCGCGCCCTCAATGACGTCCTGCAGCGGGACTCCCGGCTGGACCACGCCTGGACCGACTTGGGCGTCCTCGCCGAGCGCCGGGGGGACTTGGCCGGCGCGGAGAAGGACTACCGCCAGGCCCTGGCGCTGGCGCCGGACCAGGCGGCGGCCTGGGACTTCCTGGCCCGTCTCCTCTGCCGCCAGGGCCGGGCGCAGGAAGCGCAGCAACTGGCCCAGGCACGCTGCACCGCCGCGCCCGAAGCGTCCGGCCCGCGCAACGCGCTGGCCTTCGCCCTCTTACAGCTCAACCAGCCCCAGGCGGCCGAGGCGGAGGCGAAGAAAGTCCTCAAGGACGACGAGCGCAACGTCCGCGCCATGCAGCTGCTGGCCGGGGCCTACTTCCGCGAGGGCAAGTATGAGTTGGCCAAGCTGGTGCTGGAGAATGCCCGGGCCGTGGACCCGACGGATGCCGGCACCCACAACCTGCTGGGCAGTACGCTGTTGAAGCTGAAGCAAAGGCCGCTGGCGCGGGAGGAGTTCCGCGCCGCGGCACAGAGCTGCCCGGACTTCGCCGAGGCGCGCAACAACTACGGCGTGATGCTGGTGGAAGCTGGCGACTTCGACGCTGCGGTGCGAGAGCTCGAGGCGGCAGTGGCCCTGGCGCCGGACTTCGTCCCGGCGCGCCTCAACCTCGGCAACGCCTACCGGGGAAAGCTGGCGCTTCAGCAGGCCGAGGCCCAGTACCAGAAAGTGGTGGCGCTGCAGCCGGCGCTGGCCGACACCTACTTCAACCTCGCCATCCTCAACCTGGACTCGGACTTGCCCGGAGTGGACACGGTGGACCGGATGAATCGCGCCATCGCCTACTTCAAGACGTACCGGGAAAAGGGCGGTAGCGACGACCGGGTGGACCAGTACCTCAAGGACGCGGCCAAAGGCATCGACCGCGAGCAGCGCCGGAAGGAGCGCGAGAAGAAGGACCAGCTGCGCAAAGTGGAGAAGGACAAGGAGGCGGCCGCTGCGCCCAGCAAGGCGGCGCCGTCCGGCAAGCCCGCCTCGAAAACCCAAGCCACCCCGCCTGCACAAGCCCCTGCTAAGCTTGGGGCGGACAATAAATGACGCTTCTCTCCCCGCCCGGCCGCGCCCTGCTACTCGCCTTGGGGCTGCTGGCACTTCCCGCCGCAGCCCAGGACAGTGCCGGCAGCACCCCGCCTCCGGCCACGCCAGCTCCCAAGGTGTCCAAGGAGGCCCGCACCAAGGGCGGCCGCAAAGTCATCAAGCTAGAGGCCATCACCGTCGAAGGACGCATCCAAAAGCCGCAGGCCTTCTATATTTTGCAGCGCCAGAACCTCAATTTCGACGAGCTCAATCGCACCGAGAGCTTCCTCAACAAGGTGCTCAAGAGCGTCGAGCGTGACCCCTTCTAGGGCCCAATGACTCGCACCTCGACCGGTCCCAGAATTCTCCGCGTAGGCATCATCCAGGGCGGAAAAATCATCGAGGAACGCCACATCCGGCGCCCGGACAGCGTCTCGGTGGGCCAGGACGCGAAAAACACTTTCGTCATTCCCGCCAGCAACCTACCGCCCAGTTTTCCCGTCTTCGACTTTCGCGGGACGCACTACTACCTCCTCTTCACCGAGCGCATGGACGGCCGCGTCCGCCTGGGCGAGCGTGACGTGGACTTCGCCACCTTGCGCACCCAGAAGCTGGCGCAGAAGCGGGGCAGCGTCTACGCGCTGCAGCTCGACGAGTCGGCCAAGGGCAAGGTGTCTCTGGGCGAAGTCACCCTGTTGTTTCAATTCGTCCCGCCTCCTCCCGCGCCGGTGCGCATGGCGCTGCCGGCGGAATTTCGCGGCACGCTGTGGTCGTCCTTGGACCACACCTTCTTCGGCATTCTCGCGCTCTCGGTGCTCTTCTTTTTCTCCGCCGCCGTGTGGATTGCGCTCACCCCCACCCCGGCCGACTCGGACGTGACGCTGGACGAGCTACCGGACCGCTTCGCCAAGCTGCTCGTCCCGCCCAAGCCCCCCGAGCCGGAGAAGCCCAAGGAGGAGCCGAAGGGTGAGGAGAAGGTGGAGAAGAAAGTCGAGAAGAAGAAGGAGAAGCCCGCCTCGGACGAGGCGCGCAAGGCGGCCATCGCCCAGAAGGTGCAAAGCAAAGGCATTCTCAAAATTCTCGGCGCCTCCGGTGGACAGGGAGCCCTCAAGGACTTGCTCGGCGAGGGCACCGGCACCCAGGACGTCGCCACCGCCCTGAAGGGCGCCCAAGGCGGAGTGGTGGTGGCCACCACCGGCGGTGTGGGCGGACCGCGCGGCGGCGGCGCCGGTTCCGCGGCCGGCATCGGCGACGTCGGGACGGCCGGCGGCGGCAACGTCTCGCTCGGTTCCAAAGGAGACGCCCGGGTGAGCGGCCGGGTGGCTGCGGCGGCGCCCGAGGTAGACAGCGCGGACGTCGACCGCGAGGCGCTGGCTCGCTACATCAAAGCCCGTCTCACCGCCATCCGCGGCTGCTACGAGAAGGAGCTGAAGCGTAACCCCACGCTGAAGGGCAAGGTGGTGGTGCGCTTCAACATTACGCCCGCAGGACGGGCCGGAGACATCCGCCTCGAGGAGAACTCGGTGGGCAGCGCCGAGGTGGGCTTGTGCATTGTGAGCCTCATGCGCAGTTGGGTCTTCCCCTTCAAGCCGCCGGACGAGGTGGCCGTCCAGTACCCCTTCCTCTTCACCGCCTCCCAGTAGAATGACGTCGCAGCGTCAGCCCCCTGAGGCGCCCGGTGCCACAGGACCCATCGGCCTTGACCAGCGTGTTTGACACCCTCGCCCAGGCCTTCCTAACGTAAGCCTCAAGGCCTCATGTCCTCTCGCCCCTTTGTCCTTCCAGCCCTACTGCTTGCGGCGGCGGCCTTCGCCCAGGCGCCGGTGCGCCCCGTCGCAGCCCCTCCGGAGGAGAAGGCCTCCGAGGTGCCCGACGCGCAGAAGCTGAGCCGGAGCTCGGCCGCCGTCGCCCAAATGCAGGCCGCCTACAAGGCGGTGCTGGGCAAGCTGGAAGAGGCGCGCAACACCAAGGACGTGGTGAAGCTGAACTGCGTCAACGAGAAGCTCACCCAGGTGAAGGGGCTTCTGCGCATCTCCGAGCAGTCGGACGTCGCCCTGCAGGAGGCGGTGGCGAAGAAGGACGCTCCCTCCGCGGACCACGAGTACACCAAAGTCACCATCGCCCAGTCCAAGGTGGAGCAGCTGCGGACGGAGGCCGAGCAGTGCATCGGCCAGCTTGCCTTCCGCACCGATGAGAACCTGAGTGTCGAGGTGGTGGTGCCCTCGGACCTTCCGGGCGGCGACCCCACCAACCCCCCGCCGCCCACGCCAGCCACCGTTTGCCCGCCCCCAGCCAGTCCCACCATGTAGACGGGCGGCTGTAAACCTGCCGTCGGGCTGGACTGACGGGTGGGGAACGCTCCGCCCAATTGTTGGAATGGCTGCGCCGCAGCGTGCTATGTCCTCACCACGCGCTGCGCCGTGGCGCGAGGCGGGGCACGGACCCAACCTATGAGCCCAAGGGGTTCGCGGGAGGCATGAGGCGTCCGCACCAAATTGCTGCCGCCGCATTTTTCGCCGCGTGCGTGCTGCTCCTTCTGCCGTCTCGCGCCTCCGCGCAGGACTCGACAGACGCGCCTTCCAGCACCGGCCTGTCCAGCACGGCCCCCGACGCCCTAGCCGGGGAGAAGCCACAGGAAAACGGCTTCAAAATCGGCCCCGGGCGACTGCACCTCTTCCTCACCGAGGGGCTGGTGTACAACTCGGCGGCCGTCGTCCTGCCCAACCCCAACGGGACGTACACCATCGAGGGCGAGATGATTTTGCACACTCGCCCCGGGCTGAACCTCGAGATTGACGGGGACAACAACACTTTCGGGCTAAACGGCTACATCGACTACCTCTGGTACACGGGCTGGATTACGCCCGGGGACAGCGCGGCGAGCGTGCTCGACGCCGCCGCGGACCTGCATGGCTCGTTCAACAAGAACGGGGCCGTCGGCTTCAACATCATCGACACCTTCAGCCGGTCGGCCACCACCTACACCCCGTCGGTGCCCGTCGGCGTCATCTCGCTCTACAACCAGGTGGGCGTGGAAGTCCCCATTCGCCCCGGTGGGCGAGCGCTCGAGTTTGTGCCCCACGGCTCCTACGCCGTGGAATTCTTCCAGCAGTACTCGGGGGTGGTGCCGGGCAACCCCAACTGCACGGCCCCGACGTCTCCCTGCAACCCGGCCAACCTCTCCCAGTACAACTACCAGGAGCTCATTGGCGGGCTGGACGTCCGGCTGAAGTTTCTCCCGGAAACGGCTTTCGTCTTCACCAGCAGCTACAACGCCCCCTTCTACAGCGACCCCACCCTCAACCCGGAGGCCCAGGAGCTGAAGCTGGAAGTCGGGCTGGTGGGCCTGGTCAGCACCAAACTCTCCGTCATTCTCAAAGCCGGCTGGGTGCAGGGCTGGGGGTCGGGCTCCACCTCCACCGTCATTGGCCAGGCAGAGGTGACGTGGCTGGCCACCGAGCTGGCCCACCTAACCGTGGGCTTCCTCCGCGACGTCAACCCGGTGGCCGGAAACGGCAGCTACGTCGATGACCGGCCCTACATTTCCGGGAAAATATTTCTCGGCGGCCGGCTCTCCTTGAGCCTCACCGCCGCGTATGACTTCTTCGACTTCGCGGTCGGCAACCCAGCCACCCCAACCACGGGTCGCAACGACACGCAGCTCACCGTCACCGCGCTGGCCGAATACCAGGTGTTGCGCTGGTTCGTGGTGGGGGCCGGTCTCTTGTTGACGTACCACACCAGCACCGACACCACGAATAACGCGCTCAACTACACGCAATGGCAGCCCTTCGTGGAGGTAACCTTCACGTATTAGAGTGCTGGCCTCCCGCGTGACGTACCGACTCCGTCTCCTCCTGTTGGTGCCGCTGCTCTCGGCGTCGGCCTGCGTCGGGCCGCACGGCGGCAGCGTCCCCACCACCAACAACTCGGACATCCCGAGCGCTCCAGGCGTACAGCCGAGCGCGACGACGCTGGGGGCTGGCGACCTGCTCGAAGTGCGCGTCTTCGAGGAGGCGGACCTTTCTGGCCCCTACCGCGTTAGCCCGGGTGGTACCATCGACTTCCCCTTATGCGGCAAGCTGAAGGTGGAGGGGCTGAATGGAAGCAGCACCGCGGACCTCCTCACCCAGTGCCTCGGGGAGAAGTACCTCAAGCGGCCGCAAGTCTCGGTGCTGGTCCGCGAGTACAACAGCAAAAAAATCTTCGTCTTCGGTGAAGTGCAGAAGCCTGGAACGTTTCCCTATGACGAGGAGATGTCCATCATCCAAGCCATCACCGTCGCCGGTGGCTTCGGCAAGCTTGCCAGCAAGAACGACGTAGCGGTAACGCGCGTGGTGAATGGCAAGGAGACGAAAATCCGTGTGCGGGTGGCGGACATCGGCACCGGGCGCGAGAAGAATTTGAAGCTCTTGCCGGGGGACATCGTTTTCGTCCCGGAAAGCCTCTTCTAGCGTCGCTTGCCCCTTCGGCAGACGTGAAGAGCCGCTCGCTCGGCCTCTCGCCGCCAACTTCCTCGGTAGCCAAGCCTCGGGGTTTCGTGGATATTGCCGGCCGCTCCACGGCCCGTCTGGCGGGAAGCGCTGGGGAGGGTGCATGCGCTGTCTTCCGCGGTCGCCCGCGTGGTTTGCGGCCGGAATGTTGGTGTGGGCACTGGGCTGCGGCGAGAAAGCGCCGCCGCCGCTCCCGCCGCCCACCGTCCTCTTCGCGGCAGTGGTGAAGGAGGACGTCCCGGTTTACGCCGAGTTCGTCGGGACGGTAAACGGGTACCTCAACGTCGAGATTCGCGCGCGCGTCGCAGGCTTCCTCCAGGCCCAGGACTACAAGGACGGCGCCTACGTGAAGACGGGAAGCCTCCTCTTCACCATCGACCCGGCCCAGTACCAGGCCCAGGTGCTCCAGTCCCAAGGCAACCTCGCCCAAGCGCAGGCCCTGTTGTCTCGGGCCAACGTGACGGTGCAGCGCTACCGCCCCCTCGCCGCGAAGCAGGCCATCAGCCAGCAGGACCTCGACAACGCCCTCGCCAGCCAAGAGGCAGCGGTGGGGCAAATGCAGGCGTCGAAGGCCGCGCTCGAGCAGTCCAAACTCAACCTGTCGTACACGAAAATCTACTCGCCCGTGGACGGCATCGTCGGGACGGCGCAAGTCAACATCGGCAACCTGGTTGGGCAGGGGACGCCGACACTGCTCACCACCGTCTCGCAAGTGGAGCCGGCGAAAGTCATCTTCAACGTGTCCGAGGCCGACTACCTCCGCTACGCCACCAACTTCCGCAACCTGGAGAACCAGGACGCGGCGGCGACCAGCAAGCGCCTGGCGGAGATGCGGGACGGGGGGACCGGCGGCCTTCAACTCCTCCTGGCCGACAACAGCCTCTACCCCTACCAGGGCTTCATCATCGCTGCGCAGCGCCAGGTGCAGACCAGCACCGGAACCCTGCAGGTGGAGGCCGTCTTTCCCAACCCCAATGCGCTGCTTCGCCCAGGACAGTACGCCCGCGTCCGCGGCACGCTGCCGGGGCAGGGAGGCAATACCTTGCTCGTCCCGCAGGCCGCCGTCACCGAGCTGCAGGGAGGCTTCACCGTGGCGGTGGTGACGGCCGACAACAAGGTGCAAATCCGCACGGTGGAGGTGGGGCCGCGCGTCGGAGCGCAGTGGATTATCACCTCCGGCCTCAACGCCGGCGAGCGCGTCATTGTCGAGGGGCTGCAGAAAGTCACGGACGGGACGCTGGTCAAGCCGGAGCCCGCCCCGGCCGCTGCCTCGCCTACTGGGCCGGCCCGCTAGCCGGAGCGCGAGGGGAGACACCACCATGTCCGCGTTCTTCATCCGGCGGCCGATTGTGGCGATTGTCCTCGCCATCATCACCGTCATCGCCGGTGTCGTGGCGCTGGGTGGGTTGCCCATCGCCCTCTTCCCCAACATTGTCCCGCCGCAAATACAGCTGACCACCACTTACACCGGCGCCGACGCCATTACGGTGGAGCAGGCGGTGGCAACGCCCATCGAGCAGCAGATGAACGGCGTGCAGAACATGCTGTACCTGCAGTCCACCAACGGCAGCGACGGGACCATGACGGTGGTGGTCACCTTTTCCGTCGGTTCCAACATCGACACCGACAACGTCCTGGCCCAGAACCGCTACTCGCAGGCGCAATCCAGCCTGCCGCAGGCGGTCCTCAACAACGGCGTCACCATCCAGCCGTCCTACTCGTTTCCTCTCATCGTCGTTTCGCTCTTCTCGCCGGACAAGCGTTACGACGGCACCTTCCTCGGCAACTACGCGACCATCAACATCGTCGACGCGCTGAAGCGCATCCCCGGTGTCGGGAACGTCGTGCTGTACGGCTCGGCCAACTACGCGATGCGCGTTTGGGTGAATCCCGACTTGCTCACCCGGCTCGGCCTCACCGTGAACGACCTTGCGGAGGCGGTGAAGCGGCAAAGTGTGGTGAATCCAGCCGGGCAAATCGGCGCCGAGCCGGCTCCGCCGGGGCAGCAATTCACCTACACGGTGCGCGCCCAAGGGCGCCTGGTGACAGCGGAGGACTTCGGGAACGTCATCGTCCGCCTCAACCCTGACGGGTCGACGGTACGACTGAAGGACGTTTCTCGCATCGAGCTCGGGGCAACCAGCTACATGCAGGAGGGGCGTTACAACGGCCAGCCGGCGGGCGTCATCGCCGTCCAGCAAGCACCGGGCTCCAACGCCCTCGACGTGGTGGCCGGGGTGAAGAAAACGTTCGCCGAGCTTCAAGAGAAGTTCCCCCCGGGCATGGCCTATGACGTCTCGCTGGATACGACGCTTCAAATCAGCGAGGGCATGCACGACATCGTCAAGACGCTCTTCGAGGCGATTGCGCTGGTCATCATCGTCGTTTTCATCTTCCTGCAATCCTGGCGTGCCACCCTCATTCCTATCATCGCGGTGCCGGTCTCACTGGTCGGGACCTTCGCCGTGTTTCCCCTCCTCGGCTTCACCGTCAACACCTTGTCGCTTTTGGGCCTGGTGCTGGCCGTTGGCATCGTCGTGGACGACGCCATCGTCGTGGTGGAGGCGGTGGAACACCACATCGAGCATGGGCTGACGCCCAGGGACGCAGCCTTCAAGGCGATGAAAGAGGTGGAGGGCCCGGTCATCGGCACCGCGCTCATCCTGGCTGCCGTCTTCGTCCCCACCGTCTTCCTCGGGGGCATTACCGGACTGCTCTACCAGCAGTTTGCCGTCACCATTGCCGTTTCGGTGCTTCTCTCCGCCTTCAACGCGCTCACTTTGAGCCCGGCGCTGAGCGCCATGCTCTTGCGCCCGAGGAGTACCACCAGGGGCCTGTTGGGACGCCTCGGCGCCCGCTTCAATGACTGGTTCCGGCGGATGACGGAGCGCTACGGCGCTCTGAGCGGCGGCCTCATCCGGAAAATGCTCATCCCCCTCGCGCTGCTGGTAGGCGTCGCGGTGGTGGACGTGCTTGTCGGCGGGAAACTTCCCGGCGGTTTCGTTCCCCAGGAGGACCAAGGCTACTGCCTGCTTGCCTACCAGCTCCCCAATGCCGCGTCGCTGCAGCGCACCCGCGCGGTGGGAGCCAAGGTGGAGGAGATACTCAGCAAGACTCCCGGCGTCCGCAGCTACAACGTCATTAATGGCCTCAACCTCCTCTCCTCCAACTCGGCCAGTTACACCGGGACGGCGTTTGTGTCCTTTAAGAATTGGTCCGAGCGCGAGACACCGGAGGAGCGCGTCGGCGGCATCTTGCGTCACCTCAACGCAGCCTTCGCCGCCATTCCGGAGGCACGGTTGGTGGCCTTCCCCCCGCCCGCCATCCCCGGCATTGGCACCGCCGGCGGCTTTGACGTCATGGTGCAGGACCGCTCCGGTGGCAGCGAGCAATTCCTGGCGGAGAACACGGCGAAGCTGGTGCAGGCGCTCAGCAAGCGGCCGGAGGTAGCCGGCGTCCTCCCCAACTTCGCGCCGGCAGTGCCCCAGCTTTTCGTCAACGTGGACAAGGACAAGGTCCTCAAGCAGGGCATCCCGCTGGGCAGCGTTTACGACACGCTGCAAGCGTTTCTGGGGGGCATGTACATCAACCAGTTCAACCGCTTCGGCCGCACCTGGAACGTCTTCCTTCAGGCCGAGAGCCAGTACCGCCTCAAACCCAAGGACTTGGAGAGCTTCTACGTCCGGAACAACTCCGGCGAGATGGTCCCGCTCTCCACCCTTGTCACCGTCGAGAACATCAGCGGTCCGCAATTCACCGTCCGCTTCAACCTCTTCCGCTCGGCCGAGCTACTCGGCGGGGCCAAGCCGGGCTTCAGCTCGGGACAAGTCATGAAGGCCGTCGAGGAGACAGCCAAGGAAGTGCTCCCGGCGGGAATGGGCATCGCCTGGACGAACATGTCCTACCAGGAGAAGGCGGCCGAGGGGGGCACGGCCAAAGTCTTCATCCTCAGCCTTGTTTTCGTCTTCCTCATCCTCGCCGCGCTGTACGAGAGCTGGTCTCTTCCCTTCAGCGTCCTACTCTCGACGCCCATCGCCATTCTCGGCGCCTTCGCCGGCCTCCTCATGCGGCGCTTCGACTTCGACGTCTACGGGCAGATTGGCCTCATCATGCTCATCGGCCTCGCGGCGAAAAACGCCATCCTCATTGTGGAGTTCGCCAAGGCAGAGCTCGAGAAGGGCCAACCACTGGTGGAGGCCGCTCTCACCGGCGCGAAGCTGCGGCTGCGGCCCATCCTCATGACGTCCTTCGCCTTCATTCTGGGTTGCGTGCCGCTGTGGCTCGCCGCCGGGGCTGGAGGCAATTCGCGAAAAATTCTGGGGACGGTCGTCATCATGGGGATGCTGGCGGCCACCGGCATCGCCATTTTTCTCGTCCCCGTCCTCTTCGTCTTCGTCGAGAGGCTCAGCGGGCACAAGGACGGCGCGCACAAGCCAGGCGGCGTCACTCCCGTGGCTCCGCCGGAGGGGGCGGGAGGCCATTCATGAGAAGGCGCACCTTCCGCGTCGCCCTCACGTCCGCCGCTTTGTTAGCTGGCTGCACCGTCGGGCCGAATTACCAGCGGCCGGCGGTGCCGATGACGGAGGCTTTCCGGGACCAGGTGAAGCCGGCCGATGCGACGTCCATCGCCGACATGCCCTGGTGGGAGCTCTTCCAGGACGAGGCCTTGCAGGGCCTCATTGTCGAGGCGCTCAAGAATAACTACGACATGCGCATCGCCGCGGCGCGCGTGGAACAGGCGCGCGCGCAGGCAGGTATTACTGCTGCCCAGGCCTACCCCGCGGTGGGAGCCGGGCTCGGGGCCAGCTACAGCCGCGGGAGTTACCTCCCGGGGCAGACTACGTCGACGTTTGGCACGCTGACGCCTCAGCCCATCGGCTCTCAGTTCAACATCAACGTCTCCTTCGCTTGGGAAATCGACTTCTGGGGGAAGTTTCGCCGTGGCACCGAGGCAGCGGTGGCGCAGTTTCTGGCCACCGAGGACGGGCGCCGCGGCGTGATTGTCAGTCTCGTGGCAAACGTCGCTTCGGCCTACGTCGTGCTTCGGCAACTGGACGCGCAGTTAGAGATTGCGAACTCGACTGTGAAGAATTTCGAGAAGACGCTCGAGCTGTACGCCGCGCGCCTCGAAGGAGGCACGAGCTCCAAGCTCGAGGTGGCCACGGGCCAGGCACAAGTAAACGACGCCAAGGCGACGGCGTTGGACCTCCAACGGCAAATTGTCGACCAGGAGAATCTCATTTCCTACCTGCTCGGGCGACCGCCGGGCCCCATTCCGCGCGGGCGCACCCTTACCGAGTTTGTTTTTCCTCCCAGTATTCCCCCCGGCCTTCCCTCGTCCCTGCTCGAGCGGCGGCCCGACGTACACCAGGCGGAGGAGCAACTCATCGCCGCCAACGCCCTCATTGGCGTCGCCCAAGCAAACTTCTTCCCCTCCATCAGCCTCACCGGCATTGCCGGACTGGCCACGCCGGACCTCACAAAAATTTTCAATGGCCCCTCCTTCGTCTGGTCAGGCGGCGGCGTTGCCAGCTGGCTCGCCCCCCTCCTTCAGGGCGCGCAGTTGAAGGGCCAGTACGACGCGGCCTGGGCAAGCTGGCAGCAGTCGGAGGCCCTGTACGAGCAGAGCGTCCTCAACGCCTTCCAGGAGGTGGCGAGCTCGCTCAATGACACGGCAGCGCTTCAGCCGGTAATTGAGCAGCGTGAGGCGCAAGTGAGCAACCTCAGCCAAGCGGTGGACCTCGCCTATGACCGCTTCGAAGGCGGGGTGTCCAGTTACCTGGAAGTCACCTACAACCAGAACAACCTCTTCCCGGCCCAGCTCAACTTGGCTGCGGTGCGGGCCCAGCGGTACCTCGCGTTAATTAGCCTCTACCGGGCCCTCGGAGGCGGCTGGCAAGTGCCGAGGGCTCAGCCTGCAGCGGCGCCGGCAGGCGCGCCCGTGGCGGCACCAGCAAAGTGACGTCGTAAAGGCGCTCGCGGCGCGTGCTCGTCCCATGCGAGTCTCCTGCTTGGTGCGAGCACCACTGAAATTTCGTGGCAGCGCCTTCGGCGTTGGCTTCAGTGTCGATGGGGATTCTTCGACGCTGGTTCAGGAGGCACGGGTCCGGATGCCGCCATCCTGGCGACCGGGGCGCGCAGGACGCCCGCGGCGAGCGTACGCGCTGGTGCATGGCGCCGACGGTGTCCTCGTCACTTCAGACGGCGTCACACTCGGGCGGGGGCTTTCCCACTTGGGTGCGCTGGACGTGCTCGAAAGTGACTTGCAACTCTTCGTCGCCCAGCATTCCCGGGCCTTCGTGTTCGTTCATGCTGGTGTGGTGGGCTTTCAGGGGAGGGCTCTGATGCTACCAGGCACCTCGGGCGCCGGAAAGACAACCCTCGTTCGCGCGCTACTCGAAGCCGGAGCAACGTACTACTCGGACGAATACGCCCTTCTAGACTCGCACGGGCGTATCCACCCCTACCCCCGCGCGCTCTCGGTGCGCAGCGCGGATGGCCAGAAAGACCGTGTCCCGGTCTCCCCAGCTTTGGCGCCCATTGGTACTGAGCCACTACCTCTTGGGTTTGTTGTCCTGACGGAATATTTCAAGCGGGGGCGCTGGCAACCGAAAGCACTGGGGCGGGGAGAACTGGCGCTGGCGCTACTCACCAACACTGTCCCTGCGCGAGAGCGCCCAGCGGAGGTCCTCGCGACCCTCGCTCGAGCCGTGTCTGAGGCGGAAGGATTCCGGAGTGTTCGCGGGTCGGCTAAGAGAGCGGCCGAGGCCCTTTTGCGCTTAGCGGAGGGGGCCTCAAGGGGTGCTAGTCTTCCGAACCATGTCTGCTCTGCGCGCTTTCGTACCGCAGCTCCGTCGCCGCGGCGTCCTGTCCCAGGAGGTCGACGGTGAGTTGCTGCTCTACGTCGAGGAAACACACCAGGCTTCCGCGCTGAATGGGCCCGCGAGCCGCATCTGGGCACTCTGTGACGGGATGCGGTCGCTAGAGACCATTGCCACCGAGGCCAACCTATTCCCAGACATCGTGGTCAGCGCCCTGAGGCAACTTGCGGAGGCGGGGCTTCTTGAGAACGGCGGGGAACTACCGTCACCGAGCAATATGTCGCGGCGTCGAATGCTCGCCAGCGCCGCGATGGCGGCAATCCCAGTCATTATGCTGGTGACCGCACCCCGAGCCGAGGCGTGCGCAAGTGGTGGCAAGCCTTGCAACGTTGGTCCCCAATGTTGCTCGGGGATCTGTCTGCCCAACAATACGTGTAGTACTTAGGGCTTCCGAGCGAGCGGCGACGCGCTCTCGGTCCGACGCTGTTATCCGAGGCGACGGGACACTCGGCCGGTTGTCTATGAGCGCGAGTTCCGGAAACGCCTTTTCAGGGAGCTGTGGTGAAGGTGTTGACTGCGCTGTAACCCTGACTGAGGTCAATCGTCAGAAATGTGATGCCGCCGGGTTCTGCCAGCTCGTCAACGGTTGCCAGGGGCGCAAAGCCAACGACTCGCCAGGTGTACGCTGCCGAGGCCGGAAGCGGCAGGCCAGCATCCGCGAGGTCAAGGGTTGTCGCGGCCGTAAAGACGTAGAAGGCGGGTCCTGAGCCCGTGGGAGTGGCTTGGAACTCGTTAATGCCCCCAGGAAACGGTGTCCACGAGAATGGGGTCGCCGCCGTGACGCCCGTGGCTGCATTCGCCGGAGAAATGAGCGTTGGTGAGGCCGGGATATTTAGCATGACGGTCGAGTTGGCCGAGAGACCCGTCTGCAATATGTAGCTAAATTCGCCAAGACCGCTCGTGGCGGCGGCCGTGACGCTAATCTCCGTGTTCGAGATCGCAGGTACCACGTAAGAGAAGCTCGTCGTGCCGCTGCTATCAAAGACGGCAGCCATGTTGACACCGGAGGCTGGCACGAGTGAAACGGCGATGAAAGACAGGGCGTAACCGCTCGGTACAGTTTCTATCGCCCCTGAGAAGGTCCCCGTGGTCACTGAGCTCAGGGCAATGTTCTGGCTAAGAGTTCCCATGTCTTGGAACTGAACTCCCTCCGTGCCATAGCCCGGGTAAGCCATCGGAAGGCCCGTGACGCCGTTTTCGATTTGCAGAGCGAATAGTGTACCCACAGTGGTTGACGGCCCCGCCCACGTTACTGGTACCGAATACGTTCCAGAGTGCTGGTCCCCTAGGCTCGCGGTGGTTTGTGGGGAGGAAAAAAGGAAAACCGTGTTCTCACTGGCGCCCTCTGGGTAGAACCCGCCGGTGAAGGTGCCCGAGAGCGTGGCGCTGTGACTTTGCGGAAGGCTCAATAACGTATTGAGTGATGGGTTCTGCCGCGTGAGCCCTTGGTATTGAACTGCCTGCGTGCTTTCGACGACCGTTGCAGTGTAGGGCGTAAAGACATTCTGCACGCTAAAGCCTCCATCGCCGTCGCTCACGACGGTTTGCGTGCCTCCGTCGCTCTCGATGACCACCGTCTCACCAGCAATTGGTATCCCGTAATTGTCGACGACGGTGCCGGTCACCGTGATGCCAGCATCATTCGGGGGTTGCACCGCCACTGTGACTCCGGCGTCCGCAGTACTCGACCCTGCACTGTTGGTCGCGGTCAGCGTAAACATGGTGGTGACTGCCACCAGTGTCGTGACTTCTCCCGCGTCTGGGGGACCAACAGCGCCGATGTTCGGCTCGATGGACAGACTGCTCGCGCAATTGACGTTCCAGGAAAGAACCACCGAACCGCCCCCCACCGGTAGGGAGTTAGGCGTCGCCAGAAAGCTGTTGATGGTCGGGGCCCCGCACACGGTCACTGTCGCGCTTGCGGTGTTCTGACCGTTGCTGTTCGTGGCGGTCAGCGTGAATGTTGTGGTCACCGTCACCGTCACCGGCACACTGCCAGTGGTGTCCGGGGTCACCGGGCCAGGGTACGGGCTAATGGAGAGACTCGACGCCCCAGTCACATTCCAAGCCAGCGTCACCGCGCCACCCCCCGGCAGCACGCTGGAGGGCGTAGCAGTAAAGCTGATGATGGTGGGCACTAGCAGGCCAACCGTGACGGAGCAACTGCTCGTGCTGGTTCCATCAAAGTTCGTGGCCGTCAGCGTGAACGTGGTTGGCGTCGTCACCTGCACCGTCGTGCTGCCGGTCGTTACCGGTGACACCGGCCCTACGTTGGGGGCGATGGATAAGCTGGTAGCGCCAGCAACATTCCAAGACAGCCTCACCTGGCCGCCCCCGGAGGGAACGTTCGACGGGCTGCACGTGAAGCTGGTGATGGTCGGAGTGCCAATGCCACCAGTGCCGCAATTGCATCCGCCCAACGCGATTACGGAAAGCAACGCCATGAGCACCGTTCGCGTCGGGACCATTTGCATTCCTCCACAATAGCCGAAAGGTCGCCCTTACCCGCACACGACAGCCGCCCGCGGCAAGCAACGAGAGGTTCGCCGGTGCGAATGCAACTCCGTTCTCGCAGCATATACGTCGGACGCGGGAGCGTACCCGGAGTTCAACCGTTCTATGCGCCAGTACTGTGACCCGAGACCGGGACGAAGCCGACAACTCGGAGCTACCCGGAGCACTTCAGCCGAGCCATCCCTATGGAATATTTCAAGCCGAACAGCCGAAGACACTAGAGTCTAGTGACGCGGACGGTCGCAGTTGCGCTCGGCCGGCTTTGCCGCTGTCTAGGGCCGGGACCCCTCCGAGTGGCGATCAGAAGTGGGAGTGTGTGCGGGGGATGGAGAGGAGCCGCTAGTCTCTTGTGGTTTCGCGGACCTAACGCCGGGGGGTGCTAGCATCGACTGCCATGCCCACCCCGCGCGGCTTCGTACCGCGGCCTCGTCGCCACGGCATCGTGGCCCAGGAAGTTGACGGTGAGACGCTGCTTTACGTGGAAGAAACGCACCAGGCGTCCTGCCTCAACGGACCCGCGGCTCGTATTTGGGCACTGTGTGATGGCGGCCGAACACTAGAGGCGATTTCAACCGAGGCCCAAATGGCACCCGACGTAGTTGAACGGGCGATTCGGGAGCTGGGTGAGGCTGGGCTACTCGACAACGTGGACGAGCTTCCTCCATCCTTTAACCGCTCGCGCCGGCGGATGCTGGTCGCCGGCCTTGCGGCCCTTCCTGTCATCCTTTTGGTCACGGCACCCAGAGCGGCACACGCAGGCTCGCCGTGCACGCCTAACGGGGCCGAGTGCAACATCAACACGCCGCCGTGCTGCAACAACACCCCGTGCCCACCGGCGGGAGGAACCTGCTGATGGTGGGCCCCAGTCCTCATTCGCCGCCGTTGGGCGCGGCCATCGCCTCGGTGCTGCGGACGTCCTGGCGGGAGACACCTGACCCGTCGGCGGCCCTCGCCGAGGCCGTCCCGGCCGTCGCGGACACATTGCTCGAAACGGGTTGTGGGGCCCTCGGCTGGTGGCGCGTGCGCGGCTCGCCGCTCGCCTCCGAAACGAGTGCCCTCGCGCTCCGAGAGGCCTTCCGTCTCCACACGCTTCAGGCCGCTCTGCACGAGAAGAACCTGGAGCACGTCCTCGGACACTTCAATGCCGTTGGACTGACGCCCATTGTCTTCAAGGGCTGGGCAATGGCGCGGCTCTACGCAAAACCAGGCCTGCGTCCGTACGGGGACGTGGACGTGTTGGTTGACGCATCAGAAGAGGCGCAGGCCCGCGCCCTCCTCGCCAGCCTCCCATCTGAACTCCATAGTTTCGTCGACCTCGACATGCGCGTCTTGCGCCGCTTTCTCCCCGACCGTCGCTTTGGAGAACTCGTGGAGCGCAGCGCTTTGGAAACACTTGGGGGTGCGAGGTTCCGCGTTCTGGCCGCTGAGGACCACCTTCGACTGGTGTGCCTGCACCAGCTTGACCACGGCGGCTGGCGGCCCCTGTGGCTTTGCGACGTAGCAGCTTTTGTCGAGTCGCTGCCGAAGGGCTTCTCCTGGGAAGGGTGCCTGGCCGGAAACCCTCGACTCAGTGAGGCGGTTGTCGCTCTCCTGAACCTGGCCGAGGAGTTGCTCGGCGCTCGACTTCCGCCGGGGGCACCGCGGGCCTCCGTGCCTTCATGGTTCCGCAAAGCAACGCTGCGGGCTTGGGCTGGAGGCTTCCAAGCCCCACCCGACTCACTTCTCGAGTTGCACCGTCTCGGCTGGCGGAGGGCTACTGCGGCGGTGCGTGCACGGTGGCCGGACCCATTCACCTCGACGCTCCACTTGCGCGCACCTATCCGCGGCCTACCTCGCCCCATTTTCCAGCTCGCTGAGTGCGCCCGGAGGGCCGTCATCTTCCTGGGACGCAGACGCACCCACGACGGCTCGACTCCGCTTTCTGCTGGCCGAGGAGCTGCCTTGTGACGACTCCAGGCGCGCGCGCACTCCTTCTAGCCATTCTGTGCCTGGGGACCAGCACTCAGGCAGCCACCGCCGTTTGGCATAACACGGTCGGCGACGGAAACTGGAACACCGCTGGCAATTGGTCGACGGGCGTAGTGCCTGGAGTCGCGGACATTGCTTCCTTCACCGCAGCGGCCGGTGGAACCGTGAGCATCTCAGCGGCCAACGCTTCCGTCTTGGGAGTCACAAAGATGGGCGCCGTCACCCTCACCATCGCCGGTCCAGGAAGTCTGACAGTTGGCGCCAGCGGTATCGCCCGCACTGGCGGAAATCCAGCCAACATTCTCAACATCACGGCCAACGTGGTTGTTGGGTCCGCAGGCGAAACTTGGAACATCACCGCGAATACCAACACCTTCAGTGGAACCATCAGCGGCGCAAACTTCATCAAGACCGGCAACGGAACGCTCGTGCTGCGTGGCAGCAACACCTTTTCCGGCGCAACGGTGAACTCTGGGACCGGGACTTTGCAGGCGACGAATTCCTCTTCCTTGGGGTCCGGGACCATCACTCTCACCGCCGGAACTCTGAGCCTCAACAGTGGGACGGCGTTGAACGTACCGGCGAGCCTGGCCACCGCTGGCAACGCGACGCTGAATGTCCAAGGCGGCGCCGTCACGCACGCAGTCGCGAACGTCGCCGTGAATACCGGCAATACCCTTACTTTGACGAACGGCGCCGGGGCTAACCTCAGCGTCGGTACACTGAGCGTCAGCGGCACGGTTGCGGGCGCGGGGCCAACGCTCACAGTCACCGGGACACTGACCGGCAACGGAACACTCAGCCGTGCGGTGTCGGTAGGTGCCGGGGCCAACCTGACTCCGACTGCAGCCGGCCTCACCACCGGTGCCCTGACGCTGACCAGTAGCACCAACCTCAACTTCACTGTCGGCACGACTGCCACGAAGCTGACCGTCAATGGGGCGCTGGCGCTCGTCGGGGTGCTGAAGGTCTTGCCCGTGGCCGGACTGGCGGCAAACACCTACACACTCATCACCGCCACTGGGGGAGTTACCGACAACCACACGCTGGCCGTTCCGTCGGCGAGCGTCCCGGCTGGTTTTGACATTGGCTACGTCGTAGCCGGCAACAACGTAAACCTCATTGTGACCGTCCGTCCGCTTGGCCTTAGCGTGGCCAGACTTCAGGCCACCTACGACTCCACGCACACTCAAGTCGCATGGACGATGGGGCAAGAACAGACAACGCTGGGCTACCGCCTCTGGAAACAGACCGGCCCATCGCTCGTGCGCGTCGGGCCAGACCTTCTCCCGGGAGGCGCGGTCCGCATGAGTACGGACCTCAAGAACGGCCCGAGCTACGTCTTGGAGGACTGGACCACGGCGCCAGGTGGGACGTACCTCATTGAGGCAATCAGCATGAACGGCCAGAGTCAATGGCTCGGTCCCGTGACCGCGACCACAGGACCGTTTCTGCCAGCGTCGGCCCCGAGGCCAGCCCCCTCACGCACGCCTCTCGTTCTGAGTCAGCCCTCGCACTCGTCCCAGTTGTTTGTGCCGAGCCCGCTCCTGCCGGTCCACCCCGCGCCGGTCCAGAGCTGGGCCCTCGCGGCCACTCCGGCGGCGCAAATCGCCATTCGCAACCCCGGCGTCTACAGCGTTTCAGCGCAGTCGCTCTTCGCTGCAGGGCTCCCGGTGGGAGTCGCGGTCGACTCGCTGAGCGTCACGAGCCTAGGAAGCCCCATCGCCTTTCTCGCGTTGAGCGCGGACGGCGCCCACCTCAACGCAGGAGACGCCATCGCGTTTTACGGCGAGGGCGTGGATGGTCGCTACACAGACGTGGGTGTCTACTGGGTCACCTGGACGCTCGGCGGCGGACCGCGAACCAGCATCGAGTCGACCGTGACTGCTGGCCCCAGTGCCGGGTCGAGTTTTCAGGAGACGCTCCAATTCCAGGACCGCATCAACTATTTTGGCGGCCTCAAGAACGGCAATCAGCAGAAATTCTTTGGCCCTTGGGTTTACGACGCACCGGAAGTCCGCACCTACGCCACCCCGGCCTTCGACCTCACCTCATCCGAAGCCGCGACGCTCGAGGTCGCCCTCCAGGGCGTCACCACTGGAGCCCATGCCGTCCAAGTGTCACTCAACGGCGTCGCGCTCGGCCAAGTCACCGGCACTGGCCAGCAGTTCATGAGCGGTACGTTTCAAATCCCGTCCGGGCTTCTCGTCGCTGGCAATAACACCGTGCAGTTGCTCGCGACGACCGCGAGCGACGCTAGCTTCGAGGCCTACCAGAGCCTGACTTACCCGCGCCTGTACCAGAGCACCGGGGGGCCATTTTATTTCAGTGCACCCGGCGGAAGCACCGTGCACCTCGCTGACGTCCAGGCGAATGTCACCGGCGTCCTGGACCTGACCAATCCAGCCGCCACCGTGGCTCTCGAGGTTAGTCCGGACCCGGAAGACGCCTCCGCCTCCGTGGTGACGGTGCCATCCGGTGGGCAGCACTCGCTCTATGCCTTCACTGGGCCGGACCTTCAGACTCCCGTCGCCGTTACCGCACACTCGCCGAGCCGCATCCACGCTGAAGAAGCCGACCTGGTTGTCATCGCCCACTCAAGCCTCCTGGCGAGCGTCCAGCCGCTCGTGTCCCAGCGGCAGGCGGAGGGGCTGCGTGTGGCGCTCGTCGATGTCCAGAGCGTCTACGACGAGTTCAATTTCGGCGAGAAGGATGTCAGCGCTCTGCAACGCTTCCTCGCTTATGCAGAGTCGCACTGGAGCCGTCCACCGCGGTACGTGCTGCTTGCTGGCAGCGCCAGTTACAACCCGCGGAATTACGGCGGTGCCGCTGGCGTCGACCTCGTTCCAACTCCCCTGGTCGAGACCCAGTACATGGAGACCGCGGAGGATGACGCACTGGTTAGTTTCTGGGAGGCGAATACGCCGGACATGGCCGTCGGCCGGTTGCCCCTGTCCGACCCCAATGCAGCGGACCGCACCGTCGCCAAGATTCTGAGCCGCGCCTTAGTTACCCCGAACTCGCAGATGCTCTTCGTCCATGACGAGGACGACCCCGTCTCCAATTTCACCCAGCAGACCCAGCAGGTAAGAACTGGCCTGGTGCTTTGGCCGTCCAGCGTGCTTTCCCGCGCGGACGGTCTCGTCGAGGGTAGCCCCCAACAAGCAGCGGCCGACGCGGCGCTCCACATCTCGCTCATCACGGCTCTTGTTTCCGGCCCTGCCGTTGTCAGCTACCTCGGGCATGGGGCCCAGGACACCTGGTCCGGCAGCATTCTCTCCGGAGAGGATGTCACAGCCCTCTCCTCGGGCTCTGGAGCCTCCGTCTTCTTCGCCGGAGGCTGTCTCAATGGCTACTTCGTGGACGAAGGCGGCGAATTCCTCGCGGGCGACCTGCTCTCTGTCCCAAGCGGTGGCGCCTGGGCGATGGTGGCCTCTTCGGGAGCCACCAATCCCGGCGACCAAGAGACGCTTGCACTCAACTTCTGGCAAGCCTCTCTTTTGGACGGCCTCACTCTTGGTGAAGCGCTGGTGCAAGCCAAATACACCGTGTCGGACCCAGACGTCCGCGCGACGTTCGAGCTCTTCGGCGACCCGAGCGCCCACTTGGCGCCTAAGGTGAGCTCAGCGGTGACGTCCGCGAACGGTCTCCAGTCACGGGCCGCAACCGGCTGCGGCACCCCTGGCACCCCCGCGCTCGCCGTCCTTCCTTTTGTCGCCGTGGCGCTCGTGCTTTATGCGCGGCGCCGCCGCGCCATCGCGCTCCGCGCCCGTCACCGCTAGCCACGCTGGCGCTCTCACTCGCGCTCCACCGTTGGGCGAGCACGGTGGAGCTTGCGGCAACCTAGGTGCATCCTGGCTGAGCTTGGACGTCCAGACGACAGGCACCCCGCTACATTGGCCGGTGAGCCCGTTGCAGCTCGTTCTGGAGCCGCCCGGTTAGCGCCGCCCACCACATTTTCAAGTCCGCCGCAAATGACCAGAGCGGGTAGCGGAAGGTGGCCGGGCGATTGTGCTCGATGAAGAAGTGGCCCACCCAGGCGAAGGTGTACGCACAAACGAGCGCAGCCACCAACAAGAGCCACCGCCCCGTGGTGACGGCAAACAGCGCAAGGAAGATGGCCAGCGTCGTGCCCACGAGGTGCAGGAGCCGCGTCCCCGGCCGACGGTGCTCGCCGAGGTAGTAGGGCCAGAATTGCGCGAAGCTCTGGATGCGCTCGGACATGACCTTCACCCCTCCTAGCCCGCGGAACGCTACCCCAACTGGTCAGCCGCGCGCGCCTCGCACCTCCAACCCGACGCTAGCGGCCGAAGCCACCGGTCCGGGGTTGGTAACCCAGCTCGGCCAGAAACGTCCGGCACTCCCCGACCAAGGGGACTTCCAGCCCGGGCGCACAAGCCACCACGTCGCCGACGGACAAGTCCAGCGGTGCCCCGTCAATGCGGCGACATAGCCCACCGGCTTCCAGCACCAGCAGCGCGCCCGCGGCGATGTCCCAGGGCTTGAGGCCAAACTCGAAGTAGCCGTCGAAGCGCCCGGCGGCGAGCCAGGCCAACTCCAGGGCAGCGCTTCCCATGCGCCGGATGCCTTGCGCCTTGCGGACGAAGCGCTGCAAGAGGCCCATTGGGCCGTCGGGGTGTTGGTGGACGTTGTAGGGGAAGCCCGTGCACAACAGCGACCGCTTCAACTCCACCGCCTCCGAGACGTGCAAGGCCACGCCGTTGCAGGTAGCGCCACGGCCCCGGGCCGCGGCGAAGAGCTCGTCCTTGAGCGGCTCATACACCACACCGGCGAGCAGGCCCTCCGGGCCCTCCACCGCCACCGAGACGCAGAAGTGCGGCAGGTGGTGCGCGTAGTTGGTGGTGCCGTCCAAGGGGTCCACAATCCACCGGTAGGCGCCGGCGCCGGACGCCCCACTCTCCTCGGCCAGCATCGAATGCAGTGGGTGCCGCGTCCGGAGAAACCCAAGGACAGCCGCCTCGCTCGCCTTGTCGGCGTCTGTCACGAGGTCAATGCCGCCCTTGAAGCTAATGGTACGCGCTCCGGCGAAGGAGTCGCGCAGCACCGCACCGCCCAGCCGGGCCGCCGCTTCGGCCGAGGCAAGCAGCACCTCGAGCGGCTCGACGGCCAACGTCACGGTTTGGCCGGCGTGCTCAGCATGAGGTTCACCTTCTCGGCGATGAGCGCCATGGTGCCCTGCTCGGTGAAGACGAGGTTGCCGGCCTGGTCAAAAACCCAGGTGGTGGGCATGTCCTTCAGCCCAAGCCGCTCGGTGAGGACCCCGCCCCCCGGGTCGAGGAGGACCGGCAAGTCCACATGAAACGTCATGAGAAAGGGCTGCACCGTCCCGCCGCCCGTGTCGACGTTGACGGCGTAGACGCGCACGCCCTGCGCGGCCCACTGCTTGGCCAGCGCATCCAGCTGCGGAAGCTCAGTCTGGCAAGGCAGACACCAACTCGCCCACGCGTCGAGCACCAGAATGTGGCCGCGGTCGTCGACAAAGGAGTGGCTGGTAGTCGCCGGCCAGATGGGGAGCGAAAAGTTGATGGGACCGCCAGCCACGGGCTTTGGCGGCGGCGGCGCGCTGGCACAGCCGAGCGCGGTGGCAAGAAGGCCAATGGCGAGCACGTGTTTCACAGTTTCACCTCCAGAGGACACCGCGCCTCGCTTAGCAGCGGCGATGTGCTGTCCCGGTCCTCCTCGTACCAGGAGTCCCTGCCGTTGCCATCCAGAACCGGAGCCGTGGGAATGGAAACCGGCCCCGGCCCGTGCCCTTTGACAGCGTCTACCCTTGGACAACGAGGGAGCGGATGGACTTCACGCCGCTCCGGGGCGAAGGGCACGGAGCCGCTCGATGAGCAGCTCGTGGAAGCCGCCGAAGCTGCCGTTGGACATGACGAGGACAACGTCGCCCGGGCGCACGCCCCTCGCCACTTGTTCCACCAGGGCGGGTACCTCGCGCTCAGCGTGTGCCTCCACGCCCCGGGCCTGAAGCTCTGTCACCAGCAGCTCTACGTCCAGCTCCTCTCCCTCCGGAACGCGGTCATGCCGAGCAGGAATCCGGAGGCTCACCTGTGCCGCGCCGTCAAAGGCCGTCGCGTACGCCGCCTGGTGCAGCCGTCGCCGGGAGGTGTTGCTGCGCGGCTCGAAGACGGCCCACAGTCGCCGGCCCGGGAAGCGGCCCAGCATGGCCTGGACAGTTTCCCGCACCGCCGTAGGGTGGTGGGCGAAGTCGTCAAAAATCGCGATGCCGTCAACCTCCGCCCGAAGCTCCTGACGGCGGCGGACGCCGGCGAAGCTGGCAAACCCGGCCTGGGCCGTCTCGAAGTCCACGCCCAGCGCCGAGACGACCGTCCAAGCGCCCACCGCATTTTCCACGTTGTGTAGGCCCGGCACCTTCAGCTCGACCTGCCCCAAAGGCGCGCCTGCTTGGACCAGGGTGAAGCGCGTGCCGCTGGGGCCCTGCTCGACTCCTTCCGCCCAGACAGCCGCGGGAGTGCCCGGAGCACGTGCGTACAGGATGGAGCGACAGGGCGCGGACCGAGCGACTTCGACGGCCTTTGGCCAGTGGGCGCTCACCGCGAGAAACCCGTCCCGGGGAAGCAGGCTGACGAAGGCCTCGAAGGCGGCCTGGTACTGCGCCTCATCGCGATAAATGTCGGCGTGGTCCAGCTCCAGGCTGGTAAGCATCGCCGTGCGCGGTCGGTAGTGAAGGAATTTGGGGCCCTTGTCGAAATAGGCGGTGTCGTACTCGTCGCCCTCGACGACGAGGTGTGGCCCCTTGCCAAGGCGGAAGCTGACACCGCCGTTCTGCGCCACCCCGCCCACCAGGAAGGAGGGGTCGAGCCCGGCGGAGACGAGCAGGTGCGAAACCAGTGCCGACGTCGTCGTCTTCCCGTGCGTTCCAGTCACCACCACCGGGTGCCGTCCGGCGAGAAACAGCGAGCCTAGGGCCGCCGGAAAGCTCATCTGACGCAGTCCCCGCTCGCGCGCCGCCGTCGCCTCAGGGTTGACGCGCCGGATGACGTTACCCACCACCACCAAGTCGGGTTTGGTCGCGTCCAGGTTTTCCGGGCGGTACGGGGTGAGCACTTCAATTCCCCAAGCGCGCAGCATCTCGCTCATCGGCGGGTAGACGTCTGTGTCACTGCCGCTGACGGAGTAGCCCCGTGCTTTGAGCATGCCGGCGAAGCTGCCCATCCCGCTGCCGGCGACGCCGAGGAGGTGCACGCGGCGGATGGACTCCGGAGCGACTTCCTGCAGCACGTTTCCATCGTTGGCGCTCACGTCGGGCGCGTGTTTATTCGAGGCCAAGCGCCACCACCACCCGGTCATGGAAGCGCGGGCGAAAGGCTTGGATGCCGACATTGTCCCGGCCCTTGGCGGTGCGGTTGGTGACCAGCGCCACCACCAGGTCCCGGCCCCGGTCCACCCAAAGGCTTGTCCCGGTGAAGCCCAAGTGTCCAAAGGCGCCGGGCGGACTGTTGCCGAGGTGCGCGCCTGCCGAGGAGGCATATGGCGAAGGAGTGTCGAAACCGAGGCCGTGGACGCCCCCTGGCAGCGGCGAGACGGCGCGCTCCCACAGGCGGGCCGGGGCAATTCGTCCGGCTCCCGAAAGCTCCTCCAGCGCGGCCTGGCCGAAGCGGGCCACGTCCTCGGCGCTCCCGAAGAGGCCGGCGTGCCCGGCGACGCCGTCGAGAATCCAAGCGTTGTCGTCGTCCACCTCGCCCGGCCGGGACGGCAAAGGCTCGATGCCGGCCCAGTCGTAGCCCTGGCCTGGAGCCGGGGGGCGAGGGCGCACCTGGCCGGTGACGGGAAGGCCCTCCCAGTTCCCGGCGCAGGGGTCCCGCACATCATGCCCCCGTCCAGACAGACGGTGGAAGTGCGCGCCCAACCCGAGAGGTTCCCGCACCCGGGCGTCGTAAAGGGCGTCGAGCGGCTTGCCAGCCAACTCGGCGAGGACTTCGCCGAGAAGGAGGAAGCCCAAGTCGCCATACGTCTGTGCGCCGTCAGGCTGGGAAGCGAGGGCCGTCCGGGCAACGGCGTCCACCAGTTGCGCGCGCACCGCGAAGCGGGTGGCAGCGGTACAGTCCGGAGAGAGCAAATCCGGCAGCCGCTGGATGGGCTCGGAGAAAAGTGGCAGCCACGTCGGCAGCCCCGAAGTGTGCCCAAGAAGCTGTCCGAGGGTGACCCCGGCCTCTGAGGCGGGCGCTTCGGGGCGGAAGCGCGACAACGGCGTCTCGGGATTGACGGCCCCGTCTGTCCAGGCACGGAGAAAGAGGGGAACTGTGCAAATGGCCTTGGTGAGACTGGCCAAGTCAAAGGGCGTGTCGCGCGACACGCCACCGGCAGCACCCCGGAAGACGGGTGCACCCTTGTGCCAGACGGAGGCCTGAGCCGAGGGAAAGCTGCCGTCGCTGACACCGGCGTCGAGCAACGACTGAAGCGAGTCGCTCACAGAGTCGCCGCCTCCAGCGGAGTGAGAGTGCCTGCCGAGGCGTCGAGTCGGACGCGCGTCCCGAGGCCAAGCGGCTCATTCACCGGGCCGTGCCCCACCGGAAAGCCCACCGCGCAGGGTAGACGCGTCTCCTCTGCAAGCCGTCGCAGGACGTCATGAGCGGTGTAGTCCGCACCGGGGCGTTCGCAGTGGGTGAAGTCACCGAGCGCAATGCCTGCGAGGCCCGCCAGGACGCCGGCGTTCCGCAGGTGTGTCCACAGCCTATCGAGCCGGTAGGGCTGCTCGCCGTCGTCCTCGAGCAGGAGAATGGCGCCCCGGGTGTCCGGGAGCCAGCTCGTGCCTAGGACAGTCACCAACACCGCCAGGTTTCCACCCAACAGCGGCCCCTCGGCAACTCCAGCGACGAGTGGCGTCGCGCCGCTGAGCGGGGACGGCACACCGCCCTCGAGGAGCTGGAAGAGCCGGTCGAGTACCGCTTGTGGCTGGCCAGCGAGCTGGGTCACCACTGGCCCGTGAATGCTTGTTCTCCCATGGGCCTGCAGCGCTGCATGCAGCGCGGTGACGTCCGAGCAGCCAACGAGCAGCTTGGGGGACGCAGACGCCACGTCCAGAAGCGGAAGCAGTCGCCCCGCACCACTTCCCCCGCGGGCACAGAAGACGGCGCGCGTGTCGGGGTCGGCGAGGGCCGCCCGAAGGGCTTGCATTCTTACCGCGTCGGCACCGGCCAGGTAGCGCTCCTGGTCGAATACGTGCGCGTCGAGTGTGGGGCTATAGCGCTCGGAAAGGCGCGCGACGCCCCGGCCGAGTAGCTCGCGGTCGACCGGACTCGACGGACTGACAATGGTGATGCGGTCTCCAGGCCGGAGCGGCGGGGGGCGAAGCATCCAGCGAGAAGGCTAGCACCGGGACGGCGTCCGGCCAGTGGACGGCCGCCGTCTTGGCAGCGGCCGGTTTCGCTTCGGCGGCGGGGAGCCCCTCGGAGACGGCCAGTCTCGTCGTCGTGCAGGGCTGCCGACTTCTCCCCGGGCGTCTTCATGACAGGCAGGCCGCTGGTCTCGAATTTCCTGTCCGGGCCCCCGAGTCCGGGTGGACCTCGACAGCACGCACACTTCATTTCACACCCGCCACCTTGGGGTGAGCCCACAGGAAGTCGAGCAGCGCGTCAGGCCAAGCCGGGAGGGCGAAGTTCGGGATGTGGCCTGCCCCGTCCAGCCTCCAGTGCTCGACGGCTACCCCGGACGGACAGCCGGCATAGGTCGAGACCGTCGTGTCCGTCCCGGTGCCATCGCACGTTAAATGGAGTGGCTTTCCTGGCGTCCGTTGTCCCGTGCAGCCATCGGCCTTGGCCCAGAAAGCGAACGTCGCGTCGGCTGAAGCATAAGGCCCCAGAAAGCCTCCGGTGGCGCCGGCGTAGTGAACGAGGAGGTCGGCCGTCCCGTGCACGGTGAGGACAGACACCGGACTCACCGGGTGACAGGCGCTGGGGTCAACCGCTGCGGCGAGGCTGACGATGGCAGCAATGCGGTCGCTGCGCTCGCAGGCCAGACGGTTGGCCATAAACGCGCCATTGGAGTGCCCCACGACGTAGATGCGGCTCGCATCGGCCCCGAAGGCGGCGACGACGTCCTCCAGGACCGCGGTGAGGTAGGCGACGTCGTCCGGAACATTGGGCACGAGGTGGCGGCCGGAGTTCCAGTAAAGGGCTCCCCTCGGGTCCTTCGTCCCCTTCGGTTTCACCAGGATGAAGCTCCGTCGGTCGACGGCGGAGTCCAAGTCGAAGTACCGCGATTGCGACTCGCCGTTGCTCGAGTAGCCGTGGAGCAACAGCACCACCGGGAGCCCCGCTCTCGGGGCGGCGGGAACGTGCACGCAGTATGTCCGACCTTCGAGCGAGCGCTCTCCGCCGAGGCAGGGGCGCTTTTCGCCCGGACGGATGCCGGCGAAGGCACAGGGGCGCTCGGGCGTCTGGGCCAAGGGTGACGCCGTCAACAGGAGATACCCCCCCACGACAAGACAGCGCGCTGTGCCGCGTCTCATGGCCATACCCGCCCCGCGGCGCTGGATGCTACACGGCCAGACGGCGATGGGAGTGCTTCCCCACATCGACGTTGGCTCCGGAAGTCCGGTGCTCCTTTTGCACGGCTTCGGCCTGGACGCTCGCCTGTGGGCGGCCCAAGTCCGCGCTCTGCAGGCGTGCCACCGCGTCCTGGTCCCGGACCTCCCCGGCTTTGGCCCCCACGGGGCCGATGTCGGTCGCTTCAGCCCCGCCGAGGAGTTGGGCCGGCTCCTGGCCACCAAGCGGGTGGGGCCGGTGCACTTGGTGGGCTCGTCCCTGGGCGGCGCCGTGGCGGTGGACTTTCTCCTCTCACACCCGAACGCCGTCCGAACGCTGGTGCTCGTCGATGCGCTGCTGTTGGGGGAAGGGCCGGAAATTGAGGGGTGGGATACCTGCGTGCAACGCGCGAAACGGGGGGACCTCGACGGTGCCCGCGAGGCCTGGCTCAGAAGCGAGGCGTTTGGGCACGTCGACGACGAGCCCGAGGCCCGGGCCCGAGTACGGGAGATGGTGGACGCCTACCGAGGGGGCCACTGGGGCGGCATGGTGGAGACAGTCTGGCAGCGGCCGGCGCCGCGGCCGCTGCTCGAAGGCGTTCGGTGCCCAACGCTGGTACTGGTAGGCGAGCACGACCTAGAGAGCTTTCAAAGCATGGCGAGAAGTTACGGGGGCACCATCCCGGGCGCTCGGCTGGAGGTGCTCGGTGGACTCGGCCATCTCGCTCCGATGGAGGCACCGGAGCATGTCAACAGGCTGCTGCTGCGCTTCTTCGAGAAGACCGACGGAGCCCCCTTGCAGCTCCCGAGCTCCCCGCGGCTCACTTTCCGGACGTGGGCCCCGGAAGACGCGGGGCTGGCAAAGCGAGTGTGGGGCGACGCCCGCGTCACCTCCTACATCCTGGCCGAGCCATTCACTCCGCCCCAGGTGCAGGAGCGCCTGGGGCAGGAGATAGAACGGCAGGCCAAACACGGGGTGCAGTACGGCCCGGTGTTTCTCCGAGCCACGGGCGAGTTGGTGGGCTGTTGCGGTTTGCGGCCACGCGCCTCCCCACCGGGCACCCTCGAACTCGGCTTCCTCCTGCTCCCCCAGCACTGGGGGCAGGGGCTGGCCACCGAGGCCGCTCGCGCCACGGTACGACACGCCTTCGACGTGCTGGCGGCGCCGGCTCTCTTCGCCGGTCACCACCCGGAGAATGCCGGCTCGCGCCGAGTCCTCCAGAAGCTGGGCTTCAAACCGACCCATGTCGAGCACTACCCGCCCACCGGGCTCAACCACCCCTGCTACCAACTCAGCCGCGAGGACTTTCAGAAGGCCGCACCTCTGGCGGCAGGGGGCATTTAGAGCGCCCTCCTCCACGAGACGGCCTGTCGGCGCTTGACGACCAGCGCTTTGGTAAGCTGTTGCTTACCGTTAGTCATGGCTAACGCAGCGCGCTGCTTCGCCGCTCTCGGGGACCCCACCCGCCGGCACATTTTGAGCGTCTCTCGCTGCGCCCCATGTCCGTCGGCACACTCGCCTCCGGGTTGACGGTGACGCGCCCGGCCGTGAGCCAGCACCTCAAGGTGCTGCGTGGCGCGGGGCTGGTCAGAGAGCGTCAGGAGGGCACGAGGCACGTCTACCAACTCGACCCGCGGGGTGTGCAGTCGATGCACGCCTACCTGGACCGCTTCTGGAACCAAGCCCTGGCCGCCTTCGCAGAGGCAGTCAACGAGGAGGACGTCACGTGAGCGGCGACGAGCCGGTGAGAAAAAGCGTGCGGGTCGCGGCGTCTGCGGAGCGGGCCTTCCGTGTCTTCACCGAGGGAATGGACCGCTGGTGGCCGCGCGAGCACCACATCGGCACCTCCCCGCTCAAACGGGCGGTGCTCGAGCCCCAGTCTGGCGGCCGGTGGTACGCGGTTTTCGAGGACGGTTCGGAATGCGACACCGGAAAGGTGTTGGCCTGGGACCCACCCCGGAGGCTCGTTCTCGGCTGGCAAATCACGGCGCAGTGGAAGTTTGACCCGAGCTTTCTCACAGAAGTCGAGGTCACCTTCACCCCTGAAGGCCCGAAGCGGACGCTGGTCCAGCTCGAGCACCGCAACCTTGAACGCTACGGCGCCGAGGCCCTCGGACTGCGAAAGTCCATCGACAGCCCCGGGGGGTGGGGGAAAATACTCGGGACCTTCGCCGTTGCGGCCGCCGACGAGGGTGCGCCATGAGGAGGGTGGCCTCGGTGGTGCTCCTGCTGGTCGGCGTCGTCATCGGCCTGGGCGGCTTCGGTCATTCCTTTATGGGGCGGGTGGTGGTGGATGGGGAGCTCGACAAGTTCCCAATCGCCGGGGACGTCTACTCCATGCTCTACGTCGTTTGGTATTTCGTCGGGGGCTGCATGCTGCTCTTCGCCCTCATCATCGCCCTGGCCTGGTTTGGTCAGAGAAGCGGTGAAGCCAGCCTTCTCCTGGTGACGGCGCTCATCGGCGGGCTTTACCTGTGCGCGGGCGTCGGAGGGATGGTTTACCGCCATGGAGACCTCTTCATGCCGGCCTTCATCCTCGAGGGGGCGCTCCTCCTCGTCTGCTCCCTCGTCCTTGGCAGAGCGCGGGAAGTTGCCGCGCCCGGCACCTGAGGCAAGGAGACTGCTCAGCTTCGCGCGGCAATGCGGCGCAGGAGCTCGTCGTGCGGCACTTCCTCCAGCCGCCCGGAAGCACAAGCTGCACGGGTAGGGGAACACTCATTCTACCCGCCTCCTCTGCATGGCAAGCCCAGCTTCACCGCGCGCGAGACGACCTTCATCGACCGCGGCGACGGAGGACCGCTGCGCAAAAAACCGTCCATTGCATGACGGTGCGGCAGCGTTACCAAGTCGCCCTCGGGAAAGCGCAGCGCCTCGGGCACGGGAGCGGGTTCGCGGACGAAGTCAGCATGCCCGGCAAGGAAGTGCGCGACGACCTCCTGGTTTTCCGCGGGACGAATGGTGCAGGTGGCGTAAACCACGCGCCCATTTTGCCCAGTGTGCCGCGCGGCTCTCTCGAGCAGCTCGCGCTGCAGTCCTGGAAAGGCTTCCACCCTGCTCGCCTCTAGACGCCAGCGAACGTCCGGCCCCCGCCGAAGCGTCCCCAGCGCAGAGCAAGGGGCGTCCACGAGGACATGGGTGGCGCGCAATTCCGGCGGCAACTCCCGGAGGATGCGCAGCGACTTGTGGACTCCGGCTCGCGCGGCACGATGCCTGATTCGCTCGAGCGCCGAGTGGTCAACATCGAAGGCGTCCAGCCGCCCCTCGTCTTGAAGGGCCGCTCCGAACAGGAGCGTCTTTCCTCCCGAGCCAGCGCAGAGGTCAAGAACCTGGTCTCCCGGCTGTGCCCCCACACATCCCCACCAGTTGCGAGCCCTCGTCCTGAACTTCGAAGAGCCCGGATTGAAAGCTGGGCAGGCCCAAGACATTGGGGCGGCCTCCAAGAAAGAGGCCATCGGGCGCGTAGGGGGTGGCCTCGGCGGGTGTGCCTTCGCGGCTGAGACGCTGGGTGAGAGACTCCCTGTTCAACCACAGGCGGTTGGCACGGATGCACACCGGGCCCGGGATGTTGGTCGCCGCAGCGAAGGCCTCGGCCTCGTCGCCCAGCGCCTCGGAGAACTCCATCGCGAGCCAGTCCGGGAAGGACAGGCGCGTGGGCCAGCCCGAGGGCGAAAGCTGTGCCAGGCTCGCTGTGCTTCCGAAGTCATGAACCAAGGTGTCTAAGAAAGCTGCGGGAGAGTCCTCTTGGGCACAGTGCCGGAGCCGCCGTCGCCACAGCGCGACGCCGAGTACCGCCTCGGCAGCCGCGCTACGCTCCGCGCCAGTCCAGCCGGGGTGCCGCCGTGGGAGCCGGGTGAGGGCCCGGGCGGCCTCCTGACCAGCGAGGACAGGCCCCAGCGCCTCGACGACGCCCCTGCGGACGGCTGCCAGGCCGGTCCAATCGAGGCCGCGGAGACGCTGCTCTGCTGGCCAAGGCGTTGACATGTCAGAGGTCACACCCTAAACACCGCCCCTCCCTTCCCCGATAGCTCAGCTGGTAGAGCGGGTGACTGTTAATCACCATGTCCCAGGTTCGAGTCCTGGTCGGGGAGCTTGACCTCGCGCAGGTCGGCTGGGCGAAGGCGGGAGCCTTACGCAGGTAGGCGTCGACGGAGGGGTAGCGTTGGAGACATGGCCGAGTCTCGGCGATGACGGCTGCGGCTGGCCAGTAGAGCCGCCCAACGCCCCGAAGCCTCGACGGAGGGAGAGTTCATCTCCGCAGCCGGACCAGCACCGGCAGGTGTTGTGCAACGGGTTCTTCAACTTTCGGCGAGGAAGAGCCCGCTCAGAGCAGACGCGTCGACGCGGCCCAGCTCCGATTACCGGGAGCTGGCCTTGGCTTGACGAGGTGTAAGCGCTGCAAGCGCTGCCGCGACCACAAACAGAGCTAAAACGTCACCCCAGAGGTGGCCCATATGATGTGCGCCGCTAAACGACTGCACTCCCATAACACCGCCGTGTGCGACGCTCGACCAGACCGTGAACCAGATGAGGCTCAGGTTGCCGAGGGGGTTGCGTGCCGCCAGGACAAGAAAGACTCCAAGTGTCGCGTAAATCACAAGGATCATTTCCAGGTAGTACGAACGGCCTTCCGAATGCCACGCCCAGCCGGAAGGCCAGATGATGGTGAGAGGCCATACGCCAAATATAAAAACTAGCCCTACAACAAGCAGAACGACGCGGAGATATTTAACGCGATCAGTATCCGTCATTCTTTTCTCCTCGGCCATTACCCGTCGGGCTCTTCAAGGACCGGCTGATAACCCTACACCTCCAATAGATGGGAATGAACGTCAGGAACCGTCGACGGGCGCGCCGGCGTCCCGCGTTGAAGTGCGAGGGCTACTCTGCCGCTCAGCCGATGCGTGCGCTGGCGTAAACGAACTCTGCCGGCGCCTCGAAGCCATCCCCGCGGTGATAGGCCTCAAGCGAGGCGATGTATTCCTCGCATACGGCGCGTCTAACGTCTTCGGAGAACATGGAGAACGGGAGCGCTCCTGGGCCGCCGTCGAACACGGCGGCGCACGCTTCTTCGCGGTTTGCCCAGCGCAGCATGACGCCCACTCGCTCTTCACGTACGTCGACGAAGCCGGCACGCTCCAGCGCGGCGAGGAAAGCCCCCGGCACGCCCAGCGCAAAGAACAGCGGGCAGATGTCCATCTGCAGTCGCTGTCCGAGGATCGGGAAGACCTCGCGGAAGCAGCAGTGATCTCGTCGTCCCCAGACGCAGGCGCCGAAGCGACCACCGGGCACCAGCACGCGCGCGAGCTCGCCGAGGGCAGCGGAGACTGGCGCAGCGAACATCATGCCGAGCGCGCACGTCGCCGCATCGAACGATCGATCGGGTAGAGCGAGCTTCTCCATGGGATGACGCTCGAAGCGAACGTTACGGCATCCCGCGGCGGCGGCGGCCGCGGCGGCGACTTCGACGAACTGATCGCTGATGTCCACGCCGACGACGCTGCCGGCATCTCCGACCCGCTTGGCCGCGACGAGCGCAGCGGTGCCGGGCCCGGTGGCCACGTCGAGCACGCGGTCTCCCGATCGCACTCCCGCCCGCTCGACGCAGCCGGTCGAATACTCGCGCAACACAGGAGTCCACACCTTGTCATAGACGGCCGGCGTAAGGTTCCAGCCCTTGCGCATCACCTTTCGGTACTCTTCGTCTGTCAGCGTCATGATCGAGAAAGCGCCAGATCCGAAGGCGCGGATCGCTAGGGGAAATCTGGCGAGATCGTCCAGCGGATGGGATGCGCGGGCCGGTAGACGCAGCGGATGCCGGTCTGGACCGAGTTCTCCAGGTGCGTGCCAACGGCACGGTCGGCAGTCTTGAGTCGACGGATGGCATCACGCACGCGAGCCGCCACTGCCTTGCGGGCGCGTTCAACCGGATCGTTCAACCGGCGCGCGCGCCCGCGCAGGCCCGTATCGGCGGCGAGCCGGTGAAGCAGAGCCTCGCGCTCCGCGGTCAGCCGGTCCTTGCGGCCGAGGTCGGCGAGGGCTTCGGCGTCGGCGAGAGCGTGTTCGAGTTCGTCGAGCCGCTGGCGATAGGCTCTCAGGGCCTTGGCGTCGACGGCAACATCGCCCCGCTGCGCATCCCGCCGCTCGGAGGCCTCGGCTCCCAGGAGATCGAACACGTGGATTTCCTCACCGGGATGGCCGAGCAGGCGTGCCAGGTCGGCGAGGCCCTTGGAGTCTCGCAGGAGTGCCTCGCGGCCGCCGAACCGGAGTCGCCAGACCTCGCCGTCGCGGCGCAGCTCGGCGTCGCCGTCCGTCGCACCCTCAACCTTGGATGCGGGCCGACCGAGAAAGGCCGAAATGGCGTCGACCACTGCGTCGCCGTCCTCGTGCCAGGGCATGTGCGAAGCTCCGCCGAGCATGCACAAGGTGGCGTCCGGCAAGCTGGCCGCGAGCGTGCGCGCCTGGTCGTGATGGATCGCTTGGTCGTCCTTGCGGTGCAGCACGAGAGTGGGGGAATGCACGCGTCCGGCGAACGCACGTGCGTCAAGGGCATACGTGAGCTCGAGAAGGCGCGCCGCGGTGTCGGCATCGGCGCTCTGCCGCTGCAGTGCGTTGAAGCGCTTGCGCGCCTCGGCCGAAGCAGTGGGGTGAAAAATATCGGCCAACGTCCGGGAGCCTAGTCCGCCGTGAGCTCGCACCAGCGCGATCAGCGCCGCCCGAACCTGCTTCGACGACAGCGACGCGCCGTGGAGATAGCTGCCGTAGAGCACCATGCGCTCCACCCGCTCGGGGTTCTCCGCTGCATACGCGAGCGCCACCGGCCCTGCGCAAGAGAAGCCGAGGAGGTGGAAGCGTGGTGCGTGCAGGTGATGAACGAGAGCCGAAAAGTCGGCGACCTCAGACGCCAGCGTGAAGACGCCTCGCGTGCGATCGCTCATTCCGACGCCGACGCGGTCGTAGCGCACGACGCGAAAGCGCCTCGAGAGCCGGGTGAAGAAGCGCTGATAGTCGGGGTCGTCGGCGTCGCGCTCGAGATGGCTCACCCACCACGGGGGAAGGAGAACCAGTGAACCCTCTCCCTCGTCGACGTAGGCGATTCGCTGTCGCGCTTGGTTTTGGAAGAAACGGACCCGAGTCATGCGGTCATCGTACCGCCCATCGAGAAAGCGCTGTCGACTAGGCTCAAGATGGCCTTCACGTGAGTGGGGCGAACACCCCAAGCGTGCCCTGGCGCCCGCTCGACATGGTGCCCGGATTTCCACGGGTTTGCCCATTCCGCCCTCCGAGCGGGTGGTGACGGCGCCGCACACTCATTGACGGAAGTGTGGATCTGGGCTCGCAGCCGTCGAGTTGAAGGACCACCTTCGCAGCCCGGTGAATGCCCGGCAGGCCACGGTACTCGATCGCTATGGTAACTCTATTGGAACTGCTAACGGCCATGTACGGCCAGCCAAGGCCAGTTCTCCTCGGTAGTTGTTCGTTGTCGTAGTGCTTCTCGGTGACTGTTAATCACCATGTCCCAGGTTCGAGTCCTGGTCGGGGAGCTTCGGAAGGGCTGATTCTCGATTGCCTTACCGTTGCATCGCAGAGCTGCCAAGTTCGCGCGGCCCCCACCACCCTTCGACTACCTTGCGGAGCAGAACGCGCGGGAGCTTGGCCTGTGACGCCGCTGCCCGGGATGCCGCGCTAGCGTAGCCGCACTTGGACAGCGCGTCCGGTGCTCGTGCACGGCGCGTGAGTGCTGCTCACCGCGGCAAGCGCGCGTCCTGCGCGGAGGAGACGTGCCCCCGCAAGCGTTGCGTGGCTACCGACCCCGCTTGCTTCACTAACCGAGGAATGAAGGGAACCTCCTGGCGTTCGCTGGTGCCCAGTCGGAAGGTGGTTACGTTTTCGTTGCCGTTGAGCGCAAGGGTCATCGCTGGAGGCATCTGTACTAGGTCAGACGCTTTCGATTCGTGAACGCCTAGTCGACCGGAGGACGCACATGAATCGCATGCTGGTGGTGGTTTTCGACAAAGAGGCCAAAGCCTACGAGGGCAAACAGGCGTTGGTAGGGCTTGACCTCGAGGGAAGCATCTCCCTCTACGCTTCTGCAGTAGTCGCAAAGAACTCTGACGGCACAGCAACGGTGAAACAGGGGAATGAGTCGGCGCCGTTTGGAACGCTCGTGGGCACGACCCTCGGAAGCCTCATCGGGCTACTCGGAGGCCCGACAGGTGTGGCAATTGGCGCTGCGGCCGGCATGACCGTGGGTGCCGCTTCCGACGTGGACAACGCCCGTATCGCCGACGACTTCCTCGACGACGTCATGAAGGCGCTTACGCCGGGCAAGGCTGCAGTGGTTGCCGACATCGAGGAGGAGTGGACGACCCCGGTGGATACGCGCATGGAGAAGCTGGGCGGGGCCGTGTATCGCCGTGCTGTGTCGGCCGTGCGAGACATCGCCAACGACGAGGATACTGCTGCCATCAAGGCGGACATTGCAGAGATGAAGGCCGAGCTTGCCCAAGCGCACGCCGAGCGCAAGGCAAAGCTGCTGGAACGCCTCAACCAGCTGGATTCCAAACTGCAGGCGCGGCTGCAGAAAGCAAAGGAGCAGCGCCAGCGCGCCGAAGGCGCATCCCAGGCAAAGGTTGCATTCCTCAAGGCGAAGGCGACCGCCGCCAGAGCGAAGTCTCCCTGAGATGCCGAACGGCCGTCCGGTCTTTCGGAATTCAAACAACTAACGCAGGAGGAAGGGCTATGACACCAGGCACGACAATCCTTGATGAAGTCAGGAAGCACTCGGCATGGAGCATCTTCATGGGAGTGCTAACGGCAGCCTTGGGCATCTTGCTCATTGTCTATCCGTTCGCCACGGGAATGCTCACCACGGCCTTTCTCGGGACAACGCTCATCGTGGTGGGTGTGATGGGGATTTTTCTCGCATTCAGCTCGCAGACCGCCGGGAGCTTCTTTGGGCACATCCTCCTCGCAGCGCTCTATGGGCTGGCAGGCATCGTCCTCCTCGTCTTCCCGTTTCAGGGCGTGGCGAGTTTAACGCTCGTCCTCGGCGCGATGCTGGTAGTCCGCGGCATTTCTGCAATCGTTACAGCAATCCGCGTCCGGCCGATCGACGGTTGGGGGTGGCTCCTCGCTGACGGCCTGTTCGGCGCCGCCGCCGGCGTGCTCGTCCTCGTCAATTGGCCTGCCAGCACCGTATGGGCCGTGGGTACTCTCGTCGGTGCCTCCGTGTTGGTGACGGGAATCTCGCGGATTGTACTGGCCGCGCGCATCCACGGCGGAGTTGACCGGCTCTCGCCACGCGCGGCATGAAGCTGCTCAGTTAGTGTAGGGCCATGGTGATGAAGACCATGGCCTTTGCAGCGGTACTGACCTTTGGAGCCTAGCCGGTGTGTGCCTGCGCAACCGAGCCCGCTGCGGACGCAGGGCAACCAGATGTCGAATTGCAGCTGGGCCAGGAGGTCTTCCACGCGTTGAAGGCGAAAGGGAGAAATCATCGCGACTTCCTTGCTTTATGGCGTGACCCCATCGCGTCCGATGGATTGGCCCCGCCGGACCCTCAGCCGTCAGCTGAACGCTTAAGCGCCACCAGGCGCTATTTGCGAAACGAGCGCATTGGTCATGTACGAGCCTCGATGAAGAATTCCCGGGGCACAGCTGCGGCGCTAATGCTCTCGCAATACTCCGCCAGCGATGCAGAGGGGAAGAAGACCGGGCGGATTGCGCGTCGAGACTTTCGCGAATAGGAAGCACGGACGCTGCGCTTCACGCTGGTGGACAGAGCAACCACTGATGCTGCGAATCGCTCACGTCTCCGACACCCACGTCCTCTCGACCCGAGGTGTGGAGTGGCACAACTTGCTCTTCAACAAGCGACTCACCGGCCAGGCCAACCTCCTCCTGCACCGCGGACGCGTGTTCCGCCGGGACTATCTCCTCGCTGTACTTGAGGCCGCCGCTGCTTCCGCAGACCACGTCGTCGTCACCGGCGACATCACCAACCTTGCCCTCGAGAGCGAGTATGAGGAGGCGCTCAGACTGCTCGACGGCGTCGCACGCTCGGTTGAGGTCACCGTCGTCCCAGGCAACCACGACATCTACCTTCCATCCATCCAACACGAACGGCGGTTTCCGCATTACTTCCGTCGGTTCCTGAAGAGCGATCTCCCGGACTTGGCGCTCGATCTTCCGGCCGGCCCATATCCCTGCGTCAAGCTGCGGGGACCGACGGCGATCATCGCCCTGTCGAGCGGGGTGCCCCGCCCTCCGTTCGTCGCCTCCGGCTTTCTCGGCGATGAACAGCGCGTGGCCCTGGCACGAGCGCTCGCCCATCCCGAAGTGGCGAAGCGCGTGCCGCTGATCCTGGTGCACCATCCGCCGGTCGACGCCCGGAACTGCCTCGCCCGGCTGCGCGATGGGCTGGTAGACGCCGCGCAGCTCCGAGACACTCTCGCACCTCTCGCGCGTGGACTCGTGCTTTTTGGTCACCTGCACGTGCGGGTGCGCTGCGTGCTCCGCACCGCCACAGGCGCACTAAACGTCATCTGCGCGAGCGGGGCTGCGCTCGACCATCCGAATTCCGCGGTCCGCGCCGGTTTCAACCGCTACGAGATCGGCGACGATGGACAAGTGGTAACCATCGGGGCGCACGTCCTCGACGCATCAGGCACCACCATGCGGCAAACTGCCATCCTCGAACGTCCGAGCTGCGTATGAACTACCGCCGCGTGCTCTTCATCACCGAGCTCGGGAAAGATGCCCGGGCAGCCGTGGCGGTCATCCGCCGCATCGCGCCTGCCGCCGAGCTGCTGGTCGTCGTCGCTCGCTTGCCGGAGCACCAGATCGCCTGGCTTGCCGACGAGGCGCCGAGCGACCTGAACCAGGCTGCGCTGGCGGCGCTCAATGCCCTGCGCGACTCGGCTGCCGGCGCTGCAACGCGGGTGGAGGTGAAGCTGGCGTCCGGGCTCGCCATCGACGAGCTGGCCCAGCTCGTGAAAGCGTCGGGCATCGACCTGCTCGCCGCGAGCCCGCTACCGCTGACGGGTATTGCTGTCCTCGCCGAGTTGCGCAAGCACCAGTCTCTTGCTGTGCTTTTGACCGCGGGCGCCGTGCCCGGCGATGGCCCGCTCAATGAGCTCAGGTGCTTGGCGGTGGGCGCGCGCGGACGCGCCGACGTCGCATCGTTTCTGCGCGATCACGGGACTCCGGCGATGCATGCTGTTGTCCTCTGTCGCAAGCGCTTTCCCCTCGGCAAGCTCTCGGATGCGCTGGACATGGCAGGCATCACGGCAAGGGTGGAGCTCGTGCCGCTTGCCGGAGGGTTACGGTCGTGGCTGGGCGCTGAGACGAGTGCGGCTCCCACCGACCTGCTTGTGTTGCCGCGGTTTCCTGGTGACTTGCTGCTCGCGGCTAGCTGGCCCGCACCGGTCCTATTCCTACCCCAACTGGAGACGGTCGCGCCCGTCTTGACGCGCGCGCTCGACGTGCCCGATCTCGTGGAAGAAGCCGGCGTCACTCGGGTACGCCTTGCGATTGCGTCCGGGGTGGGACGCCGCGACCCCATCCCCGATCAACAGGTCGCATTCATTTCCGGTGGCCGCGTCGTAGCCGCCTTCACAACCACCCACGGCGAGGGCGAGTTGCCTGCCGGCCTCGACGCGGTTTCCCTCGGCGTCTACCGGGTCGGGGAAACCCTGGCTCCCAATCCGCTTGCTCAGATTGAGGAGCAGGTCACGGTCATCCGGCCCGGCTCCCGGCCGTTGCTCCTCTTCGACGCCGGCCTCGCCGACGAAGACCTGTCTCTGCTGGCCAGACTTCAGGAGTCTGCCGAACTGCTCGCGGTCCGCCTCCGGGCCACCCGGAGCTGCAAAGGCATCCGCTTACGGTTGGCTGCCGCCGGGTTCCGACCCGTCGTCGCCGATGCCAGCACTATCCTCGACGAGGGCGAAGCCCTCGACGTGGCGAAGGTCGTCGATGCCGTCCGTCTCGCGCGCGTGGGCATGCGAATGCGCTGGGCTGGCTTCCCTGTGGTGGGCATCGTTCACGATGGCTCGCACTCGCCGCGCACCATCGGGTTTGAAGCCGTGACCGCGCCTGAAGCCGCCACGAGACCATGGCGCATTGAGGCTCCCGTCACGGGGTCCCAGTCCATTGGCAGCCGCCTCGAGGCGACGACAGGGACTTCACTCATCACCGGCAACCGGGTGGAGCTCGAGTTCGACAACGCGAAGGCGCGTCACTGGCTGCTCGACGCCATCGCGGCCAGCCGCGAGCGGTTTCACTTCCAAGTTTACATGGGGCTGGACGATGACGTCGGCAACGCGGTCGAGGCGGCGTTGGCCGCGGCCGGCGCCCGTGGCGTCGCCGTGCGCGTGCTCGTCGATTCGCTGCACGGTTTTCAAGGTTCGTACGGCATTCTCAATCCGGTGTTCGACCGTCTCAGCAAACGTCCCGGGGTCGAGCTCCGCGTGTTGCGGCCCCTCACCGGCGTGCCCTCGCTCGAGGACCTCAAGCGGCGGGACCATCGCAAAATGGCCATCGCCGACGGCGCCGCCGGATTAATCGGTGGGCGCAACCTCTCGCACGAGTACTACACCGGGTTCGATGAGGTGCAGCTCACGCCCGCGACGCCGTGGCGCCAGGTGCCGTGGCTCGACGGGGGCGCCCGGGTCGAGGGCCCCGTCGTCAGCGCGCTTGACCGCGCCTTTCTGGAGTCCTGGACCGAGACGGGAGGCGAAACGTTCGACATTGCCGAGCGTCCGCCAGCTGGGGGCACGCAGGCCCGTCTCGTCATCCACCACGGGCTGGAGGACGCGGCCACGCTGGAGGCTTACCTCGCGCTCATCGACACCGCGCAGTCACACGTCTACGCCGTCAATGGCTTCCCTTTGATCCTGGAAATCCAGCATGCCCTGCTGCGTGCGCTCCGTCGGGGCGTCCGAGTGCGCACCCTCTTTGGACATCTCACACCAACCCATGGCGACACGCCCTTCAAGGGCCCCTGGGCCACGGCACGCACCGCCGCAACACAAATGGTCCATTCGCGCATGGATGCGCTGGTGGCAGCAGGCGGCGAAGGCTACCAGTTTGCAGTGGCCCAGCAGCCCGGATGGGCACCCGGCCTCGGTTCCGTGCACTCCCACGTCCATGCCAAGGTGATGAGCGCGGATGGACGGGTCTGCGCCGTCGGTAGCGCTAACCTGGACTTCACCGCCGGCTATTGGGAGAGCGAACTCCTACTCCTGGTGGAGGACCCCACGGTCGCCGCAGCGCTCGAGGCGCGCATCGAGGCGCTCATCGCGGGCTCGGACCGCGTCAACCGCAATGACCCCGCGTGGCGGGAAGCCGCGGAGCATCGCCAATGGATGGAGCACTGGCCGGGCGGACTGTCGGTCTGACTCCCGCGCCAGCGGAACAGCTAAGTCAGCGGTCGCCGAATTCGGTCACCTTGCCCCTGGGCCGAAGTGCGGCAATGTAGTTGTGCGGCCCGTGCTCGGCGAGAGTGTAGCGGGACGCGTCGCGGAGCTTGGCGGCGGAGAGAAGCGCCAGGACGGAGCGAGGCACCTGTCGCATGTTGGTGAGCGGCGCGGTGGGAATCTCCGAGCGCTGCCACTCGCCCTTCGAGAGGCGATACTCCTGCCCGAAGTGCGCGAATTTCCCCCACGTTGTCGCCGGGAGAGCGGGGATGATGTCGCGGGTGGTAATGTGGCGGAACAGCCTCCGTCCGACCGTCAGCGCAAGCTTGGGCAGCGGTTCGACGAGGACCATCGGTTGGCCAAACGTGTAGACGGCCCGCAGTTTCTCGGCGATGGCGGGATTACTGGCGGTCCCGGCCACAGACAGTGCAAGCAGCGCCGCCATGGCGCCGCCCAGGCTGTGCCCCGTGACGTACAGTGCCTCGAGTGGATGGTCCACGTTGGTCGTTGGATCTAGCAGCGAGCGGCGCTCCAGGGCGTGCTGCAACTCGTTCGTGACGGCCAATCGCGTCGCACGCACGTTTCGGTGGAAGCCGGCATGCACCCTCGCCGATTCAGCGTCGAGGCCCATTGGCTCCGATTCGGTATCGGCATCGCCGAGCCAATTGAAGAGATTTCCTGGCTCAGTGCCCCGGTAACACAAAATCACGATGCGACCGCAGCGGCTCTGCACCAGGTAAACGGTTGAGAAGACGAACATCGCGTCCACCGTTTGCGACACACGGACGCAGGCGTTGTCGCCTAGACCGAGTCGGGCCATGACCATAGCCACCGTCCCAGTGTCCGCGTAGGCATAGCCGGCGCAAGTCCCCAGCACATGAGCCACCACGGCGTCGCGGCCCGAGTCGTCCCGGGTATGCGCCACGAGGAGGCTTGCCACCGGATCGTCATAGACGGGAAACGGGTCCGCAGCTTTTGCGCCCTTCACTCGCTCGATCTCCATCGCGGTCCTCACTTCTCATGGCGCAGAAGCGCCCACCCGGTCAGAAGCCTACTTGAGGCGACCGCTCCCAACAGCTCGATTGCATTGCTAAGCCAACCCGCGCGGTCCTCCGCACTCTTCATTAGGGCCGGCAGTAGGCAACGCGAAACAGGCTCGATGACTGCAGCGTCCATCCTGGGGGCGAAGAACGTGCCGGCGGCCTTCCAGATCTCTGGCACCCAGCATGTGGCCCAGCACTAAGTCGGGGACGAGGAGTGACGGGCCGCCGCCCACAGTAACTCTATTGGAACTGGTTACGGCCACCCACGGCCACGGAAGACCATTCCCCCTCAGTGATTTCTGACAACCGCAGTGCCCATCGGTGACTGTTAATCACCATGTCCCAGGTTCGAGTCCTGGTCGGGGAGCTCGCGAAGCTATCGAATACTGAAGAACTTTCGCGTGCGCACCATCCCGCAAGTTGACAAGCCCTTTAGCGATCCGTCGCCGATCTAATTCAACGCGTCGCCTTCTTTGACATCGTTGCTCGAAGGGTTTGTCAGGATGGCGTTCGCGATAATGTGAAAGAGATGATCGGCCCGCGGCGCGAATGAGGGTTGGCCGACCGCCCACCCGAGCGCCGACATCAGGGCAAACAGGTCCTCCCCATTCATATCGGCGCGCGCCGTTCCCTCGGCCTGAGCACGGGCGAGCAGTCGCGCGCCCGCTGAGTGCAGCGTTGTGCTTGAAGCGTAAAGCGCGGAGTCCGGGTCCGCGTGGGCGCTCGCCATCAAGGCGCAAACGCCGCCATAGCTTTGGACGAACGCCACCCCTTCGCGAAACCAGGACACAAGCGCTTCGTCCGGTGGCTTCGAAGTTTCGAGCTCGGCTGCCTTCTGCGTCAGAGCGTCCGCCTTCGTACGGAGCAACTCTTCGAACAAGGCCTCTCGCGTCGGAAAATGACGAAGCAATGTGGCCAACCCGACGTCGGCCCGACGGGCGATATCTCGCATAGATGCACCGGCACCATGCTTAGTGACGACGTCACGCGCGACTGCAAGCAGGCGGCTGTGATTTTTCCTGGCGTCGGCTCGCATTGGTTCCCTTGACAAGTGGATCACTGAACCGTATATCCGGATCAGTGAACCACAAGATACACGCCAAGAGGTGAACAGTCATGGGAAAGCTTGCAGGTAAAGTTGCCGTCATTACGGGCGGTTCGAGTGGCATGGCGCTGGCGAGCGCCAAGCGGTTCGTTGAAGAAGGCGCCTACGTTTTCATCACGGGCCGGAAGCAGGAGGCGCTCGATGACGCCGTCAAACTGATTGGCCGGAACGTGACCGGCGTGCGCGGCGACGCGGCCAATCTCGGCGACCTCGACCGCCTGTTCGATACGGTCAAGCGGGTGAAGGGCAAGATCGACATCCTGTACGCGAGCGCTGGCACGGGCGAGGCCATACCTCTTGGCGAAATTACCGAGAAGCACTTCGATGCGGCCTTCGGCCTGAATGCGCGCGGCACGCTGTTTACGGTTCAGAAGGCGTTGCCGCTGTTCAACGATGGCGGATCGATCCTTATGACCGGGTCAGTTGCTTCGGTGAAAGGTTTTCCTGGTTATGGCGTGTATGCGGCGAGCAAGGCGGCGTTGCGCTCATTCGCACGCACTTGGCTTAACGAACTGAAGGGCAGGAATATCCGGGTGAACGTGCTGAGCCCGGGGCCGATCGCCACACCGATGCAGGACCAAGTTCTCACCGAGGAGGCGAAGCGGATGTTCGAATCCCTGATCCCGCGGGGAAAGATGGGGCGTCCTGAGGAAATCGCCACGGTCGCGCTGTTTCTTGCTTCAGACGATTCGAGCTTCGTGAATGGGGTGGAGTTGTCTGTCGACGGCGGCTTCTCGGCCATCTGAAATCGCGCCGGATCGCCGGAAGCGGCTAACCGGCGGGAACTAGCGCAGCGAAACGGATAACCCAGCGCCCTTGAAGGCCGGGGAATCAACATCAACACGGATCGGAGAAGCGTTATGAGCTATGCGATTGTAGGATTCGGTGCGGTAGGCCAGGCCCTCGCCCGCGCCTTCGCCCGTAAAAACATCGACGTGACCGTCGCGAGCCGCCGGCCGCCCGAGGCGTTGGCGCCACAGGCTCGGGCGATCGGACCCACGGTTGTCGCCAAGTCGCTGCGGAATTCATTTGAGGCCGACACGATCATCTTGGCAATCCCGTTCTGGGAGCACCGCGCGGTTGCGAAGGCCCTGCCGAGTTGGGAAGGCAAGACGGTCATCGACGCGACGAACGCGTTTGGAGTTCTCCCTGAAGAGCTGGGCGGTCTCCCGTCCTCCGCCGTCATCGCGAAGGCGTTCACCGGCGCCAAGTTCGTGAAAGGTTTCAATCACCTGCCTGCGGCCGTTCTGGCTGCCGATCCGATCGTCGAGGGCGGCTACCGGGTCATCTTTCTGTCGAGCGACGACGAGGACGCGACCGCTCCCGTGGCGGCCTTGGCCAAACAACTCGGGTTCGCACCCGTTAAGCTGGGAAAGCTCAACGAGGGTGGAGCGCTGGTGCACGCACGCGGCCGCACTTGGGGCCGACTGATCTTTCAGGATCTGTTCAAGAAAAAGCAGTGAGCGATGTAAGACCGACGCGACGCTGGCGCGGTGAGCGTCCCAGACGTTTTGGGGGCCCGGCTTTGGCGCGAAACTACGCATCGCGGCGCCGGAATGGCATTGACCGTGGTAACTCTATTGGAACTGCTTACGGCCACTGACGGCCAATTCTCCTCGACAGTTATCCGGCGCCGGAGTGTCCGTAGGTGACTGTTAATCACCATGTCCCAGGTTCGAGTCCTGGTCGGGGAGCCATTTCTCACAGCCCGACGAACCAAATGGCGGTTCGTCGGGCTTTCGTTTGTTCCGAGGCAGCGGTCATGTCTAATGCGCGGCGCCGGAGACAAGCTTCTCGCCGAGCTCTCGCACCACGTCGACGATCAGGTCGACGTCTCGTTCCGTGGTTCGCCAGTTGACGATGGCGGGCCGGAACGCGACCTTGCCCGCGTATTCAGTGGTGCCGAAGAACACGCGGCCGTCCTCTAGCACCATCGCGCCGAGTCGACGATTGAGCTCGTCGAGCTCGGATTCGGGGATGGCCGGTGGCCGGAACCTGAAGCACACGATGTTCAGCGGTACCTCGGCGAGGCGCTCGAGATCGGGCGCTTTCATCGACCTGACTCGCAACGCGACGGGCCAGCATGCAGTGGCGTCCTATCATCTCTGCGTAACCTCGCCGTCCGTACGCGCGGAGCGTCGCCCACACAGGAAGGGCGCGAGCACGGCGCGACATCTCCGGTGCGAGGTTGCCAAAGGGCGGTCTCGTAGGGTCCTGCACGCCTAGGTAGGCGGCGCTCGTCGAGAAGGCGCCGGAATGCAGCGCTGCATCCCGCACGAACGCGAACCCCGTTTCGTATGGGGCGTTGAGCCATTTGTGGCCATCGACCGCGATGGAGTCTGCCCTGTCGATGCCGTGGATCAAATGACGTGTCGCGGGTGAAGCCGCGGCGTATAGACCGAAGGCGCCATCCACGTGAAGCCACGCTCCGTGCGTACAGCTGAGGTCGGCGATCTCCGGAAGCGGGTCGAATTCACCGGTATTCACGTCGCCGGCCGTGGCGATCACGATCGCCGGTTCGCCGCCCGTAGCGCGCAGCTCGCGCCCGAGGGCCTCGAGATCGATGCGCCCAGCCTCATCTCGCGAGAGGATGCGCGGCCGCCCGCGCCCCATGCCCAGCAGGCCAAGCGCCTTGATCGCGCTCGCGTGCAGGTAGCCTCCGGCGAATACCGGCACCGGCGGCAACCCCGAAAAGCCCTCGGCGTCCACGTCGACGCCATGCCGCAAGCCCCACCAGCGCCGCGCCGCCGCCAGGCCGACCAAGCTCGCGGTCGTCGCGGCCGACGTCATCGCAGCACTCCATGTGGTCGGAATACCGAACAAGTCCTTGAGCCATGCCAGCGTGACCTGCTCGACGCGCGATGCGAACGGCGAGCTGACCCAGTTGTAGGCGCTCTGGTTGAGCGTCGACGTGAGCCAGTCTGCGCCCAGCGCGGCGGGCGTGACTCCTCCCATCACAAAGTGAAAAAAAGCGAGGCCCCGTGGAGCGCGTCGCGCCCTCATTCGAGATCACGACGAGTTCAGCCAGCGCGGCGAGCGAGCCCACGTCGTCGGTTGGCCGATCGCCCTCGATCGGCGGTTGAACGGGCGGTCGCACGAGGGCCGCATCGACCCCTTCGAGGTAGGACTCGGCCTCGCGCTCTATCAGACGCAGCGCTGCCGTCAGCGCGTGACGATCATGGATCGGATCCGCCATTCGGATTGCCTCCCGAGCCGAACGTCGCTCGAGGTTCGTGGTCGCCGGACGAACCGAGCTGCGAGCGTGCGCTCGCGCCACTCATCGGCAACCCGCATTGTGTGACTTCAGGCACAGCCGGTAGCGATACCGAGAGCGAGACACACCTTCCTCATTTGCTGTTCCCCCAGGGTACCAACGAAGCGCCTGAGACGTGTCTTGTCCACGCTCTGCAGGTTATCGAGCTTGACCGCCGAAGGGTGCTTGAGACCCTCTTCCACGCCGACCTGAACTTCGGTCGGCAGGTCGCGAATCGTGGAGGTCACGGGGGCAACTAAAACCGTATTCGAGACTTCGATCGTTGCGTTTCGCATTAGAACGAGAACTGGTCGCAGCTTGTCGGGCTTGCGAAACTCGTAGGTCCAGATTTCTCCACGACTCACTCGCTGGGCCATGTGCCCTCTTGCTCCCAGCCCTCAAGTTCATGATCGACCGGAGTCTTTCCGTAGCCGCGGCGAATCCGATCGTCCAATTCGGCACTGCGGCGTCGAGCGAGGTACTGCGCCAATGCGCGTCGGATCACCGCGGAGCGCCCGTCCCGCTTCGCCTCAGCGTTCGCATCCAAGGATTTCAGGAGCCGTTCATCCACAGTGACTTGTATGGCTTTCATATACAACTCACCATACAGAACATCTACCTGAGACACCAGGCCTTGGCCATGCCCGGGTCGTCGCTCGGCAGCGAGGGCTGAGGCGAGCGGAGCTGCCTCGCTGTTTCGACCAGCGTGCGATCACTTCGAGGAACCAGGGCGTGAGTCGTGGTAACTCTATTGGAACTGTGTACGGCCACCCACGAAAGCCGAGCGTGGGGCAGAGAGGATCTTCGTCCCACCCCCGCGCCGCTGGGACGGGAGGGGACCGCCTGCAGGGTTGCCGGCGCCTTGGAACTACCGAGATCAACTGAAGGTGCTCGGCGCTCGATGGCAAGCGGGCGAGCCGCAGGAGGCCCCTCAACTGAACTGACGCCGGCGGCACGGGTCCCAGCGCCCGATCGGCCGAGGCTCCTGAGAATGAGCCACGCCGACACCCGCGTAAAGTCAGGGCAACTCGCGCAGGAAGTCTCCGGGCTTTAGCAGGCGTATACCGCCAACTGTGCGCAGCCGGAGCAGGTCCTTGTCCAGTGTCACTACGAATTCTGCGTTCCCGCCGAGGGCGGCGGCGACCACCATGTCATCGCCCGGGTCCGAGGGGACTGAGCCTCGCGAGGGAATGGCAGTTACCCGCTCAGCCGCGGCGACGATGACAGAGACGAAGACCAGTCTATCCACCTTGGCGGCATAGCGGACGACCTCGGGATAGTTCACGGCGCGCCTGTACTCGGCCTCTAATTCATCCGTGATTACGAGCTGGATGGCGCCAGCTGCCGCAGCGGCGAGGACCACAGGCGACGCAGAGTGGGGGTTCGGAGTAGTGAGGGCCGCGGCGATCACCGAGGTGTCGACGACAACTCTCATCTTCTGGACCGGGCCCGGCGGGCTGCCTTCTCCCCAAGGCGCTCTGCGGCGACCTCGGAGCGGGCTCGACCCGGAGGAAGCCTAGCCAGCAAGTCAGCGAGGTGGTCGCGAGCTGCGGCAGCGAGCACCGCGTACGCCCGCTCCTCGGCTGCCTGGCGTAGGAATTCCGAGCGACGCTTGCCCTCCACCTTTGCGGCGCGGCCCACAAGCTCGCGGAGTTCTCTGGTCGTACGGTAGGTTTCGACGGTTTTGGACATGCTCTTTTTGCCTCGTGTTACGTTTGTCCATCTTCTATCGCTTCACACTGTGCATGGCCACGGTCTGATGACCTTCCTGACCGAGGTTGTGGGAACAGCAAACGGTAGTCGTCGGCGGGGGTCGTCGGCGGGGGTTGACCGGTCCGCACCCTCGGTGTGGGAGTGACATCTCCATGGCCGATTTCGCCACGCCGCAGGCCCTCAATGGCGCATCTGGAGAACTGACCGCAGCACGGCCTGCGGCTCACCACTGCTTCGACGGGCGCGGAATGACGGGCCGACTGTGGTAACTCTATTGGAACTGCTTACGGCCACCCACGGCCACTGAAGGCCATTCCCCCTCTGCTATTTGTGACGACCAGAGGGGCGCAAAGGTGACTGTTAATCACCATGTCCCAGGTTCGAGTCCTGGTCGGGGAGCTCTCAAGAATCGCCTTTGGGGTTCGTACCGTTCGTCGAACAAACACCGATGGCATCACTCACCGCGGAGCCAATGTGTGGCACAAGGGGAGGCCGAGGCGCCACCCCGCGGTGGAAGGCCAAGTCCCAGGCCGTCACCTCCGGGCGTCGAGCCTCGCCGCCCGCATAAGGTTCGCCGACGACCAGGGCGCTATTCTTGAACGGCTTTGGAGGCGCATTAATCCGCTAGCCCCCATGCTCTGCGGCCCACTGAATGCCGAGTTGGACGCTGGAGATTGCCGAGGCGATGATTTCGAGCGCGCGGTCGCGGTGGCCCCCGTTGTCAGGCGGCGTTTGCTGCAATTCGACTTGTGCATACTGAAGAGCTGACAGCGCATTCTGCATGTGGGGCTGGTACGAGTAGGGCGGAGCGGTTGCACAGCCTACGGCGAAGGCCACCGCGCCAGCGGCGGCCAAGCTTCTCACTTTCGAGCGGACCTGGAGGCGCATGAGTCAGTTGCCTCCGCCGGCGATGCTAGCCTCGACTTCGTTGATGGCTTGCGTCACCAGGTGTTGAGCGTCCGTCCGGTAGCCGCCCTTGTTCCGTTCGGCTTGGGCCAACTCTGTGTGTGCAGTCCTGAGCGCGTTGAGGGCGTTCACGAAATGGGGCAAGTAAGTGGACTGCCCAAGGGCTCGCCCCGAGCCAAAGGCGAGGCAAACAAGGAAGAGCGGGAGGAAGGGGCGGGAGAAACTGGGTCGAACGAGCACGGTTGGCTCCGAGGAACAGGGGTTAGGGCTAGAGGCGACTGTCGAAGGGGATTTTTGAGGCCGGGCGGCTGTCATTCGTCGCCACCTCCTCTTCCGCAGCGATCTGAAGCATGACGTCAAGGTCTCGTTTTTCCTCCGTCCACCCGTCATGGAGGACCCCCAAAGGGACAACCAAATTCCCTCTCCGGGCTCGAGCGCGGCCCGAAAAATTGGCTGCCCAGGGAAAGCTTCGAAAAAGCCACGCACCAGCGCTCGTCCACGCAAATCCGCGGTCCTCGGACTACCCGCCTGGGAGAGGCCTCTCACGAGCGAGGTGAGCGAGAGATTCGAGAAGACGACAAAAGCAGTCTCATCCCCGAGGTTGAGATAGGCGAGGGGAAGAGGGGACTTTCTCAGGTCGAGGCCTGGCGTGGCGCCACCCCAGCTCAAACCGGTGGAAGAAAGTCCAGGAGCGCTCGCGATAACGTCCATGTGCACGCGTTCGGGCACTGGTAGACGCTTAAAACGCAGGAACTCGGTCAGCTTGCTGAAGACTGTTTGAAACCTGTCGGACGCACTGGTTCGCCGTCGGGACACTGCGAGAGCCCACCACTCTTCGCGGAGATTTTTTGGCATCTCAAACAAGCCTAAGTCGCCTGTCTTCAGAGCTGGTACCGCTTCGACGCTCACCGCCAAACCGAACTCTGGCTCCTCGAAAGGAAGCCACGGTCCTAGCGGCCGGACGGCGCCTCCTACCGTGCCGACGGTATCGCACCTCGCCAGTCGCTTCTCGAAGCGGGGTCGCACTTGGAAATACGGGGCGAACACCAAGCGGTAATCACCTTCAAGCCGTTCAGGGGCCATGGACGCTCACGCGAACCGTCGGACTCAACTTCGAAAGCATGACTTCCGCCAGCGCCTTGCGATGCAACCTGCAGAAGAGGGTCTCGGTCGAATCGAATGAGCCGTTTTCAAAATACTTATTGGCCGGCGCGCCACCTCCACAAAACGCAAAGTACGCGCACGTCCGGCGGCACTCGGAGACGCCCGCGGCGACGTCTCCGGCCATGCTCTGGTAACGGACCGTCGCAGAGGCCTCCCGAAAAGAAAGGTGGCGCACGTTTCCCAGTGAGAAGCCACCGTAGGTCGCGCTCGGCAGCCCGAGGAGCTCTGGTGAAAACGTGGAGAAGTTGCCTTGGTGGTCCACCGAGATGATAGCGAACGGCTGGGCCTCTTGAGACGCCCCAGGCCACTCGTCCCCAGCGTAAAGTACCGACGCCAGCATGCTGTCGAATTCTCGGACATGCAGCCTCGGCAGCTGTCCATGAGCCAAGTCAAAGAAACGCGTCATGAAGGCCTCGTAACGGGCCGGAGCGTCCTCGCTGCCGAGCGACGAACGCGTGTGCGGCCCTTCGATTTCTTCGATGTTGAGGCCGATATGCTCGATGCCCTCCGCTCGGTAAAACTCACAGAGTTCGTCGGGGTAATCGAGCGACTCTCGCGTCAGCACCGTGATGACGTGGAAGGGGACAGTGAACTTCCGTAGCACCTCGATGCCAGCCAGCACGTCCGAAAGTGTTCCCGTCCCACGACGCGTTTTTCGGTAGCGGTCATTCAAGAAGGCAGGACCGTCCACGCTGACACCCACCCGGACGTTGAATTCTCGTATGAGCTCGCAGAAGTCGGCGTCGATGAGCGTGCCGTTGGTCTGGAAGGAATGGGTAAACGGTACGCCGCGGGGAAGGTGCCGTTCGGCGAGGTCGAAGGCGCGCCGGTAGAAGGCCGCTGGCAGCACCAGCGGCTCGCCGGCATGCCACACGACGGTGTACGGCCGTTCGACCAGGTTGCTTTCCGCCACCCGACGAAAGGTCCACTCCAGCGTCTCTTCAGTCATCCGCAGCGTCTTGCCGCGGTCGGGCAGGTAGCAGTAGCTGCAGTCGAGGTTGCAGAACGGCGTCGGCTGTAAGACCAACAGGTCAAGTGGGCCGAGGCGGCCGCTCGAGGCGTCAGCGGCGACTAGCTCACCCATTGCCCCAGTTCGGCCAATTGGGCCAATTGTGCCAGTTGTGCCAGTTCGGCCAGTTGTGCCAGCCGGGGTGCCATCCCCAACCACCGTTGCCCCAGCCTTTGCCCCACCACGCCAGCCTCTCGGGCGGCGCCGTTGGAGGCTGGTCGACAGGCACCGTGTCTCGCAACAATTTGCGTACCTGGGCGGCCCGTTCCGATGCTGGTGCAGCAGTGGCGGAGCGAGCCGCTGAGGCGAGGGGACTGGTGAGAACGGCCGAAGCGACGACGACGGCCCCGGCGCGGCCCCTCAACAGGCGCAACCAGCGGCGTTTCAACTTCGAGCGGGCGTCAACTGTCACATTCCTCACAGGCGCACCCCGGAGCAACGCTGGACGGAAGGCGAAGCTACGAAGGTCGTCGGTGTGGTGTCAACGCTTGAAGCCTCAGGTATGGTTCATTGAAGACCGTGTTTCGCCGATGAGGCACGGTTCGAGTTGGAGGGCCCTCTATGGCTCGGTGGATGACGGGCTTGGCGGTCGTGCTGTTGTTGCAGGGCCTGGCTTGGGGTCAGTCCGGGAAGGAGACTCCCCCCGCGAGTCCCTCGCCGGTTAGCCAGGCCAGCACAAAACCAGCCAACGCGCCTTCCCAACCGCACCCAAATGTAGGCGACGTTGTGAACAACCCGCCCTTCGCCCACTGGGCGCAGTTCAAACCCGGTGCCAGCGTGAGTTTGAAAGAGGTGACGACGTTGCCTGACGGAAGTGTTGGCGTCTCCAACATCACCTCGAAACTCCTCTCGAAAACCAAGAAGAGCGTCAGGGTTGAGACGGTCGTTTCGACCAGCGGGAACGGCCCATTCGCCGCCGCCACTGAAACGACCCGAACAGTCACCGAGTTCCCGGCGACAGTTCAGTACGAGGACGCCCAATCCCTAGACACCACCACCTACTCCATCAATGAAGGGAAGGAAGTGGTGGCCGTCAAAGGAAAGCAGTTCGACACCGAATGGGTCGAGTCCTCGGAGAAAATCGGAGACGAAGTCACCGTGGAAAAGCTCTGGACCGTCCAGGAAGTCCCGGGGGGAATTGTTAGACGGACGGTGACGAGGAAGAAGCGCGACGAGACCGTCACGGCGCTGATGGAGCTCGTCAGCTATCTAGCTCAGCAAGACTCACCTCACCGCAAGTAGGGGAGTCTCGGTCGGCGGCGCGACTTTGGAGAAGCTCTCGGCGCGCTGGGTTTGTCTGGCCTTCGTTGCCGCGGCGCCCCCTAAAGGATGATTTGGACGCCTGAGTGTTGGGAATGTCGCTCGAGCCCTTGGCTGTGCTGATGAGTTCGTTCAGCAGGTAGAGATGCTGTGGTTACGCGAGGTCGTCGCCATCTGGTCGGCGTCGGTGCTGAGGGTGTAGGTCACTCCCCGGTATGAAATCTGAGCAAACCCTGGACGCCCCGTTGGTCGACAAGCTGAAGAGGTTGTGCACCATGACCCGGCCGTCATCATCGGCGGTGGTCCAACGGAGGGAGTCACTGTTGCCCGAGCGCAGTAACGCCCCCAAATACTCGATGACTTCCGAGATGGAGAGCCACTCGCGGCCTCGTGGCGTCGACCATCCGGCGCCCACGACCACTTCGATGACCGGGCATGAGTCGTGGTAACTCTATTGGAACTCCTCGCGGCCACCCACGGCCACTCAAGGCCAATTCTCCTCGGTGGCTACGCGGCGCCTGAGTATCTACAGGTGACTGTTAATCACCATGTCCCAGGTTCGAGTCCTGGTCGGGGAGCTTGCTGACCGCATGAAAAGGGTCAGGCCCGAAGCTCTCTTTGCGCCCTCGCGCCAGGGTCCGGCGGTGCGTTAGCGCGCCGGAGCGACCAGCCCGTTCGCCTTATATAGGTAGCCCATGACGCGGACGTAGTCGAAGGCAATGGCCTGGTCATCCGGCGTCACCCGGACTTCTCCAATACTAGCGAGTCCCGTTGCATCGGCCGGCGACAGCGTGCGCTCTTCCACGACGCGGCGGCTTCGGATGTCGAAGAGTCGGAGGCGGCAGGGCGCCTCGCGGGACGAGCGCACCCAGAGTTGCCCCTCGGAGTTCCACCCCACCGCCAGGGCGTCCTTCCCCAACTCCGGCAGCTCGGTCGGCGCCCCTCCGTCCACTGGGTACAGCGTCATGACGTCGGCCAGGCTTCGGGCGGCAATGAAGCGGTCGTCCCTCGACACCTCGAAATAACAACAGCGGATGGGGTGGGGCTCTCATCGAAAGAGACTACCGGCCGCTTGGTGTTGGCCGGTTCTGCGTACAGGTCCAAGACGTCTTCCATGCGTGCCACGTACTCGGCGTCGACCTTCGGGATGCACCACATGTCCTT
>JBKQSS010000013.1:0-15022 GCA_052143535.1 Myxococcaceae bacterium | reverse complement strand
GGAAGCTCAAGGCTGGCGTGTCGCCGACATTGAAGCTGCCGCCTGGGCCACTGCCTCCGGTGACAGTCACGTTCTGAAAGGTGTACCCGTCGAGGGTGATGGGCGGCGACCACTGGCTGATGCTGTGCACCGTATCCACCGGAGCAATGAGTCCAGGAATTGTTGACGTCGAGGCAGCATGACAACTGCCACATTCCACATCTGGATTGGCACTGGCCGGGATGGGGTGCGTGGTGAGGATGCAACTTCCATATGTTGTCGAAGAGCTCGACACGTCGCACGTTGCGGCGGAGTAACCCGGGTTGCCACCAGCTGGAAAAGCACTGCAGTCCTGGTTGCTCGTGCATGGCCCAGTTGATGGTTGTCCGAAAACGGTTGGTGGCACAACGTTTTGCCCGTTCGGGTCGACGCCTCCATCTGGGAGTGGGGCACCCGCGAAGAAGACGTTGTCGTGGCACGTCCCGCACGCGGCCCGCGAGAGCTGCGTCTCCCACACCTCGTTGACGTGGCAAGCGACGCAGTTTTTCTCCATTGCGACATCGGGTGTCAGTGCCTGGGTAGGCGTTCCTCCGAGCGGCATCATTGGGAAGCCCACATTCAGGTAAGCCACAAGTGATGTGTCTGTCCCCTCCCCGTACTCGGGGTGGGCAACGCCCGGCGCGAGTTGGTGCTCCCCACGATGAACGGCATGCGCCTTCCGAAGGAGGGTGTTTGGGCTGTAGCCGGCGTTGTTATGGCAGGCTTTGCACGAAGCGATGGGAAGCGAGTCGAGCGCGTAATCGCCAGCGGGTGCGCGCGGCAGCTCGGGAGCAATGTGTGCCATGTACGTCTTCCCACCCGGAGCGAAATTCTGGTGACAGGCAAAGCAGCTGGAATTGTCGTCGGTAGCCGAAACTTGGCCGCCATCCGCCGGTCCGGCCGCGTAGGCCTCAACTGTCGCCGTGCCAATTTGGAAGTCCACCAACTCGAAGTCTTGGTCGAGTTGACTCGCGCCAAGCGCAAAGACGGCTGCGCTGTAGGTCCCGGCGACTTCTCGCGTGTAGGTCGCACTTGCGCTCTGGTAATAGGCGCTGCTACTCAAGTTGGAGATGGGATTGAGCGTGTAACTGATGACGCCGTCCTGGTTCACCCGCAGGTTTGGCGGTCCACCATCCGCGTACCCCTGCAGGTTTGCATAGGCGTTGAAGGGCACCACCGGCGAATTCAGCAGCAAGTCCATGTTGGTGACCGTCTGGAGAGGGTCACGCGGGCCATAAACCATGAGTTCCGCGGCTGTCAGCTGCGCGGGTTGAATCAGTTGCCCGCAGTAATTGTTGACGAAGTAGATGGTCAGGACCGGCTGCTCACCGGTGATGAAGAATTGCCCGTTGCTCGGGCTTGAGACCGAAATGCTCGCACTCAGTCCAAGTGTTTCGTCCGCGGCCAGTCCGGGACACCCCGCCCCAGGGGGACCAACCGGACCTGGAGGTCCTGGAGGGCCCGTTGGGCCACACGCGAAGGCACCAAGTGCAAGCAGTGCGAAGGCTCGGCGCACCATGGACGCAGCTAGCTCCACACGAGGGGTACAGCACGTCGGCGCCTTCTTGTCACGGACACCTACCTTCTCCAAGGGTACTATGCCTACTCGATCAGGGTGGCTAGGCCAAAGCGCGTGTTCACGCAAGCACTCCGCGGGATTGCTTAGCCACTCTGCCGGTAGTGAGGTCCGTCGGAGTGCCAGAGAGCCGGAGCGTCGTTCAAGCCCGCAGGTGACTGGCCAGCCGGTTGCGTAACCGGCCGCCTCGGACTGCCGGCCCCATGTCCTCGGGCGGCTTATCTCGATGGCACCTCGACGCGCACCGAGTCCCTGGACTCGGCCGCGATAAATGAGATTCCACGCGCGATTGCCATCCGCCCAGTTGCAAACGCGGCCGACCTCCGAGGAGTCTTGCGTCTCGTTGGTCCATGCGTTAGGGGGTCGCTGACCCGGAGGTCACACATGATGAACATCCGCTTCATGATTGTCGCTAGCTCGCTTTTCCTCAGCACCTTCGCCCTAGCCGATGTGGACAAGAAGACTGAGCGTCTGTGGAAGGCGAAGTGCTCCGCTTGCCACGGCCAGGAAGGCAAGGGCGACACCGACAAGGGCCAGCAGATGAAAATCGCGGACATGACCACGGCCGCGTACCAGGCGAAGAGCGACGACGAAATGAAAAAGGCCATCCTGAACGGCGTGCACACTGAGAAGGGTGGCGTAAAGCAGGACATGAACGGCTTCAAGGATGACTTGACGCCAGACCAGGTAAACGCCCTGGTCGCCTACATCCGCACGCTCAAGAAGTAGTCGAAGAACGGGCACCAGCGGCGCCAAGCAGCGCCACCGCGCGCGCCCAGCCCCGCTTACTGAAGGTGGCACAAGCGGCGTACCGAGCGTCGTCTAGCTACGGGTAGAGCACATCCAGCGCTTCGGGCTTCACTTCGTCTGTGGCGACGGTGTCATGACAGGCACCGCTGCACTTCTGGGTCACCACGGCTCCTTTAGCGTTGGCGTGCTTCTCGTCGTGGCAGCGGTAGCAGCCGTCGTGCTCCAGGTAGTTGACGTAGGTGCCCCAAGTGACCTTCATGTCTGGGAAGTTGTTGCGCGCCCACTCAGTGGCCAGCACCTTCCCAGCAGCTTCGACCTTGGCCCTCGCATCGACATCAAGGTTGGGAACTACCTTCGTGTAGGAGGCCATGAGGGCTGCTGCAATCCCCTTCTTCGCTTCGTCCTGCGACCGGTAATCCGCTTTTAGAGCTGTGACTGCCTCGCGTCCGATGAAAGGGAGGTCTTTGGAAATCACCCCACGAGAGAGTGCGCTGTTGACGATTGCCTCTGGTGTGGAAAAGCGATGGGCTGGCCGGTTGTGGCAGTCGGTACAACCCATCTCGAACCACTGAGCCCCCGGGGGAGACTTCACGTCCTTCTCTACGAATTTGTCGGTACTGCCGTCCGGGAGAGTGGTCTCAATCTCGGTGATGGTTGCGCGCTTTGCGTCGGCAAGGTACCGAACCGTCATCCCATTGTGTTGATGAACGCCGTGCCACTTTCCATCGCGAAAGCCACCCACCCGCATTAGATAAATGGTGGCCTTTTCGATGGCCTTTTCCTTGTCGCCGTACTTGCGCAGGATGTGTAAGCGGTCCTCAGTGAAGCGTTCGGCTGCATGGCACCGCGTGCAGATGGCGCTCGCAACCGGCGTGGGCTGGGGCACCGGTCGCGAGTAGTCGCCCCCGAGGAACTCGAACATTTGCCCGACGCCGCGCAGCTTCGCCTTGACAAAGTGGGCTGGGCCTTCACCGATGTGGCAGTCCACGCAGTGCACGTCGGCATGCGCTGCCGCCGTATCGCTCTTTGCGGAAGTCAGGTGCGCGACCGCTTCTGGCTGCATCACATTGTGGCAGGTGTTTCCACAGAAGGCGTCGCCGTGCATCACCTCGAGGCCCTTAAACGTCGCCACCGACACAATCATCAGATTGACGACCGTCAGCAGGACGATGACCAATGCGGTGGTTCGAAGGCCGGGCTCGTTGAAGTTGAGAACCGGGAAACCGGTCAGCTGGCCAGCCTGCTCTTTCTTGCGTAGCAAGCGCAGCCCGATGGGGATGAGCACCAGCCCCGCCACGAAGACGGCTGGCAGAATGAGATAACTAAAAATGCCAATGTAGTTCCCCATCTCCTGACCGCTGAGCTCGAGCGCAAGGATGACCAAAAACGAGATGGCGGCGATTGTCGTAAGAGCGACCCCGATCGCGGAGACCCACTGACGAGTCGCACGCCAGAAGAAATCTCGCACTGTCGAGAAAAGTTTGTTGGGGAAATTCACGGCGGGATGACCCCCAAGGCGCACCGGGCGCCTCCGTTCGGGTTAGCGCGTGCTCCTCGAGGAGATCGCGCGACTGTCTAATGGCACGTGAGGCACATGGGGTTGCGGTTGATTTCGCTCGGCGGGTGCTTGGAAGTGAAACCCGGCGGGTGCGGATCGCCGCCGACCCCGCCGACGCGGTGGCACGTCACACAATTGGACTGCCTTCCTTGGTCGTGGCAGCTGGCGCAGCTGACGATGTCATTCCGGGCTGCTGTGCCGTGGAAGCTGGGACTCCCCGGCGAAAGCCAGCCTGCTGGGTGCGGATTATTAGGGTTCGTCGAGGTAGTCGTCAGCCCCTGTGCGGCGTGACAGTTCGAGCAGAAGCTGGTCACGTGGCAAACCTGGCAGCGCGATTCATCCGCTTGCGCGTCAATGGAGTGACGGCTGAGGTAGTCGCCCCAATGGATGAGGTTGCGGTTCACTTGCTCCGGGTTTTTTTGTGAAGGTGTCATCGGCTGGTTGGAGTGGCAGTCCGAGCAGAAACGTTGTTCGTGGCACACCGAGCAGGCGGCGCTCGTCGACCGGGCGATCGGCGCATGGGCATTGGTGAAGTTTCCCAGGTGGCTGAAGAAGCTGACGGGTTTGAGTGGATGGCGGTTCAAGTCGGCGTGGCAAATGCTGCACTGGCCGTTCTTGAACTCCTCATTGTGGTTGTGGCAGCCGAGGCAGGTGCTCATGGGCGGCACGGGCTTGTCCAGCTGGCCGCGCGCAGGAAGCGTCAGGTGGCAGACCTCGCATTTCTCATCCTTCTCCAGGTGCTTCGCATGGTTCATACTTAGGTACGTTTTCTGGATGTCGTACGGGCCGGGCTTGTCCGGCCGGGAGTGGCACATCCCGCACTTGCCCTCGTCCTTTTGCTTCTTGTGGCACTCGAGGCACTTGGCCTCCTTGGGAAAGACGCCCGGCTGCCCGAGTGCCGTCTCGTCGAAGATGGACTCGTGGCAGGTGAGGCAATCCACCTTGGCTTTGGCGTGCCCAACATGGTTGGCATCGATTTGGTCGGAAGGGTTGAGCCCGGCAAGTACTCCTCCGCCGACGAGAAGGAAGACGGCCGCAACCATACCCCCGGTGCCGAACCGCCGCGTCATTTGGGTGCCTTCGTGCTCAGCATGGAGTAGAAGTCGTAGCCCACCTTCCCGGTGACCGTGAAATCCGTCTGGTTCGTCGGCGTCGACCCCACGGTGCTGCTGAGCATCAAACTCCAGCCAGAACCGACGACCCAGGTCGCGCTCAACGTACCAAGCAGAGAGGCCTGCTGAGTCGAGGCTGGTTGGACGAGTGGATTCTGGAGCAAGACCCAGTCCAAATCAGCGCTGAGCCGGACTTGCTCGGTCAAATACTGAAGGGCCCAGGCACGCAAGTCCGTGTACCCGTTCATTGGCTCGAACAGCAGATGGCAGTTGAATCCGGCTGTGGACTGCCGGCCGATTCGGTAAGTGACCCCGAGTTCCAAGTCGTTGCCCGTCCCGCCGTCGACCCATAGGTACTGGTAGTTGCCATAGAAGGACAGGCGCTGAAGCGCCTGCCAGAATAGGCCTCCGCCCACCCCTGTCCGCTCCGTATTCGCGAACACGGTGAAAATAGAGGTCAGCGGAAGATAGAGGTCAGGTTCGGTCCGCTCTGCCTTCGCCGAAAGTTCCAGTGTTGGGAGGATGTGCCAGGACACGGTGAGCTCAGCGTCCACGAGGCGGCCGGCCGCCAAGCTGAAGTCGGCCGAGGCGGTAGCCGACAGCTTGGGGAGGATGACGACGCGCGTGTCTACCCCCAGGTTCTGCCGAGCGATGGCTCCCTGGTTGAGCACTTCGATGAAGGAGACCCCCACCTCGGTCCCATAAGATGGCCTCCAAAACGCCCTCGCCCCGAAGGCGAAGTCTCCTATCGGGACCGTCAGCTTGTACGCGGTGGGAGCCCCCACGTAAGCGGAGAGCCCGAAACCTCCGTTGCTGACCACGGTCGCGTTAAGTCCATCCAGTGGGAAGACTTTGGCTGCCCCTCCGACAACGAGCTGCCGACCAATGGTGAAGGTGAGGTGACGGTCCAAGACCGACCCCTGCAGGTACCACAGGTCGATGTCGCCGAGACCCCCGTCAGGATTCGTTGCGGCCTGTCCCCAAGCGGACAGTTGAAACTGAAGGTCCTGTACCCCGGGGACGTCGAAGCCCCGCATCGAAAGACTCACGTACTCCGTGGCCCAAAAGCTGTTGTTCTTCTCTCCTGCATACCAGTCGGGCATGAGACGCAGCACCGTCGTCGAGTTCGCCTCCGTGACCTGCGCGGCAGCGACTGGCGCCCAAAGGATTAAGCCGAATGCCAGCGCGGTCGCAAAACCTCCGGCACCGCCGCTGTGGCCAAGGGCGCGCCAGGGAAAGCCCAACCGAAGGCCCGCGGGGCAGCTAAGGGCACGTCCGTTCAGGGATGCGCGGCGCTGCGCTTCGCGGCATTCCCCCTCGTCTTCCATCGCGGGCCCACTCCTTCTCGCGCTGGTAGGTCGGCACGGACGGCGAGCGGATGTTGTGCACAGTCGAGGGGCAGAAGAAACCGGGAAACGACTGCAGGTGGCATTCCACTTTTGGGTCTTCGGAAAGCCCCCGAAGCACCCCTCGGCATGCCTAAAATCTCCGCTCTGGTTGGAGGGAGTTCCACCTCGATCGTGCGCAGTTCTCGGAGGGCGTCGTTTCCTCGCCGCTCCCTCCAAATAGATGCGGGCTAAGCGCTCTAGCGGGCTACCCGCCTCAGAGCAGCCTTCGAAGGCTTCCACTGCTCGCCTCAAGCCCGGGTCAGCTCCTCGAGGACCGTGGTGAATATGCGCCAGGGTTTGCCGGTTGCTCGGTGGAGTCCGATGGCGCATGGATGATTGCTAATGAGGTAGGCCTCGAATTCACGGGAGTTCACCTCGGCTGCCTCTTGACGTGTCGCGGAGGCAGTCAGCTCGGGGTGCAACATCCCTCGGTCACCGGCGAAAGCGCAGCAGCCGGCGTGAGTTGGAACCAGGGCTTCCTCGGCCATTGCTCGACAAGTGGCTTGAAGCTTCGAGGCCAATCCCATTTCCATTACCGAGCAAACAGGATGGACGCAGACCGACTTGAGTCGACGCCTAAACTTGAGCTTGGGCAAAAGCTCATCGTGAACAAAGTTGACGCTGTCAAAGACACGCATCGCATCGAACCGCGTCTTGTTCTCGGGCTTGAGCAGAGCCCGGCTGGTGCGAATTCCCTGAGTGCAAGAGCTACCTTCGACGACGACCGGCAACCGACCGCCATCTGTCCAGCGCCAGAAGCGCTCCACAGTGCGATTGCTCATTTCTGCATCACCGTCGCGGAAGCCTTTGGAGTGCCAAGGCGTGCTGCAGCATGTGCCATTGATGTCGTCGGGAATATGTATCCTGACTCCAGCTCGCTCGGCCAATGCGACTAGTGCTTCGGGGGCGCTTGGTCGCTCGGGCTGTCCATTGATGCGGCCAAATATGCGCACCATGCAGGCCGGGAAATAGATGGCCTGTGCGCCAGCCGCAGCAGTGCGAGGAAGTGGGCGCGCGAGGTGGGGCACGTCCGCGCTCCATCCTGGAACCCACTCTTTGCCAACGATGGCCCGAATGGCATCGGTGACACCGCGCATACCCGCATTGCCTATTACGTTTGCCAAGCCGTGCCCGGTGGCGACGGCGGCCCGGGCTAGCCGCTCCACCGTGCCAGCGTTCCGTGATACTGAAAGGGCGACCCACGACCCTGCTCGCGAATGGCTTTCGGCACGGAACCGCTTCACCATGGCACCGGTGTCGATTGCGACGGGACACCGCGTCTGACACATGCCATCTCCTGCACAAGTCTCCAGACCTGCGTAAACGTAGTCGCGCTTCAGTGCTTCGAACTGCTCCGAGGGCTTCGCGGAGAGTTCCTGCCGCACCAATTCGCGTCGAACGACGATGCGCTGGCGTGCTGTCAATGTGAGCTCGCGGCTTGGGCAGACAGGCTCGCAATAGCCACACTCGATGCACATGTCAGCTTCGGGTTCGATGGATGGGAGCGATTTTAGGTCAAGAAGATGGCCTCTGGGGTCGTCGCTAAGAATGACGCCAGGATTGAGTAGACGGTCCGGGTCAACGAGGGATTTGAGGTGGCGCATGATGGCTAGCCCCTCGGGTCCCCATTCTGTTTCTACGAAGGGGGCCATGTTTCGACCGGTGCCGTGCTCGGCCTTCAACGCACCGCCATGCTTCGTCACGACCAGGCTGACGAGGTCGTCGATGAACGCCGCATACTGGTCGATCGCCGCTTGGTCGTTGAAGGATTGGGTAATGACGAAATGGAGATTACCGTCCTTGGCATGTCCGAAGATGATGGCATTGTCATACCGGTGCTTTTGGAATAGCTGCTGGAGGTCAACCGAAGCGTCAGCCAATCGCTCAATCGGGAAGCAGACATCCTCAATAATGACTGTGGTCCCGCTTTTTCGGACGCCTCCCACCGTGGGAAACAGTCCTTCGCGGATATGCCAATATTGCTCTTGGAGGTGGCCGTCTTGGCTGAAGCGTGCGGGCACGAGTAATGGGAGCGTGGCGGAAACAGTCTCAGCTGCAGCCATCATCGGGGGAAGCTCGGCCTCACTGGCCGATTGGAATTCGCAGAGCAATGCGGCGGCACCGGTGGGAAGCTGGGCCACGTTGTCCGGCATGCCTGGCTTGCCTGCTGCCGCTCGGAGGCTGGCCGAATCCATCAGCTCTAGCGCGCGTGCGCCCGCATCCCGGAACGGTGCTATGGCAGCGCAGGCGGCGTGAATGTCCGGGAAGAAGAGTAAGCCTGTAACCCTGAAGGGCAGCACTGGCACCGTCTCGAAGACAGCCTCCGCAATAAAAGCGAGGGTTCCTTCAGAACCGATAAGGAGGTGTGCGAAGATGTCCACCGGACGCTCGTAGTCGACAAGCGCGTTGAGCGAATAACCAGTGGTGTTTTTCATCCGGTACTTTGAACGGATACGGCCTAGTAACTCAGGTTGAGCCAAGACGCGAGACCGCAAGTCGAGCAATCCTTGATGCAGCGCCGGTTCCGCGTTTCGCAATCGGTCGTCCGCGTCAAGTTGGCCAGTGTCTATGCACGTACCCGAAGGAAGCACGAAGGTGAGCGAACGCACGGTGTGGTAGCTGTTCTGCTCAACACCGCAGCACATCCCGCTACTGTTGTTGGCAAGAATTCCGCCGATGGCGCAGGTACGGATGCTGGCCGGGTCCGGCCCGAGCTTCCTACCGAATGGTTTCAGCAGAGCGTTGACGTGGTCGCCAATCATTCCCGGCTGAGTGCGAACGCGCTTTCCGCGGTCCTCGACTGTCGCGTGGCGCCAGTGGCGCGCAACTTCGACCAACAGTCCATCCGAGAGAGACTGACCGGACAGGCTGGTCCCAGAGGCACGAAAGGTGAGCGGGATTCGCCGAGATCGACTCAATCGGAACAGCTTCCGCACCTCATCAACGCCCTGGGCGAGGACGACGGCCTTGGGGACCAGGCGGTAGAAGCTCGCGTCAGATGCGAAGGCGGTGCGGTCGATGGCGCGGGTCAGGACTCGTTCGGAAGGGACGACCGCGTGAAGTTCCGAGACTAGCTCCGGGTCTGGAAGCGACAGGTCAGTTGGAGAGAGCGCCATTCCCAACGGAGCAAACAACATTCTCGTGCTTCAAGCCAACCCACAGTTTTCTCAGCCGACGCGCGGGCGGGCTGCGATAGTATTCTGCTTTGCGTCGAATCGACGCTCTTGTGGGCCATGCTGACAGCGCTGCTGACAGACATTCACGGAAACCTCGAGGCTTTGTCGGCCTGCATCGACCATGCGCGCCGCCTAGGGGCAGACCGCTATGCCTTCCTCGGGGACCTTGTGGGCTACGGCGCTGACCCCGGCCCCGTCATAGATGTCGTCAGGGCTTCGGTGGCTCACGGCGCGATTGCGGTGCTCGGCAACCATGACCAAGCCGTCGCGCAAAAACTGCGCCCATCCATGAATTCAGACGCAAGAAAAGTCATCGCGTGGACGCGGGCCCAACTGGACGCCGTCCAGCTCGCGTTTCTCGGGGGTTTACCGCTCGTTGAAGAGGAGAACAGCCACTTATACGTCCATGCCAATGCCTGGGACCCGGGACGGTGGGAATACATACATGGCCGCAACGATGCTGCCCGGAGTCTCAGAGCAACGCGCTGCCAAATCACCTTCTGCGGGCACGTACACGAGCCAATGCTGTACCAGATGACGCAGGCTGGGCACGTAACGGATTTCCGACCCGTGGCAGATATGGGAATCCCGCTCGCACGCCGTCGGCGCTGGCTCGCCCTCCCCGGCTCTGTTGGGCAGCCGCGCGATGGGATCCCGGCGTCCTCCTACGCCGTGTTCGATAGCCAAACTGCGGTCCTGACCTTCTTTCGGGTTCCGTTTGATAAGGAAGGCGCCGCCCGCAAGATTCGCCTGGCCGGGCTTCCAGAGCGATTTGGACTTCGTCTTCAGGCGGGGACTTAAGCAGATGGTCGCAACCAACCTCCAGCCCGGGATGCTCATCGACGGCTTCCGGCTAGACGAACAGATTCATCGCGGAAGCATGGCGGTCCTTTGGCGGGTCACGCGGACCGGGAGTAGCCAGCCTTTGGTGATGAAAATGCCCCTGGTTCGTGCAGAAGACGACCCTGCAGCCATCGTTGGCTTCGAAGTCGAGCAGATGATTTTGCCGATTCTCTCGGGACCGCATGTCCCGCGCTTTATCGCCAGCGGCGATTTTTCAGAGCAGCCCTATATCGTTATGGAACTCGTTCCTGGGCACTCACTTCGGAGCCGGTTGGAAAAGGCTCCGCTGGGCGCGGAGGAAGTGGCGGCAATCGGGACGCAAGTTGCCTTGGCGCTGCATGACCTCCATGGGCAGCAGGTCATTCACTTCGACTTGAAGCCGAGCAACATCATGTTCCGCGAAAGCGGGGAGGCGGTACTCGTCGACTTCGGTCTCGCCAGGCATGACAAACTGCCCGACCTGCTGGCGGAGCAGTTCCGGGTTCCACTGGGGACTGGTCCCTATATTTCCCCTGAACAGGTACGGGGCGTTCGCAACGATCCGCGCTCTGACCTCTTCGCGCTTGGGGTGGTCCTCTACCATTTCCTAACCGCAACCCGTCCTTTCGGAGTCCCGACGACAATCCGCGGCTTGCGTCGACGCTTCTATCGCGATCCCGTCCCCCCTCGGGCTGGTTGCGCGAGTTGTCCGCCCTGGTTGCAGGAGATCATTTTGCGCTGTCTGGAGGTGGATCCTCGGCAACGCTATGAAACCGCCGCGCAGCTCGCGTTCGATTTACAAAACCCTGAACAAATGCGGCTTACAGCTCGAGCCCAGCGGCTAGCTCAGGACGGAGCGTTCACTGTCGCACGACGGTGGTTCCGTACTCTGGGTGCCGAGCCTGACCCACGGCAGTCGGCGTCCAAACAGCTGTCAAACGCACCCATCGTTCTGGTCGCTGTGGATGTGACGCAAGCATCGGATGCTTTGGCCACGGCGCTGCTCTTGACAGCCCGCAGCGTGCTCGAGACGAAGACTGGTGCCCGGCTGGCTTGCATCACGGTTTTGCGGACCTCGCGGATCGCAATGGATCTCAACAGCGACGAGGAGGGGCGCAGCCTTCGGGTGACGCGACTGGTTGAGTTGAAGCACTGGGCCCAGCCACTGGGCATGATGGAAAGGAGGATTACCCACCACGTTCTAGAGGGCCCCGACCCGGGGAAGACAATCATCGAATTCGCCGAAACCAACCGGGTCGATCACATTGTTGTCGGCGCCCGCGGCAGTTCAGTGCTCCGGCGCTATTTGGGGAGCGTCTCCTCCCAAGTGGTCGCTGAGGCCACGTGCAGCGTAACGGTGGTTCGGACGTTCGATGGAGTTCGCTCAGTGCAATGAGTTCATCGGAAGCCCACGACACACAGGAGCTGCTGATCCGGCCCGAGCAGTTCGAGCTGCCCAGGAGCACCCGCTAGTCGCAAACCCTGTGTTGGCCAACCTTGGCCTTCTGGGGGGCCTTATCTCAAGGCGTGTGAAGTCGCATTCTTGAGCTCAGCGTTGCTGCTGCCGGGTCTCTTGGCCAGTGCCGCAGGGGCAAGCTGGTCGGTGCCGCTGCACTCCAGAGTCAGCAGTTCGACCTAACGGCGCACGCTGTCGGGGCTGTGGCTAGTCCTGCACGCTGCGACCGTTTGAGAATTGGACCTCCCTCTCGGGCGTGTGTACGTCTACCTGGTGCGGCTTTCCGAGGCCCGACCCGCATCGCCGCGCCCACGCCGAGCCACTAACCGCGGGCTGGGTCGCCGCCCGGCTATGCCGCGCCCCTGCGATAATCCGTGCTCCGTCCTTGCGCTAGGAAACTGGCTCCTCTGGAAAGGCGAACTGCAGCGCATAGACGCCATCTTCCGGGAGCGGGATTTCGCGGAGCCCGACCCGGCGCAGTACGCCAATCATTCCATGGTTGCTCATCAAAACGTCGGCCCTTAGACCTTTTACGCCGTGGGGCTTACCGACTTCCATCAGCCGTCTCACCAAGGCCGTTCCGACGCCGCGTCGGTGCCATCCTTCGGCCACGACGATGCCGAGCTCTCCCATTCCGCTGGTGTGGTCCAGGTCATAACGGGCGACGCCGAGCAGGCTGCCGTCTTCGACTCGCTCGGCCACCAGCGCACAGCTGCTGCGAGGGTCGGTGTCGAGCACGGCCAATACCTCCGACCGAGGATGGAGTTGGCGCGCTGTAAAGTAACGCTGGTAGACGCTCTCTGGAGAGAGGGCGTAGAGCAACGCATGGACTTTGCTTTCGTCCGTCTGGCGGGCGGCTCGCACGCGCACCTGCGCGCCATCAGGAAGCACCTCATCCCAATGGCGCGTCTCGAACGGAACTTTTGGCACTGGCTGGTCGGGAAGCACCCAATGCCGCCGCTTCGCGGCGGTGAGCAGCTCCGCGCGATGGTCCGGGTGGGCGATGGCAACCAACGCTAAAGCGCGCTCTCGCACGGATTTCCCCCAGAGGTCGGCCACCCCGTACTCAGTGACGATGTAGCGCACGTCGCCGCGGCTCGTGACCACGGCCGCCCCTTCCGGGAACACGGCCTGGATGCGGCTCACTGTTCCGTCGCGCGCAAGAGAGGGAAAGACGATGAACGAACGGCCACCCTTGCTGCGGGCCGCCCCGCGGACAAAGTCCACCTGTCCGCCGATGCCGGAATAGAACCCACCTTCCAGAGTATCCGCAGCCACCTGCCCGGTCAGGTCCACCGAAAGCGCCGTATTGATGCTTACCATCCGGTCATTCCGAGCGATGACTTGCGGGTCGTTGACCCAGTCACTCGGGCCCATATGCAGCTGGTCGTTCTCGTCCGCCCACGCGTAGAGCGCACTGCTGCCCATGAGGAATGAGGCCACCAGCTTTCCAGGCAGCAGCGACTTGCGTCGCCCTGTGACAGCTCCGGCGCGGACCAAGTCGAGGATTCCGTCGGACAGCATCTCGGTGTGGACGCCAAGGTCCTGGTGACCGCGCAAAGCTGCTAGAATGGCGGACGGGGCACGGCCGATGCCAACCTGAAGAGTGGCGCCGTTCGGCACGAGGTCGGCCACCGTCTCTCCAATCGCCCGAGAAACCTCATCTGGTTCGGGCGGTAGGCGCTCGAGGAGTGGAACATCGACTGGCACCAGTGCAGCGCAGCGGCGGAGGTCGACGCGCGTGTCACCCCTCGTTCGCGGCATGCGAGGATTCACTTCGGCTATGACAATCCGGGCGGAGTCCACCGCGGCACGCACCACGTCCACGCTGACACCGAGGCTGCTGTAACCCTCCGCATCCGGCAAGCTCAACTGGATGAGCGCCGCGTCCACCGGAGCCCGTCCGCTGCGGAGTAAGTCGGGAATTTCCGAAAGAAACACAGGCGTGAAGTCGGCCCGCCCCTCCCGCACCGCGGTGCGAGTATTGCCACCGATGAAGAAGGCGTTGTGGCGAAAACGGTCTGCGCACGCAGCTGCGGCGTACGGCGCAGGCCCGAGGGTGAGGATGTGCACGACCTCGTTGTCAGCAAGCTGGATGCCATAGCGCACCATCGCCTCGACAAGGCCCACCGGCTGCGCTGCGCCCGACCCAATGAGAATCCGGTGGCCCGGCCGTAGGAGCCGAATTGCGTCTTCCGCCGTGGTGAGGCGGTCTGCGAAGCGCTGCCGCCAGTCCACGCTGGGTCCTGTAGTCCGCGCTTCGTTATTCACAGTCATGAAAGCCCAGCCTCTTGAAGTGCACCCTCTTGTGCGGAGCGGCAGTCTCGTGCTGACCCGTTGGCCAGACAACCCAAAAGCTCGCGACGGAGGCGAGCCCTGAGCTCCCGAATAAAAGGTTCCTACTCATGCCCATTCGCCGCCTTGTCGCACATGACGTTGGGCGCTGGTTCGTAGTGCTCTGGAATTCGCCGTTGCTGAGTGGCAATTGACGGGCCTAACCCACGCCGGCGCATGACGTTGCCCATCAACATTTCGTTTACCGCGGAGGGTGGAAGCCGGACCGCTCAAGGCTGCCCTGATGGCCTGCGCGCCGAGCTGTGGCGCGATCAGGGGGAAACCGTTCCGAGGGGCGAACCCACGGGCGTTCGAGCCACCTCAACAATGACCAAATTTGCTCCTCGTCGGGCTGTTGGGCTCGTCGCTTTCGTTTGCAACTGAGCCGACCGTGCGTCAGCGTGGCTTTGACGCTCCTGCCAAGAGGCGGCCGGCTTTCGATGTACCGGGATACCCCTTCCAGGGTTTTGGCGTGCCCACGGCAAACAGAAGACGCCCTTGATTGCCGCCCTGCCCATTGGCGAATTCTCAGTAACGCTATGCGCACGCTCAACTAGCCGCTCAAGACTGCGGGTCTACGACTGCGCCTTGGTAAGGCGCATTAGCCAAGAGGGCTTTCACCTGCGAGCGGCACAGGCGTAACCTCACACGCGACAAGGGCTCCGGCGAAGCTCCGTCCGACGGGAGTCGGACAGCCTTCAGGGCCTAGTACCTCTGCACAGAGGTGTTGATCGATTGATTTTGGGCGGGGCGGAGAATGGGGAGTCGCTCCGGCTCGACAAGAAGCTCGATGCTCCGTGGGGCATGGGGAGTGCGCCGTATCCAGCCGGCT
>JBKQSS010000012.1:0-14641 GCA_052143535.1 Myxococcaceae bacterium | reverse complement strand
CACGGCCTCGGTGGCCATCCGGGCCACGTCCTCCTTGCTCACCCGGGACGAGGCGGCAAACCCCCACACCCCGTCCACCAACACCCGGACGCCGAAGCCGTAGCGGGCCTCGGTGGCTGCCTCCTCGATGTGGTCCTCACGCGCGAAGAGAGACTGTTGGCGGTAGCGGTTGATGCGGATGTCTGCGTAGGACGCTCCTTTGCTGCGAGCAGTCTCCAGCGCGACGGCAGCGAGCTCCTGCATGCGGCTTCCCCTTCAAGGCAATCGGCAGCGGACGGTTTTGGCAGACGCTACGCCCGGGACCCTCCCGCGATGGGGGGCCCTCCGGCAACGTCTCTTCGCGCCCCGGGGCGCCACCTGGAAGGCGCAGGAAAATTGAGGCCTTAGGCGCGATGGGGGACTAGGGGGCGCCGGCGCCCGGCAGCTCGCCCAACGGACGGAGGAAGACTTCGCGCGGCTTGGCACCGTCGGCCGGCCCTACCACCCCGTCGCGCTCCATCCGCTCAATCATCCGCGCCGCGCGGTTGTAGCCGATGCGCATCTTGCGCTGCAGCATGCTGATGCTCACCTGCCGCATGTCGCTCACCGTGGCCAGGGCCTGGTCATACAGCTCGTCGGAGAGCTCATCCTCGAGCCCGCCGTCGGAGGCATCCTCCTCGCGGGCGCGCAGGATGGACTCGTCATAGACGGGCTTGCCTTGGGCCTTGAGATGGTCCACCGCTGCCTTAATTTCCGGCTCCGAAACGAAGGCACCGTGAACCCTCGTGAGGTGCGCGCTGGTGGGGGGCATGAGCAGCATGTCGCCCATGCCGAGCAGCGACTCCGCACCGGTGGTGCCGAGGATGGTCATCGAGTCTGGCTTGGTGCGAAGCATGAAGGTAATTCGCGTCGGAAAGTTGGCTTTGATGACGCCGGTCACCACGTCGGTGGACGGCCGCTGAGTGGCCACCATCAAGTGGATGCCGGCGGCCCGCGCCATTTGCGCCAGCCGGGCGATGGACGTCTCCACTTCGCGGCTGGCGACCATCATCAAGTCTGCCAACTCGTCGATGATGACCACCAAGTAAGGAAGCTTCCGCAGCTCGCGGGGCTCGGCAGGCCCGTCCGCTTGCGCCTCGACGCCAACCTGGTCCGGCCCCGGCGCGCTCAGACTGGCGCGCAAGTCCTCCGGGCCCTCCCGAGGAACGGGCACTCCCACCGACTCGGCGCGAGCACGGGAGAGCGCCTCTTCCTCGGACTCGCCGTCGGCGACATCCACGATGAGGGTGGAGGCCGGCCGGAGGGACTTCTTCGCTGCCGCCTCGGTTTCCTTGGCTGCCAGAAGTGCCCGGGCGTCCCCGCCCGCGCCTTCCACCAGCTTGTTGAAGCCGGCGATGTTGCGCACGCCGGCCTCGGCCAGCAGGGCATAGCGGCGCTCCATCTCCTCCACCGCCCAGCGCAGCGCGAGCGCGGCCTTCTTCGGGTCGGTCACCACCGGCAGGAGCAGGTGGGGAATGCCCTCGTACACCGAGAGCTCGAGCATCTTCGGGTCCACCATCAAGAAGCGGACCTCCTCCGGCGTCGCCTTGAGGAGGATGCTCATAATCATCGCGTTGACGGCGACCGATTTGCCGGAGCCGGTGGTGCCGGCGATGAGCAGGTGCGGGGCTTTGGCCAAGTCGAAGACGTAGGGCATGCCTTCGATGTCCTTGCCCAGCGCCATGGTCAGCTTCGATGTGGAGCGCTGGAAGACGTCCTGCTCGACAATTTCCCGCAGGTAGACGGTTTCCCGGTCCCGGTTGGGGACTTCGATGCCCACCACACCCTTGCCCGGGATGGGAGCCACAATCCGCACCCGCATGGCCTCCATCGCCATCGCCAAGTCATCGGCCAAGGATGCAATTTTTGAGACCTTGATGCCTGGCCCGGGGAGAAACTCGTACATGGTGACCACCGGGCCAGGGCGAATCTCCACCACCTCACCGTCGATGCCGAAGTCGGCCAGCTTGGCCCGCAGCTTCGCGGCGGTGCTGAGAAAGACTTCCTTGTCCAGGGCGGTGCGCTCTTTGCGGTCACAGCTCAAGACGTCGAGCGGCGGAAGGGTGAAGCGGGTGCGGCCGCCGACGAATTCAAATTGCTCCTGCTCCTTGCGCGCCGAGGGCTTGGGAGGGGCCTTCGGCTCCACGATGAGTGGCGTCCGGGCCGGGGCGAGGACTGGGGCCTCCTCGCCGGGCGCTGCCGGCCCGGTGGGCTGCTCGGCGGGGCTCGCCCCGTCCGCCCGGCGCCTCCGCCGGCCAGTGGCTTCGTCGGCGGGCACACTCACCCCGGAGGCGAGAGAGGCGGCCCAGGCCGGGTCCGTCGCCGGCAGTGCGTCGGGGGGGGAGCGCAGCTGCGCGGCCTCGGCCGCTCGGTGCAGCCGCATCGCTTCCTCGGCCACCGCCTCGGCTTCGCCGGCCTCGCGCTCGGCGTCGGCCAGTTCCTCGTCGTCCGCTTCCAGTTGGGCGAGAAAGGCGGCTTCCTCCAGCTTGGCCTCGGCCCGCGCTCGGCTTCGTGCCTCGAGGGCTCGCGTTTTCGCGGCCAACAGTGCCACCACAGCCGCGCGCCCCTGCCCGGCCAGCCCGGCGAGGCCGCGCCCAGCGGCAGCCAGCCAACGCAAGAGGGCAAACCGCGTGGCCACCAGGAGCGCCGAGGCCCCCACGGCAGCCACCACAATGAGGGTGCCCACCACCGAGAACCACCCGGTGAGAGTCTCGGCCAGAAAAGCGCCCACCGCCCCCCCCGGGGGGCGCGGGGTGTGGGGACCGCCGGCAATGAGTTCGGCCAGCACCGCCACACAGAGGAGCAGCGCGACGGCGGAGGCCAACTGCGGCCAACGCCGTCGGCTGCGGGTGCCCACGCCCAGCGCCCCGGCCGCGTAGAGGCCGGCCAACGGAACACTGGCGGCGCACACGCCGAGCCACCCGGACAGCAGTGCCGCCAGCGTATGCCCCACCGGTCCGGCCGCATTGGCCGGGTGGGCCAGGGTGCCTTCGGTGAAGAGGGCCACCAAGGCCAGTACCGAGAGGGCGAGCAAGCCCAAGGCGGCGAAGGGACGCCACCCTTGGCCTTCGGCTTGGCCCTTCTTGGTTTCCAGCGCGCGCCGACGCGAGGCGATGTCCTGCCGTGACAAGACTGCCTTCTCCGCTCGTGCCTTCCGCGCTGCCGCCATGGCCGGTGAGACCCTCGTTGTTACAGCTCGCAACCACTCTGGAGCGTCGACCGAGTGTAGGGGGGGCAAGAGGGCGGTCAATTTTTCGCCAGCCGGGCACAGCGTCCGGCCGCCGGCGCGGGCAATTCGACAGCCCCTTGCTTTTGTGGGAGTTGCAAGGGTCGTGGAAGTCCACTGCGAGCGCTGCGGAACGAGCTACTCGCTCGACGAGGCGCGCCTCGGAGCCTCGGGCGCCAGGGTGCGGTGTGCCCGGTGCGGCCACGTTTTCCTCGTCCAGCGGGCGAACGAGGGTGCTCCTTCAGGGGCGCCGGCGCCTCCCCGGCCGCCCGCGCCGGAGGGCCTTCGCCGCGAGTGGCGGGTGCGCCGCCGGGACAGCTCCATCTCCTCGTTGCGCGAGCTCACCACCCTGCAGCGGTGGATTGTCGAGGGAAAGCTGTCGCGGGAGGACGAGGTTGGCCTGGACGGCGAGAATTGGCGGCCCCTCGGCACCATTCCGGACTTGCAGCTTTTCTTCTCGGCGGCAGACGCGCTGGTGCGGGTGGCGGCCCTCGAGGCGGCGCCGTCCCGGCCTCCCCCGCCGGCGGCCAGCCCGTCCATGGACACGGCCAAGGCCACTGCTGCGGCCGAGCCGGTGCCGACGCCCCCCCCCAAGGATGCCCCGGTGCTGGCCGCCCGTTCGGCACAGACGAAGGAGACGCTGGCCTCGCCCACCGTTCCGAGGCGCCTCGCGGTAGGCGCGGCAGAGCCCGCCTTCACCCAGTCCGCCGCCGGACTGGACGTGGTGGCGACGGATGACTGGGAGCCACCGAAGCTTCGCCGCGGCCTGGGCGGACCGCTTCTGCTACTGGCCCTCGCCCTGGCGCTCGTCGCCGCTGGGCTCTGGGCTTACTTCTATCTGTGGCTACCCGAGACGCAGCGCGAGCGCGCGGAGCAGGCGCGCAACAGCCAGCTGGAGCGTGAGCAGACTGACCACGAGGCGCAGCAGAAGGCCGCCGAGGCGCGGGCGAAGCAGGAGCTGCTCCAGTCCTTGACAGCGGCCGCGGCCCACGACGCCGGCTCGGCCACTCCACCGGACGCAGGCCCCCCACCCCAGGGCCTCCCCACGCCCACCCCGCCGAGCTCCCCGCCGCTGCCAGCACGCGCCATTGCGCCGTCCCAGGGCTCCCCCGACGGCTCGAACGCCCCGCGCGCCGCTTCGCCACCTTTACGTGCGAGCGGACCACAGACGTTTGAGGAGTGGATGGCGGAGGCGACGCGGCGGCGCACCCACGAGCGGGCGGCGAGCGCCCTGTCCGCTTATGACCAGGCCCTCGAGCTACAGCCGCGGAGCGCCGAGGCCCACGCCGGGCGCGGGCTGGCACTGCTCGACTTGGGGCGACGGCATGAGGCCATTGTCGAGTTCCAGCGAACGCTGGAACTCGACCCTCGGGATGGAGTAGCAGTGCTTGGGCTGGCGGAGACCTACCGGTCGCTGGGCCGTGTCGAGGAAGCGCGAAGTGCCTACCAGCGTTACCTCGAAGGCTGGCCCGGGAGCTCCGAGGCCGGCGCCGCGCGGGCGGCGCTGGAGAGTTTGAAGGAGTGAGGAAGGCATGTCGCTGGACAAGCCGTCGAAGCCTGAGGATGACTTCTTCGCCGCCGAAGAGGTGGAGGCCAAGCGCAAGCTGGCCTTTCACCAGGGACAGCTGCTCGCCCAACAGCAGCGCGAAGCGCTCAAGAAGCAGCACTTCATGAAGTGTCCGAAGTGCGGCTTCGACTTGCACGCCCTCGACGAGGGGCAGCTGCGCTTGGATACCTGCTTCAACTGCCACGGCGTCTGGATGGACGCCGGAGAGCTGACCAAGGTGAAGGCGCAAGCGGCCCAGCAGCACCGCAAGACGCCGCTGGTCGACTCCATCCTCAACCTCTTCAAACACGACTGAAGGGCCCCATGAGACTCACCCGGGAAGAGGTGCGCCACGTTGCGACGCTCGCCCACCTCGCGCTCAGCCCCGAGGAGGAAGCGAGAATGCAGGAGCAGCTGTCCGCCATCCTCGAGGCGGTGGAGACGCTGCGCGAGCTGGACACCTCGGCGGTGGAGCCGACGTCTCACGCCGCTAGCTCCGTGGGCAACTGGCGCGAGGACCGGGTGCAGCCTTCTTTGCCGGTGGAAAAGGCGCTCAGCGCTGCCCCTGCGCGCGTCGGGACGAGCTTCGCCGTTCCGCGGATTCTGGAGTGAAGCTCGCGGACCTCTCGATGCTGGAGCTCAGCCGGCGGCTGGCTTCAGGCGAGGCTTCGTCCGGTGAGGCGGTGCAAGCCTGCCTGGAGCGCATTTCCCGGCTCGACTCTCGGTTGAAGGCCTTCCTCCTCGTCGACGCCAAGGGCGCCCTCGCCGCCGCCGAAGCCTCCGACGCCCGGCGCCGTGACGGACAGCCCAAGGGCCCCCTCGACGGCGTCCCGGTGGCCCTGAAGGACCTCTTCTGCACCGAGGGGCTGGCCACCACCGCCGGCTCCCGCATTCTCGAGGGCTTCGTCCCTCCGTTTGACGCCACCGTCGTCCAGCTGTTGAAGGCCGCCGGCCTGCCCATTCTCGGAAAAACCAACATGGACGAGTTCGCCATGGGTAGTTCCACCGAGAATTCTGCCTATGTGCCCACTCGAAACCCGTGGGATACCAGCCGCTCGCCCGGCGGTAGCTCCGGCGGCTCCGCCGCGGCAGTGTCCGCCCGGCTCGCCTTCGGGGCGCTCGGCACCGACACCGGCGGCTCCATCCGCCAGCCGGCCGCACTCACTGGGACGGTGGGGCTCAAGCCCACCTATGGGCGCGTCTCACGCTACGGGGTGGTGGCCTTCGCCAGCAGCCTCGACCAGGTTGGCCCTCTGACGCGCACCGTGGGCGACGCGGCGGCGCTGCTCCAGGTGCTGGCCGTCCACGACGCCCGGGACGCCACCTCCTCCCGGGAGGCGGCGGGGGACTACCTGAAGCACCTCGACAGCGGCGTCGCCGGCCTGCGCTTGGGCGTGCCGCGCGAGTACTTCGAGCTGCAGGGGCTCGACTCCGAGGTGCGCGCCGCGGTGGAGGCCGCGGCGAGTACCTACCAAAAGCTGGGGGCGAGCCTGGTGCCCATCTCGCTGCCCCACACCAAGTACGCGCTCGCCACCTACTACCTCATTGCGCCGGCCGAGGCCTCGAGCAACCTGGCCCGCTATGACGGCGTTCGGTACGGGCTGCGCGTGGATGCCTCGGGCCTTCAGGAGATGTACGCCCAGACGCGCGGCCGGGGCTTCGGCGCCGAGGCGAAGCGCCGCATCATGCTGGGCACCTACGCCCTGTCCGCCGGTTACTACGACGCCTACTACCTCAAGGCCCAGAAGGTCCGGACGCTCATTCGGCAGGACTTCGCCGCGGCCTGGAGCCAGGTGGACGCCATCCTCTCGCCCACCGCGCCCACCACCGCCTTCAAGCTGGGGGAAAAAGTGGATGACCCCTTGGCCATGTACGCCAATGACATCTTCACTCTCCCCTGCAGCCTCGCCGGCCTGCCGGGCATGAGCCTCCCTTGCGGCTTCAGCCGGGCCGGCCTCCCCATCGGGCTGCAAATTCTCGGTAAGCCCTTCGACGAGAGCACCGTCCTCAAGGTGGGCCGGGCCTTCGAGGCGGCCCATGACTTCGCGCGCGCACCGCCGCTCGGGGAGGGGTGAGGGGCCATGGGCGCTTCTGACTTTCAGCCAGTCATCGGGCTCGAGGTCCACGGGCAGCTGCTCACCGAGAGCAAAATTTTCTGCGGGTGCTCGACTCGCTTTGGCGCCGCTCCCAACTCCAATACCTGTCCGGTGTGTCTCGGCATGCCGGGCTCGCTGCCGGTGCTCAACGCCAAGGTGGTGGAGTTCGCAGTGCGGGCCGGCGTGGCGCTCGGTTGCCGCATCAACGAGCGCAGCATTTGGTCGCGGAAGAATTACTTCTACCCAGACCTCCCCAAGGGCTACCAAATCAGCCAGTACGACCAGCCACTGTGCGAGCACGGGGCACTGACCATCGACGTGGGTGCCGGAGAGAAGCGGGTGGGCATCCGCCGCATCCACCTCGAGGAGGATGCCGGGAAAAACATTCACGACGCTGGTGGCGGCGAGAGTCTGGTGGACCTGAACCGCGCCGGCGTTCCCTTGACCGAGATTGTCAGCGAGCCGGACCTCCGCAGCTCGGAGGAGGCGGGCGAGTACCTCAAGGCCTTACGCGACGTGCTGGTGTACATCGGCGTCAACGACGGCAACCTGGAGGAAGGAAGCTTCCGCTGTGACGCCAACGTCTCGGTGATGCCCAAGGGCTCGAGTGAGCTCGGAACGCGCACCGAGCTGAAGAACATCAACTCCTTTCGCTTCGTGCGCCAAGCCATCGACTACGAGATTGCGCGGCAGGTGGCGGTGCTCGAGTCGGGGGGCAAAGTGCTGCAGGAGACCCGCCTCTGGGACCCAGCCAAAAGCGAGACGCGGAGCATGCGCAGCAAGGAGGAGGCGCACGACTACCGCTACTTCCCCGAGCCCGACCTCCCACCCCTACTGGTCCCGGAAGGCCTGGTGGAGCGCGTCCGGGGCGAGCTGCCGGAGCTGCCGCGGGAGAAGCTGCAGCGCTTCCAGGCCGACTTCGGCCTCACTGCCTACGACGCGAAAATTCTCGTCGCCGACCGGGCCCTGGCGGACTTCTTCGAGTCGGTGTGGAAACACTACGGCACCAGCGCCAAGAAGCTGGCCAACTGGTTCACCGGAGAGCTGCAGCGGCTCCTCAACCTCGAGGGGACGTCGGTGTCGTCGCTGCAGTTTCCGCCCCAGTACTTCGCCGAGCTGCTCCAGCTGGTAGACGCCCAGGAGGTGTCGGCCAACGCCGCCAAGGAGGTCTTCGCCGAGATGTTTCGCAGCGGCAAGGCACCTCGCGACATTGTGGTCGCCCTCGGCCTCGGCCTGGAGAAGGACTCGGGGGCGGTCGAGGCGGCGGTGGACGCGGTGCTGGCCAGCAACACCGAAGAAGTCGCCAAGTACCGCGCCGGGAAGAAGCAGGTGCTGGGCTTTCTCGTCGGGCAGGTGATGAAGGCGATGAAGGGGAAGGGCAACCCGGCCCAGGTGAGTGTGCTGCTCAAGTCCCGTCTCGGCGATTAGGGAGACGCTTTGGGGGCTGGCATCCCCCTGTTAGGGCGCCGACGGCAACACCACCACCGAGGTGTCGCCGAAAATGTAGCGGTCCAGAAAGCGGTCGGTGGGGGTGTAAGCCAGCAGCCGACTGTCGTTGCGGCTGAAGCCGTGGCCTTCGTTTTCCAGCAAGAGGGCAGCGGCCGGAGGAGGGGGTGCGGAGGCACACCCGAGAAACCCCATGGCCAGGACGACTGCGGTGGCCGAGCGCATCCGAGCACCTCCCCCAGCGAAAGCCGCGGGCCTTTTACCAGGCCCGGCTGGGCGGTGGGTCAAGGGTGCTCAGCTTGACATCCCAAAGAGGGCCGACTAGATGCCTTACCCCTTTCGGAACAGGGGTTTACCACCGATGTATGCGGTCATCAGGACGGGCGGGAAGCAGTACCGCGTTGCCGCGGGCGACGTGGTGCGCATCGAGAAGGTGCCGGGCGATGTGGGCACCACCATCACCTTCGACGAAGTCCTCCTGGTGGGTGGGGACGCGGCGCCTCGCATCGGCAAGCCGCTGGTGCAGGGGGCCACTGTGCTGGGCACCATCACCGCCCAGGACAAGCACGCCCGCGTGCTGCATTTCCGCAAGGAGAAGGAAGGCTGGACGCGGCGCCGCGGCCATCGCCAGCCCTTCACCGAAGTGAAAGTCACCCAAGTCGCCGGTTGAAGGAAACGACAGGTCCATGGCTCACAAAAAGGGACAGGGCAGCTCTCGCAACGGGCGTGACTCGCCAGGGCAGCACCGCGGCGTCAAGGTGTACGGCGGGGAAACCGTGCCCTCCGGCAGCATCCTGGTCCGGCAGCTGGGTACCGTCATTCACCCGGGCCGCAACGTCCGGCTCGGCCGGGACTTCACCCTCTACGCCACCGCCAGCGGCGTCGTGAAGTACGAGCGGGTAGGGCGCGACCGGAAAAAGGTTTCCGTCGACCCCGTCGCCAAGGCCTAGGCGGCCCGGCGGTGTTGCCCGGGAGCTCCTCGCTGGAGGCCCGAGCGGGATGAAGTTCGTCGACCAAGTCAGCATCCACGTCCAAGCGGGCGACGGTGGAAATGGGGCGGTCGCCTTCCGCCGCGAGAAATTCATCGAGCACGGCGGTCCCTCCGGGGGAGACGGCGGCAACGGCGGCTCGGTGCGCCTGGTGGCCGACCCGCAGCTCACCACGCTTTTGGACTACCGCTACCAGCCGCTGCAGCACGCCGCCGGTGGCCAGCATGGCATGGGCAGCGACTGCAACGGGCGCTCCGCCGAGGACCTCGTCTTGCGCGTCCCGGTCGGCACCCTGGTGAAGGAGACCGCCAGCGGGGAGCTTCTGGCGGACCTCTCCCTGCCGGGCGCAGAGCTGGTGGCTGCCAAGGGCGGCCGCGGCGGGCTCGGGAATATGAATTTCGCCACCTCCACCCGGCAGACACCGCGTTTCGCGCAGGAAGGGACGAAGGGAGAGGCCCGGGACCTGGTGCTCGAGCTGAAACTGCTGGCCGATGTGGGCCTGGTGGGCTTCCCCAATGCCGGCAAGAGCTCTCTCATCGCCCGCGTCTCGCGGGCCCGGCCGAAGGTGGCGGACTACCCCTTCACCACCCTCGTTCCCAACCTCGGCATGGTGGCCTACAAAGACGGACTGTCCTTCGTCATGGCGGACATTCCGGGACTCATCGAAGGCGCGGCGGAAGGGGTGGGACTGGGCCACCAGTTTCTCCGCCACGTGGAGCGCTGCCGAGTCCTCATCCACCTCGTCGACCTCTCGGCCGAGGGCCCCCAGCGCTCGGCTTTGCATGACTTGGACGTCCTCAACAAAGAGCTCCACCGCTTCAGCCCGGCGCTGGCCAAAAAGCCACAGCTGGTGGCGGCCAACAAGGTCGACCTTCCGGACGCCCGCGCGCGCCTTCCGCGCTTCACGGCTGCGCTGCGGCGCCGGGGGATTCCTGTCTTCCCGGTGAGCGCGGCCACCGGCGAAGGTGTCGCGGCACTTCTCGACGCCGCAGCCACCATCGTTTTCGGCGGGGCCCCTCCTGCCGTGCAGCGTCCAAGTCGGCCGCGCACCAAGAAGAAGGCCAACCCGGTGCCGGTCGCCCGGAAGCGCGCCGCGCGCCGAGCTGCACCGCGCGGGAAGCGCTGACGTGGCGCCGCGCAGAAGGCGCACCGAGCCCAGCCCCAGCGGAGCGCCCGTCCCGGAGACGCTGGTGCTCCCTCCGCGCCAGAAGAGAATTGAAGAGGTGGTGCGCCAGCGGACCCGCAGTCTGGTGGTGGTGCTCGACTGTATTGAAGACCCCTTCAACATGGCCGCCGTCCTGCGCACCAGCGAGGCCTTGGGACTGCAGGAAGTCCATGTGGTGGAGCACCCCGAGGTGCGCTTCAGGCCAAATGAGAAGGTGACGCAAGGCTGCGACAAGTGGCTGGACGTGCACCGCTGGGAAAGCTTCGCCGCCGCGAGAGAGGCCCTTCGCAGCCGGGGCTTCCAATTGTGGGTGTCCGCCGCCCGCCCCACGGCGACGTCCCTCTGGGCCATGGGCTTCGAGGGCAAACGCGCTCTCGTCTTCGGCAACGAGCGCACCGGCGTCTCCGCAGAAGCGCTGGCCGGTGCGGACGGGACGTTTTGGATTCCGATGCGCGGCTTTACCCGCAGCCTCAACGTCTCCGCCGCGGTGGCCGCCACCCTCGGACGGGCCATGGCCTGGCGTTCCGAGCGCGGTGACGACGAGGGCAGCCTTTTGCCCATCGAGGCCGAAGCCCTGCGCGGGCGCTTCCATGCCCTGTCGGTGAAGCAGCGGGGACGTATCTGGCGTCCCGCGCGCCGCTAGCGCCTTCCGGTAGCAGCCCCCGTCACCCTTCTGCCCCGTCCTCTTCACCGAGGCGCCGCCGTGTTGAAGGAGCGTTCCTGCAACGTCGCCAGCGTGTCGCGCCGCGGCGATCTCCCTGTGACGCACGGGCTTCAAGCTTCTTCCTTGGCTAAACCGGAAGGAGCCGCATGGCGCGCTACAGCGTTCGCCCCTTGTGCTCAGCGGATTTTGACACCCTTCAGCGTCTCGAAGAGGACGTCTTCGGACAGCGTGGAGAAGCACTGCTTGGGCCCTACTACGTCCGGCTGTGCTGTGACTTCTTCTCCGAGAGCTGTTTCCTCGCACTGGATGGGACGACGCCGGCCGGCTACTTGCTCTGCTTCCTGAAGAATCGCGAGGCCTACTGCACCACGCTGGCCGTGCTTCCCGCCTACCAGCGGACGCGGGCGGTGGTGGAGCTGTTGCGCGCCCTGGTCCAGCACCTCGTCCCCAGGGTGGACAGCTGCTGGTTCACGGTGGAGGAGAACAACGTCGCCGCACGGGCACTGCACAAGGCCCTCGGGGCGACGGACGCCTGTGTCCGCAGCGGTTTTTACGGCCCGGGCGTGGACCGCATTGTCTCTCGCATCGACCGGGAAGGTTTCGCCGCGCTGCGTGAGCGCTACGAGCGGCTCGGCCTCATCAGCCCGGACAGCACCGAGCTGCGGGGCGCGGCGTGAGCGTCACCGCCGGGCGGGCGGCCGCCGCGTCTGCGGCCCCCTTCGCCCCAGCGGGCCCGCTGCCACTGTGGGAGGTGTTGGGCCGCACGCGCGCCACCCTCTGCGCCATCGTCTTCGAGGCGCTGCGCACGGCCAGGGCGCGGGGCCTCACCGAGGAGGAGCGCTTCGGCCACCGAGCGCTTGCCAGCCACCGGGTGGCCGGACGCTTGGTCGAACTCAACGGCCTCCGAATGACTCTGTCCGGCGAGCTGCCCAAGCGCCCCAGCGTGCTGGTGGCCAACCACCTCAGCTACTGGGACCCGGTGCTGCTGGGCGCGCTGCTTCCCATGGCCGCCATCGCCAAGTCCGAGCTCGCCAGCTGGCCGCTACTCGGGCGGTGCGGGGAGGCACTGGGCACGCTGTACGTGCAGCGGGGCAACGTGCACCACAGCGCCCGGGTGCTGCGTCAGGCGCTTCGCCGCCTCGTCGCTGGCGTTCACGTCCTCAACTTTCCCGAAGGCACCACCACCGACGGGACGCAGGTGCTTGCCTTCCGGCGCGGCATTTTCGGCGTGGCCGCCCGGGCCGGCGTGCCAGTGGTGCCGGTGGCCCTCCGGCTGTGGCCCAAGGACGCAGCCTGGCTCGGCGGAGAACCTTTTGTGCCCCACTACACACGGCACTGGCGACGCGGGGGCTACGTCGAGGCCAGCGTTCGCTTCGGCCGTCCGCTGCAACCGCGGGACTTCGCCACCCCCGAGGCGTGCGCCGCCGAGGCGCGCGCCAGGGTGGCCGCCCTCTTGGGAGGACAAGCCTCGCGCGCGAAGAGCTGAGCTGGGCCCCGCCCAGCGGGGAGGCCGCTCCTCGTCCTTGTTCTACTTGCGGTCCTCGTGCTTCAGCCCACCGTAGACGAGGGCGACGAAAGCGTCGGGCTTCAAGAAGCCCCCGCCCCACACCGCATCGAATTCGGCCGTGGGCTTACTGGCCACTGTTTGGTCGAGGGACTTGCCCTCCGCGATGGCCTTCTTGATGCGGTCGGTGACGGTGGCCAGCATGTCCCGGAAGCGCTTCAAGTCGGACTTGGACCCCAAGGGACCGTGGCCGGGGATGACTTTCGTTTGGTCGTTGATGCGCGAAAGCACGAGGTCCAGTGCAGCCACCATCCCGTCCATCGAGCCTCCACTCCCGAAGTCGATGAAGGGGTAAAACCCGTTGAAAAAGACGTCACCGGCGTGCACCACGTTCGCCTTTTTGAACCACACCACCGAGTCCGTGTCGGTGTGTGCCGCGGCGACGTGGAAGACGTCCAAGTCCTCGCCGTCGAGGTGGAAGCTGACGCTGTTGTCAAAGGTGATGATGGGCAGTGCGATGGCCGGAGAGGCCGGAATGCGGGTTTTGGAAAGGCCGCCGATTTGCTCGGTACTCATCCGCTTGCGGACGTTGTCCTGAGCGACGATGACCGCGCCGTCGGTCCCGAGGGCCTGGTTGCCGCCCACGTGGTCATGGTGCCAGTGCGTGTTGACGATGAAGCGGACGGGCTTGGGGCTCAACGTTTTCACAGCCGCGAGGATTTTGGGAACCAACGGCGCGTACTCGTCGTCCACCAACAGGACGCCCTCGGGGCCCACCAGGACGCCGATGTTGCCTCCTTCGCCCTGCAGCATGGAAACCGAGCCGGCGACGGGCGTCGCCTTCACCGTCACCTTCGAAAAGTCCTGCTCTTGGGCGGTGGCAGGCTGGGCGGCCAGGAGGACGAGCGACGGGGCGAGCAGGATGCGAAGGAGCATGTCGCCCTCAGTAGTCGCCTTCGCCCTCCGCCGCCACAGCCAAGTGCATCATCACGCTGGACGTCGACGCCTGCTTTCGGCTCAGGTGTCGGCCTATGGGGACACTGGCGCTGTTATTTCTGGGGCTGGCCGGCGCGCCGGACGCGGGGTTGGTGGGCGGCGCGACAGTCCAGCCCACGGCCGAGGTGAAAGCCCTGGTTGACCGGATGCAGACCTTCTACGAGCACACCCAGGACTTCACCGCGGACTTCCGTCAGGACTACGCCTACAAGAGCTTCAACCGGACGTCGCACTCCACGGGGACGGTGGCCTTCAAGAAACCGGCGCAAATGCGGTGGGACTACCTCACCCCCTCGGTGCGGTCCTTCGTGCTGTCGGGGGAGAAAGTCTACGCCTGGGACCCGGCCGCTCAGACGCTGACTCGGGGCGAGCTGCCCAGTAGCCAGCTGTCGAGCTCGGTCACCTTCCTCTGGGGGCGGGGGCGCCTGTTCGAGGAATTCACCATCCTCAGGGCGCCTTGCAGGGACTGCCAGGGCGTGTTGCTTGTCCTCACGCCGAGGAAGCCCGACGCTCGCTTCCGCGAGCTGCGGCTCGAGCTCGACCCAAAGACAGCGCAGGTGCGGCGCTCGGTGGTAGTCGACCCCGACGGCAGCGAGAACGCCATTTCCTTCACCAACTTTCGCACCAACACCGGACTGAGCAAGGAGCGCTTTGTCCTCGACGTCCCGGCGGGCACCCAGGTGCTGGACGCCAAGCCGCCGCCCCACCCATGAGGGGGCTTGCCGCGGCGGTTTCCGTTCTGGCGGCGGCGTGTATTCACGTCACGCCCTTTAGCCCGCGCGCCCTGGCGGGCCAGAAGTTCCCGCTTTCGCCGGGCTGGTCTCTCCCGCTGGCGCTGGGGGGGAGCGTCGCCGGCCACGCGGCCGTCATCCGACTCGCCGTCGAGGAGCCCTTCAGCCGGGTGACGGAGGGGTGCTTCGCATCGCCTCCGGAAGTGCTGGCCCATCTGCACACCCCCGCCCTGCCCACCGCTTCCTTGGACGGCGGCCCT
>JBKQSS010000011.1:0-10841 GCA_052143535.1 Myxococcaceae bacterium | reverse complement strand
GGAAGCTCAAGGCTGGCGTGTCGCCGACATTGAAGCTGCCGCCTGGGCCACTGCCTCCGGTGACAGTCACGTTCTGAAAGGTGTACCCGTCGAGGGTGATGGGCGGCGACCACTGGCTGATGCTGTGGACCGTGTCGACGGGGGCGAAGGTCCCGCCTGCCGACGTTCCGCCGTTTGTAGAGGCGTGGCAAATGGCGCAAACCCGGTCGCCGCTCGCCGTGAAGTCGCTGGTTACCAAGGGGTGGACTTTGAGCAGGCAGCTCCCCAAAGTCGGCGAACCCGAAGTCGTGTCGCAGGTTGCAATGGACAACACCGAACCGGCCGGCAACGCGCTGCATTGCCCGTCACTCGTGCAGGGGCCGGCCGCCGGCTGCCCCAAGTCGGTCGGCGGTGAAATCACGCCCGTCGTGGCAGTCGGGTCAACGCCGCCGTCGGGAAGTGGTGCACCCGCGAAGAAGACGTTGTCGTGGCAGGTGCCGCAGGCTGCTCGCGAGAAATTGGTCTCCCAGACGCTGTTGACGTGACAGGCACTGCAGTCCTTCTCCATCGCCGAATCCGCCGTCAGCGCAATGGTGGGGTCGTTTGACTCGGAAATTGGCATCAACGGGAAGCCCACGTTGAGGTAAGCCAAGAGCGACGTGTCTTCATTCGTCTCGCCGTAGTCTGGGTGGGGAGCGCCCGGGGCGAGCTGGTGCTCACCGCGATGGGCGCCGTGCACTTTGCGGTAGAGGGTGTTCGGGCTGTAGCCCCGGTTGTTGTGGCAGCTCTTGCAAGTCCCGATGGGAAGCGAGTCGAGTGAGTAGTCACCGACGTTGCTTCGAGGGGGCTCGGGTGCAATGTGCGCGATGTACGTCTTACCGCCGGCCGCCGCGTTCTGATGACAGGCGAAACAAGTGGAGTCGTCTGGGAAGGCGGTGACTTGCCCGCCATCTGCCGGCCCTGCAGCTAAAACCTCGACAGCCGCCGTGCCAATTTGAAAGTCGGCGAGTGCAAAGACCTGGTCGATTGCATTCGGAGCGTTGGATGCTGGACCCGGGCTCGTCGCCCAGACACCCGCGGTATACGTGCCTGGAAGCTGGCCAGGAGGGATAGGACCCGCATTCACGACGTTGATGGCGTTGAGCGTGTAGGTAACGCTTCCGTCCGGATTCACCACCAAGTTGGGCGGCCCACCGTCCGCCAATCCCTGCAGGGGCGCATAGGCAGCGTACACCTGGTAGGGCACGTTCAATAGGTCAACGTTGGTGACCGTCTGAAGGGGGTCGCGTGGCCCATAGACGAATAGGTCGGCTTGTGCGAGGTCAGACGGAGCAAGTTGCGTTCCACACTTGTTACTGAAGGTGATGTTGAGGACTGGCTGTTCGCCCGTGGCGAAGAACGAACCGTTGGCCGGGCTCGAGACCGAAATGCTTGCCGTCAGCCCGGCAGTTTGCCCCGGCGCGAGTCCAGGGCACCCTGCTGCACCTGGAGGTCCCGCGTCTCCTTGAGGACCGACTGGGCCAGTCGGTCCAGTCGGGCCGGTCGAGCCAGTGCACGCAGCGACCAGAATTGTTGCCGTCACTACGAGCGTTTTGCGAAGCATGACGAATCTCCTCCCCGCGGGGGGCACTTGATCGCTAACACCACCGACCATTCGTTTGACAACCTGAGGTTCGTACGCGAAGTGCGTCTCTCGCCGTCGAAGAAGACCGGGATGCCGGTGTCTCTAGGGACGGCCAAGCGGTCGTGGCCAGCAACCGACTGTGGCCCACCCGTCGGAGCAGCGGCTGGCTTCGGTGCGGCAGGTGAAGCCGGCTGCCGGAGCACCAAACCTTGGGCCGAAGCAACTCCGCAGAGGAGTAGCGCGAACAGATAGAGCGCTCCGTGCATTCGACCCCCATCAACGTCGTCGCGGTACCCATCTCTCAGAAGCCCACTTTATGGAAGCGCAAAATCCAGCGACCGACCGCAAGATTTGCGCGCTCTGCAAAGTCATCTCCGACCGCGTGCAACTCTGGCGATCGTGCGACAGGTTCGTTTTCGCATTCGCCCGCCCTCGCCACTCGCTCTTGCACTTTCCTGATTTGTGAGTCCTGAAATACACGCCACTCTTCTCGTCATTGCCCTGCGCAGAGAAGGCCTCCACGGTCTCCACCAATGCGCGTTTCGAGCCTCAACTGTCTTGACACGTCGAGGGACATCCCCGCCAGTTCCTTTCTCATGACGCCGCATCGCCCGATGGCGGCTCGCCAGCCTGGCGTCGGTCCTGCTTGAAGCGCCGTTTGTCCTCCTCCGCTTCGGCGTACTCTTTTAGGCGGTATTGGATTTTCCTGGAGCTGATGCCCAACATGGCCGCTGCCCGAGAGGTGCTTCCCTCCACAATTTCCAACGTTCGAAGGATGGCCAGACGCTCAATCTCATGGAGGGTGGCGCCCAGAATAAGGTTCCTTGAACTCGTGTCCGCCGTAGGTCCGCTGAGCACCGGCGGGAATTCGTCGGCAGTAAGGTCGTCATGGAGACTCATGACAACAGCGCGCTCGATGACATTCTCCAGCTCGCGAACGTTTCCCGGCCAATCGTAACGCAGCAACGCATTCAAAGTCCCAGGCAGCAGGCCTCGCACTGATTTGCTATAAGCCTCGTTGAACTTATTGATGAAGTGCGAAACCAGAAGCGGGATGTCCCCTTTGCGAGCGCGCAGGGGAGGTAACGTCACTGCCACTACGTTCAGTCGGTAGAAGAGGTCCTCTCGGAAGCGGCCAGCGGCGACCTCGGCGACCAAGTCGCGATTGGTGGCGGCGACCAGTCGCACATCCACCTTGACCGTTTGAGTCCCACCAACCCGCTCGAACTCCCGTTGCTGCAAGACTCGAAGCAGCTTGACCTGAACCGATGCTGGAACCTCTCCGATTTCATCGAAAAACAGCGTTCCGCCGTCTGCCAACTCGAAGCGTCCCTCGCGGCGCGCAAGTGCACCAGTGAATGAGCCACGCTCGTGGCCGAATAGTTCAGACTCGAGAAGTGTCTCCGACAAAGCTGCGCAGCTGACCCGAACGAAGGGGTTGTCCCTCCTGGGAGACTCCTGGTGAATGGCCTGCGCCACCAACTCCTTGCCGGTACCGGACTCTCCGACGATGAGAATGGTCGCTTTGGTGGGCGCGACCCGTTTCACGACATCGAATACCGCTTGCATCGCAGCACTCTCGCCAAGAATGGCATCAAACCGATAGCGCTCTCGTACTCGGTCCCGAAGCAGCTGAGCGTCAAGGGACAGGCGCTGCTTCTCAAGAGCCTTCTGAAGAACAACTAGCACGGTGCTCGGCTCGAGCGGCTTCAGAAGGAAGTTTTCCGCGCCGGCGCGCATCGCTTCGACGGCTACTTCGATGTTGGCGTAGGCGGTCATCATCACAAACACTGCTGCAGAGCCTTCCTCCCGCGCCGTTCGCACGAGGGTCACGCCGTCCATGAGAGGCATCCGGACGTCAGCGAGAACCAGGTCGGCGCCCCGATGGCGGAGGACTTCGATCGCCTCCAGCCCGTCGGAGGCCTCAAGCACGGTGAAGCCTCCCTCGGCGAGGATGGTCTTCAGTCCTGAGCGGGCATTGGCCTCATCGTCCACCACCAGAATGCGTGCAGCCATTGGCGAATAGGGTACCAAGGGTGCTCGGCCTGCTCCGAGAGAAGCTGACCTAACGATTGGCTGGTTCGCACCCGAGCGTGACGCATCGGTAACCTTGAAGCCGTTAACGTAACGTGAGGGGCGTCGGACCATTCAGGTCTTGCCGCTGCACGTACCGCGCCGCCGGCGGGCCTCTCGTCGGAAGGGTCCACCCCACGCACTTTGTGCGTGCAACCAACAAGGCGGCCGCACATTTTGCGCCTCTTCGGCTCGGGCCAAGACATGAAACGAGAGCGCGGACTAGCTCCATCGTCTGCTCGCCGCCTGTTTCGAAGATTCAGCGGGGCAAATGTGGTCCAGGTATTGAACGATTCTTCCCGCATGCCAATCCATCACATCGTCGCTGCCTTCGATGGTTCGCCCCGCGGTGACTTTGCTGTGACCGAGAATGGCGCCGTGTGGGTCCCTCTGGCCGGACTGGGGCGGCGCCGAGCGCTTCCCTTCATCGCGCAGCACCTGGTGTTGGTGGTTGAGCCAATGGAAGTGCTGCACGCGCTGCATGAGGCGTATGCCAGACTCCGCTTCGAAGGACCGGGGTTCGGTCTCTTCATTGCCGGCCCGTCCAAGACAGCGGACATTGAACAGGCACAGGTCATTGGCGCGCACGGCGCTCGCTCGACGGTAGTCTTCCTTGTTGGATGAAGTCGTGGAGAAGCGCTAGAAGAGGCCGACTGGCGCAGCAGGAACGAATCAGGAGCGCAGCGCACTGGTGACCCGAGGTACACCCGCGCGTTCTCCGGCTTTAGGCGCCGTGCCGTCTGGGAGCGTAGCCAATAAGTGACTTCACATAGTCGGTGCGAAGCAGGTCTGCGGCGTTCTCTCCGTGCGTGGCATCTCGGAGCCCACGCATCGCGGCTACCGACGAGAAACCGTTGTCTTCGAGCCAGCGCTCTAGCCCCGCAAGCAGCGTTCCGAGGTGCGCTGCGCCGTGACGTAGCAAAGCGGACGTGGTCATGACGGCATCGGCGCCAGCAAGGAGGTATTTAACGACCTGCTCGTGAGAATCCACGCCACAGCTCGCAGCGAGCGACATCTTGACCTTCCGCGACAAGAGCGCAACCCAAACGAGCGGCAAATGAATCTCTGCTGGTGTCGAGAGGTGGACGTCCAAGGTGAGAGTCAGCGATTCGAGGTCTATGTCCCGGTGGAAGAAGCGATTGAAAAGTACGAGTCCATCCGCTCCAGCCTTCTCTAATTGGGCAGCCATGTGCCCCATGGCGCTGAAAAAGGGTGACAACTTGAGAGATACCGGGATGCCTACGCTTGCCTTGACCCGACGAACAACGTCGAGATACCACGCCTCAACCTCCTGACCGCTCGTCCCTGCGTCCGCCGGGACCAAAAAGAGGTTCAGCTCCAAAGCGTCAGCGCCAGCTTCTTCGAGGAGCCTCGCGTATTCATGCCACCCGTCACGGCTGGTGCCATTCACACTGGCGATGATTGGGATGGAGAGGGCTTCCGAGGCACGCCGGAGGGTCTCTAGGTGTCCCGTCACTCCACCGTTGTAGTCGGGTAGTTCGGGAAAGTAGGTCCCTGCCTCCGCTTGGGAGAATGACCCCTGCTCGGTCAGCACGGCATAGGCTGTATCCTCGGCGCGAATCTGTTCCTCATACAGGGACGCCATCACCACCGCAGCCGCCCCCGAATCTTCAAGGCGGCGCATTCCGTCGAAGCTCGCCGTAAAGGGCGATGCCGAGGCGACGATAGGGTGCCTCAGCCCGAGCCCCAGGTACCTCGTAGCGAGGTCCATAGTCAGACTTCTCCCCAGTGGGGCAAAAAGCGGCTTCCATCACGTGCTGCCATGTCCTCGTAGAGTCGGTAGCGTTCATCCAAAGCGAGCTGCGCCTGCGTCAACATCGTGCGTGCCTCGTCAGGGCGGGTTTGTGTCAGCGATGTGAACCGGACCTCATTGTCCCGGTACTCCTCGAGCGGGATGCGCGGGCGTGTCGAGTCCAGCCGGAAAGGGTTCATGCCTCTCTTTCGCATGCCTGGGTCGAACCGCATGAGTGGCCAGTGCCCGCTGGCCACCGCCCGTGCCGCTTGCTTCATCCCGTATCGGAGGTCGGTTCCGTGCGCAATGCACTGCGAGTAGGCGAGGATGAGAGCGGGACCGTTGTAGGCGTCGGCTTCCCGCATCGCGATGAGCGCTTGTTCGCTGTTGGCACCCATCGAAATTTGGGCGACATAGACGTTGCCGTAGGCGATGGCCATTAGCGCCAAGTCCTTGCGCGGCGACTTCTTGCCCGCGGCGGCGAACTTGGCTGAAGCTCCCAACGGGGTCGCTTTGGAGGCTTGCCCCCCTGTATTCGAGTACACCTCAGTGTCGAGTACGAGGACTTTGACGTTTCTGCCAGTCGACAACACGTGGTCGAGGCCGCCGAAGCCAATGTCGTAGGCCCAACCGTCGCCGCCGACGAGCCATACGGACCGAGGAACCAAGAAGTCTGCGACGGCCATTAGATTCTTGGCGTCGGCACCATCGACAGCCTGCAGCTTGGCCTTGAGGGCCGCCACGCGCTGACGTTGGATACGGAAATCTGAATCCGTCATCCGCGGTGCGCTCAGAAGTGCCGTCACCAAATCTTCACCAATCTGGGGCGCCAGCTTTGTCGCTAGCGAGCGAGCCTGCTCGGCCTGGTGGTCAATGGCAATGCGGTAGCCGAGACCGAACTCGGCATTGTCCTCAAACAGCGAGTTGGACCAAGCCGGCCCTCGCCCCTCGGCGTTCTTTGACCACGGTGTGGTGGGCAGGTTCCCTCCGTAAATCGACGAGCAACCGGTAGCGTTGGCAATTTGGAGCCGGTCGCCAAACAGCTGGGAGAGCATCTTCAAGTAGGGCGTCTCGCCACAGCCAGCACAAGCGCCAGGAAACTCGAACAGAGGCTCGAGAAACTGCATCCCTCGTACGTTCGCAAAATTCACGCGAGAGCGGTCCGCCCACGGCAGCTTCTCGAAGAAGGCGATGTTGGCTCGCTCCGTCTCAAGGTGCTCCACGCGCGGCTTCATGTTAATTGCCCGCTTTTGGGCGTCGTCAGGACTGTGCGCCGGGCAGTTCTCCACGCACACGCCGCAACCGGTGCAGTCCTCGACATAGACTTGCAGGGTGTAGCGCGAGTCCGGGTAGCCACGGGCGTTGATTGGGGCCGCCCTGAAACGCGTGGGCGCATCTCCCAGGCTGCTCTTCTCGTAGTACTTGGCGCGAATCACACTGTGAGGGCACACCACGGCGCATTGCCCGCACTGGATGCAGAGGTCGGATTCCCAAATGGGCACTTCCTCGGCGACATTTCGCTTCTCGAAACGCGTTGTCCCTGTAGGGTAAGTGCCGTCCGCCGGGAGCGCACTCACTGGCAGCGTATCCCCCCGCTGCGCCATCATCGAGGCAGTAACCCGCTGGACAAATTCCGGTGCCGACTCGGGAACCGTTCGGTCGAGAGTGCGCTTGCCGGTTACAGTGGTTGGAACGTCCACCTGCTGGAGACTGGCCAAGGCTGCATCGATGGCTTCGAAATTCTTCTTGACGATGTCCCGGCCTTTTCTGGCGTAGGTGCGCTCGGTTTCTTCCTTGATTTGAGCGACGGCCTGCTCGCGGGGGAGCACGCCTGACAGTGCGAAGAAGCAAGTCTGGAGAATGGTGTTTGTTCGAGAACCGAGACCAAGGGAAGACGCAACTTTCGAAGCGTCAATGACATAGAGCTTGAGTTTCTTGTCCAGGATTTGCTTCTGCACCTCCCGTGGTAGCTCGTTCCAGACCACCGCCGCGTCGTAGGGGCTATTCAGAAGCAGCGTCGCTCCCTGTGCTGCCGCGCCAAGCACATCGAACTTAAAGAGGAAGTCGAATTTGTGAACTCCGACGAAATTTGCAGACTTGAGGAGATACGGAGCTCGGATGGGTTTGGGGCCGAAACGAAGGTGCGAGATGGTATATGAGCCGGATTTCTTCGAGTCGTAGACGAAGTATCCCTGGGCGTGGCGGTCCGGGGACCCGGCGAGAATCTTCGCAGTGTTTTTGTTCGCTCCTACCGTGCCATCGGCGCCCAGCCCGTAGAACAAAGCCCGAACGACCTCCGGTGGTTCGACGTCGAAACTTGCGTCGGTTGAAAGACTGGTCCCAGAGACATCGTCGACGATGCCCACCGTAAAACCGTGCCGTGGTGCGGGGTGTTTCAGCACATCGAATACGGCCTTGGCCATCGAAGGGTTGAAATCCTTTGACGAGAGCCCATAGCGACCGCCGATGACTTTCGGCATTCGAGCGATGTTGCCATCCGAAAATGCCTTGGCATAGGTGGTGACGACGTCCAGATAGAGCGGCTCGCCTGGTGCCCCCACCTCCTTGGTCCGGTCGAGCACAGCGATAGCCTTCACGCTCCTCGGCATGGCGGCGAGAAACGCCTCGACGTCCCAAGGCCGGTACAGAGCCACCTGAAGAACACCAACTTTCTCTCCTCGACTACTGAGCCAGGCCGCTGTCTCGTCCAGCACCTCGCATGCCGAGCCGATGGCAACCACCACTCGCTCTGCGGCGGGGTGCCCGCTATAGCGGAACAATCGGTAGTGGCGGCCGGTCAATTCTCCCAGCCTGTCCATTGCCTTCTGCACAATCGCCGGCACCCGTGCGTAGAACGGATTCACCGACTCTCGTGCTTGGAAGAAGGTGTCCGGATTGTGTGCCGTTCCGCGAACAACCGGGCGGTCGGGGGTAAGGGCTCTGGCTCTGTGAGCGCGGACGAGTTCGTCATCGATAAGCTCCCGAATCTGACGGTCCGGGATGAGCGTGATTTTGTTCTCCTCGTGAGACGTGCGGAAGCCGTCGAAGAAGAACACCAACGGGACCCGCGACTCGAGCGTCGCCGCTTGTGCAACGACGGCCAGGTCATGCGCCTCCTGGACTGACGCCGCTGCCAACATGCCGAAGCCAGTCATGCGGGCGCTCATCACGTCGGAATGGTCCCCGAAGATGGACAACGCTTGGGTGGCCAGAGAGCGCGCCGCGACATGAAAGACGCACGGCGTCAGCTCGCCGGCGATTTTGTACATGTTGGGCAACATGAGAAGCAGGCCCTGAGAAGCCGTGAAAGTGGTGGTCAAAGCCCCGCTTTGCAGGGCTCCATGAGCCGCGCCTGCAGCCCCGCCCTCGGATTGCATTTGCTGAACCACGGGCACCTGGCCCCAGATGTTCTTCAGGCCCTGCGCCACCCACGCATCGGCGAGCTCAGCCATCGTCGAGGAGGGAGTAATGGGGAAAATGGCGCAAACCTCATTGACCCGATAGGCGACGTGCGCCGCGGCGGTGTTGCCGTCCATGACCGCCGTTTTCGAAGGCAGAGCCTCGTTGTTGCCTTTCATGGCCTCACCTTGAAGGCCGCTGGGAAAGCGGCCTGACCTACAGAACGAACGTTTGTGTCAATGGGTTGCTCGGGCAGCATCTCAATGGCGTGGCAGGGACATTGCTCGTAGCAGACGGCACAGCCGGTGCAGAGGGACTCGTCCACTCGGTAAAACCGACCCTTCCCCAACTTGACGATGGCTTGCTCGGGGCACGCTGCGTAGCAGTTGTCACACTCGAAGCAGTTCCCACACGAGAGACACCGGCTGGCCTCGAACCGTGCCTCCGACTCCGAGAGGCCGCAGAGAATCTCCTCGAAGCCTCGCCGGTGTGCCAACTCAGTCGCCCGCTGCTCTCGACGGTCGGCGTCAAGGTACATTGGCAGGTTGAGCAGCGCGAAGCCGGCAATGGGGTGCGCCGGAGGCTTCTCGTAGGCGTTGCCTCGAAGCCAGGTGTCGATGTTGCGCGCCGCCTTTTTTCCATGCCCCACCGCCGCGGTCATGGTGCGTGCCCCGCCAATCATGTCGCCGCCGGCAAAGAGGCCGGCGTGCCCGGTCTGCATTCGGCCGTCCACCTCGACGAGCGCTCCATGGTCAATCCGCAGTCCCCGAATTGTCTGCAGAAACCCAACATCCGAGTGCTGTCCTACCGCAAGTACCAATGAGTCGGTTTTCAGTCGCTCGAGCTTACCGGTGCCAACGCAGCCAGACCCGTCCGGAAGCATCTCCATTTTCTCCACGAGCAGCTCTTCCTCGCCGAATTGCTTCACCGTCGACAGCCACTTAATTTTCACGCCCTCGGCAAAGGCCTCCATCGCCTCGTACGGGTGGGCTTCCATATGGTCCTGGTCAAAACGAAAAATAAGTACGGCCTCTTCAGCACCGAGTCGCTTCGCGACGCGGGCTACGTCGAGAGCTGTATTGCCTCCGCCGACAATTCCCACCACCCGGCCCAGTGCCGGTGCACGCCCCTTCTCGACCTTCTCCAAGAGTGTGATGGCATCAATCATCTTTCCCCCATCCATGGAGGGAATCTCGAGGTGGTTGGCGACCTGTGCGCCCAACGCCAGGAAGACAGCGTCGAAGCCACCCGCTGCCTGCTCCGCCAGCACATCCGTCACACGGTAGTTGGAAACGAACGTCACCCCCATGGCCTCGATGCGGGCAATTTCTTGCTCAAGCCCTGGACGGGGCAACCGGTAAGCCGGGATTCCATAGTGCATCATCCCGCCGGGCTTGGGGTTGGCATCCCGAACCTCCACGGCGTGGCCCAGGCGTCGCAAATGGTAGGCGCAGGAGAGTCCAGCTGGCCCGGCGCCCACCACCAGCACACGCTTCCCGCTCGACGTTGCCACCGGCATCACCCAGCCGTGCTCGAGGGCTAAGTCCCCGAGGAACCGGTCAAGTGAATGGATGGCCACCGGTGCGTCGAGGAACTGACGGTTACAGGCGTCTTCGCACGGGTGGTAACAGGCACGCCCGTGTGTGCCTGGAAGGGGGTTTTCCTCCATGTACTTGCGCCACGCCTCCTCGTGGCGGCCTGCTTGCGCGAGGGCCAGCCATGCCTGGATGTTCTCCCCTGCTGGACAGGCGTGGTTACAGGGCGGCAGGAGGTCCACGTAGGCGGCGGTTTGCCATCGGCGTGCGCCAGTGCCCTTGGCGACCGTCGACTTGTAAACCGGCGTCATGTCCTTCGGAACCGCGCTCATTCGTACCCCCAGCCCGTACCTAGTACCTCTGCACGGTGGATGTGACCGGTTTCATGCTGCCTTGGCTGCGGCTGGTTGAAGCATAGGGTAGGCCCGGCCCATCTTCGCGCGGGCTTTGGCCGTGGTGAACATCCACTGGATGCGTG
>JBKQSS010000010.1:0-21908 GCA_052143535.1 Myxococcaceae bacterium | reverse complement strand
CTCCGCTCCTTTCGGAGCGGCCCGTCGAGGCCTTCGGCCACTGGCGTCGGACGCCCGAGGCCGCTGGCGGACAGCTGCCTAGCCTTGGGAGGTAGCGACTTGGAACGTGTCGCAGGCCGACCAGATGATTTCGATGCCCGCTTGCGAATAGCCGTAGATGTTGAGTGTGCCGCTCTCGTTGGCGCGGACTTCGAGGGTGCCGCCCGTAATCCCACCTGCCGAGTCGCAACTGGACGAAACCGTCAGGTTGATGAAGTCGAGGCCGACGGTCCAAGCGAACGTCGCGTTCTCGGTCCCGCTGGCAGTCCCGCTGTTCTGGCTCAAGCAGGAGCCGTTGATGGACGTGGCGGTGTAGTTAATGTTGCCCGTCCAGAGGCCGTCCCAGTTGATGGTTTCACCGCTCGAGGTGGCACTGACCGTGAAGTTGAGATTCCAGGTGACGTTGCTCGAAGTCGCCGTGAGGGACCCGTTGGCGGTGAAGGTGTCGCCACCATAGGAGTAGCTACAATTGTTGTAAGTGAGGGTGCTGCCACTGACCGTGTAGCAGCCGCTTGTGGCCAGCTCCCCGCTCTTGGTCTTGATGACGAGCTGCTTGGCAGCGTCGCTCGGCGGGCTGCGCGGAGAGGCCACGGCCGCTGCGCCCAGGGCTTCGAGACCCACGCTGTCGGCGAGCTCGGGTGCGCTCGAGGCGCCCGCCGTGTCACCCGAAGATGCCGCGACAACCACCTGGCCGACCGAAGTCGACGCAGTGTCCGCAGCGGTGGATTGCGTAGCGGTCGGCGCTTGTGGAGCGCTGTAGGTGAAGGTTGTCAGTGCCGGGGAGTTGACGGCGCTGGGGCTACTGCTGCTGCTGCAGGCTGCGAGTACACCGGTGGCGAGAATGGCGAAACAACGTTTCATGAATAGACCCTTCCTTCGTGTGGAAATGGCAGAGCTCGTCGAAAATTCATCCGCTGCTTTGTCGTGGGCGGGCCGCTCCGCGCGTCCAAACGCGGGAGTGTCCATGCTCGAGTTTCAGCCCGTCCGCGGTCCGACAGCAATAGGCAACGCTACGGCGCCAGTGTGACGCACGTTGTCGTCTGTCGCCAACTCCCCTACCCTCCCTTGCGCCGCCCGGGTCCCCGACGACTCCGGGGGCCCGCGCCGCCGGAGCGGTTTGCCTTCATCGAAGTTTTCCTCCCCAAACGCCCGCTCGGCTGATGGGACACAAACGTCAAGGCAAGTCCCTCTCACTGTTTCCCAGCTAGCAAAAGCACTGAGGCGCTGGCTTAGCGGACTCCCAAGAGAAAGCAGTTGGCGCGACACCATCGCCCCACTTGTGGGTTTGGCTGACCAGCAGAAGCCCGCTGCCGCGCATTTGGACTTCTCCCCCCACCTCTTCAAACTTGTCTGCGGCGTGTGAATAAAAGGTTGCGCCCGCAGCGTCTGTGGCGCCGCAACGAAAAAAACCAACTGCCCCCCTCCCATTGGACGTCAGCGGGCCGGGCCCCCAAAGGGGCCCGCTCGCTGGCTTTCTGAAAGACACCATGGCCCACCCCTCCAAGAGACTCCTCGGCGCCGTCGCCTTCTTCGGCGTCAGCGGCTTGCTGCTTTTCGCCTGCTCGAGCTCGACGTCGACTGTGTCCGCAGCTCAGGCTTGTTCCGACGTGGCAGCGGCACGCTGTCAAAAGGAGCAGCAGTGCGACCCGCAGGCGCTGCTCGTCACCTACGGGGATTTGAGCACCTGCCAGTCGGTCCAATCGACGACCTGCGTCTCCAACCTTGCCGCGCCGGACACCGCCAATACGCCGGCACACACCGAGGGCTGCGCCCAGGCGACGCCCAGCCAGACGTGCGACGACTATGCCTTGGGCAACGTCCCAGCGGCCTGTACGCCACCGGCCGGTTCGCGTGACGCCGGAAGCGCCTGCGGTGTGTCCGGGCAGTGTGCCACCGCGTACTGCCTCATCCCGAAGACGTCCAGCTGCGGCACCTGCACCGAGACACCGGGACTGGGCGCGGATTGCTTCAACAGCAGCTGCGGACCCGGGTTTCTGTGCGACAAGGTGTCCTACCTCTGTGTCACGCCGGTCGCTGCCGCCGGTGCGTGCGATGACACCAGCGCCTGCGCGCCGGGGCTGACCTGCATTGGCAACACCGCCACGGCGCTTGGCACCTGCGTCGCGGTGGCCGCGCTGGGCGAGTCATGCGACCTGACCGACGGCGGGAGTCGGTGCGACGGACGCTTCAGCCTCTACTGCAACACCGAGGCGGGGAAAGTCTGTGCCACCGCTACCACCGCCACCGCGTCTCAGGCCTGCGGCACCATCGACGGGGGAGCCGTCGACTGCGTGGCCGACTCCTTTTGCCAGAAGGCCGGCGACGCCAAAGTGGGCACCTGCGTGGCCGCCGCGGCCGACGGCACTTCCTGTGACACGGCCAACGGCCCCATCTGCACCCCCCCGGCGCGCTGCGTCCTCTCCGATGCGGGCGTCACCTCGGGTGACTGTGCGCCAACCAACCCACAGGCCTGCAACTAACGCGCTGCATGCTTGCCCGAGCCCGCCCGCCGATGGCGGTCTCCCATGCCAATCCCTCATAACTAGAGTCCGGCACCTCAATAGAGTCCGGCACCTCCCTTGCCGGGGGCCACCTCGCGTCGGCCTCTGGTGAGGGGCAAGGCTCCGGGCTATGCCCTGCCCTTTGAAAAGAGGCCCCACAAAGCGCCCCGGGGGGGCAAAGGCCTGGGGGGCTTTCTTCCATGGCAGACGCCGCACTCCCAGCCGTCTCGGACACCGCCCGCTGGGTGGCGTACTACCGGGCGCTCGAGTCCGAGCGCCCTGACGCACTGTTTAAGGACAGCTTCGCGCGGCGCCTCGCCGGCGAGCGCGGTCAAGCCATTGCCGAGAGCATGCCGGGTGGGGTGCGGGGCAGCTCCTGGCCGATGGTGGTGCGCACCGTTCTCATCGACGAGCTCGTCTACACCTCCCTCGCCGAGGGAGTGGACCGCGTGCTCAACCTCGCGGCCGGGCTGGACACCCGTCCCTACCGGCTGCACTTGCCCCCCACCCTGAGCTGGGTGGAGGCCGACTTGCCTGGCCTGCTCCGGGAAAAGGAGCGGCTGCTGGCCGATGAGAAGCCGGTCTGCGACTTGCGGCGCGAGCCGGTCGACCTCCTAGAGCCGAGTGCGCGCCGGGCTTTTCTGGAGCGCGCGCTCCAGGGCTGCAAGCGTGCCCTGGTGCTGACAGAGGGCCTGCTCATCTACCTCGAGCCAAAGGAAGTGCGTGCGCTGGGTGGTGACTTGGCGGCGCAGAGCCCGATTGCCTTCTGGATGCTCGACCTCGCCTCCCCCGGCATCCTGCGAATGCTTCAGCGGCGCACCGCTTCGCGCTTGGGCGCGGGCGCTCAAATGAAATTTGGGCCACCCGAGGGCGTGGCCTTCTTCGAAGCGATGGGTTGGACGCCCCTGGACATTCGCCCTTACCTGCAAGAGGGCGCGCGGCTACACCGCCTTCCCGCCTTTCTGCGCCTCCTTGCGCCCTTCTCGAAGACCGACCCGCGCCACCCCGGTCGCCGTCCTTGGTCGGCGGTGGTGCGTTTTGGACGGCGCCCGGCCTAAAGCGTCGGCGGAAAGCTGAGAAGGTGCGTCTTGTATGTTTGCCCGTAGGCGCCGTTGGGCGTGCCGGTGTAGTCGGTGATGAGCACCAAGCAGCCGCCCCAGTCATCCCAAACCCAACCCAGGTAGCTTGCGCCCTTGCCGTCCAGCCAAGTCATGACGGTGGTGATGAAGCCCCCCGCGCAGTCCTGCTCGCCAATCTCGGTGGCGATGACGGGGTGCGCCTCGGCCACCGGGGCCACGTTGCTGTCGAAGCACGTGGTGGTGTTGCAGGTGTTGAAGTCATAGACGTGCCAGGCCGCGGCGAGGTTATTCAGCGGGTCGGTCGGCGCATGGCTGTTCCACTGGCTTAGGCTGTTGGAGTAGGTGACGCCCCCCAGCACCACCAGGTTTTGGGCGCCGGTGTTACGGACGGCGGTCACCAACTCCTGCATCCCGGCCACCGGGTAGCTGACTCCGGAGCAGGTGCCTCCGGACTGCCAGCACGTCCAGGCCGCGTCGGTGTCTTGGTTGTTGTCGGGGAAGGGCTCGTTGAAGAGCTCGAAGATGAAGTCCCCGCGGTCCTTGAAGGTGGTGGCCACCTGCGTCCAGAAAGTCACCGAGTGGTCCTGGTCGGGCATCGGGTTTTGGCCCAGGGCCTGCGTCGTTCCGGGGGCCGACCAGTGCAACTCTAGAATGGGGTACAGCCCCTGGGCCGCGGCGCGCTCGGCGAAGTCGACGATGGCGGCCTGGTAGTTGGCCCCGGCGTAGGCCGCCTCGACGCCGTTGATGGCCAGCCAGCAGTCCTCGTTCAACGGAATGCGAATGGCGTTGACGTTCCAGCTTCGGATGGCCTGCAGCGAGGCGTCATCGGAGGGCCCGTCGAAAATGCCATTGCCCTGGATGCAGCTGTACTCGGTGCCGGAACGGCTCACGCCGCGCAGCTGCACCTCGTTGCCCGCTGAGTCCACCAGCTTGTTGCCCGAGGCGGACAGCACCGGAAGCACGCCGCCATTGGTTGCCCCCGCGTCGGGCTTCATCCCACCGTCGGGATTCGAGGCGGAGCCCGCGGTCCCGCCGTCCGGTGGGACGCTCGACTCGTCCCCGCTGTCGCCCACCGTCCCGCTGCACCCGGGCGCGAGCCAAACCAAAAGCAGCGCGCCGCAAACACGGAGTGCTCGAGAGTCGAGACGCGGCATTCCCATCGGCGCGCCACCCTACCAGCCACCGCGCCGAGAAATGCGCATGCCCACTCGCACGCACCTTGTGCCGCAATCTCTTCCTGGTTGGCGCTGAAGGGCGGAGTGGGGCGTGCTTTCGAAGTGCGCGGAATTTTCCGACGCGGGGGCCGGTGCCTCACCGGCAAGGCCTCTCACCGCTCCGTCACACGCTCGAAGAGGACAGCCGGCTGCCCTTTGTAAGTGGTGCGCCGAAACTCACGGTACCCGCACTTCGCCGCCACCCTTAAGGACGGGACATTTTCTGGATGGATGAGGCACACCGTCCGCGACGAGTCGAGGTGGGCCTCTCCCCAAGAAAGAGCGCCTCGCACGGCCTCGGTAGCAAACCCCTGGCCGTGCGCCCACGGGGCCAGCACCCAGCCGCATTCCGGCGTCCCCAACAGGGGAGGCTCGAGGTCGCGCATGAAGTCGCCCAAGCCAACCTCGCCAGCGAAGCGTCCGCTGGCTTTCTCCTGGATGACCCAGAAGCCGTAGCCCAAGAGGGCCCAGTGGCCGACGTACCGCAATAGGCGCATCCACACCTCGTCACGGGCGAAGGCCTTGCCGCCAATGTGGCGCGTCACGCTCGTGTCTCCCCACATCGCGCAGCACGCATCGAGGTCCGCGAGACGGTGGCCCCGGAGTACGAGGCGCTGCGTCTCGACGGTGGGCACGGCGCTCGAGGTGTCCAGAAGGCCAACCATGTCCGGTACCGGGTGGCGTAGCAGGCTTCCGGCGCCAGCGGGGAACCAGGATTCGCGCCGGCCCTGCCCGTTTCCCGTTTGACTACTGAATGAATCTCATATAAGTCCTAAGTGAGTGACAAGCGGATTTCGACGGAGGCCCCCATGGAGAGCGAAGTCCTCCCTCGAGGCACCCTCAGAGGATGGGCGCCCCCGGCCACGGCCGGCCAGCCCCCAACAGGAGCTCTGCACCGCGGAGCACGCGCCCGGGCGCCGGGCGGGGCCCGTCGGCTGCAGCCAGCAGACCGCAGCGTCCTCGCGCTGTTGGGCCTGTGCCGCTACCTCACGGCGAGCCAGCTGGTGGCCCTCGGCCTGGCCGGAGGGACGGAAAAGGGCGCCGTCCGGCGGCTCCGGCGCTTGGCCGCCCAAGGCCCCGCCCAGGGCCTGCATCTCCCTTCCCCCCTGCTTCGGACGGTGCCCTACCGCACCTACGCCGGCGAGCCGATGCGCCTGTGGGGACTGGCACCGGCCGGGAGCGCGCTGGCCTCGGTGGAGCTCGCCCGCGAGCTGAAGGCCTTCCGCTCGGACGTCGGCGCCGTCTTCGCCGAACATTTTGTCTTCCTGACGGACCTCTTCGTGCGGCTGGTGCAGCCCTACCTAGCGGCCGGACTTCATCCGCGAGCCCTGCCCTTCCGCTGGAATGTGGCCGAGGACGTCGAGCTCCCCTGGCGCGAGCCTGACGAAGCCGGGTGTGAGAAAGCGCGCGTCATCCGGCCGGACGCCGTGCTCGAAGTCCCCGCCTCCGGGCGACGCTTCTTCATCGAGTGCGAGATGGGGACGCACACCCTCACCCCGGTGAGCCCGGACAAGCCGCAAGCGACGGTGCGCAAGCTCGAGCGCTACGACGCCTACGTCTCCGGCTTCGCCGATGTGGGCGACCGCCTCTCCCACTACCGGCGCAAATACCCGGACGGCTGGCCCTGTGAGGTGCTCTTCCTCGTCCGCAGCGAGAGCCGCCAGCGCAGCACCGAGGCCACCCTGGCGGGCTGCTTGGAAAACCTCCCCGGAACTCGCCTTACCGCCCACGCCTTCACCCTCGAGCAAGCGGCAGCGCACTGCGGCCTTCCTCCGCCGACGGCCGACAGGCCCTCCACCGGCGCGCCCGAGCAGCCTTCGCCGTCCCCAGCCCCCTTTTACGGTGAGGCCGAGCACGGCGCGGTGAAGGACTTTGTCCTGGAGATGACGGCTGCGCTGGCCGAGGCCAACGCCCGGCTCCGCGACGGCGGCCTGGGGGCCGTCCCCGGGCCAGTGTCGAAGGCGGCGATGCTGGACTTCCTGCGCCGGGCGCACGCGGAAATGCAGCGGCTGCGCGGGCACACCGCCCGCCTCTCCCCATGACTCGGGCCAGCCGACGGCAGAGGCCGCTTCTCGCGCGGCTCGCCGTGGCGGCCCTGTTGACACTGGCCCTGACGGAGACGGTGTACCGCGCCTCCGTCGGCACCTTGCCGCTGTCACTCCCTGCGCCTTTGGCCAGCCGACTTCTGGTGGAGCTACGCCCCTACGCGCAGTGGCGAGCTCTCCCCGTCCAACACCCAGGCACGTTTTTCCTGGGAGTCCTCACCGCCGCAGGACTGGCGGCAGTTCTCGCGCGCCAAGGCCTCATCCTCTTCGCCGCAGCAAAGGCCCGGCTGAGCGGGACAGCCGTCCTTGCGGTGGACTTCACCTTCCCCAGCCGCACCGTGGACGTGGTGCGCGAGATTGCGCGGCGTCCAGCCGGGCACTCCTTCGTCGGGCTGAGTCCCAGACGGACCAAGCTCGGCTGGCGCTGGAAACCGGTGTACCTGTCCCCCCGGCAGAAAGCGACGCACCGCCACGTCATCGGAAAAACCGGGAGCGGGAAGACGACCAGCATCCTGTGGCCGAGCGTGCTGCAGGACGCGCTCGACGGGAAAGGCGTCCTGGTGCTGTCGGCGAAGGGCTCGGACGAAGAGGTGGGAATGATGAAGGCCATCGCTGCCCTCTGTGGCCGCCGAGCGCAGCTGCGCGTCTTCTCCTTGCCGGCCTGGAACGTCCCGGAACTCTTCACACACGCTTACAACATTCTCTACGTCCGTCCCCGGACGCGGACTTCCGCCGGCGGTGACCCGGTGGCCACCGCCCAGCGCGTCTTCTCAGTGCTGCCGATGGGCGACAACGTCTTCTACAACACCCAGGCGGAGGTGATGTTCACCAACCTCTGCCGGCTCCTTCACGGCATGGTGGACTCGGCCGGCAACGGCATCCCCTTCGTCCTCCGCGACGTCTCGGTGTGCCTGAAGGCCGTCGGCAACAGCGGCGGCTGGTCGCGCGCCTTGCGCCACTGTCTCGACAGCTCGCTCGAGCGAGAAGCCGCAGCGCAAGTCCGCGCTCAGGTGAAGCAGCTGGACCGAGATGTCCTCAAGTCGCTCTCCGGAGTAGTTGGCGCGCTGGACAAATTTCAGAGCGACATCGTCAACGCGTACGCCCCGGACATTGTCTTCGAGGACATTCTGCAGACCAACGGGCTCGTCTACGTGCAGCTGCCGGCGAATCTCTTTCGCATCCAGGCGCCGGCGCTGGGCAAGGTCATCCTGATGGACGTCCAGCATGAGGGCAGCTTGCGACAGGTTTTCCGCCGGGTGCGCAACCAAACACCCTTCAGCGTGACGGTTGACGAGTTCTACAATTTCGCCGACCGCAGCATCGTCGACAGCCTCAACAAGCTGCGTGACGCAAACCTCGAGTACACGCTTGCCCACCAGTCCCTGGCGGACTTGGAGCTCGTGTCCAGAGAGTTCGCGACCGCGGTGTGGGACAACACCCGTACCAAGGACGTCCTCAGCCAGGACAACCCCGAGCTGTGCGAGCGCATCGCCAAATCCATCGGCACCTACCACACCAAGGAGCTGACGGTGCGTCGACGGGAAGGCCCGCTCGCCACCAGCCTGCCCACCGGGGACGCCTCGGCCCGACAGGTGGAGGCCTACCGGCTTCACCCCAACTGCATCAAGAGTCTGGCCCGCTGCGGACAGGGCTACTTGCTGGCGGACGACGGGCTGTGGCCACTCGTCTACGGCATGCTGCCGGCGCTGAGCGCGGACTACCCGCTTTTGCGCCACAACCAACAGCGGGCCCCGGGGCTGAGGCTGTACGAGACCTTCATCGCCTGAGGGCCGCCCAAGGCGCCTTCCCTCCCTGCACCAGGAGGCGGAAGCGCCAAAAGAAGCGCGTGAGAATCCGGCCCCTTCTGCGAATCATCCAACAACCCCGGGCGAAAGGCCTTCGCGGCCCCCACCACCATGGCTTCAGCCGAGCGACAGCAACGTTTCCTGGCTCTCCTCGAGGAGCACCGGCGCCTCCTTTATAAGGTGGCCCGGGCCTACGGCCGGACGGCACCGGACCGGGATGACTTGGTGCAGGAGATGGCTGTCCAGGCCTGGAAGTCTTTCCCCCGCTACGACGAGCGCTGGCGCTTCTCGACTTGGCTGTACCGAATCGCCCTCAACGTCGCCATCTCCTTTCAGCGTCGGGAGAGCACCCGGCGCCAGCACTTGGCCCCGGAAGGAGCCGAGACACTGGAAGTCGGCCAGGCCGAGGACGACTGGGGTGAGGACGTCGCGCTGCTGTACCGCTTCATCGGCCAGCTCGACGCCCTTAACCGCGCGCTGATGCTCATGTACCTGGACGGCTTAAGCCAGGCGGAGATTGCCGAGGTGCTCGGCATCACCCTCACCAACGTGTCGACCCGGGTGGGACGCCTCAAGCAGAAGCTGCGGGACGACTTTCGCAACATCGGAAACATCGACTGAAGAGAAGGAGAGAAAAGCCATGGAACTCGAGGAGCTTCAAAAGCGCTGGGCGGCACAGGACAGGAAGTTGGACGAGCTGCTTCGGATGCATGTCCGGGCCAAGGAGTTGGGCCGCGCCCGGTCCGCCCTGCAGCGGCTAAAGCTCGGTCTGGCCTTCGAGCTGGTCCTCAACGCCCTGGCCGTCGCCGTCCTGGGGGCCTTCATCGGCCAGCACCTCTCCGAGCTGCGCTTCGTTGTGCCGGCGGTGGTGCTGGACGTGGTGGCGGTGAGCGTCCTGGCCGCCACGGTGCGCCTGTGCGTCCTCGCCAGCGAGGTGGACTACGAGGCTCCGGTGACCACCAGCCAGCGTCGACTGGAAGGCTTGCGGGTGCTGAGAATCCGGCTGACCAAGTGGGTGCTCCTCGTCTCTCCGTTACTGTGGACGCCCCTTCTCATCACCGGGCTGCGAACGCTTGGGGTGGATGCCTATGCGGTACCGGGGGTGCCTTACCTCCTGGTCAATCTACTCTTCGGCCTGGCATTCCTTTTCCTGATGCGGTGGGCCGCCCGGCGCTGGGCGCCTCGGCTCGAGCGCAGCGGGTGGGGCCGACGCTGGGCCGAGGCCCTCGCCGGAACCAGCCTCACCCAGGCGCTCGGTCAGCTGGCGTCCATCGCCGACTTCGAAAGAGAGGGCGAGCTCCCCGCCTGAAGAGGCGGGCTGTGGCGGCTCGCCCCGCTCGGCTTGACGGGACTCCGCCGGCACATGCGAAGAAGTCCCGGTGGACGCCTCATTGGACATCGCTGCCCTTTCCGACCTCGCTGCCCCGGTGCCCGTCGATGGCGCTCATCGAGCGGCCATCGCGCTCGCCGAAGCCATCATCCCCGGCGCTTCCAACATCCCCCCCGCCGACGAGCGGACGGCCCGAGCGGCGGCGGAGTTGATGGCGCAGCTCTCCCCGCGCATTGGCAAAGCTTGGTCCGCTGCCCAGCGGACGCTCGACGCGGCGGCGCGCTTGCGCACCGGTCGCCCGTTTCATGCCCTCTCGGCCTCAGCCCAGGACGACTTGCTGGGGCGCTGGGAGCGCGACCCGCTTCTGAAGGTGCCGCTCACCCTGGTCTCCTTCGTCTACAAGCTGGTGCACTTCGATGCGCCACACGTGCTGCGCGCCATGGGGGCCAAGGCCAAGCCGCCGCTGCAGGTGAGCCAACCGCGCTGGACGGAGCAAGTGCAGGCAGCCGAGACGTGGACTGGCGGCGACGTGGAATGTGACGTGGTGGTGGTGGGAACCGGCGCCGGTGGCGGAGTGGTGGGCTACGAGCTGGCCGAGCGCGGGCACGCGGTGGTCTTCGTCGAGGAGGGGCAACTGCACCAGCGCCATGCCTTTGACGGCAGCAGTGTCCGCGCGCTGGGGCGCTTCTACCGGCCGGCCTTCTCGGTGGGAAACGCGGTCATCCCGATTTTTTCCGGAAGGCTGGTGGGCGGCTCGACTGCCATCAACGGGGGGACGGCCTACCGCACGCCAGCGTGGGTGCTGGACCGCTGGTGCGAGGAGCTCGGCACGGAGGAGTTTCTGGCCAGCCGCATGGCCCCCTACTTCGAGCGGGTGGAGGCCCACCTCGGGGTGGGTGTCTCCCCCCGCCGCTACATCGGGCCCATCGCCGACGTCTTTGCGCGAGGCTGCGACGCCCTCGGCTGGCAGCATGGCCTGTTGCGCCGCAACGCCCCGGGCTGCGAGGCCTCCGGCTTCTGCGACTTCGGCTGCCGCACCGACGCCCGCCGCAGCACCAACGTCGCTTACCTCCCCCCGGCGCTGGAACGCGGCTCGATGCTTTTCACCGGGCTGAAGGCCGAGCAGGTGCTGCAGGAGAATGGACGGGCGGTGGGAATCGAGGGGAGCGCCGCCAACGGCCAGCGGCTCCGCATCCGCGCCAAGGGAGTCATCCTCGCCGGCGGCAGCATCCCCACGCCCCTCTTCCTGCTCAAGCAGAACCTGGCCAATTCGAGCGGACAGGTGGGCCGAAACCTGACGCTGCACCCGAGCGGCGTCGTCTCCGCCGTCTTCGACGAGGAGCTGCGCGGCTTCGACTACATCCCTCAGGGCGTCGGCTGTGAGGAATTTCTTCGCGAAGGGCTGCTCCTCTTGGCGGCCCAAGCCAGCCACAATGTGGCCGGAACGTTTTTCCCGGGAAACGGGCGGCGCCTAATGGAGCCCATCTCCCAGCTCGCTCACATGGCCTCACTCGGGCCGCTGGCCGCGGACGCCACCCGCAACGGCCGGGTGTTTCGCGAAATCCGGGGCCTGCCGGCCATCCATTACAGCCTCACCCCTCTGGACATGGCGCGCCTGAAGCGAGGGCTGCTGCTCAGCATGGAGCTACTGGTGGCGGCAGGGGCCCGCCACCTCTACGCCGGCGTCCTCAGCCACCCCAGTCTCGACCCCAAAAGGGGACTGGACCGCTTCCGAAAGGCGGAGCTGGTGCCCGCCGACTTGGTGCTGGCCAGCTACCATCCCTTGGGCACCTGCGACATGGGGAAGGACCGGCGCAAAAGCGTGGTGGGCCTGGACCATCAGTCGCACGACGTCCCGGGCCTCTTCATCGTCGATGGAAGCACGGTGCGGGGGCCCTTGGGCGTCAACCCGCAGCTCACCATCATGGCCATGGCTACCCGCGCCGCCGAACACATCTCCCCGCAGCTCGGCTAGCGCGGCCGGGGCGTTCGGTCTCTCGGGGGGAGGGCGTCTAGCGGAAGAAGGCGCGCAGGCTCTTGATGCGGCGGTGCATCAGCATCGGCAGGCGCCAGGCGCGCTCCAGACGAGATGTCTGTACATCCGCCAGGATGTCTCCGAGCTCGATGAGCGTCGCGTCGTAGGGCATCCAGAAGAGTTCAGGCTTCTTCCGGCGGTCGACGATGGTGGCCCGGGGCCGCAGAAAGGTGCTGAGCGCGAAGGTGCTGTTGGCCACCCCGAAGCCGGTGGCCCGCGTCCCGCTCCAGGGCAGGCTCGGCACCGCGCCGCTGAAGGCGTGGTTGTTGACGTTGACCACGCCGACTTCCAGCCGTTCCGCCAGCCGCTGGCCGCGCGCCACGTCGCCTGTCCAAAGCGAGGCGCCGAGCCCGTAGCGCAGCTGGTTGGCCGCCCTGATGGCCTCCACCGGCCCGTCGACGCGCACCACCGCCAACACCGGGCCGAAAGTCTCCTCTTGCACCACCGACATGGAGTCGTTGCAGTGGTCGAGCAGCGTCGGCGCGTACCACAGCCCCTTGTCGAGCGGAGCACCGCCACACACCACTGTCGCCCCACGGGCCTTGGCGTCCTCGACTTGCGCCTTCACCAGCTCAAACTGGCGCTGGTTGGCCAAGGGCGCGACGTCGGTGGCCGAGCCGTGCCCCGGCCCAACGCGGAGTTGGCTCCAGGCCTCGCGCATGCGGGCCACGAAGCGGTCGGCCACGGCGCGGTCGACGTAGGCAATCTCGATGGCGCCGCAGGCCTGGCCGGCGTTGCTCAGCGCCCAGTGGGTGATGCCGGCCACGGTGCGGTCCAGGTCGCAGTCGGCCAGGACAATGGCCGCATCCTTTCCGCCCATTTCCACGCTGCAGGGAATGCCCAGCTCGGCGCAGCGCACCTGCACCCGGCGGCCAGTCTGGGTGGAGCCGGTGAAGACGGCCGCGTCGGGCTTGGCATCGAGCAGTGCCGCGCCCACCTCGCCTCCCCCGAGCGCCACCTGCACCAGTCCCGGCGGCAGATGGGCGGCGAGCAGCTGGGCGAACCAGGCGCTGGAGCGAGGGGTGTACTCGCTCGGCTTGAGGATGACGGCATTGCCAGTCATCAACGCCGGGAAAACAGACCGGTACAGGCCTGCCACCGGGAAATTCCAAGGCGCGATGATGGCCACCACGCCCCTGGGGAGGACATCCACGTAAGCGCGCTTGCCGGGAAAGCTCATCCGGTTGAGCCGCACTTTGCGTCGGTGCAAGGCCGGCCGAAGCACTCCGGCCCAGCCCTTCACCGCGTCCAGCGGGCCGAGCGTCTCGTTGAAGAGCGCCTCGGCTTCCACCTTGCCCATCTCCTCCTCGACCAGGGCCATCCCCGCTTGGCGGCGCTGGACCATCTCCTTGGCGGCGCGCAGAAAGTGCGGCAGCCGCTCGGACAGCCGCTTCTGACGCCACGCCTCCTGCGCGGCGCGGGCCCGCGCCACCATCTCCGGGAGCGCCTCGAGGGGCGTCGTCAGTACCATGTCGAGCGTGCGGAGGTCCCGGGGCGACACCTGGGCGAGCCCCCCTCCTTTGGTAGGGAGCAGTTCCAAAAGGCCGCGCTCAGGACGGGGAGTTTCCGGCTGCGACACGGGCTTTGTAGCTCCTCGAGTGCCCCTTGCGAGCGACTCGCAACTCTAACGCGGCGCCACCCGCCCAAAAGACGAGAAGCTTGCGTGCGTGCGGCGCCCCTCCTATAGCATGGCCCCGCCTTGAAGGAGGTCTGCCGGCGGCCCCCCACCGGGCCCAAAAAAGCTTCTTGTTGCCGCTGCCTTCTAGGAGATGGTAGGCACCGGTGCCTTTGAGCCCCCCTTTTCCATGAAGACCCCTTTTGGCGCAGGCGCCGTCGGCCCACTTGCCTGGACCGCGGCGACAGCGCGCGTACTCAGCTGGAACCGGATAGTTAGCGACCGACAGCGCCTGCGGGACGTCCAACTCGCGACCCTCCGAAGGAATTGTGAGACGGCCCGCGACACCGAGTTCGGCCAAGGCCACCGCCTAGGCGAGGTGACCTCCTACGAGGACTTCCGCGAGCGCGTTCCACTGAGGACGTACGCGGCCTACGAGCCTTACCTCGAGCGCATGCGCCAGGGCGAGCGCGACGTGCTGTGGCCAGGACTCATTAAGTACTTCGGCCAGTCCTCAGGCAGCTCCAACACACTGGCTCAAAATAAGCACCTGCCCATCTCGGACGAGCAAATCCGATGGCAGCAGAAAGCCGGCTTCGACATTGTGGCGCGGTACGTAACCCAAGTCGGCAACGGACGGTTTCTCGGAGGCTACAGCCTCGGGCTGTTTCCCCCCTCCACGTTGAAGACGGAAGGCGAAGTCCACGGAACGAATAACCCGGGGCTGATGCAGAGGCACATCCCCTGGCCGGTGCGCAACTCCCTGCTGCCCAAGGCCGACCTCCGCGACCTTCCGAATTACGACGAGAAGTTGCAGAAGATGGCCGCCGCCTACCTGGACTACGACGTCCGGGCGGTGTCCGGGACGACCTGCTGGTTCTCGGTGTTTTTCGACAAGGTGCTTGCGGCCGCCGAGGCTCGGGGGCGCCCCGTCAGCAACGTCGCCGAGCTGTGGCCCAACCTGTCCGTCCTCTTCGGAGGCGGCGTGAATGCCGAGGCTTACCGGCGCGTCATCGACAAGCGTGTCGGCCGTCCGGTGGTGCTGATGGACAACTACAACGCCACCGAGGGCGGGATTTTCGCGGTCACCGACCGACTGGGCCGAGATGGCCTGCTCATGTTGCCCGACCGGGGAGTCTTCTTCGAGTTTGTCCCGGCCGCCGACCACGCCAAGCCCAACGCCCGCCGCTGCGCGCTGTGGGAGGTGGAGGAGGACGTCGAGTACTCCATCGCCGTCAGCACCTGCTCGGGACTCTTCGGTTACTACATCGGCGACTTGGTGCGCTTCCAGAGCGTCTTCCCGCACCGCCTGGAATTCGTCGGGCGCACCTCGGGCGTGCTGTCGCTCACTCAGGAGCTCACCTCCTTCGTGGAAATCGAACGGGCCATGGCCGCTGCCGTCCGGGCCTGTGCCTGCTCGGTGGTGGAATTCTCAGCGGCCGCAGAAGTGGGCGTCGGCGGCAGCGGCAAGGGCCGCTACCAGCTCTTCGTCGAGTTCGACCAGGTGCCCTCGGACCCCCGCCGTTTCGCCAGTGCCTTCGACGAAAGTCTGTGCGCTCAAAACCGTGTGTACCGCGAGCACCGTACAAAGGACGTGGCCATTCTGGCCCCGGCCCTGTTCGCGGTCTCCCCCGGGGGTACAAAGCGCTTCATGGAAGAAATTGGCCGGAACAGTCCGCAGCAGAAGTTCCCGCGCGTCGTTGATGACATGAAGCGCGACGTGCTCGCAAAGTATGCGAGCCCGGTAACGTCATCGCAGGGGTTCTCATGAGTCGGTTGGGTGTCTGCATCGTTGGCGCAGGTGGGGCCGTGGCCAGCACGGTAATTGCCGGTGTCGCGTTGATGAAGCGCGGCCTGGCTCCGAAGCTCGGAATGGTCACCGAGGGTGAAGTCGGCCAGCGGCTCGCCTGCACGCCGCTCGACCACCTGGTATTTGGCGGCTGGGACCTCCGCGGAGACGACATTTTCGAAGTGGCGATGCGCGAGCGCATCATCCCGGAGAACCTTTTGCGCCAAGTGGAGCCGGAGCTGCGGGCCATCAAGCCCTGGCCGGGGGTGGTGTCCTCCAAGTTCCTCAAGTCGGCCTCGGGCAGCCACGTCGTTGCAGCGCGCAACCAGCGCGAAGAGCTCGAGTTTCTCGCCCGCGACGTCAAGGACTTCAAGGCGGCCCACAAGCTGGAGCGGGTAGTCATCGTCAACCTGACGTCGACTGAGAAGTACGCCGAGGCCTCCGAAGTCCACCGCAGCGTGGCGGCCTTCGAAGCGGGCCTCAACCGCAGCGATGAGCGGATTAGCCCGGCGATGAAGTTTCTCTACCTGGCCTGCAAGCTGGGGGCGCCGCACGTCAACTTCACCCCAAGCCTGACCAAGGTGCCGGCCCTCGAGACGCTGGCACAGAATTCGGGCATCCCCATCGCCGGGGAGGACGGGAAGACTGGCCAAACCTTCCTCAAGACGGCCCTTGCCCCGGCCTTCCGGGTGCGACAGCTCCAGGTGGAAGGCTGGTTCTCCGCCAACATCCTCGGCAACAACGACGGCAAAGTGCTCGACGACCCGGAGAGCAACAAGACCAAGGTGGCAAGCAAGCTCTCGGTCCTGGACGAGATTCTCGGGTACGAGGTCAGCGACCACCAAGTCCACATCAACTACTACCGGCCCCGGGGCGACGAGAAGGAAGCCTGGGACAACATCGACCTGGTGGGCTTTCTGGGCCAGCGGATGCAGCTCAAAATCAACTTCCTCTGCAAGGACTCCATCCTCGCTGCGCCACTGGTGGTCGACCTGGTGCGCCTGGTGGACGTGGCCCACCGCGCCGGCGAGCGCGGCATCCAGCACCAGCTCTCGCTCTTCTTCAAGGCGCCCTACCACAGCGAGGGCGAGCGCGCCGTGAACGACCTCTTCAAGCAGTACAACATGCTGCAGGAGTGGGTTGAAAAGCTGACCCGCCGTCCGCGCGCAGCTGTCTAGGGTGCGCTGCCTCGAGCCCCCGCCACGGGGCGCCATCTCGGGCAGCGCGGAGTCCATGTGACGCAGCCTCCTCTCGCCATCCACGGTGGAAGCGCCGCGGTGCCGGCCAGCGCCCATATCCGCTGGCCCGTCCTACAAGCGGAGGACCGTCAGGCGGTGCTCGGCGTCCTCGACCGCGGTGTCCTTTCGGGCCAGTTCGCCCCCGAAGTGCGGAGCCTCGAGCGCGAATTTGCTGCTTTCGTCGGTTCCAAGTACTGCGTCGCGACCAACAGCGGGACGGCGGCGCTCCACGTCGCGCTCGCTGCCGCCGGAGTGGGGCCGGGCGACGAAGTCCTGGTGCCAGCCTTCACCTTCGTGGCCACCGCGCTCGCCGTCATGCACCAGGGAGCGGTGCCCGTCTTCGTGGACGTCGAGCCTCGGACCTTTGGCATGGACCCTGCCCTCCTCGAGGCGGCCCTCTCCCCGCGCACCAAGGCGGTGGTCCCGGTCCACCTGCACGGAGTGCCCTGCGAGTTGGAGCCCATTTCGGACTTCGCTCAGCGCCATCGGCTGGTCCTCATCGAGGATGCCGCCCAGGCGCATGGCGCCCGCTACCGGGGCCGCACGGTGGGGACGTTGGGTGCGGCCGGCATCTATAGCCTGCAGTCCTCCAAGAACCTCGCCTGCGGAGAGGGCGGCCTCCTCGTCACCGACGACGACGCGCTCTACCGGCGTGCTTTGCAAGTGAGGATGTTCGGCGAGGACAGCAACCCCGAAGAGGAGGCCAGCTACGACGTCGGGCACGCCCTCGACGGGAACCGGGCCTACGACTCGGCCGGCATCGGCTGGAATTACCGCACCACCGAGATGGCCGCGGCACTGACGCGCTCGCAGCTGCGGCGCCTACCACACTGGAACGAGAATGCCCTCGGCAACGCCGAGCTGCTGAGCCGGCGGCTCCGCGAGCTGCCCGGCGTCACGCCGCCCCTCGTCCCTCGCGACTGCGTGCCGGCTTTTCACAAATACCGCGTGCAGCTCGACGCCTCGAAGCTCGGGCTCGAAGCGCCGCCGCTCGTCGTTCGCGACGCCATGCTGCGGGCTCTCCGGGCCGAGGGGTGTGAGGTGGTGCTGTGGCAGACGCGTCCCGTCCCCGGGCAGACGCTCTTCCAAAAGCTTCAAGCCGAGGCTGCCGCCCGCGCTGCGCTTGGCGGACGGCAAGTCAGCTACGAGCTCGCCCAGTACCCCGAGACAAGGCGCATCCTCGAGCGCTCGCTGTGTCTCTTCTCCCAGACGTACCCCATCGCGCCCCAGCCTCGGACGCTGGTGGAGGCCTATGCCGAGGCCTTCGCCCGGGTGTGGATGCGCCTGCCCGAGGTGCTGGCAAAAGCGAAAGCCGCAGGCGCCGCGTGAGTTTTCCCTCACCGCGGGAACTCCTGGCGCGGCCACTGGTGCGCCTGGCGTGCGCGGTGCTGGGCGCTGGCGTTCTTTCCTTGGCGGTGTGGGGCGCTGGCGCGCGAGCCGTCCTCACTGGACTCGGGGAAAGCATCCACGCCCTGCCGTTGGTAATGGCGCTGGAGGCCGTCTTCCTGTTGTGCAGCATGCTTGCCCTGCGTGCCTTGTACGGAGAGGACGCCGCCCGCGTCTCCCTGCGCCAGTGGGTGCGGGCCGGGGCCCTGGGCTACGCGCTCGGAGCGGTGCTTCCCATCGGGCGCGCCTCGGCCGAGGCCACCCGGGCGGTGCTCCTCGGCCGCACCGTCGGCGGGGCCCGCGCCGCCGTCGCGGCAGTCCAAATTCAAGGGGTGACGCTGCTGGCCAATGCGCTGCTTTCCACCTTGGCCGCCTTGGCCGCGCTGAGGCTTCTGGGCTTCGGCGGCATCAGCCTGCTCATCCTCGCAAACGCGGTCGGGACGGCCGTCCTCGGCTTGGGCATCCTCGTCGTCCGACAGCATGCCCGGCCCGGACGCCTCCTCGGCGCAGTGACGAAGCGAGGACGCGCCTTTGGCTTGCAGTTTGACGCAACCTCCGGTGCCTCGCGCCGCAGCCTGCTATTGGCCGGGGCCTGGGAGTGCGCGGCGCGCGGCGTCCAAGTAGTCCAGTGCGCGGTGGCCCTGGCCGCCATCCGCCAGCCCTCGTCGCTGGGCGGGACACTGGTGGCCCGCGGGATGCTCACCGTGGGGAGCGCCCTTGGAGACTTCATCCCGGCGCAGCTGGGGGCCACCGAGGCCACCCTCGTCCTCGGCGCGACGGCGCTTGGGCTGACGGCTGCCAGCGCGGCCGCGCTGGCGCTCCTCATCCACGGGGCACAGCTGGCGCTGGCGCTGTTGTGCACCGTCCTCACGGTCGCCGTTCCGGGCGAGCCTCGGGTGTCCTCTGGCGCCCTGGAGCTCGGGCCACCGTGACGTCTCCGGGCGCCAGCGAGCGCTCCGGTTGGAAGGAGACGGCCTTGCTGGCCGTGCGCGGTGCGGGACAACTCCAGTTGGAGCGCTCAGCCACCGCCCAGGTCGAGCGCAAGGGGCTGGCTGACATCACCACTGACGTGGACGGCGCCTGCGAGCGTTACGTGGCCGAGCTGGTGCGCGAGCGGCACCCGGGCCATGAGGTCCTCGGGGAGGAAGGAAGTGCCGGGGCCCCGGCCGCGAGCCACCTGTGGATTGTCGACCCGCTGGACGGCACCAAGAATTACGCCCATGGTTATGGCCGCTTCTGCATCTCCCTGGCGCTGGCGGTGGAAGGCGTGGTGGTGCTGGGGGTCGTCTACAGCGCGCGGGCCAATGAGCTCTTTCTGGCCGAGAAAGGGCGAGGCGCCACGCTCAACGGAGTTCCCATTTCCGTCTCGCGCACCGAGAGCCTCGAGCGAGCCATGGTGGCGAGCGCGCTTGTCTACGCCGGACGCACCGCCGACGGTGCGCAACTGGCGCGGCTGGGGCGCGTCCTAGGCGCGGTGGAAGCGGTGCGCTCCGACGGGTGTGCCGCGCTGGACTTGTGCGACGTCGCCTGCGGACGCTTCGACGCCTACTTCGAGCGCGGCCTCCACGCCTGGGACAGCGCCGCCGGGGCCCTCCTGGTCGAAGAGGCGGGCGGACGGGTGAGCAGCAGCCAGGGCACCCGGCACGACATTTTCGGGCGCGACACCGTGGCCAGCAACGGACGCCTCCACCCAGGGCTGTTGGCACTGGTTGCCTCCTAAACCCATGCCCCAGGCGTCCGGCAAGCCTCCCTCGGCAGCGGGTTTCCGCCTTTCCGAGGCCTACGGCCGCTACGTCACCCTGTTGTGCGCCCATCCGGGTCCGGCCGCGCTGCTCCTCGTCTTTCTGTGTCTGCCGGCGCTGGCTCTCAGCATCTCCTTCTTCAGCCACATTGAGGCGGGACTTCAGGAGTTGCTGCCGCCCACGGCGCCCTCGGTGCGTGCGCTCAACAAGCTTCACGCGCTGGTGGGTGGAAAGTCGCACCTGGCCATCATCGCCCGCTCGCCGGACCGCGCCGCCAACGAGCGCTTCATCTCCGAGCTCACCGAGCGACTTTCTGCAGCGCACCTTCCCGAGGTGAGGAGCATCGAGGGCAACGTCAAGCTGGAGCGGGCCTGGTTGATTCGGCGCGCTCCATTGCTCATCCCCAAGGACGACTTCGAGCGGTTGGTGTCACGCTTCGACGAGGCGGTGCGCACCGAGAAGCAGCGGCAGAACCCGCTGCGACTGGACTTGGGGGAGGACGAGCGGCCCCCGCCGGTGGACTGGACGGCCCTGGAGAAGGAATTCGACAGCGCTGTCGGCCGAGAAGACCGCTTCCCGTCGGGCTTCCTGGAGACGCCGGACGGGACGCTGGTGGTGGCCATCCTCTGGCTCGAGGGCTCGGAGGTGGAGCTCGGCCCCTCGCAGCGGCTGTTGAACGACGCCCAGCGCGAAATTGCCGTCCTCCGCCCTCAGTTTCCCGCCGTGCAGGTGGCCTTCAACGGCGAGGTGCCCAACCTGGTTGAAGAGCACGCCGCCATCCTGGCTGATTTGTCCATCTCCAGCATCTTCGTGGTGGTGCTGGTGGGAGCGTGCATCTCGCTTTACTTCCGCTCGCTCCATGCCGTGCTGACGGTGGTGCTGGTGCTCATTCCCGGGCTGCTCTTCTCCTTCGCCCTGGGGCGCCTCACCGTCGGCGGCCTCAACTCCAACACCGCGTTTTTGGGGACCATCATCGCCGGCAACGGCATCAACTACCCGCTGCTGTTTCTGGCCTACTACCGCGCCGAGCCCAAGGAGCTCAGCATCCAGCAGGCGCTCCGAGTCGCCGCACGCCAAGCGCTGCCCGGCACGCTGGGCGCTGCGCTGGCCGCTTCGGCGGCCTACGGCGGGCTAGCGGCCTCCGACTTCCGGGGCTTTTCCCAGTTTGGCATCCTCGGCGGGCTGGGCATGGCGACGGTTTGGGTTTTCACTTACCTCACCATGCCCCTCTTCGTCGCCCTGTTGCGGCCCCCCCGCCGGAAGGCGCCGTCGACGGCGGTGCAGCAGATGTTGCGCGCCTTCTTCTCCAAGGGCTGGCTCTCCTCGGGCCTGGCGCTGGCCTTCGTCGCCACCCTTCTGGCCTGGACGGCCGTCGGGGTGGCCCAGGCTTTCACCTCAGGCGTCTACGAGAGGGACTTGCGAGTCTTGCGCGACCAGGAGTCGCTCAGGGTGGGCAGTGCCTCTTGGGACGCGAGGATGAACGACGTCTTCGGCGTCTGGCTCAACCCGGTGGTGGCGTTGGCCGAGAACCCACGGGAGCGAGAGCCGGCGGCGGCGAGCCTTCGCCGCGTCTTTGCCGAGAAGGACCCGGCTGGCATCCAGACGGTGGACACCATCGAGAAGTTCGTGCCGGCACAAGCCAACCAAGCGGCGCGCCTCAAGGAGCTGTCTCGGCTCGCGACGAGAGTCCACCGCCTCAAGGAGAGCGACATCCCGGAGCGGTTGCGGGCCGACGTGCGTGCCTGGTTTGCCCCGGAGTCCCTCAACCCCATCGAGCTCCCCGAGGTACCGGAGCGCCTGGTGAGCGCCTTCCGGGAGCTCTCCGGCCGCGTCGACCGGGTGGTGCTGGTGTACCCCTCCATTCACGTCGACTACGACGACGGGCGAAACCTCTCGCGGTTTGCCGAGGTGGTGCGTTCGGCGCAGCTGCCGCCGGACGTCATCGTCGGAGGCAGTTTCCTCTTCATGGCGGACATTCTGCAGCTGGTGCGAGACCAAGCGCTGCACGTGGTGCTGGTGGTGGCGGCATTGGTGTGCGTGCTGTTGTTGGCGATTTTCTTCCGCCGGCCGGGCCGCGCGCTGGTCAGTCT
>JBKQSS010000009.1:0-29691 GCA_052143535.1 Myxococcaceae bacterium | reverse complement strand
GCCCACCGTGTCCAGCCCGTTGAGGGTGAGGCGCGAGAAGCCGAGCAAGGTGCGGGGAATGTTTCGGTCGGTGGGCAGAGACGTCCCGGCGAGCGCGCCGACGCCCAGCGGCGAGGCGTCCAGTTGGCGGTGGACGAAGCCGAGCGCGTCGAGGTCCCGGGCAAACATACAAGCCGCGGCACACCACCAGTACCCGGCGGAGATGGGCTGGGCGCGCTGCCGGTGGGTGTACCCGGGCAGCAGCACCGCGATGTCCGCCTCGGCCCGCGCCACCAGCGCCTCGACCAGCGCAGAGACGGCCTCCAGCGCCTCCACCACCTGCTCGCGGACGTGCAGGCGTAAGTCCAGCGCCACCTGGTCATTGCGGCTTCGGGCGGTGTGCAGGTGGCCTGCCTCGGCGCCGAGCCGCCGCGTCAGCTCGGCCTCCACGGCCATGTGGACGTCCTCCTCTCCGTCGGCCGGGCGCCAAGTCCCGGCCTCGGCGGCGTTGTAGAGCTCCACCAAGGCGGCGTGAAGCGCCCGGGCGGAGGCCAGCGGAATAATTCCCTGCCGGCCGAGCATGGTGAGGTGCGCCAGGCTCCCGAGGAGGTCCTCGCGCAGAAGCAGCCGGTCCTGCTGTAGGGAGCTACTGAAGGCCAGCACCTCCGCATCGAGCGAAGGCCCGCCTCCGGCCGCCGTTTTGGCAATCACCGCTTCGACTCCCCATGCAGCCGCGCGAATTCCTGAAGCTGTAGCCCGGTTAGCTGGATGAAGCCCTCGGCGGCGCGATGGTCAAAGCGGTCCTCTTTGCCGTAGGTGGAGAGGGCCTGGTTGTAGACGCCATAGGGCGACGTGCGGCCCACCACCCGAAGCGAGGCCTGGTGCAGCTTCAGCGTCACCTCGCCGGTGACGCTTTTGTTGTGGACCTCGTTGAAGGCCTGGATGGCCTGCCGCAGGGGCGAAAACCAGAAGCCCTGGTACACCATGTTGGCGAAGTGCTCATCGAGCTCGCGCTTCACGCTGTGGGACAGGGCAATGGTGGTGAAGCGTTCCAAGTCTTGGTGGGCGGCGATGAGGGTGACCGCCGCCGGCGCCTCGTACACCTCGCGGCTCTTGATGCCCACCATCCGGTTTTCCATGAGGTCAATGCGGCCCACGCCATTTTGCCCAGCCACCTCCCCCACCCGGCGGATGAGCGCCGCCGGACTGAGTGCCTTGCCGTCGACGCTCACCGGGAGCCCGGCTTCAAAGCCAATCCGCAGTAGCGTCGGTGCCGCCGGGGCGGTGGCCGGCCCGCGCGTCCAGGCGAAGGCCTCCTCGGGAGGTTCGATGGCCGGGTCTTCTAGAACGCCGCCCTCAATGCTTCGGCCCCACAGGTTCTCGTCGATGCTGAAGGGAGACTTCTTGCTGGCCGGCACCGGAATGCCGTGCTGGGCGGCGTACTCCATGGCCGCGTCCCGGCTGATGTTGCGCTCGCGCTGGGGGGCAATAATTCTCAGCTCCGGCGCGAGCCCTTTGGTGCCCAAGTCGAAGCGCACCTGGTCATTCCCCTTCCCCGTCGAGCCATGGGCAACGGCCACCGCCCCATGCTTGCGGGCCGCGGCCACCAGATGTTTGGCGATGAGGGGGCGGCTGAGGGCCGAGTTGAGCGGGTAGACGCCCTGGTAGAGGGCGTTGGCCTGAAGGGCTGGAAAGCAGAAGTCCCGGGCGAATTCCTCCTGTGCTTCCACCAGCTCGATGGCCACCGCGCCCGCGGCCTTGGCCCTCGCCACCACCTCCTGCGCATTGCGCGCCTCTCCCACGTCGACGTGGACGGCGATGACGTCGTAGCCGTAGTCCACGTTGAGAATTCGCACCAGCACCGAGGTGTCCAGGCCCCCGGAGTAGGCAAGCACCACCTTGTCCTTCTTCATTCCCGCTTCTCCTTCTTGAAGAAAAATTCGTCCAGGCGCTGGCGCAGCCGGGCGGCGGTGGTGCCCAGCGCCGGTGCGACGAAGACGGTGTCATCGCCGGCGATGCTCCCCAGCACCTCCGGCAGGCGCGCCTGGTCCAGGGCCAGCGCCACTGCGGAGGCCGCCCCGGCGCGGGCATTCACCACCACCAGCGAGCCGTTGTCGCGGACCCGCGTCACCAGGCTGCCCGCCGTCCCGGCCGCCCAAGGGGTGGCCGCCGCGGCGGGCAACTCGTAGGCCATGCCGCCTCCGGGCAGGGGCGCCCGGCGGGCGCCCAGCACGGCCAGGTCGCGGCTCAGCGTCCCCTGAGTGACGTGGTAACCAGCGCGCGAAAGCAGCGCGCGCAGCGCCCCTTGGGTGGCCACCCTCCGCTCGGCCAGCAGCTGGCGGATGAGAGAGCGGCGGGCCCGCGTGCCGTGCTCCTCCTCGCGCGCCACATTCATTGAAGCGTCACCAGCGTGCCCACGCCATTGTCGGTGAAGAGCTCGGCAATTCCGGAGTGCGGCACCCGGGCATCAATGACGTGCACCCGTTCCACCCCTCCGCGCAGCGCGCGGAGAATGGCTTGGAGCGTCACCTTGAGGTAGCCACCCACCACGCCGTCGGCCAGCTGGTGCTCGAGGTCGGCCGCGGTGAGCTGGCTCTGCAGCTCGCCCTCCAGCGTTAGCCCCGGAGCGTCCAGCAGAATAATCAGTTTCCGGGCCCCCACCGCCACCGCCACCTCGGCTGCCACGGCGTCGGCAAACATGTGGAAGCCCATCCCCCCCTCGCCCAGGCCCACCGGGGCGATGACCGGGACGTAGCCGCCGGCCAGCAGCATCTCCAGGAATTCGCGGTTGACGTCCGTCACCTCGCCCACCCGGCCGAGGTCCCCACCTTCGTTGAAGAGCTTGCGTGCCCTGAGGAGCGGTCCGTCCTTGCCCGACACCCCCACCGCGCAGCCGCCGTCGGAGTTGAGCAGGGTGACGAGCTCGGAGTTGACACGGCCGGTGAGCACCATCTCCACCAGCTTGAGGTCGGTCTCGTCCGTCACCCGGACGCCGTCGACTTCGCCTGCCTCGCCAGCCCCCAGCTGCTTGAGGGTGGCCGCAATCTCATGGCCACCGCCGTGCACCACCAGCGGCCGGAGCCCGACCGAGCGCAAGAGGTTGACGTCCTCGCAGAAGCTTCGCTTCAGCGTCTCCTTCACCATCGCCCCACCGCCCAGGGACAGGACGCACCGGCTTCCGGCGAAGCGAGAGATGTATTTGAGCGCTTCCACCAACAGCGCGCGCTTGAAGCCCGGGCTGTACCGGGTCAGCCGGTCGTCTCGCGACACCGAGCCGTCCGAGCCGGGGACAATGAGCGAGGTGTAGTCGGCGTTAATTTTCACGTAGTCGTAGCTCAAGTCGCAGCCCCAGGCCGTCGCACTGGCTGCCCCTTCGGCGAGGTGCACCTGGACCAGCACCTTGGGCTCCCGCATCCGCACCCTCAGGGCGTCTGCGTCGTGGGACACCGGCGCGCCCCGCCCGTAGACGAGCACCTCCTGGATGCGCACCTCGGCCCGCTGCGGGTCGACCGGCCAATTCTGGCTGCCAGCGCGCGCGCCGACGGTGGCCAGAATGCGCCCCCAGTTGGGGTCCGCTCCGAAGATGGCCGACTTCACCAGCGGCGACACCGCAATACTCTTGGCCGCATCCCGGGCCAGCGCCACGTCCGGCGCGCCGGACACCTCCACGGTGAGCAGCCGGGTGGCGCCCTCCCCGTCAGCGGCAATGTCCTGCGCCAGCTCGATGCACAGCTGGGCCAGGGCCTCGGCAAACGCCTCGAAGTCCGCTCCCTCCGCGGCCAACTGGGGGTTACCGGCCAGGCCGTTGGCCAGGGCGAAGACGACGTCGTTGGTGCTCATGTCCCCGTCGACCACCAGGCAATGGAAGCTGCGGTCCACCGCCAGCCGCAGGGCCTTGGCCAGGACGGCCGGCGGCACCGCGGCGTCGGTGCACACCGCCCCAATCATGGTGGCCATCTGCGGCGCAATCATCCCCGAGCCCTTGGCAATGCCCAACAGCCGCACCTCGCGCCCCCGCAGCACAAGCGAGCGCGTGGCCACCTTCTTGTGGGTGTCGGTGGTGAGGATGGCCTCAGCGGCTGAGTCCCAGCCCCGGCCGAGGGAGGCCACCAGCCGCTCCAGGCCGCTGGCTATTTTCTCCAGCGGAAGCCGGACGCCGATGACGCCGGTGCTGGCGGTGTAGACGCTGTCGGCGCCCACCTGGAGGGCCTCGGCCAGCTCGCTCCGCAGCCGCACGACGTCCTCTTGGCCGTCCCGGCCGGTGAGGGCGTTGGCGTTGCCGCTGTTGATGAGGACGGCCCGAGCCCCCTCGGCCGGCAGGCGGGCCTCGGCATCGCGCACCGGCGCCGCCTTGGCCCGGTTGACGGTGAAGCAGCCGGCGGCCGAGGCCGGGACGTCGCTCACCACCAGGGCGAGGTCCTTCCGGCCGGGCTTAATGCCCACGTGCAGTCCGGCGAAGCGAAAGCCTAAAGGGCCATTCATGCCGAAGCACCTCGCTCGACAACCAGGCCGCGCGTCTCGGGGAGGCCCAACAAAGCGTTGAGGTTTTGCACCGCCTGGCTGGCGGCCCCCTTGAGGAGGTTGTCCAACGCGGAGATGACGACGACGCGTCCTGGGTCGAAGCCTCCCAGCGCGCAGGCCACTCCCACCCGCGCCCTGGGCGTGCCCACCACCGAGCGCAGCGTCACCTCCTCCGGACTTTCCACCACCTCCACCAGCGGCTCCTGGGCGTAGGCCTCGCGAAGCGCCTGCTGCAGGCGCTCCGGCGCCACCCCCTGACGAAGCCGTGCCGAGGCGGTGCAGAGAATGCCGCGCCGCAGGGGCAACAGGTGCGGGGTGAAGGTGAAGGCCGCCGCCCGGCCGGCGGCGCGCTGCAGCGACTGGGCAATTTCCGGCAGGTGCTGGTGGCGCAGCACCCGGTAGGCCCGCATGTCCTCGTCCACCTCGGCGAAGCTGTAGGGCTCCGTCGCCTGGCGTCCGGCTCCGGTGACGCCCGAGGCCGCGTCCACCACCACCGCCTCCTCCGCCAACAGCCCGGCGGACAACAGCGGGGCCACGGCCAGGGCGGCGGCGGTGGGAAAACAGCCCGGGTTGGCCACCAATCGGGCGCGAGGCAGGGCCTTTCGGCCGAGCTCCGGAAGCCCGTAGACGGCCTCCTGCAACAGCGCCGCCCAAGGGTGGGCAAAGCCATAGGCGGCCGGGTAGGCACTCGCCTCCTGCAGCCGGAAAGCACCGGAGAGGTCCACCACCCGGACGCCCGCCTCCAAAAGCTCCGGCACCAGCCGCAACGACACCTCGGTGGGCGTGGCCAGCAGCACCACCCGGCACTCCTCGGCCCGCTCCAACGCGCGCTCCACCGCCTGGTAGCGCAAGGCCCCGACGCTGCCGCCGATGCCCGTCCGCGCACGGACGCTGTCGCCCTCCCAGCGCTCCGAGGCGGCAAAGCGCAGCTCGACGTCCGGGTGCTGGGCCAACAGGCGGCACAGCTCGATGCCCGAATAGCCCGAGGCCCCCACCACGCCCACTTCATAGTTATGCGTCAAGCCTGCTTATTTATGCAGACTCGCTTCGGACGTCAAGCGACGTTCGCGCGACGTCTTGGCTGCTCCCCAGCGCCAGTCGGGGGGGGGAGGCCGCCCCAAGGGCACCCTCGCGGGGGGGGGGCCGCCGCCTCTTCAGTAAGCGTGCCGGGAGAGAAAGCCGCCGAGCACGGTGCGCACCAGAATTTTCACGTCCAGCAGCAGCGACCAATTCTCGATGTAGTAGAGGTCAAACTCAATCCGCTTCTCGATGGAGGTCTGCCCGCGCAGCCCATGAATTTGGGCCCACCCGGTGATGCCGGACTTCACCTTGTGGCGCAGGTGGTACTTCGGAATGCGCCGCTTGAATTCCTCGATGAAGACGGGCCGCTCCGGCCGCGGGCCGACCAGGCTCATGTCCCCGACCAGGACGTTGAGCAACTGCGGCAACTCGTCGAGGGAGGAGGCGCGCAGAAAGGCACCGAGCGGCGTGCGCCGCGGGTCCTTGGCTCGGGCCATGGTGGCGCCCAAAGCCTCGGCGTCGGTCCGCATGGTGCGAAATTTCAAAATTTGAAACGTCCGGCCGTCCATGCCCATCCGTTCCTGCCGAAAGAAAACCGGCCCAGCGCTGCTCAGGCGGACGGCCAGCGCCACGAGCAGCAGCACCGGTGACAACACGCACAGCGCCAACAGGGCCAGCACCACGTCAAAGAGGCGCTTGGCCACCTGGTTCCAGCCGTCGAGCGGCCCCCCTTGAAGTCCAATGAGGGGCAGCCCGCCGAATTCCTCGAGTCCCCCGTACAGCGTGACGTACTGAAAGAGGTCCGGCACCACCTTCACGTCCACCGTCTGCAGGGTGAGCCGCTCCATCAACTGCTTCAAAAGCGGCGTGTCCTCCGAGGGCAAGGCCAGGATGACTTGGTCCACCGGGCCCTCGGCCAAGACGCGCTCCAAGTCCGCGGTGGTGCCCAAAACCGGCACGTCGCGCACGGTGGCGCCGGGGGCCGAGGCCCCAGCCGACAAGGCCCCCACCACCCGGAAGCCGAGCTCGCGGTGGCCTTCGATGGTGTCCACCACGCGCTCCCCGAGGCTCCCCGTTCCCACCAGGAGGATGGACTTGAGGTTGTAGCCCCGCCGGCGAATGGCGGCCAGGACGGCCCGAAACGCAAGCCGCGTGGCCGAGACGAGCGCCATGGCGTACAGGAGAAACAGCCCCAGCGTGGCGCGCGAGTAGCGCTCGCGGAGGAAATACGTCAGCGCCACCAACACCAGCGTCGCGGTGACGGACGCCTTGAAGACTTCGAAGACTTCCTCGACGTTGGTCCGCGCCCGGTTGGTGGAGTAGAGGTGGGCCTGACGGAAGGCCAAAGGAAGCAGCACCAGGGCCAGGCCAAGCGTCACCAGTGAGTCGCGCCAAGGTGGCTGCGGCGAGTGCTGCGTCCAGGTAAACCACGTCAGGTAGGCCAGGCCGAAGGCCACGGCCAGCACCACCACGTCGGTGGCCACCTTGATGGAGTTGTAGAAGCGCTGGAGGCGGCCAAACATATGGCAGGAGAAACGCTGTCTGTTACCACGGACGGCCGCGCAGGAGCGGCTCCACCGCGCGGCGGATGCCGGCCTGGAATTGCTCCGGCCCGAAGAGCCGGGCGCGCTGCCGCGCCGCCTCCGGTCGGAAGCCCTTCTCGAAAGCCTCGAAGCGCACCAGTGCCGCCAACAGGGCCTCGGGCGTGGCTTCCGGGAAGAAGAGCCCCGTCTCGGCGGTGACCGTCTCCCGCGCGCCTCCCCGTCCCAGCGCCAGCACCGGCCGGCCGGAGGCCATGGCCTCGAGAGGCACAATTCCAAAGTCCTCCTCCCCGGGGAAGACGAGGGCCCGAGCTCCGCGGTACAGGGCCGGAAGCTCCGCGTCGGCCACGGCCCCGAGCCACCGGACGGACGGCGGCCGCTCCCGACGCAGCCGGCGGGCGTCGGGCCCGTCCCCGGCCACCCAGAGGGGTGCCCCGAGCCGGCGGAAGGCCTCGAGGGCGACGTCCAGCCGCTTGTACGGCGCGAGCGCCCCCACCCAGAGGAAGTAGCCTCCAGCGCCGGTGCCCAGCGCCCCCGTGGCGAAGCGTTCCACGTCCACCGGCGGGTACACCACCTCGACGGTGCGCCCCCAGTCCTGCGCAATGCGCTCGGCCACGTGCCGGCTGTTGGCCAACATCACGTCCGGAGCGGCGGCGGTGGCTCTGTCCCACGCCTGAAGCTTCGGGCGCAGCGCCCGGGCGCCCAGACGCACCGGCCAAGACGCCCGACTTGGCCCGAAGTACTCCTCGAAGAGGTGCCACATGTAGCGCATGGGCGCGTGCACATAGGCGAGGTGCGGCGTCCCGGCCGGGACACTCACTCCTTTGGCCACGCAGTGGCTACTGGAGAGGACAAAGTCAAAGCCGCGCACGTCCAGCTGACCCACCGCCCAGGGCATGAGGGGCAAAAGGCTTCGGTAGTGGCGAAAGACGCCCGGCACGCGCTGCAGCGGCGAGACGTGAATGGGGCGCCCCTCGATGGTGAGCCCGACGCTGCCCGCCTGGTGCAACAGGGTAAACACCTCGGCGTCTGGAAACAGACGCACCAGCGCCTCCAGCACGGCCTCCCCGCCGCGACGGCCCACCAGCCAGTCGTGCACCAGCGCGACGCGCATGCCCAAGGGGCCGTACCTGTACCACCCCCGGCGCTGACGGCAAGGCGCCCTGCCGCTTCCTTGGGGAAAGACGCCGCCTCCCTTTCGGCCCCCCTTTCAAACCCCAGGCAGCCCGCGAAAGCCCAGCGAGTGGTGTACCTTCAACACCCCTTGCTCGCGGCGCCCCCGCATGCGGAAGAGACGGCGGACGGCTCTGGCTGGGCCTGGCGTCCGGTTTTGGCCGAAGTCGGACTGCTCGTCTGGGGCGTGGGCGTGCAGCTGTCCGAGGCCCTCGCTGCGCTGGGAATGGTGCTGTGCCTCTTGGGGGTGCTGCCACCTCGGCCCGGCTGGCGCACGCGCGCGCTGAAGGCCTGGCCACTGTGGGCCTTCGTCGCTTGGTGCCTGTGTGTGCCCCTGTTGGCCGGGCGCGTGCCCACTGCCGGAGGGGCAGCGCGCATTCTCGACTGGTGTTTTTTGCCAGTGGCGGCGAGCGCGCTCGGCTGGCTCGGCCGGCCGGCGCGGCGCCGCCTGGCCCTGGTGGTGGGAGCCGTCTTCCTCCTCTCCTGCGGCGCGGCGCTGTGCCAGCACTGGGGCCTGTGGCCGGTGGCAGACACCTTCGCCCGTTTCCGCTGGACGGGGCTTCCCTTCCAGAGAATGTACGAGCCGCTTCCCGGCGAGCCCTCCCGGTACATGGCTGGGGGCCTCTTATTGCACCGCCTCAAATTCGCTCACGTCGGCGGGCTTCTGGTGCTCGCCTACCTGGACGTCGGGCTGCTGCGCCGAAGCCGAGCGGCCCTTGGGGTGGCGGCGGCCGGGGCGCTGTGCGTCGCCTGGTTACCGCACGCCCGTGCCGCGTCCGTGGCGTTGGTGGTGGCCATGGCCGTCGTTTTGGCACTGCGTCTTTCCGGGCGGTGGCGGGGCTGGGCCCTCCTCGGCGTGGTGCTTTTGGGCACCGGGCTGCTGGCTGGCGTCACCAGCCTCCGGGTGCGCTTCGCCCAGGCCGCCACCGACGAGGGAAGCGGCGACAGGCGCTGGCTGGCGCTGTCCGCATTGCGCGCCGTGGCCGAGCACCCGCTGGCCGGCGTCGGACTGGGCCGCTACCACCCGGCCCTCTTCGCCTCGGCCGACACCCCCGAGGAGGTGGTGCGCCACGCCGGCAAGGCGCACAACCAGTACCTCACCCTCGCCGCCGAGGCGGGCCTCCCGGCGGCACTCCTCTACATGGCGGTTTTGCTGTGGTGCTGGCGCGCGGTGCGGCCCAAGTGGCCCCTCGGCGCTGCCGGACGGGCCAGCGTCGTCTTCCTCGCGCTGGTGAGCGTGCTGCACGACCCGCTCTTCCACGCCGAGGTGTCGATGGCCGCGGTGCTGGCGCTCGGGCTGGCCCAAGGGGTGCGAGAGGAAGAGGAAGGTGAGGCCGGGTGAGCCCCGCGGCGCCGCCGGGCGCTGCCCTTGGCTCCGGGCGGCGGCGCCGGCTTCTCTTGGACTTGCGAATGGTGGAGGGCCACCTGCACGGCATTGCCCGCTATGCCCTGGCCTTGGCCCAGCGCATTCCGGCCCTCCTCCCGGAAGTGGACGTCCTGGCCCTCGTCCCTCCCGGTGGGCTTCCTCCCCTCGGACGGCTGGCCCCGCCCCTCCCTCTGCGCCGTTGCGCCGCGCGCTTTCTCTCCCCTTTCGAGCAGCCAGCCCTGGCCGCCTCCCTGGTGGCCTCCGGGGCGGACTGCTTTCACGCCACCTCCTTCTCCCTGCCCCTCTTGTGGCCGGGCCGGCTGGTGGCCACGCTGCATGACGCCACCCACCTCGTCCGCGCCGGCGAGTACGGACTGGCCACAAGGCTGTACTACCGGACGGTGGTGGGCCCGCGGCTACGGCGTGCCCGGGCCCGTCTCACCGTCTCGGCCTTTGCCCGAGCCGAGCTGGCGGTGCGCCTCGGCTTTGAAGAAAGCGCCTTCGAGGTAGTGCCGCCTGGCGTGGACGCGGAGTTTCGCCCCCCCTCAGCCGCGGTGGTGGCCGAGGCACGCCAGCAGCTGGGCCTCCCGGAGCGCTACCTTTTGGCGGTGGGCAATGCCAAACCGCACAAGCAGCTTGGCTGGCTCGCCCAGCTGGCCTTTCGGCTGCCCACCCCCCTGGTGGTGCTGGCCGGCCCGGCGGTACAGCGGCTCCGCCTCCCGGAGGGCGTCCTCGGCCTCTCGGACGTCGAGGAGCGGCTTTTGCCCGCCCTCTACGGAGCCGCCGAGGCGCTGCTGTTGCCTTCGCTGCACGAGGGCTTCGGCCTGCCGGCGCTCGAGGCCATGGCCTGCGGCACCCCAGTGGTGGCGGCGCGTGCTGGGGCGCTGCCCGAGGTGGTGGGCGAGGCCGGGCTTTTGCTCGAGCCGGGCGCAGAGGACGCTTGGGTGCAGGCGGTAAGACAGCTGGACACTGACCCCGGCCTGCGCCGCACGCTGGTGGAGCGCGGGCACCTGCGGGCCAAGGCCTTCAGCTGGGACGGCTGCGCCGAGGCGACAGCCGACGTCTACCGGCGCGTACTTTCCTGAGACGCCTCGCCTGTTGGGGCGAGGCCCACCCCCCACACCAGGGCGAAGGTGAGGTGGACGCTGGAGTGGAAGGGCAGGTAGTGCACCAGGGCCAGCGCTTGAAAGGCCGCCCAGGAGAGAAGCGCCCCGGCCGCGGGCCACGCGCCGGAGCGCGCCCTTTGCCACAGCGCGCGCGCGAGAAGCCCCTGCCAGGCGAGCCAGAGCAGCAGGCCCACCGCGCCCGTCTCGGCCCAGGCCGTCAGCCACAGGGTGTGCGCGTCGCGTGCCAGCTGTGGCGGAAGCCCCGTCACCTCCGCACGGGCCAGCGCCGCGGCGTGGTAGTTGCCGAAGCCGACGCCGAGCACCGGGTGGCGCTTGACGAGGTCCCAACCGGCGGCACGCGCCAGGGCCCGTTCGCCATCCAGCAGGTTGACCCCCGCGTCGGCAAGCCGCAGCCGCCAGCCCGGCGCGAGCGCCACGGCGAGGAGGAGAAGGAGGACGCCGGCCAGGCCGGCACGGCGTGTCCAGGAGCGGGAGAGTAAGAGGCCAGCGGCCCCGCCCACCAGGGCTGCGGCCCCCAGGGCGGCGCGGGCATAGGAGAGGTAAATGGCCAGCGCGCAGAGGAGCGCCAGCCAGACGCCCAGCCAGCGCCGCCGTGGAGTGAGGGCCTGCACCGCGGCGGCCAGGGCCGGCCCAAGGAGGGCCACCGCGCCATGGGCGAAGCGCAGCCGATGGAAGAAGAAGCCGCCAGCGGCAAAGCGCGGGCTGCCCTCAGGGGCGAAGACTTCATGCACCCTTCCCACCGGAAGGCGCAGAAGCGGCGGCACCGGGGCCTCCCAGCGGACGAGGTGCTGCACCAGGCCGAGCGCCACCGAGCCCGTCCACCCCAACACAGCCGCCACCTCCACCGCCGCCCAGCGCACCCCCAGGCCGGCGGCCACCACCAGCGCGGGTGCGGCGGCGGTGTCCAGGCATTGCAGCCAGCGTCCCACCGGCGGCCAGTCACTGGCCCCGGCCAGGTGGACGAGCACTGGGGAGAGGGCCTGGTAGAGGGCCAGCGCGGCCCCGGCCAAAAGAGGCCCCCGGAGTGCGTCAGCAACGCGAGCTCGCCGGGCCAAAACCAGCCCCAAGGCCAAAAGGACGGTGGCGTCGGCGGCCACCTGCATCAGCCCCTCCGAGGCCGCCGTCCCCAGCGCCCAGGCGGCGAGGAGGCCAGTGACGAGCGTGGCGCCTCGCGACAGGACGGGTGACGGCAGAGGAGGGGCCAAGGAGTGCACCTGTATGCTTCAGGACGACGAAGCCAAGAGGCGGCGAAGCCGCGGCCGGGCATTGGGCCAGCGGGCCAGAGCGGCGGCGGTGAGGCCGAGCACCACCACCGGCGCCCAGGCGGCCACCGCCGGGGCAAGCCTCCCTCCCACCACCAGCCCGCGGGCCACCACCATCAGCCCCCACAGGGCGAGTGTCACCAGCAGCCCCTGCATCAGCACGCCGGTGACGCCCTGGCGTCCGGTGCGAAGCGCGAGGGCCAGTGCCAGCAGCGCGGCCGGTACGGCCATCAGCGGCACCGCCACCCGGTCGTGTAAAGCGAGCGAGAAGAGGCGGTCGGGAAGCCCCACCGTCCGGCGGGCCCGAATCTGCTCCTTCAGCACGGCGGTCGACATCTGTTCCGGCCGCCCGGGGCGAATGCTTAAGTCCGAGCGGGCCACCCCGAGGTCAAAGACGCCGTCGGGCAGGGAATGGATTCTGCTGTCCACCTGGCCCTCGAAGGTGCGGACGCTGACACCGGTCAGCCGCCAGAGGGTTCCGGAGAGGTAGGCCATGGTGTCCGCCTCCAGGCGCTCTCGCAGGGCGAAGGCTTCGTCCAGGGTGAGCACCGTCACGCCGCGAAAGCCCTCGTCTGCGCTGCCCTCCTGAAGGTGCAGAATCTGGTCCCCCCGGCGAAACCACTGCTTGCGGCCGTAAAAGGACCGCCAGTCCCCCCAGCGGTGAAAGCGCAGGGTGGTAATTTCATCCACCCGCCGACTGGCCCGCCCCACCACCGTCTCGTCGAGCAGCACCAGCCCGGCGGCCATCACCAAACTCACCACCAGCACCGGTCCGTAGAGTGTCCAGCGGGAGAAGCCGAGGGCCTGGATGGCGGTGAGCTCGCCCTTGGAGCGCAGGACTGCCACCAGCGCCCCGGCGCCGAGGAGCAACGCCGCCGGAGCGAGCTGGTGGCCAGCCACCACTGCTTTGTAGCCGTACAGCACCAGCACGTCCCGCACCCAATTCGGGCCGGTGTAGGACTTGGCGCGGTCCACGAAGTCGGCCACCAAGAAGACCGTCAGCACGCCGCCAAAAATGGTGGCGGCGAGCCGCAAGTACATCCTGCACAGGTGCCGGAAGAGGAGCCCCCTCACGCTGTCACCCCGCGCTCCTCGAGCCACCACATGGCCGCCAGGCCGGCCAGGCCAAACAAGAGGTTGGGCCCCTGCCCCGCAACCAGCGACGCCACGCGTCCGGTGCTGCCCCAGTTCTCGAAGCTGCGCTCCACCACGTAAAACAGGACGTAGAAGCCCAAGCTCACCATGTAGGCCAACCCGCGGGCCCGACGCAGCCGCATCGCCAAAGGGACAGCGAGCAGGGCGAACGCCACCGGGGTTAGCCCTTGCGCCATCCTCACTTGGAAAGCGGTGAGGAAGGGCGCCGGGTTTTTCCCGGCAGCCCGGCTCTGCTGAGCGGCGGCGAGCAGCTCGGCGGGGGTGAGCTCCTCGATGGGCGAGCTGAGCTTGTTTTTTCGCAACAGCGTGTCCTCCACGCCCACCGACAGCTCGCCGTGGTCGAAGTTAAGCACCGCGTAGTCCCCCCCGGTGCGCTCGGCGCGGTGCACCTCGCCCTCGCGCAGACCGACGGTGAGCGCCGAACCGGCCCCTTCTGCGCTGACCAGGCCCTCGCGCGCCAGCACCAGGATGGGGGCGCGCGGGTCCCGCTCGTCATGGACCAGCACTTGCGTCCACACCCCACGCTGGGCGTCCACGCCCCGGGCATAGAGGGTGAGGTCGGTGAGGTCCTCGTAGAAGACGCCCGGCTTCACGTCCCCCAGCACGTTGCGCTTGACCACCTGACTGACAATCCGCTTCACCTGCTTGAGTCCCCAGGGCTCGATGGTGGAGGACAACAACAGCATCAGCGCCCCGAGCGCCGCCGCCAGCGCAATCGGGACGCGCGCCACCTGCCAGGGCGCCGAGCCGAGGGCACCGAGCGCGAGCAACTCCCGGTCCTCGGCCATCCGGCCGAGTCCCAAGAGGATGGCCAACAGCAGGCCCACCGGGATGGCCATCACCAAGAAGTGCGGGGCGAGGTTGACGGCCAGTCGCCCGTAGTCGTCCAGGGTGACGGCGCTGCCCAAGAGGACGTCCGTCCCACGGAGAAACTGCATCACAAACAGCAGCATGAAGAGGAAGGCAATCCACACCACCAGTGGGCCGATGAGCTCACGGAGCACCGCCTTCACCAACAGCGGAAGCACCGGCCGGCGGGCGCCGAGCTTTGGCTTCCGGCCGCTCGAGGTGCTCACTGCTTGCCTCCTGCGCTCAGCGCGCGCTGGCCAATGTCGTGCCGCAGCTGCATTCCCTCAAAGTGAATGTGCGAGATGGCTTGGTAGGCGAGACCCCGGGCCGCGGCCAGCGAGGGGCCCTGGGCACAGACGGTGAGCACCCGGCCCCCGGCGGTGACGAGACGCCCCTTGGCCAACGCCGTCGCGGCGTGGAAGACGTGGGTCGACTGCAGGGGCTCCTTGGCCAAGGCAATGGGGACGCCAGTGCGCGGAGTCCCGGGGTAGCCGGCACTGGCCAGCACCACGCCCACCGCGGCCCCCGGCGCCACGGCCAGCGGGCGCTGGCGCAGCGTCCCGGTCGCCGCCGCATACAACAGCGGCAGGAGGTCCTCGGCCAGCTGCAGCACCAGCACCTGCGCCTCGGGGTCACCGAAGCGGGCGTTGAATTCCAGGACGCGGGGGCCCTCGGCCGTCAGCATCAACCCGGCATAGAGCGCCCCCTTGAAGGGGTGGCCCCGGCGCGCCATTTCGCGCAGCACCGGGGCAATGACGCGGACCCCAACCGCTTCCAGTCCGGCGGCGTCAAGCACCGGGACTGGGCAGACCGCTCCCATCCCCCCGGTGTTGGGGCCCGCATCGCCGTCCAGCAAGCGCTTGTGGTCCTGCGCCGCCGGTAGAAGGACGTAGCGCTCCCCGTCGGCGAGGGCGATGACGGACACCTCCTCGCCCTCCAGCCTGTCCTCCAGCAGCAAGGTGGCACCGGCCGGGCCGAGGCGGGATAGCTCGCGAACGGCCTGCACCGCCTCCTCGGCCGAGCCAGTCACCACCACCCCCTTGCCTGCCGCCAGCCCGTCGGCCTTCACCACCAGGCGTCCGCGCGTCCGCGCGTAGGCCTCGGCCGCCCGGGCATCGACAAAGATGCGGTGGGCCGCCGTCGGCACCCCGGCGGCGGCCATCACCTCTTTGGCAAAGGCCTTGCTCGCCTCGAGCCGCGCCGCGGCCGCTTCCGGACCGAAGACGGCAATCCCCGCGCGTCCGAGTGCATCTGCCACGCCTCGGCTTAAGGGGAGCTCCGGGCCTACCACCACCAAGTCCGTGCGCTCCTCGCGGGCAAGCGCCGTCACCGCCTCGGGGTCCTCCGCCACCAGGGGGCGGTTGTCGGCCAAGGACGCGGTGCCTGGATTGCCCGGCGCGCACACCAGCCGCGCCAGCTCCGGGCTCTGGGAAATTTTCCAGGCAAGGGCATGCTCGCGCCCACCGCTGCCCACCACCAGCACGCGCATCAATTCTCCTTGGGGAGAAGGTACAGCGCCCGCTTGGCCGAGGCGTAGCTCGGGTCAAGGTGCACCACCTTGCGCAGCCTCTCGCGTGCCACGCTCGTCGCCCCGGCCCGTGTTTCGGCCTCCGCCAGCTTGACTTGCGCCGCCAGCAGCCCGGGCGCCGACTGCGTCACCTCCCTCAGCCAGCGGCGTGCCCCGTCGAGGTCTCCGACGGCGAGCGCCGCGGCCGCGGCGGCGTACTGCACCATGGGAAGCGCCCGCCCCCGCTGCTGGGCCAGCAGTGCCGCCGCCACGGCGCCCTTGCCGTCCCCGCGCTCCAGCAACACCAGCGCCCGCCAGGCAAGCGCTTGGGGAAAGGCCGCGTCGACTTTGAGGGCGCGGGCCAGCGCCGCCTCGGCGCCGGCCCAATCTCGACGGTGGTAGCGCAGCACGGCCAGGCCCACCAGGGAGTTCGGGTCGGCGCCTTGGGCCAGCTGCTCGAGCGGCCCCTCGACGGCCCGGAGGGACTCCTCGGGGCGCAGAGACAGCTCCGAGAGCGGGCTAAAGGGCCCAGCGCGCGCCGGGTCGGCCTGCTCGGCCGCCGTCAGTAGGGCCAATGCCGCTCCGCGACTGGGCACCGCCTGTTGGGCCGCCGCCCCCCACAGAAGGGCGTCGGTGCGGCGCGGGTCCGTCTGGGCGGCACGGGCGAAGGCCTCCGCCGCCGCCGCCGGCTGTCCCTGGGCCATTTTCACCCGGCCTTCCAAAAGCGCCTCGAGCCCCGCGTCGCCAAGCTTTCCCTCCACCGCCTTCTGGTGCTCGCCAGCGGCGGCGCCGTCTCCGCGGTCCAGTGCGAGCAAGAGAAGCTGCAGGTGCGCTCCAGCGTCATCGCCTTGCAGCGCAAGGGCGGTGCGGGCTGCCGACGCGGCCGTCTCCGGGTCGCCCGCGGCCCGGGCGGCGGCGGCCAACAGGGCATTGGTGCGGATGCGTGCCCCCGGCGTGAGACGCTCCCGTTTCAACGCCCCTTTAAGCAGCTGCACTGCATCGCGCGGACGGCCCTGCAGCGAGTCCAGGGCAGCAAGCGCCAAAAGTGCTGGGCCGTCCTCGGTGCGGGGGTCGGTCTGCAGCCGCTCGAAGAGGCGGCGCGCCTGGTCCGGCTCGCCCACCTCCACCAACAGGCGCCCGGTGCCGAAGAGGCTGCCGGCGTGGTCTGGCTCGAGGGCCAGTCGGGCCTGCAGCGCCGCCAGCGCCTCGCGCGGCTGCCCGTTGGCGGCGAAGGCTTCGGCGCGCAACAGCGGAATGCGCCGCTGACTCGGGTCGGCCTGCTCGGCCTTTTGCAGCTCGATGAGGGCCAAGTCCGCCGAGGTGCGGACGTAGGTGCGTGCCAGCACCAGGTGGGCCCCCACTGGGCCCGTGCCATCGGCGGCCAGGGCCTCCTGGGCTAGCGCCCGGGCGCGCAACTCGGCGGCTGGGTCCGCCGACACCATCAACAGCTCGGCCACTCCCACCAACACCGCCGGGGCACGGCGGCTGGTGCCGGCCGCGCTCTCCCCCAGCTGGACGAGCGCACCGTACTCGGCAGCGTCCAGTCCGGCCCCCCGGCCGAGGGCCACCGCGGTGAGCCATGCGCCGAGCAGCTCGGGGTCCCGGGGAGCCTCCACCAGTGCTCGTTCCAGACGCAGCTCCGCCGCGGCGTAGCCCGCCGGCTGGTCGAGGGCGAGCTCCCGCTCAGCGTCCACCAGCGTCTGCTTGGCCCCAGGCCCGGGGCCAGGGCTGCTCGCACCCCAGCGGGCCAGTCGCTCCGCCAGTCCGGCGGGGAGCGGCGAGAGCGGGTCAACGCGCGAAACCGGGCGCACTGGCAGGCTGACGCGCAAGGACGCACTGCCCCGGAGGTACAGCCAGAGCATCGCCCCCAGCCCCAGCACCACCACCGCTGCCACGGCGGCCAGCGCCATCCAGCGCCGCGAGCGGCGAGGGGCCGCCGGCCGGGGGACAGCCGGCGTGCGGCGCGGGGAGGAGGTACTGCGCCGCTCGAGCGGCGCGGCGTCGGCCAGCGCGGCCACGGGAAGCGGGGCGAGGCGGCCGGCGGCCGTTGTCCGGCAGGAGGCGCAGACTCCGCTGGCCAAGTCCTCGAGCTCGGGCAAGCCGCCTCCGCAGCTGGCGCAGGTGACTTCTCTCAGCGCCTGCCGGTCGGTCGAGGCGCTCGGCGACTCCTCTGGGGGAAAGAAGTCCCCAGCAGCGAAGGAGGGGGGTGCCAAGGGGGGAGCGCTGGGCGCAGAGAGTGGGGCGACCCGGGCTGGCCGGGGCGGGGGGACGGCGGCCAGCGGGGCGGCCGCCTCCGTCGTCACGGCTGGCGGAGTCGTCTCGGCGTCGCTCCAAGCGAGCTCTCCGAAGAGCTCGGCGCGCGCTTCTGGCCCTTCGGCGAGGAGGGCCTCCGGTGGCGGAGCCGGCGGGCGGGCCACCATTCGGGTGGTAAGCGCTACGCGCGCCACCTGGCTGCGGGCTGGGGCCTCCGGTTCGAGTTCGCGCCCCGCCACCGGGGGACGGTTGACGGAGATGGGGTTGGCCATCTCCCGCGCGCGGGTTGCTGGGTTGGCCCGGGGGTCCGGCAACGGAGCGACGTATTGGATGTTTTTGCAGCGCGGGCACTGGGCCCGAACTCCGCGCGGCGTCATCGCCCCGTCGTCAATGAGGTAGACCGCCGCGCAACTCTCGCAGGCAAGGCGCATCAGCAGGCCGGCGTCAATGCCGGAAGTGGCGCACCCCGGTGAATACCATCGCCAGCCCGTGCTCGTCGGCGGCGGCGATGACTTCGGCATCCCGCATCGAGCCGCCGGGCTGAATGACGGCCGTCGCGCCGGCCCGGGCCACCTCGTCGAGGCCGTCCCGGAAGGGGAAAAAAGCGTCTGACGCAACCGCGCTGCCCCGCAGGGCCTCCCCGCCGCGGGCGGCGGCAATTTTGGCCGAGTCGACCCGGCTGGTTTGCCCGCCCCCGGCCGCCAACAGGCGCTCCGCGTTGGCGAAGACAATGGCGTTACTCTTCACGTGCTTGCACACCCGCCAGGCGAAGCGCAGAGCGGCCTCCTCGGCGGCGGTGGGGGCCCTTCGGGTGACCACCTTCCAGCCGAGCTCGGGCTCCACCGCGTCGCGGTCCTGCACCAGAAGGCCTCCGGAGACGCTCCTCAACTCGACGGACGGCAGTGCGCGTGCCCCTTGGGGCCAGGCGCGGCGGGCGTCGAGGAGGCGGAGGTTCTTCTTGGATGCGAGAATGTCCCGCGCCTCGGCGCTGTAGCCAGGCGCGATGACCGCCTCGAGGAAAGTCTCGGCCAGGGCCCGTGCCACGGTGGCGTCCACCTCCCGGTTGAGAGCGACAATTCCACCGAAGGCCGACACCTCGTCGATGGCCCGCGCCGTGCGGTAGGCGGTCTCCAGCACCTCGGACAGCGCCACGCCGCAGGGCGTGTTGTGCTTGATGATGATGGCCGCCGGGCGCTCCGGAAACTCCAAGGCCAGGGCGAGCGCGGCGTCCAGGTCGAGCAGGTTGTTGTAGGAAAGCTCTTTGCCCTGCAGCACCTCGGCGAAACCGACTGAGGGCGCAGGGGGAGCCTGGTAAGCCTGATAGAAGGCGGCGCGCTGGTGGGGGTTCTCGCCGTAGCGGAGGTCCTGCGCCTTGTGAAAGGCGGCCGTCAGCTCCGTTGGAAATGGCTCCGAGGCGAGGGCCTGGAGGTAGCCGGCGATGGAGGCGTCATAGGCGGCGGTGTGCGCGAAGGCCTTGCGCACCAGGCGCGCTCGGGTGGAAGCAGTGGTGCCTCCGGCCCGCAGCTCCTCGAGCACGCTCGGGTAGTCGTCGGGGTCCACCACCACGCTGACGTGGGCGCCATTCTTCGCTGCCGCGCGGACCATGGCCGGGCCGCCAATGTCGATGTTTTCGATGACTTCCGCTTCGGCGGCGCCCGAGGCCACCGTCTGGCGGAAGGGGTAGAGGTTCACCGCCAAAACCGAGATGGGGGAGATGGCGTTGGCTTCCATCTCTTGGCGGTCTTCGGGCAGCTCGGGTCGCCCCAAGAGGCCGCCGTGAATTTTCGGGTGCAGCGTCTTCACCCGTCCGCCGAGAATCTCCGGGCTCCCGGTGTACTCGGACACCTTGCGCGCGCTGAGGCCGGCCGCCTGGAGAGCCTGAAGAGTGCCGCCGGTGCTGAGAATCTGAAAGCCAAGCTCGAGGAGCCCAGCCGCGAACGGGACGAGTCCGCGCTTGTCGGAAACACTGAGGAGGGCCAGCAAGGGCAGTCCTGCCAATGGGAGGGGAACGCAAACGTCTAAACCATTGGGCGCCATGGGGTGTCAACGAGCGCGACGCCTGAGGGGGTCACCCACCACCCCGACGCGGCGGCCCGTCTCCTGAGGCGCCGCGGTCACTCCTCGGTGGCCTCGCGCAGCTTGGCCAGTCCGCGCGTCTCCACCTGGCGGATGCGTTCACGGGTGAGGTTCATGATGGCCCCCACCTCCTCCAGCGTGATGCCGCCTTTTTCGGCGACGTCGAGCGCGCAGGTGTGCTCCAGCTCCCAAATTTCCTTGTCCGGGAAGTTGAGCTTGATGGACCCGGTCTCCGGGTTCACGTCCAGGTAAAGGTTGTGCTTGCAGGAGACAAAGAGACATGGCCTTGGGCCATTCACGCACTCGGCCCGCTTCCGCGGCCGCATGCTTTCGATGCTCTTGAGGAGCTCTGCCTCCTCGGGCTCCAGCTCGCCGCCCAAGCGGCGGCGACGCAGGTCCCGTGCCATCTCCTTTCTGGACATGGTCCTCGAACGCTGCCGCTCTGGACTGACCTCTGCGGAAGGGACTTCTTCCGGCGCTGGTTCTGCATTCGCTTCACTCATGGGTTTCCCTCCTCCAGCTCTCTTGAATGTCGGCACACCACTCGCCCTGAACGCGGGCGGGCGGTTCAGCTCAGTTCCTCGGTGGGCGTGCGTTGGGCAGTGAGCTCGCTCCCCAGGCGCGACAGGTCGCGCACCAGTCCCTCGGACCGCCGCCGCAGTAGCTCGAGCTCGGACTGCAGCTCGCGCTTGTGGGTTGAACCGAAGGGCCGCGAGTCGAGCTCCGCGGACAGGCCAGCCAGGGTCTCGCCCAAGCCGCGCTGGACCTGGTCAATGCCGTTCTTGAAGAAGACGAACGAGCGCTTGATGTCCTCGAGGGTGAGTCCCGCGGCCATCATCTTCTTGATGGCGTTGATGCGCCTAACCGACTCCACCGGGTAGACGCCGTGGCTTCCGCGGTGCTTGCCCTTACGGCCCACCCGGCGGCTGCGCGGCAAAAGGCCGGCTTGGACGTACTTGCGGAAGGTGGCCTCGGAGAGACGGACGCCGCGCGGTCTGAAGATTTCGAGAATCGTCCCGGCGGACAGGCCACGCGCGTGATCTCGCTCGATGCGGGCGATCTCTGCTGGGCCCAATAACTCCATTCAGTACCACCGTTTCAATAGAGACAACTGAATGTACTCCATTGAATAACTTATTTGGAAGCGAGGCGTCAAGCGAGGGCCACCCCTCGGGGATCAGGCGTTCAGCGGTTGGTGGTCGCGGCCCGAGTCGCGCAAAACCGGCTGCTGGCGAAGAGAGGGCCGTTCCTCGCGAAAAACGGCCGGCAGGGCTGCGCCCCCAGGCGCCGCGGCGGGGAAAGCTGCCTCAGCCATCGGCGCGGGCCCGCGCCAAGCCCTGCAAGGCGTCGAGTTCCACCGCCAGCTGGCCCACCGCCACCCGCCCGCCGTCGACTTCGTCGAAGAGGAGCAGCACCCGCTCCACTTGAACGTGGATGCTGTGCGCCCTGGCCGGGGCGATGCGGCGAAGCAGCAAGTCGGCCGTCGCCCCCACCAGCACCCGCGCCACCGCGTCGCGCGAGGTGAGTCGCTCCAGGGGGCGGCCCTCCCCTCCCCCCGGCAACACCCGTAGGCCGCCCCGTCCGTCGCCTTCGTCGCCCATTTCGGCTCCCTTGTGGACAATGTAGGCCTAGATGCTACCTGGCTTGTGGGAGCCCGCAAACAAAGCGCGGGACGCGCCTTCCCGAGCATGCCGGGGCGCAGCGCCCGGCTATGCTGGCAGGGCCCGGGGCTGTCGTGGACGCAAGGACGCCCCGGAAGCTCCTTTGGGGAGGGCTGCTTGCACACACGGGTGGGCGGTTCACGCCGCGCGACACTGGCGCGGCGGGCAAGCACAGTGCTGGTGGCCTGCCTTCTCGGCTGCGCCGGTAGCGGCGGGCGTACCGGGCGCCCCACGGCGGTGCCGGACTTTGTGAAAACCACCGGGCCCTGCTGGGTGGGCGGCCGCATCACCCTCGACCCGACGCTGTTTCCCACCCAGGCCGATGACGAGTTGGCCTCCCTGTCCTGTGAGAATTTGGTGGTGGTGCAGAAGAGCGAGGACGGCAGCACCAAGCTGGTCCACGCCGACGGTTTCTTCGCCCAAGGGTACGGCGAGTGCCGCTACCAATTCACCGACGTCCCCGAGGGCACCTCCAGCTACTCCGGTCGAGTGGTGGCACTCAGTGTCCCCGAGTCCCGCTACGCGCTCAGCTCGGCCGTGGAATTCAACGCCGTGCGCTGCGGCGGCTCGCTGGCCTCGCTCAACCAGCAGCTCGACTTCCTCCTCACCATTCCAGACGTCCGCGGCCGCTAAGCAGGACGCACTCGCGGCAGTCTTGCTTCATCTCCCGGAACGCCACGCTGCCGGAATCAACCAGTACAGCGCCCCGTTGAGGTCGGCGATGGTGAGGGCGACGAAGGGCGTCTGCCAACCCGACGGCGTGATGCTTCGAAACCCGACGGAGACGCCGAAGCGGTCCTGAAGGAAGGCCAGGTCGAATTCGATGCCCAAGTTGTAGGCATTGGAGCCCGTCCAGTAGAGCGACCAACGCGGGCCGACGCCCAGACTGACTCCGCCCACGTGGCCGGTGGCCCGCACCCCGAGGGTGGTGGCCGTGCGGCTCGGACTGAATTGAATGTCCACCAGCTGCAGCGTCGAGTCGAAGGAAAACCAGCGGGCAAGCCAGAGCTCGGGCTCAAGCCAGCTGAAGGCCACCCCTCCCCCCACAATGTCCAGGGCCACCCGGAACGGGATGAGGTGGGCCAGGACAATCGGCACATAGGAGCCGTCGGCCAGCGGCTCGCTCGGAATGCTTGAGGGGTCGAAGACAAAGCGCACTCCCGTCTCGTACGTCTGCGAGCGGGTGAGGAGCTCGGTCGCACCAATGCCGAGATTCACCATCGACTCCGTCCCGCTCGAGTCATCGATGGGCGTCTGGATGGAAATGGTGGCTGCGCGGTCCACCGCGCGCTTCAGTGTCGCGGTGAAAAACCGACGCCGGCTCTCCAGCGCCGTCCGCATGCTGTCCGAGTCGGCCACGTAACCCTCGGCCACCAGGCCCTCCAAGAAGGCATCGAAGCTCAACTCATCGAAGCACAGCTTCTCGAGCGCGCCCTGTTCGCAGGCAATGGGCTGACTGAGCAGCACTTCCACCGCCTTTCCCATCGAGCCCACCGACTTGAGCACCGGCGGCTCGGCTCCGAGCCACTGCCACTGTGGCGTCTTCAGCATCCGCTCGCCCTCGGCGGCACTTCCCAGCCAGGCCGCTAGCTCTCGGCGTGCCAGCGTCTTGACCACCACCGCGGCCTTGGAGGAGTCAAACAGGCGCAACCACCGTGCCGCGACCTCCATCGCTGCACCGAGGCAGGCTTGCGTTGCCGTCTGGGTGAAGTCCAGGTCCCCGCTGCCGTCCTGCTTGCGCACCGGCGCTGGGCGGTCCGTCTCGTAGGGGTCCTGGAGGTCGCACCAGTGCTCTGCGACCTGGTGAAGCCCGTCGTAGACGCCAATGTAATAGTCCGCTTCCCGCAGCGGGCGGTCGAGGAAGCCGCCGAAGTTGGCCAGCTGGCTTCCGGCGAGCGGGCTGAAACGGGTGGTGAGGACGAGCTTCCGCTCGCCGCCGCTTTCATGCTCGAGCTCGGTTGCATCCTGGGCGGCCTGAAAGCTCTCCGAGGTGAGCGTCCCGAGCCGCCCCCGCAGCTGTACCAGCCGTTCCAGCTGCGTCCAGGCCAGGCGCACCGGTGGCGGGAGCACACCCGGAGCCGCCGCGTGAAGCGCCTCCAGCACTGGCTGGAGCGGCTGGACGGCGAAGGGAAGCGTCTCCGGGACACTGGCCATGGCCTCCAGGGCCTTGGAGGCGGTAACTCCCAGCCCGAGGGGCACGTTGGTCCCGGCCACGACCCGCAACTGCTCGAGGACAAGGGCATTGGCCAGCCGGTTCGTCCGTTCCGCCCGGTAGCGCGCCTGTGCCACATATTGCAAGAGCGTGGTGCGCAGCCGCCGCAGTGCGGCCTCGGTCAAAAGCCCGTGCGTCATCCGCGGGAGCTCATCGGTGAGGAGCGTCACAGTGGCGGCTGCAACCTGCGCCCGGTCGGTGCTGAATTGTGCCACCTGAATGCGTTCGACGCTGGTCGCGGTGTGGCTGCGCAGCACCGCATCCTCCATCCGCCGGCGCGGGCTGCTCTCGCCGGAGAGAGACGTCAGCGACTCTGCCATCCGGACCAGCTCCTCGTCCGAGAGGGGGACGTCGGCCTTGGCCAGCTGCGCCGGGTCGACGGTCAACGGGTCGCCAATGGGGACTTCCCGAGCGGCGGCGGCGCAGACCGCTTCCTCCAGCGCGGCCGCCGGGTCGGCGCCCGGGACGGCCAGGCGCCGGACGCAGGAATACAGCACCCGGCTGAAGCGAATGCGCTCGCTCAGCACGCCGCGAAACGCCGGTGGCGGCGCGACCTCGGTGGATTGGCCCTCGAGGTCCATCAGATGCAGCTGTACCGAGGCGGACTCGGTGAGCAGGAAGGCCTCGCGCCACAAGAGGTTGCGGGTGGTGAGGTTCCACTGCCGGGAACCGACGGACTCGGCCAGCTGCCTTTGCCGGGCCGTGCCCACTAAGGTGAAGGCCAGGTCCAGTGCCCCGCTGATGCCCGCCCCGGTGTTGTTGACGACGTCCTTCACCGGCGGCTGGAGGCGGCGCGTGTCGGGGTCCAAAAACAACGCCGTCAAGGGACGGAGCAAGCGCCAGCGGGCGAAGGCCGCCGCTTGGTCGATGGCCAGCCCCACCGGGGCATTGTCGAAAACTCCGCCGTCCACGAAGTAGCTCTTGCACAGGGACATCTCGCGGCCGCCGGCCGCATTCGCGTAGGCCGAGCAGGTGAGGTTGTTGAGCGGGTGCTGGGCGTCCGGTCCGGGGCAGCTCGCGCCGCTGACTTCGGCGCCCGTGCTGCAGGCGACAGCGCACTCGCACAAGGGCCTCGGACCGAAGGCCAAGGGAAAGGCCCCCGAGGCGAGCAGCGCCTGGAAGAGTGAGTCCGGGGAAGTGAAGGTTTGGGTGCCGTCCGCCGAGTCCGCCAGCCGCAGAAGGCTGTCGACGGACGTCCGACTGGCCAGCGCCTGCCGTTGAAGGCGCACCCTTCCCTTGTCGTCCACTTCGAAAAGCAACGGAAACACCGCCCGCTGGACGGGGACGGTGAGGCCGGAGACGTCCAGCTTCTCGGGTGTCACCCGCGTGACGGTGAAGCCCACCGGCAGACGACATCCCGGCTCGAAGCGCATGCCCCCGGGGCGAAACACGCGCTCGCGGATGCGGTCCAACAGCGGCATCAGTGCTGCCGACGCCAGCAACCCGTCGTCGGGAACGTAGACACTCGTGTTTTGGGGCAAAAGCGCGTCCAACCCGACGCTCACCCAGGTCTCCCGCAGCATGTTTTGGTCGACCGAGACATTGAGCTTGTCGTCCGGAGCACCGCACCACATGGCGCCTGCCAGCAGGCTGTTGATGCTGCCGGCGGAGGCTCCGGTGACGGCGAGCAGACTGGGGACGCCCTTTTGCCCGAGGTCCTCGCCGGCGAGCTTCGCCTTGGCCAGTCTGGCCAGCGTCCAAGTCAGGCCAGACTCGTACGTCCCGAGACTCACCCCGCCGCTGACGGTGAGCGTGAAGGGGTCGTCGTACTGGCCGAGCTCGGTCACCGGCCCCGAGGCGAGCAGAACGAGGGCCACCACCGACGACAACATCCTGGGTTCACCTCTTGGGGCAGGCGGACGAGGCTTGAAGCGTGTCGGCGCCTTCTACCCCATCGGCCAGGCGCGCTGGCCCCTTCTCTGAGGGGTCGTCACGCCATCGGCACCGCTGTTCCCCAAACAGTCACCGCAGCCAAGCGTGGCAGTCACGGCCCGAACGCATCATCCGTTCAGGTCCCGGGACGCCATGCCCTCGCGTCGCATCCTCTACCTGGCTTTGGCTGATGCCCGCGGGCATTTGATGCGGGCGCATCTCTTGTCCCGCTCGCTGGCGGACGACTTCGAGGTGCAGGTGGTGACGACGGCGGAGCAAGGACGTCGCTTCCTGGCGCGTCTGGGGACGCCTTCGACGGTGCTCTCCGAGCACTTCCGGGTGGAATTCAACGAGCGGCACGACATGTCCCGCGCCCGCACCGACCGCCGCGTCCTCAACTACCTGCTGCTCCCCTGGCGCGGACTGGCCGACTTCGGGCGGCTGGCGCGGCTGGCAGAAGGCGCTGAGCTGGTCGTCAACGACTCGCTGCACCCCGTCCTCCTCACCGCCCCCGCGCTGGGCTTCCCAACTCCGGTGGTGCAGGTCTACGGCGAGAACCTCTGGCACGCGCTTGCGTCCAACCTCGACGGCCGGGCCGCCCGGTGGGCGGTCCGCGCCTACCGGCGGGCCCTCGAGGGCGTGCGGGACCGCGCCTTTGGACGCATCATCCACACCCTGGGCAGCCCGGGCACCGCCCGTTCCGCACTGCCTCGGACGTACGTCTTGCCCCCCATCGTCGCTCGTCCGGCGCGCTCGCGGGCAGAAGTCCGCCGGGACTTGCGCGTCCCCGAGGGCGCTCCCCTTGCGGCGGTGTACCTCAACCCGCACTTTCGGGAGCCCTCCATCGCCGCCGCCCTGGAGCGCGCCCTGGGCCAGCTTGGCTTTCACCTGCACGCCGTCGGCGAAGGCTACCTCAGCCGCCCCGGATGGTGTGCCACCGATGCCGCCTTCGGCGACGCCGTCCACGCCGCGGACCTCTTCGTCTCAGGCGCCGGCATGGGAGCGCTCGAGCTGGCCCGCACTTCCGGGACGCCGCTGCTCGTCTTGCTCGGCGACCAACCCGAGCAGGAGCGCAACGTGGCCGATGCCACTGACCGCTGCCCTTCTTTGCGGCTCCGCGCCGTCCCCTTGGGTGGAGACCTCGCCTTTACCGTAGCCGAGGCGGCGGGTGCGCTAGCCCACAGCAAGCAAACCGCCGCGCAAGCACTCTCCGTGGCCGACGCCCAGGCCACCGAAGCTCGGTGGCGGCAGGCCTTCTTGGAGCTAGCCGACGCCGCCCGCGTCCACCTCGCGGCACGCTTCCGCCGCCGGGCGCTGGCCGGGGTGCGGCCCCTTCTCGGACAACACACCCCCTAAAGGGCAGGCCTAGGCGGTGGGCCAGATGCGGACCAGCTCGCGCAGGCGCCCTTCCAACTCGCGCTCCGGAAGTTGCGTGTAGTCCTTGTGCTCGCTGGCCCGCAGCCGTGCCGCCAACCCACGCCCGAGGTTTTCCCGGAGAATGCCCAAAAACTTGGGCGGAGCGACGAGCACCAGATGGTGAAAGGCGTTTTCGGCGAAGCCGCGCTCCAACATCCGGACGAGCTCCTTGGCGAAGCGATGTTCAGCCTCGTCGGAAGGCTTTCCACTCGGGTGGAGTGCACCCTGGTGCTGAGAGACGTGCTTCTCGTGGTCGGCAACCTCGACGAGGTCCCCGCTCTCGTCGTGCGCGCTGCCGTCGGGGCGGCTGCGGATGGTGTGCCGCAGCGTCCCAGGAAGGCCCGCATCCTCCACGTCAAAAATGCGCCCCTGGTGGGCGTCGGCCACCACCACCCAGGTATTGCCCTGTCCTGTCATGGGGCAAAGCCTAACGCCCCTGGCGCAGCACTTCGAGGTGGAAAGCAGCTGAAGCTGGAGGCAGGCAGCTTCAGCAATCGCTCACCACCCTGAGACGCCTCCGCCACCCATGCCGCTGTCGGGTGGGGGGCTGGAATTCGTGGCGGGAGACTTCGCAGCTGAGGCGCTGCTGGTGGTTGCGCAGCCGGACACCCCACCCACGACGGCACCGCTCAGCACCAGCAACTGAAACAACTTCTTGAAGAGCATGGCTCCGTCCTCTCCGCGAACTCGACGAGCCGAGCACGTCGCCCCGGCGCCCGTCTAGCACCCCGACGCCTGAGGTGCGGTCTTCCTCGGCGACGGCTCTCCTCTTGTCGAAGACATGACACTCCACTTTAGGACGGGAAAAGCCAGCCATGGCGGCGGCGGGACCCACGTGGGCAGCATGGGGCCCGGACGGCAAACCTAAGGAGCGAGCAAATGGTGACGGGCGCGCATGTCATCCTCTACAGCAAGGACGCGGAGCGAGACCGCGACTTTTTCCGGGACGTGCTGAAGCTGCCGCATGTCGATGCCGGGCACGGGTGGCTCATCTTCGGGCTGCCTCCCTCCGAGGTAGCGGTGCACCCTGCGGACGACAGCGAGCTGCACGCGCTGTACCTTTTGTGCGATGACGTCCGGGACTTCATCGCCAGCATGAAGGTGAAAGGCATTCAGTGCAACGCCGTCGAGGAGCAGCGCTGGGGCAGCCTCACCCACCTCACCCTGCCAGGCGGCGGGAAGCTGGGCGTCTACCAGCCGAAGCACCCCCGCCCACCGCCGGCAGCGTCGCCCTAACCCTGAAAAGGCCCCTTCAGAAGCGGACGCGGAAGCCCAACGCAAAGGCGCCGGACAGAGTGGTTTGAGTCCCGGCGCTTAAAGGCAAGCCGACAGCGTCCGGGGGCTGCACGTCCGCTTGGAAGCTGCCCGTCACCCACACTTTCCAGTGGGTGTCGAAGGCCCATTGAATGCGCGCCCCCACCACCTGGCTCGTCCCCAAGTCCGAGGCGTAGACGCCGAATTGGTACCACAGTCCGAAGGTGAAGCGTCCGATGCGGTGGGTGACGTCCGGCCGGACGGTGAAGAGGTAGGGCGCGAGCGGGACGCTGCTGCCCAGCGAGTAGTTGTGCAGCGCTGTCCGGCCAGAAGTGAGCGCGCTGTAGTAGCCAAACTCCGTCGGGTCGGTGCTGTAGAGGTAGTAGGCGCCGTGGAGCCCGACGTCGGTGGCGGCGCCGAAGGTGACAGTGCCCCCGGCCGCGAGACGAAACTCGTCCAGCGTGGCCGTGCCGTTGCTGAGCAGCGGTTGGAGCGCCTTGCAGCGGCGGACTTCGACCGCCGCCGTGGCGGCCTCACAGGCCTCGGCAATGCGCGGGACGGACGCGGCCCCGGTGCCCGCTTCGTTCTCCAGCTTCTCCAGCGTTTGGTCGACGGTGAGGGCCAGCCAACCGAGGTCGGCATCCAACGAGAAAGCGACAGGGTCCGCCAGAGGGTCACCGATGACGTAGTCCGCCGAGACGTCCACGCCGTAGCTGGAAGCCACCGTCTGCAAGAGGCCGTTGCGGTCGACCGTCCCGCCGTCGACGGCGGCCAGGGTTATGTCGGCGTTGGCGCTCTGGGCGCTGGTGGGTGAGAGGACGCCGTCGATGGCAAGCGTCAGGGCCTCGGTGACTTCCCAGTCCAGGCCCACCGACACCGCGACGATGGCGGTGGACGTCCCCTCGAACGAGCCGCCGGTGGGGGCGGGCGTCGCAAACTCATAGGTGAAACCGAGCGCGGCGCGAAAGGTGAGCGCGTCCGTGACGTCGATGTTGGCTTTGAAGAGGTCCGCCACGTCTCCGGCCCGCGGGTTGCTTGGCGTGGTTTGCGTCGCCTGGCCCCCCACCTCGTTCGAAACGCTGCTCGCCTCGGCACCTCCAGGAGGCCAGAGCAGCAGCAGACAGGCGCAGATGGGCGCGGGCCTCAGCCACCGGCGACGGAACCGGCGCGGGTGTGGGGCGAGCATTGGAAGCAGGAAGGCAGAACGAGCCGTCGACAACGGACCTCGAGCATCGGGCTCACCGACGAGCGCACCGAGGCCTCTCCAGCGGTTTCTCTTCAAAGCCCTCCCTCGGGGCCCAGTGGCTTCAACAGCGACAGCGCTCCAGCAGTTGCGGGCTTGCGTCTCTTTTCGCCCCCCCCAAGCCGAAGCCTGCTTCTCCACCCAGGCGCGTCCCCCAACGAGTCTGGCGAGAGGCCTCAAAAGCGAACGGGCCGCGCCGTTAGG
>JBKQSS010000008.1:0-14896 GCA_052143535.1 Myxococcaceae bacterium | reverse complement strand
CCGGTGGAGTTGCCGAAAGCGGCATTGGGACGACGGCCAATCATCAGGTGGATGCCCTCGGCTTTGCCTGGGCCATTGTCGTTGAGCATCAGCTTTGGCTCTTTGATGAGCTCCGGCGTCCCGTCCTTGGCGTAGGTGTACTTGGTGGCGCCGGCCGAGCCCACCACCTGCTCCGGTGGAACGCCGTACACCTGCTCGGCGTAAACCCGCACGAAGTCCTGGCCGCCGCCAGTGACGATGTACGTCTTGTAGCCGTTGGCCCTGAGGTAGCGCATCACCTCTTGCATCGGCAGGTAGGTGAGCTCGGTGTAGGGGCGCTTCCAGCGGCCGTCCTTGGCGGTGGCCACCCACTGCTTCACCTCGGCGTTGAATTGCTCCACCGTCATCCCGCTGAGGGTGGCGAAGGCGACGACTTCGATGTCCCTCAACGTCAGCTTGGCGGCTGCCGCCTTGTCCCCATGCAGCACCTCCAGCACCGTCTTGAAGGGCCCCACGTTTTTGAGCTCGGGCTTCTTCTCCAAAAGCGCCGGCACCTTCTCCAGGCAATACATGAGTTGGGTGTACAGAGGGTGCTCCACCCACAGCGTGCCGTCCTGGTCGAAGGTGGCGATGCGCGCCCCCTCTGGGACAAATTTTGCGCTGGACTTGTCGGTGGTGGTTTGGACGAAGTCGACAATGGCCTTCTTCGCCGGCCCCTCATTCCAGCTGGCAAGCGGGTCGGGGACAGCTGGCGCCGGCGCCTGCGCCAGCGCGCTGGCACAGCAGAGGAGGAGAGCAACGGCGGCGAAGCGTCCGTGAAGCGGCCTAGAAGTGTGCATGGAAAGCGCGTCTCCTCGGTGGGCCTTGGTGCTTAGCGTCAAGGTGAGGACATCCCCAGTTGCGGGGTTGCGTCTCCCGCGGACGGGCCGACGCCCTCACAAAGGGGCCCTCTTGCGCCGGCGAGAGCTAGCGCCACCGACAGGGCTGCGCAAGTCCTCACTCGGCCGGCGTTCCCGCCCGGCCTACGCTTCTGCCAGAGAGCCCCACAAACGGGTTTTACAAAAGCCGCGCGCAGACGTCCGAGTGGAGGAGAAGCCCCCGCCGGGTGAGGCGGAAGCGCCCGTCGGCCGCTTGCGCGCCGAGGCCTTGTGCTTCGAGCTCCGCCAGACGCGAGGCGCGCGAGGGCTGTCCGTAGCGTTTGGCCAGTGCCTCCACGTCCAGTCCGGAGGTGAAGCGCAAGCCCAGCATGAGGCGCTCGGTGAAGAGTTGCGCTGGGCCGAGGGACTCGCTTTCGGCTTCCGGAAGCCGGCCGGACTCCACCTCGGCCATAAAGCGGAGGTGGCTTCTATGGGAGGCCGTCCGCAGGCCGCCTTCGGCCGTCAGGTGGAAGCCAGTGGCGCCCACCCCCAGCGACAGGCACTCGCCGCCCGTCCAATACAGCGCGTTGTGGCGCGCGTGCTTGCCGGCCCGGGCGTAGTTGGACACCTCGTAGCGGACAAGCCCCGCCTCGGCGAGGACGTCCGAGACGGCCTCCACCATGTCCGCCACCGCCTCGTCGGAAGGCAGCTGTAGCCGTCCTTGGCGCAGGCGGCGGGCAAACACCGTCTCCTCGGCCAGGGCCTCCCGCTCGACGGTGAGGACGTAGGCCGAGACGTGCTCCGGGCCCAACGCCGCGGCCGCGCGCGCGTCCTCGAGGCAGGAGGCGAGGGACTGGCCCTGCACCCCGAGAATGAGGTCCACCGAGACATTGGTGAAGCCGGCGGAGCGCGCCCTTTGTACCGCCAGCCGCCCCTGCTGCGGCGAATGGGCCCGCCCCAGCACCTGGAGGGTGCTTTGCTGAAAGGACTGGACGCCCACCGAGAGGCGGTTGACGCCGGCGGCGCGGTAGCCGGCCAGCCGGGCCTCGTCGGCCACCTCGGGGTTGGCCTCCAGCGTCACCTCGGCCTCTGGCCGAAGGCCGAGGCGGCCCCGGACAGCGTCGAGTAACAGGGCCAGCTGGCTGGGCGCCCACAACGAGGGCGTCCCGCCGCCCAAATACACCGAGTCCAAAGGCGCCTCCGCCCAAGCTGGCCGGGCCACAAGCCGCAGCGCCAACTCCGCCACCAGCGCCTGGGTGTAGCGGGCCTGTGGAATGCGCTTGGCCACCGCCACCGCAAAGTCGCAGTAGGGGCATTTGGCCAAGCAAAAGGGGAAGTGCACGTACAGCCCGCGCCGGGCGGCGGACATGCCGGTGAGGGCGTCTACTGGGGCCGCCTCTGCGCCAGCGCAGGGTGCCGAGGGCCGCACGTCCAAAGACAAAGGCCCCTCAGTGCTTGCCCTTCAGCTGCGCTTCCAGCCGCGCCACCTTGGAGCGCAGCATGGCGGCGGCCTCCATGGCGTTTTCGGCCGCCACCAGCTTGGCCTTCAGCTTGGCCACGTCCTCACGCAGCTTCTTCACCTCGTCCGAGCCCTGGGCTTTGCCGGCGGCACGCGAGAGGTCGCTCTCCAAGTCCGAAACCCTCTCCGCCAGCGCCTCCCGCTCGCGCTTCTCCTTCTGGAAGGAGGCCTGGGCCTCAATGGCTTTGCGGTTGGCGGTGAGGAGCTCCTCGCGGACTTTCTTCACGCTGGCGGCCTCGGCACGCAGCCGCTCGACTTCCTCGTGCAGCCGCTGGGCCTGGGCGTCGGCGGTGCCGCTGGCCCCCGCCGCCCGGGAGGCTTGCTCGCGCAAGGCGCGCAGCTTCTCCTGCTCCTGGGCCAGGGCACGCTCCAGTTTCTCCACCTGGGTGCGGGCCTCCTTCTCGGCCCGCTGGGCGAGCTCCCCCTGGGTGGTGCGGCTGCGGAGCTCGGCCTCGGCCGCCAGCCTGCGCGACTGCTCCTTCTGCAGCGCCTCGTCCAAGCTGCCCGCTTGCTCGCCGTGTGCCTCCAGCGCGGCCCGGGCGTCGGCTTCGGCCGTCTTGGCCGCCTGGAGCTCCCGGCTGAGGGCGACGGACTTCTGCTCGGAGGCGAGCCGCTTGTCCCGCTCCTGGGCCAAAGCGCGCTCCAGCTTCTCGCTTTGGCCGCGCAGCGCGTCCATCAGGCCGTTTTGCTCCTCGGAGGAGCCGTGCAGCCCGGACAGCTCGCGTTGGGCCTCGGCCAGCTTGGCGTCGGACTGGGCCCGGCGCTCGGCCTCGGACTGCACTTGCGCCTGCAGGGCACGGACTTTCTCTCCGTAGCCTTCGACGCTGGCCCGGGCGGTTTGAATTTCCTTCATCCGCTCGGCCAGCTTGGCCTCCAGGGCGCGCTTCGTCTCCGCCTCGCGCTCCAGCACCCCTTGCAGCTGCGCCTTGGCGTGCGCTTCCTGGCGCTCCTGGACACTGCGCAGCTGCTCCACTTGCGCGCGCAGCGAGTCCGCCTCGTGGGCGGCCGTCTCGGCGCGGTCCTCGGCCTCGCTGAAGCGGCGGTTGGAGGCCTCGAGGCCTAAGCTGGCCTCGCGCGCCTTGTCCCGCGCCCTGGACAACTCCTCGCTGCTTTGGGCGGAGAGGGCCTGGGCCGAGGTTTCCAGCTCGGCCAGCTGCTGGCGCGTCCCGGCGAGGTCTGCCTCCAAGTCCCGAATGCGGGTGCGCGCTTCCTCCAAGGAGGAGGCGCCCCACTCCTGCTCGCCCTGGAGGCTTTCCAGACGCCTCTTCGCCTCGTCCAAGGAGGCGGTGAGGTGGCGCACCTGGTTAGTGAAGGCCTCGGACTCGCCCTTGAGGACGTCGCGCTCGGCGGCGGCCGCGTCGCGCTCGGCGGTGAGCGTCGTCACCTCCTCGAGAAGCTGGTTTCTGTCGGACTCCACCCGCTCCAGCGACTGCTCGAGGGTGTGCACCCGGCCATTCACCGTCTCGAGGTCACTTTGAATTTCCTGGCGCTCGGCGCGCGCCTCGGCCAGCCGGGCATCGGCCTCAGCGCGGGCTTCCTTGGCGGTGAGAAACTCCTCGGCCAGGGCAGCCCGGGAGGTGCGCTCCTCGTCCAGGCCCTCGCGCAGGCCGGGCAATTCCGCCTCCACCTCGGCCAGCGCACGCGCCAAGTCCCGGCGGTCCGCGTCGGTGCTGCTCAGGCTGGACTCGAGCTCGCTGGCGCGCGTCTCGGCTGCCGCGGCGCGGGCGCGCTCGGCCTCCAGGGCGGCGCCTTGGTGCTCCAGTTGCGCCGGCAGCTCCCGCAGCCGGCCGTACAGTGGGAGGACTTCCTCCAGCTGCGCGTGCAGCGCCACCGCCACCTCGCGCAGCCGCGCGGACTCGAGGTCCCGCTGCTCGTAGAGGGCGCGGGCGCGGGCCAGCGTCTCCTCCTTCTGCTTCACCACCGTGCGGAAAAACTCGAGCTTCTCGTCGAGGGCCACGCCCCTCGGGTGGCGGGGCTCGGGCGGCTCGGAGAAGGGGTCTCCCCCCGGCCGGGGCAAGGGGGGCGGCAGCTGGGCCGCCGGGTGGAGGGCCGAGGCCGGGCCCAAGGAGGGGACGGCGCCGGTGTTGGAGGGACGGCCCGAGGGGCGCCTCGGAGGCAAGGGGGGAGGCGCGGCCGGGTGCGCCCCCGTCACCGGGGTGCGCCCGCTTTGGGCCACAGCGGGCGCACTGCGTCCCCCCGGGCGCTGGACGAGGGGTTCGTCGTCCAGGTCGAGGGAACGGCGGAGGTCCACCGTCGCCCCCGCGTCTTCCGGCGAGCTAGCCATTGTTTGCTGTTAGAGACTACCCCCGCCCATGCCCGCCCGCCATCGACTGACAAACGGCCTCACCCTCGTCCACGAAGCGCTGCACACCGCCCGGGTGGTGGCGTTTCAAGTGTGGGTACAAGTTGGCAGCGCCGACGAGGGGCCATTGGAGGCCGGGCTGGCCCACCTGCATGAGCACATGCTTTTCAAAGGCACCGCCACGCGAGGCCCCGGGGAGGTCGCCCGGGACATCGAGTCCCACGGCGGCGAAGTCAACGCATGGACGTCTTTCGACCACACCGTCTACCACGTGGTGATGGCGTCGGACTTCGCCCGCGTGGGGCTGGAAGTCCTCAGTGACGTCGTCCGGGCGCCGGCCTTTGACGGCCAGGAGTTAGCGCGCGAGGTGGAGGTGGTGGTGGAGGAAATTAAGCGCGCCGAGGACACGCCCAGTCGGCGCGCCTCGCGGGACCTCTTCGAGAGAAGCTTCCTCCGCCACCCCTACCGGCTTCCCGTCCTCGGCACCGAGGAGAGTGTCCGCGGCGTCACCCGAGAGAAAATTACCGACTTCTACCGCCGCCACTACGTCCCCGAGGCCATGGTGCTGGTGGCGGTGGGGGACGTCGAGGCGGCGCCCCTCCTCGCTTGGGCCGAGGCCCTCCTCGGCGGAGACTGGGGACGCGGCAAGGCCCCTCCGAGAAGTCGCCCGGTAGAGCCAGCCCGGACAGAGAGGCGGTGGCTGCTGCGCCAGGACGACGTGAAAGAGGCCCACCTCCACCTCTCCTTCGCCGGGCCGGCCGTCAGCCACGAGGACGTCCCGGCACTGGACGTGTTGGCCATGCTGGCCGGACAGGGAGAAAACAGCCGGCTGCAACGGGCGGTGAAGCGGGAACAGCGTCTGGTGAATGACATTTCTGCCTACGCCTACACGCCGCTCGACCCAGGCCTCTTCGGCGTAGGCTTCACAGCCACCGGCCCTCACACCAAGGACGCCCTGCGCGCCACGGCGGAGGTGCTGTCCGGCCTCGCCGCAAAACCCTGCAGCCAAGGCGAGCTCGAGACACTCAAGGCCCTGGTGCAGAGTGACGCCGTCTACCAGCGCGAGACGGTGCAGGGCCTCGCCCGAAAGCTGGGCTTCTACGAGACGTCCCTCGGAGGCTTCGAGGCCGAGGGCCGCTATTTGGCCAAGGTGGCCGCCCTCACGCCCGAGGCCCTGCAGGCCGTCGCGCAAAAGACGCTGGACGCAAACACCGCGGTGGTGACGGCGCTGTTACCCGCCGACGGAAGTGTCTCGGAGGCGGAGGCCACCGAGGCGCTGGAGGCCGGCTGGAAGGCGCCCCGGGCGAAAGCCACCTCGCGTCCCCCCATTCCCAAAGGGGCAAAGGCCCTCCCAAAGGGCGGCGACGAGGTGTCCAAGGTGCTGGTGCACACGCTTCCCGGCGGGGCCACCCTCCTCGTCCGAGAGGAGCGCGCGGTGCCGCTGGTGGCCCTGCGGGCGGCCTTCGTCGCCGGCACGCGGGCCGAGACGGACGCGGACAACGGCCTCAGCCACCTCGTCGCCCGGCTACTCACCAAGGGCACAGAAAGCCGCACCGCGGAGGAGGTGGCCCAGGAGGCCGAGGCCTACTCCGGCTCGCTGTCCGGCGCCGCCGGGCGAAACTCCCTGTCCCTGCAAGGAGAGTTTCTCAGCTGCCACCTGGAGAGTGCCTTCCACCTCTTCGCCGACTGTCTCCTCTCTCCGGCCTTCGCCGAGGAGGAGGTGGCGCGGGAGAAACAGCTTCAGCTGCAGGACATTGTGGCCCGCGAGGACAGGCCGACGTCGCTGGCCTTTGACCTCTTCGCCCGGACGCTTTACCTGCACCACCCCTACAGGCTTCCCTTGTCGGGCGAGCGGAAAAGCGTCGAGGCCTTGGGCCAGGAGGCGGTGCGCGCCTACCACAGGCGCCTTTTACAGCCCGCGTCCCTCACCTTGGCCGTCATTGGAGACGTTTCCGCAGACGAGGTGCTGCGCCTGGCCGAGGCCGCCTTCGGCACAACCCAAGGTAAACCGGGGGCCTTGGTGGTGGAGGAGGAGGCACGCCCGCAGGAGCGGCGGCGAAGCCACCGGGCGCTGCCCAGGGCTCAGTCCAACCTCGTCCTCGGATTTCGCGGCCTCAAGGTGGACGACGAGGAGCGGCACGCCCTCAACGTCCTCACCACCGTGCTGTCTGGGCAAGGCGGCCGCCTCTTCGTGGAGCTGAGAGACAAGCGCAGCATGGCCTACTCGGTGGCCTGCATGGCGGTGGAGGGCGTGGACGCGGGCTACATCGCCGCCTACATCGGCACCAGCCCAGACAAGCGCGACGCGGCCCTTCTGGGCATTGAGGCCGAGCTGCGCCGCGTGGTGGACGAGCCCGTCACCAAAAAAGAGCTGGAGCGCGCGCAGGTGCACCTCATTGGCAGCCATGAGATTGGGCTACAGCGAAACTCCTCCCGCGCGGCGCTGCTCGCCCTGGACGGCGCCTACGGCTTGGGCCTGGAAAACTTCCTCCACTTCGCCGAGCGGGTGCGCGCCGTCACCGCCCAGGACGTCCAAAAAGTGGCCGCCAAGCTGTTGGTGCTCGAGCACTCGGCGCTGGCGGAAGTCGGGCCGTGAGTCCGAAGGCGCTCCTCCTCTGGGACGGCGACTGCGGCTTTTGCCGGCGGGGCGTCCTGCAGCTCGAGCGCCGGGACGCAGAGGGGGCCTTTCGCGCCCTCCCCTACCAGGAGGCGCCCTCTCCGCCCATGACGGCCGAGCTGCGGGAGGCCTGCGCGCGCGCCGTGCACGTGGTGACGCCGGAGGGCCGGGTGCTGCGCGGCGGCCGCGCCGTCCTCTACCTCCTCGGCCGGCTGGGCCACCCGCGGCTGGCCCGTCTTCTCGGGCTCCCGCCTCTGGTGTGGGGCGTCGGCTTGGGCTACTGGCTGGTGGCGCGCAACCGCCAGCTGTTTTCCCGAGTCCTCTTCCGGAGGGCGTAAATGGTGTGTCTCGCCGTCACCTACCTCGTCTTGCCCAACCGCGAAGCCGAGGCAGCGGAGCTCTTCTTGAAACTCACCGAGGCTACCCGCGCCGAGCCCGGCTGCCGCCTGTACCAGGCGCACCGAAGCCTTTCCGAGCCGCGGCGCTTCTTCCTCTACGAGCAGTATGACGACATGGCCGCGCTGGAGGCCCACCGGGCGAGCCTCCACTTCGACGAGCTCGTCCAGCGGGGCCTGTTCCGCATTATTGAAAACAGGGCCCCCGAGTTGTACGCGCCCCTGCCGGACTAAAGCGCCCTTTTTCAGCCTTCCCCCTCTCGCCCGTGGCCAGCTTCGCCCTCACCGTGGACGTCCCGGAGCCGCAGGCGGAGCTGGCCGCCTCCTCTCTCTGGGACGCAGGCTGCACGGGCCTCGAGGTGCGGGACGCCGAGGCGCCCCCCATGCCCGGGGTGCGGGGGCCAAGGGAAGGCGAGGCCATTCTCGTGGCCTGCTTCTCGACGGCCGAGGAGGCCGAGGCGGCCCGGGCCCTCTTGGCCGAGGGCTTCCCAAGCGCCCGGCTGTCCTTGGAGGCGGTGCCGGAGGTGGACTGGAGCCTCGCCTGGCGCGCGCACGTACGTCCCACCCGGGTGGGACGGCTGTGGGTGGGGCCCCCGTGGGAGACGCCGCCCGAGGACGCCGTCTTCCTCCACATTGAGCCCAAAATGGCCTTCGGGACGGGAGACCATCCCACCACCCGCTTGTGCCTCGAGGCCCTGGACGGCTTTCTCGCCGCCCACCCCTTGGCCAGTGTCCTGGACGTCGGCACGGGGACGGGAGTGCTGGCCCTGGCGGCGCGGAAGCTGGGCGCCGCCCGGGTGGTGGCGGTGGACACGGACAGCGTCTCGGTGGCGCTGGCCAAGGAGAATGCCCTGGACAATGCAGTGCAGGGCGTGGACTTCTCCGGCGCAAGCCTTGAGGAGGTACACGGCCGCTTCGAGTTGGTGCTGGCCAACATTCTCGCCAACACCCTCGTCGAGTTGAGTGGGGCGCTGGCCGCCCATACCGGGCACACGCTGGTGCTGGCAGGCGTGCTACGGCCGCAAGTGGAGGACGTCACGCGCGCCTTCCTGGCCGAGGGCCTCGTTTCTGGCCCGGTGGGCTACTCCGGCGACTGGGCCCGGCTTTCTTTCACCCGGGGGGCCGAATGAGTCACCGGCTATTGCTTCCGCACGCCCGGGACACGGTGCAGCCAGTGCGGGTGGAGAAAGAGGCCTTCCACCACCTGCGGGTGCTGCGGCTCCGCCCCGGAGACAGCTTGGAAGTCTTCAACGGGAAAGGCCGCGCCTGGCCTGCCGAGGTGCTGGCCTTCGAGGCCGACTCCGCCCTTCTGCGCCTGGGGCCGGGGCATACCGCGCTGGCCGGACGCGCCATTTCCCTCGTCCAGGCCCTGCCCAAGGCGGACAAGCTGGAGCTGGTGCTGCAGAAGGGCACCGAGCTCGGCGCGCATGCCTTTTACCCCGCCCTCTCCGAGCGCTCGCTCGTCCGTCTTGCGGCTTCTACGGCCGAGGCGCGCCGCACGCGGTGGCAGCGCATTGCCGACGAGGCGGCCAGGCAGTGCGGCCGGGCGGACTCCCCGCGCGTTTTCGCCGTGCAAGGCCTTTTGGAAGCCGTCCGGGCCCTGCCCCCAGAGACGCGGGTGCTGGTGCTGGACGAGGAGGAGGAGACGCTGGGCCTGGCCCAGGCTGCTTCGGCGGACGCGCATGCCCCCTTGGCGCTCGTCGTCGGCCCGGAGGGGGGCCTGGCGCGCACCGAGGTGGACGCCTTGCGCGCGCTGGGCGGCGTCACCGTCTCCCTCGGGCCGCTGGTGCTGCGCACCGAGACAGCCGCCCTCGCCGCCCTGGCGGTGCTGCGGCACCGCGAAGGGCTGCTTGGCTGACTCTTTTCGCCGGTGGGCCAAGGAGGCGGGGGGGGGGTTGGCGACCGGCCGGTGCGCCATACGCTTTCTGTGGCGACGGCCAACGAGACTCTTTTCGGAGGAGGCGGGGGGGGGCACTTGCGCCCGAGCCAACACAGGCTGCCTTCCTAGGCCTTACAAAAGCCCGTGCCTTCCCTCTCGATGAGCTCGAGCTCATAAAGGTATTTCGCCGCAGCGTCTCGACTCTCCCCGGTGACTTGTCTGAGCTCCCGGTGGGCATCTTCACATTGGCCTAAAAAAACCAGCCGGTCCGCCAGGAGGAGCCGGGCTCGGTCGGCAAAAATGAAGTCCGGATGGGCCTTGAGAAAAATTTGCATCGCCAGGGCGTCCCTCGAGCGCGACGCCAGCGAGGCTCGCAGTTGGCTTCCTTCGAAGTGTTGCTCCTCGGCCAGCCGCTCGCGCATGGTGTTTTCCGGGCCGATGGACCTCTCCGGAAAAAACCCGAAGATGACGTAGCCGGCATAGGCCGACGAGGCGAGCTTCCCGACGAAGCTTGCGTCTTTACTCAAGGGTGTCCCCCGCATCAGGGCCGCCCCGGCACGCTCGTTCTCCGGCACCGGCTGCACCACCACTCTCACCGGCGCGCCCTGCGACCACCGAATCTCGAATTCTCCGACAGCTGCCACGTCACATTGGGGACCTTCAAACTCTCGATTGACGATGATGGGCCCTAGCCTTTGGTGAACGGCGCCGTTGGCGTCCGAAAACTTCTGGGGCTTGAGCTCCACAAAGGAGTACTTCACCGCGCAGCGCGTCCATGGCACTGCCCCTCGCTTCCTCGACTCGAAGGCATTCAACTGCTGCCGCTTCTGGTTCTGCCAATCCTGAGTCGTTTGAGGGTCGATAATTTCGACGTAGATGGGCTCGTATTGGAGCACCGTGTCTTTCAACAGCCGCAGATTGCTCAGTCCTGTCCCGTCGGTGGTGCTGGCGCCGGCGGCGGCGATGAAGGCAATTAGGAATGCCATCCACGCGTTCCGTTCAAGGCGCCTGGCCCGCGACGGTCGGCTCTCGGTGCGGCTCGGCGCCCAAGCGCTTGGCCTTTAGGGCATCGGGCGCAGGTTCACTTCACGGGTGTAATTGGTGCCGATGAATTTGCGCATCTCCAGCCGGCCCTTCAGCAGCTCCCGCTGCTTCATCTCGTCCGAGGTTTTGAATTGCTTCGCCCGGATGGCCTTAATTTTCTCGTCGTCCGTCTTGTTGTAGTCGAGCGCCTGGGCGTAGTTCGCGTGGAGGCTACAGACCATGACGTCCCAGTCCTGGGCGTCGTGCGGGGCCTGGATGAAGACTTTCCAATCCAGAAGCAGCCCCTGCTTCTTCTGCTCGGCGGCGATGGGGACGGCATTCGTCCGGAGGTATTTAATGTACGCCTGGAATTGGGCAGGCTCGGTCCGGTAGGTGCTGCAGCCCCACACCGGGCCCTCCGTCCAATTCTCCTGGGCCAGCGCGCTCTTCGCGCCGAGCAGCAGGCCACACGTCGTCACCAGCAGTGCAAGGCTCTTCGTCTTCATGTCCGGCCCCTTGGAAAGGTTGCGGTCAGCGGACCGCGCAAATCGCAAGAGACAACACGTCCGCCGCCATTTCACCAGCAGACAATTTTTGGGAGCAGCGCCCGGCGCCCCTGGGGCTTTTGCTGTCGAGGCTTGCCCGCCCCTCGGACGGGCTACCTCGGCGCCGCCACCGCCGGAATGGGGCGGTAGGGCACGGCCAGCTCGGCAAAGAAAAAAGTGAGCGCGTCGGCGGTGAGAGAAATTTGCTCGTCCATGCTGGCACCAATGCCGTGGCCGGTGTCCGTCACGCGCAAAAGGACGGGAAGCCCGGAGCTGGACGCGGCCTGGAGGCGAGCCGCCATTTTAAAGGACTGCATGGACTCCACCCGCGGGTCATTGAGGCCGGTGGTGAGGAGTACTGCCGGGTAAGCCACGCCGTCCTTCACGTGGTGGTAGGGCGAGTAGGCGTACAGCGCTTTGAATTGCTCCGGGTTTTGCACCGTGCCGAACTCGGTGACGTTGAAGGCGCCATTGGGCGAGAGCTCGACGCGCAGCATGTCGTAAATTCCCACCATCGAGACGACGGCCCGGAAGAGCTCCGGCGCTTGCGTCAGCGCCGCCCCCATCAGGAGACCGCCGTTGCTGCCGCCTTCGATGCCGAGCCGCTTCGGGCTGACGTACTTCTTCTCCACCAACCGCCGCGCCACAGCCAGGAAGTCGTCGAAAACGTTTTGCTTCCGAGTGAGGTTTCCACCGCGGTGCCAGGCCTCTCCAAACTCGGCGCCCCCGCGCAGGTTGGCCTCCACCCAGACTCCGCCCTGCTCCAGCCAGGCAGCCTGGCGTCCGAGGAAGTACGGGGAGAGGCTGATGCCGAAGCCGCCATACCCGTACAAGACTCCGGGGGCAGAGCCGTCCTGGGCGACGCCCTTGGCGCGGATGACGGTGAATGGCACCTTGGTGCCGTCGGGCGAAGTGGCCTCCTCGCGGATGACTTCGAGGCCGCTCAAGTCGACTGGGTAATGCACCGCCAAGGCCGTGGGAAGGAGCGCGTTTTTTCCGGCGTCGTAGCGAAGCCAGGCGGCGGGCCGGGTGTACTGCACGCTCCTCAAGTAGACGTCTTCGCCGTGGCCGCTGCGCGTGAGGTCGCTCACGTCGGACACCGCCGGGGTGGGCAGCGTGCCGAGCGCTTTGCCAGCCGTGTCGAAGACGCGCACCTCGGCTGGGCCACCGACCAACCCGGCGACGTAGAGCCGGTGGCGCGTCGCGACAAATTCGCTGACCGCGCCTTGGCCCTCGGGCGCCACCACCACCGCCTGGTCAAGCGCGGTGACACCCTTGGGCAAGCGGAGAATTTTCCCCCGCTCGGCGTCCCTGAGCGAGAGGAGGTAGAGGGCCCCGTCGAGGCCAAAATGCGCCTGCCGAATTCGGTCGGCGTACACGGCGAGTTGCTTCCAAGCGCCTCCTGTCGCCCGGAGGAAGTGCGCCACCTCTCCGCCGTCGCCCTTGGACACCGAGGCGAGCAGCGTGCCGTCCGGGGCCATCTCGAGCGTCGTCTCGGCGATGCGGGGAAAGTCGCGCCCCAGCTCGTACCGGTCCTTCGCCGCCGCTGTCCCGAGCTGGTGGAACCACACCTGCTGGAAGAAGTTTAAGTCCGCCGCTGGGCGCTCTCCCTCCCGCGGGTAGCGGGTGTAGAAGAAGCCGCGGCCGTCTGAAGCCCAGGCGACGTCTCCGCCGGCGGTGCCGCCATTCACTCGCGGGACGACGTCGGCCGGCAGCTCCTTACCCGAATCCACCTGGTAGACGTGGACGTCGCCACTCTCGCTGCCCTTTTTGGACAGCGAGACCGCCACCAGGCGGCCGTTTTTCGAGGGGCGGAAGAAGTCGATGGCGGTTGCGCCCGACGGGTCGAGCTGGTTGGGGTCGAGGAGGAGGCGCGCACTGTCCGGCTGGTCCGGACTCTGGAGGAGAATCAGCATCGGCTGATTCTTGGTGGTGTCGGACTTGAGGGCGAACCAGCGTCCGCCACGCTCTTGCAACGCGAAATACGAAGGGGACGCTCCTCGCACCAGCGCCGCCACCCGCGCGGCGATGGCCGCGTGGTTGGGCAGCGCGTCGAGTGTGCTGCGGGCGACGGCCGTCTGGGCCTTGGCCCAGGCCCGGACGGACGGGTCGCTCGCCTCCTCCAGCCACCGGTAGGCGTCGGTGACGCTTTTCCCTTGAAGGACGTCCGTCACCGGCTTTTGTGGAGTGGCCGGGGGGCGGGCGGAGGCCACGTCCGAAGTCGCCGCCGGCGGCGCCGAAAGCACGCCCGACAGTAGGAGCACCCCAAGGAATGGGGCGAGGGCCGGCTGTCGGTTCCGCACCCAGCGCTGCAGGTTTGTGGCAACGGACATGGGCCCCTCTCGGTAATTCACGCCCGGGAGGACATACAACCAACGTCCACCGCACCGGCAAATAACGGGACGTCTCTTTGGTGCGCCGCCTAGGGTGGGGCGGTGAAAACCACGGTGACTCCTTCGCCGCTGGCGACCGCCCTGGGGGGGGTAGGCGCCCATGGCGCGGTGACAATTCCGCCCTTTCAGGCCCGGCGGCGCCGCTGCAAAAGAGGCCCCGCTTTCTTGCGTCGGCCCGGCATTCCGCCTTTCATGCTTTTGGTATGTCGAAGTGTCTGAAGTGCGGGGCGGAGCTCCCCGCCGCGGGCGACTGCCCGTCCTGCGCCGCCGAGGCGAAAGCGCCCGCGCGCCCGCCAGCGCTGCTTTCGCGTGAGTTGCCGCTGGACCGCCGCTCGGCCTTCAGGGCCCAGGGCAGCTTTCAGCTGGGGCCGCCCGAGCCAAGGACGCCGGTACCGGCGGCGGCGCCCCCAGGCTTCACCCGGCCCGTCGCCACGCCGGCCGTCCCGGTGGCCCCCACCCAAAAGGGTGCGGCACGCCACTTCACCCTTCCCGGGACGCCGCCCGCCAAGGTGAGTCCGCCCGCCGCGACGCCCCCCGAGGCACGGCCCTGGGAGCCCAGTCCACTGGAGCGCATTCTCGCCGGCGCCGCGCCGCCGCAGCCGGTGGCTGTCGCCCCCCCGGGCGCCGCACGCACCAGCAACACCTGGCCCTTCGCCACGGCCGCCGTGCCGCCCCCGCCGCGACCGAGTGCCCCTACCGCCGGCGGCCTGCCGCCCTCACTGCGGACGACGCAGCCGGGCGCCGCTGCGCCGGGACTCCTTCCCCGTGCCCCTTTGGCCACTCCCGCCGGTGCACGGCCGCCCGGCGGCGGCAGTCACGCTCCACTTCACCCCGGGCTGCCACCGGCTTGGCCGTCCAAGCCAATGGGCAGTGGCTTCGCCCACACCGGGCCGTCGGCCCCCCCTGCTGCAGAGGTGCCCCGCCCGACGGCCGCCGGAGGCGCCGCTTTGGAGCCGCGGCGCTCTCGCGAGGTGCAGCTTGGGCTGCCGCCTGCGGAGGAAGCCATTCCGGCGACGCACGCGCCTCTATTGCCCGAAGTGCCTTTACCGGGAGACGCCGAGGCGCCGCGTGCACCGGGACTGACGCCCGCGGCGTGGGAGAGGACGGACCCCCAATATCCCCGGCCGCCCGCGGCCATGGCCCCGCAGCCCGCGCCTGGCCGTTTGCCCAGCCCAGCCGGGGGCGGAAAGACGTCGCCTGGCTTGCCCACGGGTGTCGCCAGCACAGCCGCCGCTGCGGCGCGCACCACTGCGGCGGCCCTCCCCACAATGGCCGCGCCCGTTGCCCCACCGGCCGCAGCCCGCGCCTCCGGCGCAAGTGGCGTACCCCCCTTGGGCGCGCCCCGTCCCACGCCCGCCGCGGCGCAGCCTTCGGCCGCCATGCCGGC
>JBKQSS010000007.1:0-2672 GCA_052143535.1 Myxococcaceae bacterium | reverse complement strand
GCCCCTGGGCGGCGCCCCGCGGCGGGTAAGCGCGGCGGAAGCGCTGCACCACGCCCTCCTCCTGGACGAAGCTTCCCTCGTCCTCGACGTGCGAGGCGGCCGGGAGCAGCACGTCGGCGGCGTCGGTGAGGGCCGAGGCATTGGCCGCCTGCACGGCGATGAATTCCACTTTGGCGAGGATGCGGGCAGCGTCGGTTTCGCTGTGGGGCACCTCGGCCCCAAGCACGTAGAGCGCCTTCACCGTGCCGGTGCCGACGGCCTTAAGCAGCGCCTCGAAGGGCAACAGGCTGAGGCCGAGGGCGGCGGAAATCCACTGGAGGCCCTTGCGGTTGGGGTTTTTGTCGGAGCGCATGAGGAACGCGTCCTTTGCCCCCTCCGGACGGCCGCCGACGTAGAGCTGCCGCACCCCGAGCGCGTCCTTGGCGAAGGTGAGGCCGGCCAGAAGGTCCTCGTTGGAGCAGAGGGGAGAAACCAGCACCGCCAGCTCGGCCGTCCCGGCCATCGTCTTGAGCTGGAGGGTACAAGAGGCCAGCGCCTCGGAGGCGGTCACCTCGCGCCGGTCTTGCAGCCGGCCCAACGAGGGGCTCTTCACGCGGTCGGTGTTGAGGGGCTTGTAGGAGAGCCGCCCCTGGTCACACATCCAACTCTGGTTGATGGCGTCATTCTCCCGGGGCCGGTAGCGGTAGCTGTCCTGGCCCATGAAGTCGACGTAGATGTTGCAGCCCCGCGAGCAGCCGGTGCACACCGAGGCGACGGTGGAGAGAAACCAGCTGCGGGCCCGGAAGCGGAAGTCGCGATTGAGCAGGGCGCCAACCGGGCAGAGGTCCACCACATTGCCGGAGTAGTTGCTGGTGAGCTGCTGCCCGGGGAAGACGTCGATGTATTCTGCCGAGCCGCGCGCGAACATCCCCAGCTGGGGCTCCTTCGCCACCTCGTCCATGAAGCGGACGCAGCGCGTGCACTGCACGCAGCGCTCCTGGTCGAGCACCACCAAGGGGCCCAGCACCTTGCGCTTACTGCGGAGGATTTTCCCGCCCTCCAGCCGCGAGGGCTTGTGGTCCAGTCTCTGGTAGTAGTCCTCCAGCTTGCACTCGCCCGCCTGGTCGCAAATGGCGCAGTCCACCGGGTGGTTGAGGAGGAGGAACTCCATCACCGAGCGCTGGCTCTCTTTGACGCGCGCCGTGTCGGTGCGGATGCTCATCCCCTCCTGCAGCGCAGTCTGGCAGGCCGGGACGAGCTTGGGCGAGGTGCTGCTCTCCACCAGGCACATCCGGCAATTGGCGGCGATGGAGAGGCGGTGGTGCCAGCAGTAGTAGGGGATGTCGGCCCCGACCGTCTTGGCGGCGGTGATGAGGTTGGTGCCGGGCTTGGCCACCACCTCCAGGCCATCCACCGTTACCGTTACCAACCCGGCGTGCTTGGCAGCGGGCCGACCTTGGGGTGGTGGAGGAGCGCTCGGCTTGTCGTCCTTCGGGCTCACTGTTCCACCTCGCCGCCAATCATATTGATGGTGTCGAAGGTGGGAATGAGGTCGGCCAGCATCCGCCCCTCCACCATCCGCGGCAGCCCGGACAACAGCGCGAAGCCCGGAGCGCGCACGTGCACCTTATAAGGGCGGCCCGAGCCGTCGCTGACCAGGTACCAGCCGAGCTCGCCGTTGGCGGCCTCCGAGCAGTCGTACACCTCGCCCTCGGGAACTGGCACGCCCTCCATCACCAGCTTGAAGTGGGCGATGACGCCCTCGATGGTGCCGTACACCTCGGACTTGGGGGGCAACGCAATCCGCCAGTCGTCGACGATGACCGGCCCTGGCGGAATCTCCTTCAGCCCCTGGCGGACAATGGCCTCCGACTGCTTCAGCTCCTCCATCCGCATCAGGTAGCGGTCGAAGTTGTCGCCGTTGACGCCCACCGGCACGTCGAAGTTCATCCGCTCGTAGACCCAGTAGGGATGGGCCTTGCGCACGTCATAGGCCACGCCACACGCCCTCAGGCAGGGTCCGGTGAAGCCGAAGTCGAGCGCGTCGGCGGTGGTGATGACGCCCACCCCTTGCATCCGGTCGACGAAAATCCGGTTGGCGGTGAGCAGCGTGTCCATCTCGCCGATGAGCTCGTGGCATTTGTCGAGCGTCTTGTAGACCCGCTCCGTCCAGCCCTCGGGCAGGTCGCGGTTGAGGCCGCCCACCCGGCCGAAGCTGGTCGTCAGCCGGGCGCCGGTGAGCTCGGTCACTCGGTCCATCACCAGCTCGCGGCCCTCGATGGCATAGAGGAAGGGGGCAAAGCCTCCCAGCTCCAGCCCGATGCTGCCGACGCAAGTGAGATGGTCATGGATGCGATGCAACTCCGAGGCGATGACGCGGATGTATTGGGCGCGCTCGGGAATTTCGATGCCGGCCAGTCTCTCGACGGCCTTCAGGAAGCCAAAGTTATTGAGCAGCGCGCTGACGTAGTTGAGCCGGTCGGTGTAGGGCAGGCATTGGTTCCAGGTGACGTTCTCGCAGCTCTTCTGGAAACCCCGGTGCAGAAACCCAATTTCCGGAATGGCCCGGACGATGGTTTCGCCTTCCAGCTCCACCCGGGTGCGCACCGTGCCGTGCATGGCCGGGTGGGAGGGCCCCATGTTGATGAGCATCCGCTTGGTGTGAAGGTGCGCCTCGAGCTCGCCCTCCTCGG
>JBKQSS010000006.1:0-4359 GCA_052143535.1 Myxococcaceae bacterium | reverse complement strand
AACCTACGCCGGCCAGAAGCGCCAGCGCGGCTAGGACGAGTCCCTTCGGTCCCCCGGGCTCCCCCTTCGGTTTACCGTGCACCGGCATGCCCGCCCTCCCGCGCGCCGGAGGCTACCTCCAAAGTCGACACGAGGTCCCGGGAAAGACTTGGCATGCCGATTCGGGACGGGTGGGTGAGGGCCGACTCTGACTGCGTGGTGCGAGCGGAGGTGGGCCCGAGGGGCCGTCCCACCGTCCGCCGGTACGTCTCGGACGGCCCTCTCAAGGCGGCTCGAGCCTCGCTCTGCAACTGGGCGTTGCCGACTGAGGGCTGCCCAAAAGAGGCTTCCGGGCGGTGGCCGACGGCTGGACGCCTCATTAAGGTGTGCGGGCTGGCGGTCTTCACTCTGCCGCCAAAGAGGCTGGCTGAGGACGAGGGCCGCCGCCCGCGCGAAAGGTTTCGGCTTCTACCAATGAACGTCGCCATTCTCGGAACCGGGGGAGTCGGAGCCTATTACGGCGGTGTCCTCGCCCGCGCCGGCCATCAGGTGCAGTTCTGGGCCCGAGGTCCGAACCTCGACGCGCTGCGCCGCCGCGGCCTCGAAGTCCGCACCCCCGAAGAGACTTTCAATGTCGCGGTGACCGCGACGGACACAGCGACGGAGCTCGGACAGGCGGAGCTCGCCATCGTGGCTGTGAAGAGCTATTCGCTCGCGGAGGTGGCTCCAGCGGTGCAGACCGTAGCCTCGCGTGGCGCTGCCGTTCTGCCGTTGCTCAACGGCGTGGACGCGGCCGAGCGGCTGGTGGCCCTGGGTGTGGCTCGCGAAGCACTCCTCGGCGGGTTAACGATGATTAGCGCCGAGCGCGTCGCCCCGGGCGTGGTCGAGCGCAAGAGCTCGTTCCAGAGCATCGTCCTCGGCGAGCTGGGCGGCGGAACGAGCGCAAGGTCCCAACGCATCGTCCTTGCGCTGCGAAGTGCCTCGGTGGACGCCCGCGAAACAAGCCAGGTCGAGGTCGACCTGTGGCAGAAATTCGTCTTCATCGCCTCGGTCGCAACCGTGTGCGGCCTGTCGCGCGCATCCATCGGGCCGGTCCGTTCGGCGCCCCAGGGCGCCGACTTCATCGCCGCCGCCGTGCACGAGGCGGTGGCAGTGGCCCGAGCTCGGGGCGTTCAGCTCCCAGCTGACCAGGCCGAGCGTACCGTCGCGATGATTCAGGGGCTTCCTCCGAAGATGCGGCCGAGCTTTCTCACGGACCTCGAGCACGGCGGCCCCACAGAGCTGGAAGCATTGATGGGGGCCGTGGCCCGGATGGGCCAGGAGGCGGGCATCCCAACCCCAGTCCATACGGCCGCCACCGCTGCGCTTTCGGCAAGCCTTGCAAATGAGGCCCATCCCGCCCCAAAGCCGTCCACCCCCTCCTAAAAGGCTCGGGGGGTTTCGGCGCGAGGGCTAAAGGCTTGAGCCAACAGGCCTGCGTTCAGAGCGCGGAGTCGCACCGGGCTTGCAACGTTGAGCTGTGCTGGTGTCGTGTAGAGAGGAAAGAGAGGCCTCCCGTGTCGCTCCATCGCCCCTTGCGTCTTCTCGTCGTGCTGGCCGCCAGTGCCTTCCTTTGGACGTGCGGGAGCTCGTCCACGCCCGCGCTGAATACCATCACCATCTCCAACTACACCTACAGCCCGAGCAACCTGTCGGTGCAGCCAGGAACGACCGTTACCGTCATCAATGCAGACGGGACGGACCATTCGGTCACCAGCCAGACCGCTTTGAGCACGTACGCACCGGGCGCCGTCGACAACGTCCAGTTTGACACCGGCCCCTTCGTCGGGCGGGCGACCTTCACCATTTCGAGCACTGCGCAGGCGGGGACGGTCATCCCCTACTACTGCAGCGTCCACAAAGGGACGATGGGGATGGGGCAAGGTCAAATCACCATCGTCGCGCCCTGACGACGTCCAACCCTCTTCAGAGTCGAGGGACGACAGCCAGAGGCGCGTCGCCTGCTCGGCGCCGGTGTCGTCGCGGGAGGGCGGCTCCGCAGGGACTCCGCCGTCCGGAACAGCAACCGCGTGCGACGCGAGCGGGGCCAGCGGAGTCCCCCTCGCTGACTGTGCCAACGCGCGAGCAAACAGCTCTCGGCTTCGGCACTCGAGGCGAACGCTCGAGACGGCCGCCCGGCCCTGGCCCCACCACCACCGTCTGTGCCGCGCGGTGGCCCGCGAGGGGCCACCCTGGTTGTTGGGTGTCCCGCTGACCCGGAGGGCCGGGCAGCGCCTCAGCGCTCCTGGTGCAGTCCGATGACATTGCCCTCGCTGTCTCGGAAAATCGCGATGAAGCCTGGCTCGCCGATGTCCACCTTGGGAGCGATGACCGTCCCCCCCGCCTTGGCGATGCGCTGGACGCAGGCATCGAGCTGGCCGTAGGCGTTGAGGTAGAGGAGTGCGCCTTCGGCCGAAGGCTTCCGTCGCGCGTCTTCAACCAACGCGCCGCCGGTGGATTTGTCCTCACAGGGCAAGGCGGCCATCGGGACGCCGCCGAAAACCTCTCGCTTCAAGGACACACCGAGCACCGTCCCGTAGAACTGGATTGCGCGGTCGAGGTTGGTGGTGGGGATTTCAAACCAGTCTAGGGAATGGGCCATGGCTCTCTTCTCCAAAGGGCGCTCGCGATGGACCGGGATGGTCCATGCTTTGGGCGCACGGTGAGAGTCGCTTGAGCATTTGTCAGGTGTCTGTCAGGTTTCTTTCGAGATGAGACGTCAGGCCCGGCTCTTTGCCCTCGCCGAGCACCTGCGCGCACGCAGGACGGGGGTGACTGCGTCCGAGCTAGCCGAGCGTTTCGGGGTGGCGGTTCGAACCGTCTACCGGGACCTCGACGCACTCCGGGAGGCGGAGCTGCCGGTGTCGGCGGAACGGGGCCGAGGCGGCGGCTATGCGCTCGACAGGACGTACTCGCTCCCCCCGGTGAATTTCACCGCGAGAGAGGCCGCTCTCGTCTCGGCCCTCGGCCGCTGGGCCATCGACGCGCGCCTCGTGCCCTTCACCCGCACCCTCGGCTCGGCCATCGACAAGGTCCGTGGCGCGTTGGCTGCCTCGGCCCAGCGGGAGCTCCTGACGCTGATGAAGGAGCTCATTTTTTTGTGGGGATTCCAGCCCATCCGGCAGCCCCAGGAGTCCGAGAGGCGGTTGAGGATGCTTGGTTCGAACGCAGCCCGGTCTGCGTCCAGTACCGGGCCGCAGACGGCACGTTGTCGACGCGCACCTTGCTGGTACGGGGACTCACCATGGAGCGCTCCCTAACGCTGCTCCACTGCGAGGACGTCGGCCTGGGCGAGCGGCGCTCACTCCGGCTGGACAGAGTTGTGCAGGTCGTCTCCGAGTCGGGCCCCCCCGGTCCTGGCCCCTAGTGCGACAGATGAGAACTCGTTGCGGCAAGAAGCATCCAGCTTTCCGGACACCCCCCGTGCCCATGGTTCGAAAACCGAGCATTTGCTCAAGTGCCGCACGCTGTCCGACTTGACTTAGGTAACCCATTTGAGACCATTATAGGACTTCGTTACTGGTATGGGAGGGGTGCCCATGCGAGCGGCGCTGTCGACGAGCCTCCTTGCCACCGCCGCCGTCGTGGGCGTCGGTCTGCTGCTGGCACAGTGCGGGGGTGGCGAGCCCCCTATTCTGCTTGCCCCGGGAAATCCCGACGGCGGTTTGGACATCTCCGGATACGCGGTCAAGGGGCCTATTTCCGGCGGCACTGTCACTGCATACAAGTTGCTCCCGGACATGACTCGGGGCGAGCAGCTCGCCACGGCAACCACCGACGCGAGCGGCTTCTTCGGTCTCTCGCTTCCGGCCTTTAACGGGGACGTGCTTCTTGTCGTCAACGGCGGAACTTACGAGGAGGAGGCGCTCGGGGACGGAGGCACCAGTGCGCCATCCCTCTCCGTCAACGTCGACTACTTCGGCATTCTGCTCAACTACCAAGCCGGGCAACCGGCCATCGCCAACGTCACTCCGGTCTCTCACTTGGCCTACGCCTTGGCGACCTTTCACGTACAGAGCCTTGGTGAGCCGGTGCAACAAGCCGTCGCCGACGCGTTGACGCATCTCGATGCGCATTTCGGCAACATCCCAGGCGTCGCAACGGACCTCGACTGGCTCACCGTCGTGCCCACCGGCCTCAGTGCCGGGAATGGAGCGCAGCTGACCGCCGCCCAGCGCGCGGGGCTCATTCTCGCCGGCCTCTCGGAGCTGGCCGCCACCATTTCGAGCAACGCGGGCATCTCGCCTGGGGGAGAGGTCAACGCCCTCTCGCTCGTGACGGCGCTGGCTGAAGACATCGGGGCCGACGGCGTCTTCGATGGGCTGGGGACGGGCGGTCGAC
>JBKQSS010000005.1:0-96628 GCA_052143535.1 Myxococcaceae bacterium | reverse complement strand
CGGGCCGGATGCGCCTCCACCTCGTCGACGGCACCTACGAGCTCTTCCGGGCCCATTTCAGTCCCCGCCCGGGGCACCTGGACGCTGCCGGGCGCGACCGAAAGGCCACCGTCGGCCTGGTGGCCTCGCTGCTGGCGCTGCTCAACGACGCCTCCGAGAAGGTGACTCACCTGGCGGTCGCCTTCGACAACCCCATCCGTTCGTTTCGCAACCAGCTCTTCGACGGCTACAAGACGGAAGAGGGGGTGCCGGCCGAGCTGCTGGCCCAGTTTGACGTTGCCGAGGAAGGCACCAGGGCAGCAGGCGTCGCGGTTTGGTCGATGCGCGACTTCGAGGCCGATGACGCCATGGCCACCGGCGCCGCGCGCTTCGCCAGCCAAGTGGAGCAGGTGCGCCTGCTCACCCCGGACAAGGACCTCGGCCAGTGCGTCAAGGGCACAAAGGTGGTGCAGGTGGACCGGATGCGGGGCAAGGAGCTCGACGAAGACGCGGTGACGGCGCTGCGGGGCGTCCCACCCTCGCTCATCCCGGATTGGCTCGCGCTGGTGGGCGACGACGCGGACGGCATTCCCGGCCTCCCGGGCTTCGGCGAGAAGGGGGCGGCCGCCGTGCTGCGCGCCTTCGGGCCGCTCGAGTCCATCCCCACCGAGGTGGCACGCTGGCCAGCGGGCCTGCGCTCCAGAGAGCGGCTGGCCTCCGTCTGGGCTGAGCGGCGCAAGGACGCCTTCCTCTACCGGACGCTCGCGACGCTGCGCACCGACGCACCGGTGACGACGTCCTTGGCCGAGCTGGCCTACGCCGGCGTCCCGAGGGCGCGCTTTCTAGCCTTCTGTGAGGCGGTGGGAGCGCAGACGCTGAAGAGCCGGCCGGCTAGGTTTTCGAAGTGACGCGGGGGCGGGCGCGCCGGCCGGGCACCTCCACGCTGCCTCCAGCAGAGGCGCGCCGGCGCGCGCAGCGGCTGCGCCTGGTGCTGGCCGACTGCGACGGTGTGCTCACCGACAGCGGCGTCTTCTACGGAGAGTCCGGCGAGGTGATGAAGCGCTTCAGCATTCGCGACGGCATGGGTGTCGAACGGCTGCGTCTGGCCGGCATCGAGAGCGGCATTGTTTCCGGGGAGGTGAGCCCGGGCATTGTCCGGCGCGCGGAGAAGCTGGCCCTTCGGCACGTGCTGTTGGGGGTGAAGGACAAGCGCGCCGCCGTCGAGGCCCTGTGCGCGCAGAGTGGCCTTTTGTCAGCCGAGCTCGCCTATATTGGTGACGACGCCAATGACGTGGCCCTCCTGGACGGCCTGGCCAAAGAAGGCCTCACCGGCGCTCCGCGCGACGCTCTGCCCGAGGTGGCCGAGCGGGTGCACTACCTGTGCCGCGTCGCGGGCGGAAGCGGCGCCTTCCGAGACTTTGCGGAGTGGCTTTTAGCGCTGCGGGCCGGCGGCCCGAGGCGCGGCTAACTCCCCACCCCGAGGGCTGCACTGGCTCCGGGGGGGTGCCCCGCCGGGTGACGCCCTAGCGTCGGAGGAAGGCGAGGACCACCTCCACCACAATGAGCGCGACAATCATCAACTCCAAGGTGAGTGAGCGCGCGGTGTCCACCTCGCCCTTCAGCCATTGGTAGACGTCGCCCAGCGTCTGCTGCTTGCGCTGCACACTGGCCTTCCAGTCATCCACCCGGAGCTGCTCCAGCGCTGCCTCGTAGACTTTGGCCAGGTAAAAGTCGCCGATGACTTTGAGCGAGTTTTCCACCCGCTCCAGCGCTTCGGACATCTCGATGAGGGTGAGCTGGACGCTGCGGGCGAGCGGGGCGTCGGTGCTGCGGAAGAGCGGGACGCCGCGGCGGCGAGTCCGGCGCAACGTCTCGCCGACGCCGGTGAGCTGGCGGTCCAGCTGGCTGTCGTAATAGCGAAACTCGAGCAGCTGCCCGTTGCAGATTTCGAGGATGTCCGGGATGTCGGTGGAGCCGGTCGGCTCGTAGACGAAGGCGGCGTTCCAGTCCACCACCACCAAGTCATACTGGCCGTAGCTGAAGTGCTGGGCGGTGACGTCGCTGCGCTCGGCATCGCTGAGCCGCGGCTCCCGTGTCTCCCCGAGCAACAGCGGCGCAAGCCCCGGCCAGCCAAGCACCTCCTCGGCGGAAGGCCTACCTTCAATGTGCTCCACGAAGTGGACCGAGTAACTCTCGCTCTGCTCCCACAGCTTGGCGCTGCGCAGCGCTGGCGCAATGGCCGGCCGCAGTGACTCGAGCACCTCGAGCGCCAGCGCGTCCACGGTTGGACTGTCGTACAGCTCGTCGGCCAGGGGAATGAGCGCGGCCAGGTTGGTGCCGGGCTCCACCGGGACGCGCAAGCGGATGCTGACGGTGCCATGGTCAAAGAGCCGGCCCACCACGTCCACCACCATGGTGCCGGCACCGACGGCCAGCTTCCGACGGCCGAGCTCGACCGCCAGGGGCGGGTTGGGCAGAAGCAGGTACTCGGCGCCGGCGCGCGTCAGCCGGACGCGGCGGGTGTCCCGGGCGAGCAACCTCTGGGCCGCGTCGAGGTCGATTTCCTCCGCGACGTCAAAGAGGCGGTAGCAGAAGACGTGCGCCTTCTGCAGGACGGGTCCCTCATCGGTGCGGGTGGACATGGCTGCCCAACAGGCTACTTCGAGATGACTGCCTCGGAGTCACTGGACTGGCTGTGCTCGCCGGCTAGGGCAGCCGGAGCGAGCCGGGCCAGGGCCAGCGCGCCGAGGAGGGGCACCGTGGCCAGCAAGAGTACCTGCACCGTCAGCCGTCCCTGCGCGAGGTTGAGGAATGCAATGGTGAGCGAGCCTCCCAGCATGCGGTTGGCATAGAGGGCGCTGGTGACGGCGCCACGCTCATGCCAGGGCACCCTCTGCTGGGGGGCAAAAATACTGGTGCTCGCCGCCGGCCCGAGGCCCAGCCCCAACAGGGCCAACGCGCCGAAGGTGGCCGCGTCTCCCCAACCGCGCACCAGGGCCGCTGCCAGCAGGGCGGCGCCGACGGCCGCCACGGCAAAGCCGCCCGCCGCGCTGGCCCTCAGGCCTCCGCGCAATAGTACCCGCACCCCGAGCGCCGAGCCGACGGCCCAGCCCACCAGCAGCGGCACCAGGGCCGCACCGGCGGTGAGCGCGCTTCGCTGGCCGTGGGCGACGAGCCACAAGGGGACGTAGGCACTCGTCCCGTACAGGACGCCTCCCGAAACCAGGCCACCCACCACTCCGGACAGCACCGTGCGGTCCTTGAGAAGGTGCAGCGGAAGCACCGGACGCCCGGAACGCCGCTGCTGCTGGACGAGGGCCACCGCCACCCCGCCGGCGGCGAGGGCGGCCAAAAACTGGAGCGGGCCGGCCAACCGCTGGGGCTCGAGCGCGAGGAGGATGAGGGCCAGCGTCGAGCCAGCCAGCAGTGGCCCAGTCAGCTCGAGACGGTGCGTCCCCGTGCGGGGCGGGTCACGGTAGGAGAGCTGCAGGAGAATGGCCGCCGCGACGCCCACCGGGACATTCACCCAGAAGACCCACCGCCAGCTGGCGTGCTGGGTGAGGAAGGCGCCGAGGACGGGGCCAACCACCGAAGCCGCACCCCAGCTGCCGGTGAAAAGGCTTTGGATGGCGGCGCGCTCCTTGAGGTTGTAGAGGTCCGAGGCGATGGTCAGTGTCGTCGGCTGCAACGCCCCGGCGCCGAGGCCCTGCACCATCCGGAAGGCGATGAGCTCCGGGACGGACGTCGAGAAGCCGCACAGAGTGGTGCCCAACAAAAAGACGCCCACCCCCCCGAGAAACGTCGCCCGTCGGCCGATGCCGTCGGCGAGGCCCCCGGAGATGAGGACGCCCAGCGTGGAGGCGAGGAAGAAGGCGGTGAAGGCCCAAGCGTACAGCTGCCGGCCGCCGAGCTCCGCGGTGAGTGTCGGCATGGCGGTGGTGACGACGGTGGTCTCGAAGGCCGCCATCACCAGGCCCAGCAACACCGCCGCCGTGGCCATGCGGCGGGCCGGTCCCGGCGCCCTCACGTCCACATGCGCAGTCGTCATCGACGCATCCACTCGCACAGTCGAGTAACCCTAAGGCGCTGAAGACGATGCGAAAAACGCATTTCGCGCATAACCTTATTGCCACCACGGCATGACAAGCGAACAACTCGACGCCTTCCTTACGCTCGCTCAGGAGGGCCGCTTCGTTTCGGCGGCGCGCCGCCTGGGCGTCTCCCAGTCCGGGCTGAGCCGTCAGCTGCAGTCGCTCGAGCGCGAGCTCGGCACGAAGCTGCTGGTGCGCACCCCCCGCGGCGTGGTGCTGACTGACGCCGGGCAGCACTACCTCGTCCACGCCCAGCGGGCGCTGGACTCACTGCGCCGCGGGGCCTCGGAAGTGCAGGAGATGGCGCAAACGCCACGCGGCGCAGTCGCCCTCGGCACCCTGCCGACGGTGGGCGCGTACCTCCTCCCGGACCTCATTGTCCGGTTTCACAAAAAGTACCCGGAGGTGCGGGTGCGCCTGGTGGAGGGCAAGGCGGCGGAGCTGGAGGAGCGCGTGGCCAAGGGGGAGCTGGACTTGGCCGTCCTCAACCTCCCTGTCCGCCGGGTGGACCTCGTGGCACAAAAGCTGTGGACGGAGGACTTCGTCCTGGCCGTACCGCGCGGCCACAAGCTTGCGCAGGCCAAGGGGCCCGTGCCCCTGCGGGCCGTGCTGGGGGAGCCGCTGGTGGTGGTGCCCGGGGTGGCCGCGACACAGGCCCTGGAGGCGGCGGCCGAGGCCGCCGGTGAGCCGTTGCACATTGTGCTCGAGACGGACAACCCGGAGGGCATGCGCCGCATGGTGGAGCGCGGCCTCGGCCTCTCCCTCATGCCCTCGCTCATGGCCCGAGAGCGCACCGGGCGTGGCTTCGAAGTCGTCCAAGTGGGGGAGGGCGGGGTGAAGCGGCAGGTGGCGCTGTTGCACCGCGGGGAGACGTACTTGAGTGCGGCGGCCCGCGCTCTCAAGAGTTACCTGAGCGAGGCGCTGCCAAGCTTTTTCCAGGCCAAGTGAGGCTTCCTGGCCGCACACCAAGGTGAGCGACATGCCCGAGTACCCGGACCTCACCGTCTATTTGCGCGCGCTGACCCCGCGGGTGGTGGGCCAGCCGCTGCAGGCCATCCGCGTCCGCGGGCCGGCCCTCTTAAGGACGGCCGAGCCGCCTCTGGCCGAGGCCTTCGCGAAGCGCGTCCTCTCCTTGCGCCGGCTGGGGAAACGGCTCGTCTTCGTCCTCGAGGATGGCCTCTTCCTCGTGCTGCACTTGATGGTTGCCGGCCGCCTCCACTGGCGACCTCGCGGGGCGCCGGTGCCCGGCCGGGTGGGGCTCGCTGCCCTCGACTTCCCCACCGGGACGTTGGTGCTGACCGAGGCCAGCCCGAAAAAGCGTGCCCAGCTGCACCTCGTCTTGGGCGAGGCCGCCCTCGCCGCCCTTGGCCGCGGGGGCGTCGAGCCGCTGCTGGCCAGCCCAGAGGAGTTTGCGGCCGTCGTCCGCCGCGAAAACCACACTCTCAAGCGCACCCTCACTGACCCGCGCCTCTTCGCCGCCATCGGCAACGCTTACTCCGACGAAATTCTGCACCGCGCCAAGCTGTCTCCAGTCACTCTCAGCCAGAAACTCGACCAGGCGCAGCTGGAACGCCTCTACCGCGCCACCCGTGAGGTGCTGGCCGAGTGGACGGAACGGCTAGTGGCGGAGGCCGGTGAGGGCTTTCCGGAGAAAGTCACCGCCTTCCGAGAGGGCATGGCCGTCCATGGCCGCTACCGAAAGCCCTGCCCGGTGTGTGGAGCCCCGGTGCAGCGAATTGCCCACGCCGACAACGAGACCAACTACTGCGCCAACTGCCAGACCGGCGGAAAGTTGCTCGCCGACCGCTCGCTGTCGCGGCTTCTCAAGGAGGACTGGCCCCGCACCCTCGAGGAGCTGGAGGAAACGCGCGCCGTCACCCGCGCGCGCATGTCGGTTGGGCGCCGGTGACTCGACCGGCGGCGAGGTCCGCCACGCGCCTTGGTTGGGACAAAAGGGCGCCCCGGGGCCACTGCCCAAGGCAATCGGCCCGGGGGCTCGGACGTAGGGTTCGGTTGAGGCGCTTTCCCTTGGGGGCGTTCGCCCCTGGGGGGGGTTGGCTAGCCCTCGTTCAAGACGGAGTGAGGGCTCACATGGGCATTCGCGTCGACGTGCTGGAGGGCGGGAAAATCGCCTTCTTCAGCCTGCGCGCACACCGGCTGCGCACCCTCCTCACCACCCTCGGGATTGGAATTGGGGTGTGCACGCTGCTCGCCATTATTGGGATTATTCAAGGGCTCAACGTCTCTTTCGCCCGGCAGCTGGCGCAGCTCGGCTCCAACTCCATGTACATCTCCAAGTTTCCTTGGGTGATGCGGGGAGACTGGTGGGAGTACCGGAACCGCCGCGAGCTCTCGGTCCACCTGGTGGACAGCCTGCGCGAGCAAGTGCCGACGCTCAGCGCGGTGGCCCCCATGACGCAGCAGAATGTGGATGCCTTCGCCCACGGGGAGCAGCTCTCCTCGGTGGCGCTGGTCGGCACGACCTCGCAGTACCCCGAGGTCAGCGGCTACGAGGTGGCCGAGGGCCGCTTCCTCACCGAGGGTGACAACGACAACAGCACCAACGTGGTGGTGCTGGGAGCCGACACGGCCAAAGGGCTCTTCGCCACGGGGTCGGCAGTGGGCAACGGCGTGCGCCTCAACGGGCGGCCCTTTCGGGTGGTGGGCGTGCTGCACCGGCGCGGAAAAATTCTCGGGGAGAACCAGGATTTGACGGCAATGGTGCCGTTGCGCACCTACCTCGCCACCTTCGGGACGAAGCGTGGCATCACCATCGGCGCCGCCGTCAACGAGGGCGAGGACGTGCTGCGAGCGGTGGACGCGGTGCAAATGACGCTGAGGCGGGCCCGGGGCGTCCCGCCGGAGAAGAAGGACGACTTCAGCATCAACCGGCCGGAGATGCTGGCCAACACCTACGCGCAGCTCACCGGGGCGCTGTACGGCGTCGCCACCGGCATTGGGCTCATCACCCTGTTGGTCGGCGGCATCGGCATCATGAATGTCATGCTCGTCTCGGTCCGCGAGCGAACGCGGGAAATTGGTGTCCGCCGCGCGCTCGGTGCGCGCCGGCGCACCATCGTGCTGCAGTTTCTCCTCGAGGCGGCGGCGGTTTCTGCCTTGGGAGGCGCACTGGGGACAGCGGTGGGACTGGGGCTGGCCAAGCTCGTCTCGTTGGTGACGCCGCTGGCCGCGGCCGTGCAGCCGCTGACCATTTTTGGGGGCATCGGCTTCGCCGCTGCGGTGGGCCTCCTCTTTGGCATCTGGCCCGCCGCCCGGGCTGCTCAGCTCGACCCAGTCGAGGCGTTGCGCGCGGATTGAGTGGGGGACACCCGCGGCCCCCCCCAGGCGCTGCTTTTGGTCTGGACCTGAGGGCAGCGACTCGTCCACGCTCCTCAGGGTTTGGACCACGACAGCTTCGAAGGGCTTCTCGCCGAGGGCGAGGACCGCCGCTTGGTGGCGCAAGTCCACCCGGCGGACTGGGGGAACCCCGCGCCGCCGCGCCGCTATGACTTGGTGGTGCTGGGCGGTGGCACAGCCGGGCTGGTGGCGGCGCTGGGAGCGGCCGCCCTGGGGGCCAAGGTGGCCCTCTGCGAGCGCGCGCTCCTCGGTGGCGACCGCTTGGTGTACGGCTGTGTCCCCAGCAAGGCGCTCTTGCGCAGCGCCCACCTCGCCCATGACGTCCAAGAGGCGGCCGCCTTGGGCGTCGAAACAGGAGATGTGGAGGTGGATTTCGCCGCCGTCCTGGAACGCGTCCGCCGACTCCGGGCAGACATGGCGCCCCGTGACGCTGCTGTGCGCCTGCGCGATGCCGGGGTGGACGTGCACCTCGGGGCGGCGCGCTTCATCGCCCAGGACAGCGTGGAGTGCGCCGGGCAGAGGTTGCGCTTCCGCCGGGCGGTCGTCGCCACTGGCGGCCGGGCGCGCGTTCCGGACGTCCCCGGCATCGAGACTGCCGGCTACCTCACCCACGCCACCCTCTTCGGCCTCACCCGGGCACCGCGCCGGCTGGCCGTCGTCGGCGGCGGCCCTTTGGGCTGCGAGCTGGCGCAAGCCTTGGCCCGCCTGGGCGTGGAGGTCAGCCTTCTCACCGATTCCAATCGGTTGCTTCCGCGGGATGACCCGGAGGCAAGCGACGTGCTGGGACGGGCCCTGCAACGCGAGCTGCAGCTGTGCCTAGACGCCCAAGTGACGCGGGTGGAGAAGACGGCCGGCGGCAAGGTGGTGCATGCCCAACTGCACGGCGAGCCACTCCGCCTCGAGGTGGACGAGATTCTTCTGGCCGCCGGCCGCGTCCCTGCACTGGAGGGCCTGGGCCTCGAGGCGGCCGGCATCCGTCTCGAGGGGGCCTACCCCGCGCTGGACGACTTTCTGCGCACCAGCAACCCGCGCGTCTATGCCGCCGGGGACGTCGTGGGGCGCTGGGCGTTCACCCATGCGGCGGAGGCCATGGCGCGAGTGGCGCTCCAGAATGCGTTGTTTCTGGGCAAGAAGCGCGTCTCCGCGCTGCACGTCCCGTGGTGCACCTACACCGAGCCCGAGGTGGCGCACGTCGGGCTCGGCGCAGAGCAGGCCTATGAGGCCGGCAGCCGCGTCATCACCCTCACCACCGAGATGGCGGAGAATGACCGGGCGGCGGTGGATGAAGAGACGGCTGGCTTTGCCCGCGTTCACGTCGAGGCGCGCACCGGACGCGTCCTCGGGGCCACCCTGGTGGCACGGCACGCCGGGGAAAGCATTGGCGAGGCGGCGCTGGCTGTCCGGCTCGGGCTTGCCCTAGAAGCGCTGGGAGACACCATCCATCCCTACCCGACGCAAGCCGAGGCGTGGAAGAAACTCGGAGAGCAGTGGAGTGCGCGCCGGCTCACGCCGGGGGCCAAGGCGCTGTTGAAGGCCGTGCTCTTCGTCCGGCGCTAGCATCGGCAGTCCACTCCAACCGCGCCCCTCAGGACTCCAGGTAGCGGCCCAACAGGGGACGAAGTCGCGAGCGGACGTCCTCTGGAATGCGCGAGCGGTCGGTCCAGAGGGCCTGGGCCAGGGCGCTCTGGCAGGTGCAAGGCGTCTCGCCGAGGGCCTTCACCGCCGGGATGGCGCGGCGGAGCAGGGCCAGCGCCGCGGCGGTGGCCGCTTGGAGGTTCCCTTGTATTTCCCGAAGCAGGGCGTGCTTGTCCAAGTCATCTGGCGTCGGGCGCCAGCAGTCATAGTCGGTGGGCAGGCACACCGCCGCGTAGCAGAGCTCTGCCTCGCGGGCCAGCTTGGCCTCGGGCATGAGCGTCATGCCGATGAGGTCCGCTCCCCAGGAGCGGTGCAGCTCGCTCTCAGCGCGGGTGGAGAATTGAGGCCCCTCCATGCAGACGTAGGTGCCACGTGAATGCACCTTGACGTTGCTGGGCAGCGCCAACAGCGCGGTGCGCAACGTCGGGCAAAAGGGGACGGCAAACTCGACGTGGACGGCCAGGTCCTCGAAAAAAGTGCCGGGCCGTCGGTATGTCTTGTCAATGACTTGGTCCGGAATGACGAGCTCGCGCGGCCGCACGTCCTCATGGAGCGAGCCCACCGCGGCACTGGCCAAAAGGTGGGTAACGCCTAGGGTTTTGAGCGCAAAAATGTTGGCCCGGGACGGCACGCGGCTCGGGTTGAGGACGTGGCCCTCGCCGTGACGCGCGAGGAGGGCCACCTCCACCCCCTCCAGAACGGTGCGCACAATCGGCCCGGAGGGAGGGCCAAACGGCGTGTCCACCCTGGTGGCGGTTCCGCCCAGCGCGCCGAGCGCCTGTCCGAGCCCGCTGCCGCCGATGATGCCGAGCATCGGTATGGTCATCTCGCTACGCTACCGGGACAGGCGCACAAAGCGAAAGGAGCGCGACGGTGAGCAGCCCGGGCAGTGGACTCTCATTGGAGGACTTCAAGGCAGGCCAGCGGCAGTCCTTTGGACCGCGGACCCTCAGCAAGGAGGAAATCCTCGCCTTCGGCCGGGAGTGGGACCCGCAGCCCTTCCACATCGACGAGGCGGCGGCGGCGCGCTCGCCGTTTGGCGGCCTCATTGCCAGTGGCTGGCAGACGGCTGCCTTGTGCATGCGGCTGGTGGTGGATGGGCTGCTGGCGAAGTCCACCAGCATGGGAAGCCCCGGGTTGGACGAGCTCAAATGGCTCAAGCCGGTGCGCCCCGGCGACGCGCTCTCGGTTGAGGTGGAGGTGCTGGAAGTGACGCCTTCGCGAAGCAAGCCCGACCGGGGCAGCGTCAAGCTGAGCTACAAATGCACCAACCAGAAGGGCGAGACAGTCATGACGATGGTGGCCCGGGTCCTCTTTTTGCGCCGGGACGCGCTGTCGGGCTGAAAAGAGCGGCTCCCCTCCGTTGGGCTTTAAGGGGGTGACCCCCCCTCCGAGACGGGTGGGCGAAACCGGGCGTCGTCGAGGGGAGGGTTGAGCTCGATGGAGTCGATGGTCAGGCGGCTGGTGGTGGCACCGCCCTGCACCCCGGTCTCCACTGCCACCGGGAAGAGCACGCCCTCTTGCCGGCGGCTGGCGCGGAAGCGAGTCTCCTCCACCGCCCTTTTGCCGTCGGCGCGCCGTGTCTCCGCCCACCCCAAAGGCTCGTGCGTGGCCGCGTCCAACTGGTAGCGCAGCACCGTCCCATCCGGGAAGAAGACGTCCAGGGCGTCCGTGGGCCGCCCCTGCATCTCGCTCTTTCCGGCCAGCGCAAAGTGAATGCCCTTGGCCGACGCGTCCAAAAGGGGGCCGTCCATGTCCGCCTCGCGTCGAGCCCTGGCCAGCTCCGCGGCCGACATCGGCTCCAGCACCGGAGTCGGGCTGGCCACCTTGGACGTCCAGCCACGGGTGCCGTCGAAGAGGCGCAGCAACGTGCCCCGGGGAAGGGCCAGCTCGATGCGCATGCGGTTGGGCCGCTTGAATTCAACCCGCAGCACGCCTGCTACCGGGCCGAAGGCCGCCTTGCCGGTGAGCCTCAGCGAGTCGATGGCGTGAAGGGCCTGCGCGCCACCGCGCGCGGCGATGGCCTCTTCCACCAGCTGTGGGTTGTGCGGCTTGCATCCGGCCAGCGCCACCACGACGGCTGCCAACCCTAGTCTCGACAGAGGCGCGCTCAGCTGGCGTCTCCTTGAAAAGGAGGGCCCGAGGCGGAGAGGCGTTGGACGACGGCCCGCGCCAGCCGCGTGGCCGAGACGGGTGCGCTCCCCTCGGCCTTGTTGTTGATGGTGACGTACACCGCGCGGCCCGCAAGGAAAGCTTCGACGGCGAGGTTGGCGATGGCGGTGCGGGTGGGCACGTCCTCCTGCCGAAGTGTGTGAAAGGGCGCGTAGAGCTCGCGCGCCTCCTCGTAGCCGAGGCCCGGGTGCAGCATCCAACGCACCACCAGCGCCTTGGCGCTTCGGGCGCGCGTCCACTCGGCTTGCGCCTCGACGTCGGGCAGCGGGCCCCACGCCGCCAGCACCGGAACTGCCTCGGCGTAGGCGAGCGCGTCGGCATACGCCTTGGAAAGCAACTCGCGGTTGCGGACCTCGACGCCGTAGAGGGGCCCTTTGGGCAAGGCCGTGAGAAAGGCATGCAAGCTTTCGGCAAAGCGCTGCGCGCCGCCAAGTTGGGCGACGTCCTGGGGCGGAAACTGAAACACCAGCGGACCCGCCTTCGCTCCGAGCCCTTCGACGAAGGGAGCCACCACCGCGTCGGTGGCGTAGTGCGCGTCCAGAAAGCGAGGGTTGCGTCCTCCCTTGCGAGCTCCGTAGCGCGTCCGGTGCGGGAAGTGGCCAAGCGTCACCTCCTCGTGCGCCTTGGCCAAGAAGCGGAAGTCCTCTGGGACGGCCTCCGCCCAGCTGGCAAACGTCTCGGCGGGGACTGGCCCGTAGAAGGTGCGGTCGATGCCCACCGTCCGTAACAGAGGGTGGCGGGCATAGGCCGGGAGCCCGGAGCGGGCCAGTTGCAGCTGGCTTGCCTCCTCGGCGTAGACGAGGCCCGTCCAACCGGGAAAGGACCAGGACGACGTCCCCAGGCGCACCTGCGCCGGCAGCCGCCGTCCGAGGGCCACCACCTCTTCGGACGCAGCCGCCGCTTGAGGCAGCCTGGGCGAGGGTGGCGCCCAGGGTGCCTCCTCGAAGAGCTCGAGCTGGGGAGGGCGGCTTCCCAAAAGGAGGGCCTTAGGGCCTGCCCGCGTCGGCAGCGGCAGGGGGCGTGGCGGCCACGGCGTGGAGGGCCGCAGTCGCCGCCTCGAGCTTCCCGAAGACGTCCTTGATGACGGCGCAGGCGCCTGCTTCTTCGCTGGTATTCATCTCCTTCTCTTTACACAGCTCGACGTAATTTTTGAAGATGTCAGGGCACTCGCTGGCGCCGCTCACCGCGATGTCCTCGAGGCAGCGGTCCCTGAGCGCCTCGGCAAGCCGGGTGTTGGCGATGGCCATGGTCAACGGCGGCTTCAGACCGAGGATGTCCGGCTGCTTGATGAGCGTGTCCCGCATCGGCTTGCGGATGCTCTTGAAGTCGTCTGGCCGTTTGTTGCAAGCCTCGGCTGCCTGCCCCACCAGGCGGCGGACGTACACCTTGAAAATCTCGCTGGTTTCCTCGGCGTCGCCAAACTTGGCGTGGCGCTTCGCGACTTTGTCGAAGCTTTTCGCGGCGCGGGCAAGGGCGTGGCAGTCGCTCGAGTCGGCGAGCGCCGTGACGATGGCCACCACCGCGTTCCGGTGTGGCTCGTCGATGCCCTTGTCGGTGTTGCTGGCCAGCTCCTCGGTGAGCGACTCCTCCAGCATCAGGGTGGCCTTGGCGTTGTAGCCCTCGTCCCGGACGAATTCCTGAAGCAGCGCGTAGCCCACCATCCGCTTGTCGGCGTTGCTCTGGTCCGTGGCCAGCATCGAGGACTCGAAGAAGGAGCGGTACTTGTCCGCCTCGCGCGCTCGCTGGAACTCCTTGTCCCAGCGGTCCTGGTCCACTTTCGCCTGGCGCTCCTGGTTCTGCTTGTTGGCGAAGCTCTGGTAGGCATTCACGCCGAAACCAGCGATGGCCACCCAGCCCACCAGCACTTGGCTGGCGATGGCGAAGCGGTTGCGGACTTGCTTTCGCTTCCGGTCCGCATCGATGAGGTCCAAGGCGCCCTTCAACCTGTCCAGCTCCTCTTTCGAGCCGACTCGGGCCAGGGCGAAGGGGTCCTGCTCCTCGAGCGCAGTGCGGACGTCCTGGGGCGGGGGGGGCGTTTCGGTGGGGCTCATGGACAGCCCCTCTTACTAAAGACGGGCGGCGCCATGGCGACTGCTGGACAGGTTGTGGTCCTTGTCGTGACCGCGCTCGCCGCCGGGGTGGTGGACGCCATTGCTGGGGGCGGTGGGTTGCTCACCATTCCGGTGCTGCTGGCCGTCGGGCTTCCACCGCACCTGGCGCTGGGGACGAATAAGGGCCAGTCCGTGTTTGGCTCGACGGCCGCGCTTTTGCGCTTTGCGCGGGCCGGACTGGTGTCCCTGCCCCGGGCCCGGCTCACCATTCCGCTCGGGTTTGCAGGAGCGCTGCTCGGCGCGACGCTGGTGCTGCGCGTCGACGCAGCGGTGCTGCGGCCCCTGGTGCTGGCACTCCTGCTCGGCGCTGCCGTCTTCCTGGTGGCCGTCCGGCCGCACGCCAGGGCGGCCGCGGTCACTGCCGGGGCCGGCGTACGGGCAGGGCTTCTGGCGCTGGGGGCGGGCGCCTACGACGGCTTCTTTGGGCCGGGAACCGGGACATTTCTGGTGGTGGGCTTTGCCGGCCTCCTGGCGCTGCCGTTGCGCCAGGCCTCGGCGGAGGCGAAGGCCGTCAACGCAGCGAGTAACCTGGCGGCGCTTCTCCTCTTCGCCTTCCGCGGCGCGGTGCTCTGGCGGCTGGCCTTGCCCATGGCTTTGGGCCAGCTCGTCGGAGGCTGGCTGGGCGCTCACCTGGCCATTCACGGGGGCGACCGCCTGGTGCGCCTCGTCCTGCTCACAGTGGTGTCAGCGCTGGTGGTGAAGCTGGCCGGCAACTGGCTCGGGCTGTGGTGAGGGGTGGCCCCCCTTCGGGGCTCGCCAACTTGAAGTTTCTTTGGGAAGGGCCAGCCTGCCGCACTAGCGTCTGCCAGGGGGTTTCTCCCGAATGGCACCGGCACCCCGAGGGAGGCCTTCCGTGCAAATGAAGCTCGAAACCAGGGCTTGGGGCTGGACCGGGACAGCCGTCCCCAAGCTGGGGCAGGGCACCTGGAAGATGGAGTCCGACGACGCCGCCCAGGCCATCGCCGCCCTGCAGGCCGGCCTCGACACCGGCCTCCGTCACGTCGACACCGCCGAGCTCTACGGCAGCGGACGGGTGGAGGAGTTGGTGGGGCGCGCGTTGGCCGGGCGCCGCGAGGACGTCTTCCTGGTGAGCAAGGTGTCTCCTAACAACGCCAGCCGAAAGGGGACGCTGCAGGCCTGCGAGCGCAGTCTGCGGCGGCTGCACACGGACCGTCTCGACTGCTACCTGTTGCATTGGCCCGGGCCCCATCCGCTGGAGGACACCCTGGCCGCCTTCGAGGAGTTGGTGCAGGCCGGGAAAATTCTCAGCTGGGGGCTCAGCAACTTCGACGTCGCGGACCTCGAGCAGGCCAGGGCCATTGCCGGCCCTCGGCGCATTGCCTGTAACCAAGTCCTCTACAACCTGAAAGTGCGGGACATGGAAGCCGAGGTGCTGCCGTGGTGCGCGCGTCACGAGGTGGCGGTGGTGGGGTACAGCCCCTTTGGGTCCGGACGCTTCGTCTCGCCGGCCAGCACTGGCGGGAAGGTGCTGGCCCGCGTGGCGCGGGCACAAAAGGCGACGCCCTACCAGGTGGCGCTGGCCTTCTTACTCAGAGACCGCCGCGTGTTTGCACTCTGCAAAGCCGCCGACGCGGAGCACGTCCGCTCCAATGCGGCGGCGGCCGCGCTGGAGCTCACACCGGAGGAGCTCGCGCAGGTGGACAGCGCCTTCCCCATCCACGCCGGCCGCGGGCTACCGACGCTCTGAAGGGCGCCTAGCGGCGGCGGCCGGTCCCGTCCTGACGGCGTCGCACGTCCGCGTCGCCCACCTTCTCCAGAAACTCCTCGTAGGTGCCCTGGAAGTCCACCAGCCCGGCCGGGGTGAAGGCGAAGAGCCGAGTGGCAAAGCTGCCAATGAGGTCCCGGTCGTGCGAGGCCACAATGGCCGTGCCCGGAAAGCGTTGGAGCGCGTCGCCGAGGGCGATGATGGATTCCAGGTCCAAGTGGTTGGTCGGCTCGTCGAGGATGAGGACGTTGTCGCGGGTGAGCATCAGCTTGGCCAGAATCAACCTCACCGCCTCGCCCCCGGAGAGGGCGTCGGTTGACTTGAGGCCCTCCTCGCCCTTGAAGAGCATTCGGCCGAGCAGCCCGCGAATGTCCTCGTTGCCGGCCCGCGGGTCGATGTCGTGAAGCCAGTCGGCCACCGTCGTCCCCCGGGCAATCCCCTCGCGATGGTCTTGCGCGAGGTAGCCCACCTGCGCTTCATGGCCCCAGGTGGCAGTGCCTGCGTCGGGCGATAGCTCACCGAGCAACAGCCGGCACAGTGTGGTTTTGCCGGCACCGTTACGGCCGATGACGGCGATTTTGTCACCCCGCATGACGAGGGCCTTGAAGTCCTCGCACACCGTGACTCCTGGCCAAGCCTTGCTGAGGCCCTCCACCGTCAAGGTCTGCTTCCCGGAGGGCCGCTTCGGCTCGAAGCGGATGAACGGTCGCTCGATGTTGCTTCGCTTCAGCTCAGTGAGCTGCAGCTTGTCGAGCGCCTTCTTGCGGCTCTGCACCTGGCTGGCCCGCGTCCCGGCCGAGAAGCGCGCCACGAAGTCCTGCAGCTGGGCAATTTTCTTTTCCTTCTCGGCGTTCTCCTGCTCGATTTGACTGCGGACCTCGCTCTTCGCAATCACCATGTCATCGTAGCCGCCGGTGTAGGTGATGATGGTCTGGTAGTCGATGTCGGCAATGTGCGTGCAGATGGCGTTGAGGAAGTGCCGGTCGTGGCTGATGGTCACCAACACGCCGTCGTAGGACTGCAAGAAGCGTTCGAGCCAGCGGATGGAGTCCAGGTCGAGGTTGTTGGTTGGCTCGTCGAGCAGCAGCGCCTGCGGCTTTCCGAAAAGAGCCTGGGCCAGCAGCACTCGAAGCTTCAGGCCGCCCGCAATTTCTCGCATCCGCCCCGAGTGGTCGGCCTCGGGCACGCCCAACCCGTTGAGCAGCTCGGCCGCGTCGCTTTCGGCGGTATAGCCGTCCTCTTCCGCGATGAGGGATTCCAAGTCGGCGAGCCGATGGCCCTCGGCGTCGGTGAGGTCCGGCTTGTGCAGCAGCGCTTCTTTCTCCTGCAGTCCCGCCCACAGGGCACGGTTGCCCTGCACCACCACGTCCAGGACGCGCTGGTCCTCGTGGCCGAACTGGTCCTGCTGCAGCACCGACGTCTTCTTAGGACGGGAGACGGTGCCCGCGTCCGGCTCGAGCTCGCCGGCGAGAATTTTCATGAATGTCGACTTGCCGGCGCCGTTGGGCCCGGTGAGGCCGTAGCGGCGTCCCTCGGAGAAGACGACGTCCACCGACTCGAAGAGGCGCTTCTGCCCGTAGGCCTTGGTGACGCTGGTGACTTGGACGGTGGCCATGGGGAGGACTTTGGGGCGGTGGGGGGAAAGGAAGGGGAGTGGGCCCGCGCCAGGAGGCGAGCGTCTCTAAACGCCCACGCGGCGAAGTTCAAGCAGGGGGTGGTCCGGAAGAGGGCCCTCAGGCAGCTCGGCGGCGCACTCCAGCATCCAGTCCGCATGGCCGTCCGGGTCGAGAAGGCGCTGGCGGGCTTCCCAGCTTCGCGGGCCCACCGGCTTCAAAAAGGACTGGTCCGGGCGACGCGCCTCGGGGGTGAGCAGCACCGAGGGGTGCTCGGCGAAGTACGGCGCCATTTCTGCCTCCAAGTCCGCTGCCGTCCAGGCGTGCCCCGGGGCGAGCGCGGCCAGCGCCTCCTCCCAGGCGCGCGTCGCCAGAGCCCGGAGCAGCCGGTGCAACTCGGCGCGCAGGCGCGCCTTCACCGCCCGCTGGGTGGGGGCCACCGGACCTTTGGGCTGGGCCTCCGCCGTCACGCCAGGCGGTAGCTGCAGGCGCTCCCACTCGTCGAGCAGGCTACTGTCCACGTCCCGCAGGGACTGGCGCAGCGCGGCCATCAACTCCTCCAGCTCCTCGGTGCGGTAGGACTCGGGGACGGTTTGCACCAGCGTCTTGTAGGCGTCGGTGAGGTAGCGCAACAGGGCGCCCTCGGAGCGCTGAAGCTCGTACTCCCGGACGTAGTCGGCGAAGCTGCAGAAGCGCTCCAGCATGTCGCGGGCGATGGACTTGGGGCGGATGTTCTCCTGCCCCACCCAAGGGTGGAGCGCCGAGAAGCTGTCGAAGGTGCCGTAGATGAAGTCAGCGAGCGGTTTGGGGTAGTCCACCTTCTCTAGCTCCGCCAGTCGCTCGGCATACTCCACGCCCGAGGCCTTGAGCTCGGCCATGCGGGCAGTGCGCAACGCGTCGCGCTGGCGCAGGAGCACCACCTCCGGGTTCTCGAGGATGGACTCCACCAGCGTCACCACGTCCAACGCGTAGCTGGCCGAAGCAGGGTCGAGCGACTCGAGCACTGCCAGAAGGTAAAGCGACAGCGTTTGGTGCAGCGAGAACTCCCGCTGAAGCCCCGGGGCAACCTCCACTTGGGCCGCCGCGTGGGGGTGCTTGTGGGTAAAGAGGAGCCCGGCCGACCGCAGCGTCCGGAACAGCATGGCCGCTTTTCGAAGCAGCTGGCCTCTCTGGTAGTCCGAGCTATGGCTGACCAGCGTCAGGCGTACCAGCCGCCCGTAGCCGCCTCCTGGCTCGTCCGGGTCGCCCTGCAAAAGGTTGAGCAGCATCCCGAAAGTGACGTCGAAGCGAGAGGCGAGTGGCTCCGGCGGCCGGGCCACCAGTTTCTCGAAGCTGGACCGGTCCCAGGGGACGTAGCCCCGAGCCGGAGGCTGCTTGCGCACGACTTTTTTCCCGGCGGCCGACTTTTGCGCAAGCCGGAGGTTCTCGATGACGTGCTCTGGGGCCTGCGCGACGACGAAACCACGCTCGTCGAAGCCCTTCCGGCCGGCGCGGCCGGCAATTTGGTGGAAGTCCCGGGCCGACAGTAGCGCCGTCTTCTCTCCGTCGTACTTGCACAGCTGGGTGAAGAGGACGGTGCGGATGGGGATGTTGACGCCCACCCCGAGCGTGTCGGTGCCACTCACCACTTTGAGGAGCCCGGTCTGGGCCAACTTCTCGCAGGCCAGCCGGTATTTGGGGAGCAGCCCCGCGTGGTGCAGCCCGATGCCCACTTGGAGGTAGCGGCGCATGTCCTTGCCGAAGGGCGAGTCGAAGCGTGTCCCCTCCAGGGCAGCGCGAATTCGCTCCTTCTCCTCACGGGTGGTCAGGTTGACGGACGTCAGTGCTTGGGCCTGCTCGGCGGCCGCCCGCTGAGTGAAGTTGACGAGGTACACCGGCGCCCTGCCGGCACTGACCAACTCCTCCAGCGTCTCGTGCAAGGGCGTCTCGCGGTAGGAGAACTCGAGCGGCACCGGGCGCTCGCCGCTGGACACCCGGGCCACCGGACGACGGGTGAGACGGGCGAGGCTTTCTTCGATGTGGCGCGTGTCGCCCAAGGTGGCGGACATGAGGAGGAAGGTGGCCTCGGGCAGTGCCAACAGCGGCACCTGCCAGGCCCACCCTCGCTCTGCGTCCCCGTAGTAGTGAAACTCGTCCATCACCACCGCGTCGACGCGGGGCTTGCTCTCGCGCAGCGAGATGTTGGCCAGCACCTCGGCGGTGCAGCAGAGAATGGGGGCGGAGCGGTTGATGGAGGCATCCCCGGTGAGCATCCCCACCCGGGAGGGCCCGAAGAGCTGGCACAGCGTGAAGAATTTCTCGTTGGCTAGGGCCTTGATGGGCGTCGTGTAGACGGACGTCTTCCCCTCGGCGAGCGCCTTGAAGTGCAGCGCCGTCGCCACCAGCGACTTGCCGGACCCGGTGGGGGTGTTGAGGACGACGTTTTTGCCGCCCATCACCTCGAGCAGCGCCTCCTCCTGCGCCGGGTAGAGCGTGAGGCCGGTGTCGCTCACGTACTCGAGAAAGCGCGAGAGGAGCAGCTCCGCGTCTGGGGCGGCGGAGGGCGGGGGAAGAAGCGCGAAGAGGGGGGCGGAGGGCGGAGACAGAAGGGCTCACCCTATAACGGGCGGTGGCGGTGCTGGTTTTGCGCCCAACAGCCAGCCGACTCCGAGGGCCACCAGGGTGCCGGCGGCCACATCCAAGCCCCGCCTTTCGGCCCAGTGCCAGTTGCCGGGCTCGAGAAGGCCGACGCTTAGGACGATGGCCGGAGTCAAGAAGGCCAAGCTCCAGCCGTAGGCCTGGGGCTGGAGTCGAAAGTAGCCAACCATCAACAGAAAAATGAGCGCGTCCACCAGCGCCACCGGACGAACCAGAAAAACCAGCGCCGCTGCCAGGAGGCAGCCGACCAGCGTCCCCTGCAGCCGCTCGAGCCCGCGGCGGCGTGTCGTCGCTGTCTCCGGACGGAGCACCAACAGCACCGACACCACCACCCAGCTGCCTCGGGGGACTCCCAACAGCCGGACGACCAGGAGACAGCCGGTCACCGTCCCTGCCAGCAGCAGTCCGAAGCGTCCGGCCGCCGCCGGGGCGGTCGCGGCGGCGGCGAGAAACCGCAGGGCGGCAGCCGCGCGCCGGAGCGCGAGGGGAAGCCACCCCGCCGGAAAGGTGTCCAGGACGACGAGGCAGGCGACAGCGCTTCCCACGGCCACTGCCAAGGCCCGCTCAAGCGCCGTGACGGCGTCGCCCGGCAGCAGCTGGGCCAGGGCGAAGAGGAGGGCTGGCGCCGCCGAGAGCTTTCCAGCCGCCTCGCCATGGCTTCTGCCCACGCCGGCCATCCAGCCGAGGGCAAACATCCCGAGGGCCGAGAGCGGGAGGGAGCTGCCGGCGAGGGTGCCGAGAAACACGGCGGCCGTGCCGGCGAGCGCCGCGAGCGCCATATTCGCCGCGCGCGAGTCCGGCTCGCCTCCCGGGTCGACGAGCACCACCCGCCGGGCGCCCACCGCCATCACCAGCCCAAGGGCCGTCTGACCGGCGAGCTGGCCCGCGACCAGGCAGGCCGACAGGGCCGCGGCGCCCCGAAGGGCGGGGCCCAGCTGCCGCAGCACGCGCCCGGCGCCTGGCAACGCGTCTCTCACAGCCATGGCGGGGGGCCGCCTCCTTCAGCGGGGTCTTCACAGCTCTGGCCTTTGGGAGACGCCACTCCTAGCCCTCCCAAGGGGTTTTGGGCGGTTAGGCCGGAGGGACGTTGCGGGTGGCCGGTGACTCGGCGGGGCCCGGCGCGTGACGGAGCCGCGCATCGGCGCCCTTGGAGTCGTCATGGCGTCGCACCAGTTCGAGCGCAGCCATCTGACTGCGGAAGCCCGGTCCGCCTCCATGCGGGGTGACGGGCAGATAGCTTCCATCCGCCGTGAGCTCCATGGCCTTGGCTGTGTCCCTCAATCCGAGTCCAAGCACCTCCTCGAGGAGGCGGCTGCGCAGGCCGGGGTCCTCGACTGGCACCATGACTTCAATCCGCCGGTGAAAATTGCGCGGCATCCAGTCGGCGGAGGTGAGGAAGACTTCGGCGCGCTCGCGGGCCCCGAAGGCGAAGAGGCGGGTGTGCTCCAAAAAGCGGTCGACCACCGACGTCACCCGAATGTGCTCGGAGACTCCGGGGAGGCCTGGCCGGAGACAGCAGATGCCGCGGACCAGAAGGTCCACCCGTACGCCCGCCTGGCTGGCCCGGTAGAGGGCTCGGATGACGGAGGCATCCACCAGGTTGTTCATCTTCGCGACAATTCGCGCCGGCTCACCGCTTCGCGCCCGGTCCGCCTCACGCTCGATGAGTTGGAGCAAGCGCTCCAGCAGGTTGAAGGGCGCAACCACCAGCCGCTTGAATTTCGGTGGCACCGAGTAGCCGGTCAGCATGTTGAAGAGCGCGGTGACGTCGTCAGCAATCTCTTCGCGTGAGGTGAAGAGTGAGACGTCGGTGTAGTGCCGGGCGGTGAGGCCGTTGTAGTCGCCGGTCCCAAGGTGGACGTACCGACGAATGCCCCCTGTCTCCCTCCTGACCACCAGCGCCACCTTGCAGTGCGTCTTCAGGCCCAGAAGGCCATAGACGACGTGGACTCCGGCCTCCTCCATCTGCCGCGCCCAGGCAATGTTGTTCGCCTCGTCGAGCCGGGCCTTGAGCTCCACCAGTACCGCCACCTGCTTGCCGTTTTCCGCCGCCCGGCAGAGCGCCTGGGCGATGGGGCTCTCGGCGCTGAGGCGGTAAAGGGTTTGTTTGATGGCCAGCACCGCCGGGTCGTCGGCGGCGTCGTCGATGAAGCGCACCACCGGGTCATAGGACTCGTAGGGGTGGTGCAGGAGCACGTCCCGTTGCGCGAAGAGGGGGAATTGTGTCTCCGCCTCTCGCAGACCGGGCGGCAGGACAGGGGAGAAGGGCTCCACGCGTAACTCGGGGCGCGGGTCGCGCTCGGCCAGGGCCACCAGGTCCGAGAGCTGCAGGGGGGCCTCGGAGCGATAGACGTCCTCGGCTCCTAGGTGGAGCGCTTTCTTGAGCGCTTCTTCGAGCGCGTCCGGCGCGCCAGCGTCGAGCTCGAGCCGCACCGTGGCGCCGCGCTCGCGGCGCTTCAAGTCGTCCTGGATGGAGGCGAGGAGGTCCTCGGACTCCTCCTCGTCCACCGCGAGGTCCCAGTTCCGCGTCACCCGGAAGGCCGCGGCGTGCTCCACCGTGAAGCCGGGGAAGAGGTCCCCGAGGCAGCGGCAGATGAGGTCCTCCAAGAGGACGTAGGCGTGGCCGGTGGGTGAGGGGAGGGGGACGAGGCGCGGCATGACACTGGGCACCGGCACCACGGCGAGCTCCGTCTCATGGACCGCCCGTTTGGGGCGGCCTTTCTGGGGGTCCCTCCGCAGGACGGCCGCGATGTTGAGTGTCTTGTTCCGGAGGTGTGGAAACGGATGGCCTGGGTCGACCGCCAAGGGCGTCAAGGCGGGGAAGACGCTCGAGTGGAAATGCTCTTTGGACGCGGTCTGCCGGGCCGGCTCCAGCGACGCGGTCGAGAGAAGCGAAACCCCCGCCGCGCCAAGGGCCGGAAGCAGCTCCGAAAGCCACAGGGGCCCGAGCTGGGCCACCAGGCTGTGGGCGCGCTCGGAAATGGCGGCGAGCTGCTCGACGGGCAGCAAGCCGTCGGCCTCTGGGGCGGCGACGCCGCCGGCCAGCTGCTGCTTCAGTCCGGCCACCCGAACCATGAAGAATTCATCGAGGTTGGCCGCGAAGAGCGCCAGAAACCGTATCCGCTCGTAGAGGGGCAGCCCGGGGTTGCTGGCTTCGCGCAGGACGCGCTCGTTGAAGGCCAGCCAGGACAGCTCCCGGTTGAGGAAGAGGCGGGCGTCGTTCAGGTCGCCGCTGACAGGGAGGTCGGACATGATTCGGGGCAAACAGGTCACGAATAGGTGACAGAGCGCTCCCGGAGCAAGTCCGGGGGGCTCGCGCACGGTCGGACTGAGCTGATAATGCCCGAAGTCCAGTGAGCCGTATGCCCCTCACAGAGCCGGTGCTCGCCGCCATCGACGTGGGGACCAACGCCGTGCGTCTGGAGCTGGCGCGTCGGCTGGACAACGGCTCTCTGGAGTCCTTGCACAGCGAGCGCGACCCGGTGCGGCCGGGCGAGGGGGTATTCCGCACCGGCGCCATCCCGCGCGACGTCGCCGACCGCCTGCTTTCCACGCTGCGTCGGTACGGAGCGCTCTGCCGACGCTACCATGCCGACGTGCGCGCGGTGGCGACCAGCGCGCTGCGCGAGGCCAAGAATCGCGACGACATTGTTCGCCGCGCCCGCGACGAGGCGGGCCTGCGGCTGGAAGTCATCTCCGGGATGGAAGAGGCCCGGCTCACCACCCTGGGCGTGTTGCGCGGCAAGCCTCCCTCGGCGCGCTCGCTCTGCGTCGATATTGGCGGCGGCTCGACCGAGGTAGCGGCGGCCACCGGCGAGAACCCGACCGCCATGTGGAGCGTGGCCCTCGGCGCGGTCCGCCTGACCGAGCTCTTCGGCACCAGCCGCGGCGTCACCGGCAAACAGCTGAAGCTGATTCGGGGGTTTGCGGCGGAGGCCCTCACCGAGTCGCTGCCGGCCCGCATCGCGCGCGCCCCGCGAGCCGCCCTCGGTAGCAGCGGGACCATCAACGCGGTGGTGGCCTTCGCCGCCGCCGAAGGCACCGCCCACGCCACTGCGCGTCAAATCACCCACGCCGTGGACGAGCTGGCCGAGATGTCTCCTGCCCAGCTGCGAAAGCGGTTTGACCCGCAGCGCGCGGAAATTATTTGCGCCGGCGCCATCATCCTCGAGTCCGTGGTTCAGCACCTCGGCCTCGAATCTGTCACCGCCGTGCAGCGGGGCCTGCGCGACGGAATTTTGGTCGACCTGGTGCGGCGCATCGATGCGCCGGCAGACGACCACAGCCTCACCGACGCGGCCTTGCTCATTGGCCGCCGCTTCCAGTTTGACGAGGCCCATTCTACCCAAGTCACCCGGCTGGCTTTGCAGCTCTTCGACGACTTGGCGCCACTGCACCGGCTCCCGGCGTCGGCTCGACCCCTGCTAGAAGTGGCCTCGGTGCTGCACGACATCGGCAACTCGGTCAGCTACACCCGCCACCACCGGCACACCTACTACCTCATCCAGAATTCGGAGATTCCTGGCCTCCGGGACCGCGAGCGCGAGCTGGTGGCACGCATCGCCCGCTACCACCGTCGGAGCCCGCCGGACGCGAGCCACTCCGGGATGGACGGGCTTCAACCCGCCGAGGTCCGGCTGGTGCGCAAGCTGGCCACACTGCTTCGGCTGGCAGACTCGCTCGACCGCAGCCACCGGCAGACGGTGTTGCGGCTACAGGCTCGGCTTCTTCCGAGCGCGGTGGTGGTCAAGCTCAGGGCGAGACAGCCGGTGGACCTGGAGCTGTGGGATGCGGCCCATGAGGCGGCGCTGTTCCGCAGAGTCTTTGGACGCAAGCTCATCGTCCAGGTGGAGCGCGCCGCGCAGCGCCAACTGCGCCGAGGCCTCAGGGTGGCTCCGCGCCTTGCGGCCCGGGTGGCGGTGGACCGACGGTGGAGCTGAATCCCCCCACCTCGACTCCCCCGTCGGCTGAACGCCGGCGCGAAGCGCGCGTTCCCACCCGCATTGAGGTCCGCTTCACCGATGCGGCCCACGCGGCGCGCGTCCTGCACGCCTATTCCTTGGATTTCTCGCTCGGGGGCCTGTGCTTGCGCACCCGGCGCGGGTACGCGGTGGGGCGCAAGCTGGCGCTCAGCCTGGTGGTGGGCACCGAGCGGCTCCCCGTGCAGGCGGTGGTGGCCTGGGTGCGCCCGTCGGACAAGGCGGTCGGTCTACGCTTTGTCGAAGTGGCGGATGAGCTGCGCAGGCGGCTACTCGAATTGATGCAGTTGGTGGTGGCCCGCGCCTCCTGAAATGCCCTCTCCGAGGGGCGGGGACGCCGTTAGGGGGCGCGCACCACCACCCCGAGCTCTGCATCCTGGAATTGCATGGCGGCGCAGAAGCCCAAAGTGGCCTCACTGGGCAGGCTTGGCAACTGGAGCTCCACCCGCTTCACACTGAGGACCCGGGCGCGTTCCAGCGCCCGTTGCATGAGGGCCCGGGCCACCCCCTTGCGGCGCCAGGCGGCGGCCACCACCAACTCGTCGATGGTGGCGACGCGGCCGGAGAGCCTTAGCTGCGGACGGTGGGAAAGCGACACCAGCCCAATTGGGCGGTCCTGTGCATCCGCGGCGACATACACCTCAATCTCGGGGTGGCTCAGCACCCAGTGGACGGTGCTGGTGTCCCCCGCGCCCGGGTGGCCGAGCTCGACCAGGAGGGCGCCCAGGTGCTCGCCGTCGCCGCGGCGGGCGGGACGGACGCGGAAGGCCGCCGGCGCAGCTGGGGGAGGTCCTGGGGTCAGCGGTGCCACGCGGAGGCGAGAGCCTAGCCCACCCGGCTGGACGGGGTGTGGCCCGCGGACGGGGCCTTCTCCGGGGCCCCCTGTCACCGGAGGCGGCGCGCCCTCCCATTTCCCCTCAGGCTTGTTTGGGTGCCGGGACGAGCAGCGCCCCGGGACGTCCGGTTTTCGCGTGGTAAGCCTGGACGAGTCGGGTGCCGACGCCGTGGGCCCGTCCCTGAGCGGCCAGGAAGAGGACGGCCCCGCCGCACCCCCCCCCCGTCATGCGGGCGCCCAGGACGTCCGGCTCGGCCTGGGCAAGGGCCACCAGCACCTCGACGTCTGGGTGAGAAACCTCGTAATCGTCTCGCAGCGAGCGCTGCGAGGCGTCGAGGAGGTTGCCCAGAGCGACGACGTCCTGTGCGCGCATGGCGGCGACGAAGGCGAGGACGCGCGCATTCTCCGTGACGACGTGCCGTGCCCGGCGGTCGAGCGGCGAGCCGAGGGCGGCCACCCGCTCGAGGTCCCCCTCCGTAATGTCACGCAAGACGGGCACCCCGAGGGCCCGGGCGGCTGCGTCAGCCTCCCGTCGCCGCTCGGCGTAGGTGCCGCCGGCATTGCGGTGCGAGATGCCCGAGTGCAGGACGCCCACCTCCAGTCCCGCGGGCAACTCGACGTCCTCCATGGCGAGCGTGCGGGTGTCGATGAAGAGCGCGCGTCCGGGCGTGCCGAGGCTGGCGGCCAGCGGGTCCATCAACCCCACCGGGGCTCCCACGAAGTCCGTCTCCGAAGTGTGGGCAAGCCGCGCCAGCGCAAGGCCGTCCAAGGGCAGCTGGAAGGCGGCCCGTAGGGCACGCAGCACGGCCACGCCCAGCGCCGCGCTGGAGGCCAGGCCGGAGCCTGCGGGGATGTCTGAGGCAATGTCCAAGTCCACTCCCTCCACAGCGAGTCCCCTGAGGCGCAGGCCGGCGGTGAGGCCCTGGACGTAGTCCAGCCAGCCTGCCCCAGGGCGCTCGTCCCCGAGGCGGTAGGCGAGTTCCTCGCCACCCCCCAGCGCGGTGTGGGCCACCACTTGGCGGTCCAAGCGCCGTCTCAGCCGAACCGTGGTGTGAAGAAGGAGGGGCAATGGAAGGACGAGCCCCTCGCAGTAGTCGGTGTGCTCGCCAATGAGGTTGACGCGCGCCGGCGCCTCACCGCAGGCGGCGGGCGACGGGGGCGACAGTGTCGGCTGAAGGGCCTCGTCCATTCTCCTCACCGGGTGCGGCTTTGCGTTTCTACCCCAGCCTCCTTCAGCGCTTCACGACAGCCTTCTTCGGCTGGCGCAACGCCGTGGCATTCTCTGGACTCCATGGCCGACCTGGACTCCCCTGACGACCAACGCCTCTTTGACGAGCTGGTACGGAGGTATTGCCGCGGCGAATTCTCAACGCCCGGCCGCACCGAGCCCTTCCAGCCCCTGAAGCCAGGGGACATCCTCCCGCTGCCCTTGCCCGGAACGCCCGAGCATGCGCGTGCACAAAGGCAGGGCGAGTCGGTGCTGCGGGCCGGCCAGGTGGCGGCCCTGGTGGTCGCGGGTGGGGCCGGAACTCGCTTTGGCGGTGCGGTGAAGGCGCTGGTGCCTGTCCTCGACGGCAAGACGTTTCTGGACTTGAAGCTGGCCGACGTCGCACGCGCCAGCGCGGAGGCCGGGCGTCGGCTTGCGGTGGCGCTGATGACCTCCCATCTCACCGACGCGGCCATCCGCGCCGCGCTTGCTGCCCGGCCGCCCAGCGTCCCGGTGCACGTCTTTCAACAACGAAGTCTCCCGCGCCTCCGGCCCGACGGCTCCGTCTTGCGCCTGGCAGACGGCACTCCCTCCTTGGCGCCGGCTGGCCACGGGGACGTCTTCCGCGCCTTGTTGGCCTCGGGCATCGCCGGGGCGCTCAGCGCGGCCGGCGTTCGACACCTCTACTTTTCCAATGTGGACAACCTCGCGGCTACCCTCGACGCGGTGGTGGTGGGGCAGCACGTGGCCTCTGGGGCGGCCATGACGGTCGAGGTGACGGCCCGCCGCTCCCCCGAGGGGCAGCTCGACGCCGGCGCGGCACCGGTGCGCCTTCAGGGGCAGCTGCAACTCATTGAGAAAGTCGACTCCACCGAGCACCCCACCATCTCCACCAACAACATCACCTTCGCGCTTGAGCCGTGGCTCTCCCAACAGGTGGCCTTGCCCTGGCGAGCCGTCCGCAAGGAGGTGGAGGGAGAGCCGGTCATCCAATTCGAGCAGGTGACGGCGGAGGCAACCGGCCTGCGACGCCCGGATGGGCGCCCTCTTTTGCCGGCAGCCTTCCTGCTGGTGCCCCGCGGGGAGGCGGCCACCACGCGTTTCGAGCCAGTGAAGACGCCCGCTGACCTCCCGGGCGTGGTGGCTCGGCTTCGTCGGGCGCGGGCGTCCGCATGAGCGCGCCCCCCCCGGGGCCCCTCGAATGGGAGGGCTGTCCGGCGGCGGGACGCGCGCGGTGGCGGCCCTTCTTACTGCCCGCGCGGCGTCGGCCACCCCACCACCCAAACCCCAGCGTCTAGCCTAGCGCCGAGGGTGCGCCCGAGCGCCTCGCCCTTAGGAGCATGGCCCAGGAAAGGCTTCCGGAAGAATGCCGAGACGGTCCTGACCGGCTGGGGGACGACGTGCCTGAAGGAGGGGTGCGAGACGGCCTTTAGCGACGGGGCCTTCGGTTGCAGTGCTAGTCCTTGCTGTCGCCCTTGCTCCAGGGAGGCACCACGCCGTTCATCCGGGCGTAGGCGATGGACTGTCCGAGGTGCTCCGAGCAATGGCCGAGCACCACCATGTAGACCATCCGCTCGGACAATTGATTGCCGAACATCTTGACCGTCTTGTCCAAGTCGGCATCGCTGGTGTCATTGACGGCCTTGCGCAGGAAGGCGAAGGCGTTGGTGAGGATTGTCTTAATCTCGTCCTTCTTCGTGGTCTGCGTCTCCCACTTCTTGGACTCCATCAACGCCTTGACGTCGGCCGGCGGCGCAACCCCGAGCTGCCCTATGAGGAAGTAAATTCCTCCGGCCACGTGGAGATAAACCTCGGCCACTGAGCGCACCCCTTTGGCGGGACGCCAGGTGAATTTGGCCTGGGGCATTGCCTGCTCCAAGGAGACAAGCTGCTGCTCTAGGCGCCCGAGGCCCTTGAGGTAGTCCCCTCGAAAGCCGGTCGGTCCCGGCGCGCTGCCTGCGTCTTGAGCGAGGGCTGGGGTGGAAAGAACGAAAGCGACGGAAAGGACACTGGCCAGCCGCAAACCGGACATGGAGGAACCTCCCTGGTTGGGAAACCGGGGGACGTGTAGCACGGTCGCTCCTCTGACGGGATATGAAGCGGCCCATGTCCAAGGCGTCGAAGCCCAACAGCCTTTCCCGTCGAGCGTTGCTGCAGCTCGGCATGGCCGCGAGCGTCGTCGGGGTTGGGGCTCGTGCCGCGGCGGAGGCACCCGCCGGCGAACGTCCGCCCCTTGGCGATGCGGGAGCCCCCTTTCCCCTCGAGGAGGCCACGCTGGAGGAGCTGCAGCGACGGATGGCGACGGGCGAGGAGACGGCGCGCAGCCTGACCGAGCGGTACCTCCAGCGGATTGCTGCTCTGGATTCGACGCTTCGCGCGGTGCTCGAGACCAACCCCGCGGTGCATTCCCAGGCCGACGCCCTGGATGCGGAGCGCCGCGCCGGACGCCTCCGCGGTCCGCTGCACGGCATTCCGGTGTTGCTGAAGGACAACATCGCAACGACGGGTGGCATGCACACGACCGCCGGCTCGCTCGCCCTCCTCGAGGCGACGGTGGCCCAAGAGGCTTTCATCGTTGCCCAGCTGCGGGCGGCGGGCGCGGTGTTCCTCGGAAAGACCAACCTCAGCGAGTGGGCCAACTTTCGCTCGACCCACTCCTCGAGCGGCTGGAGTGGGCGTGGGGGCCAATGCCGCAACCCCTACGTGCTCGACCGCACTCCGTCGGGGTCCAGCTCGGGCTCCGGTGCCGCCGTCGCTGCCAACCTCTGTGCCGTGGCGGTGGGGACGGAGACGGACGGGTCGATTGTGTCCCCGTCTGCCGCCTGCGCTCTGGTTGGACTCAAGCCCACAGTTGGGCTGGTGAGCCGCTCGGGAATCATCCCTATCTCGCACACCCAAGACACCGCCGGGCCGATGGCCCGCTGCGTGCGCGACGCGGCCCTCTTGCTCGCGGCGCTCGCCGGCTATGACGCCTCGGACTCGGCCACGCGCTCGACCGGCGTGCCGTCTGGGGCAGACTTCACGCGGGGGCTTTCGCCCGATGGGCTGAAAGGCGCGAGGATTGGCGTCCCTCGGCCGGTGTATTTTGGCTACAGCCCGGCCACCGACGCGCTGGCCGAGAAGGCCCTCGCTGTTCTCCGCGACGCGGGAGCCATTCTGGTTGACCCGGCGCCCATTAAAACGGCGGCTTCCCTGGATACGCCTGAGAACGACGTCCTGCTCTACGAATTCAAAGCGAACCTCGACATCTACCTTCGCGGGCTTTCCGGGATGGCGCCGCGCTCGTTGGCCGAGCTCATCGCCTTCAACGAGAAGCATGCCTCGGCGGAGATGCCCTTTTTCGGCCAGGAGCTATTCGTCAAGGCACAGGCCAAAGGCCCGCTGACGGACGCGGCCTACCGGAAGGCGCTGGCGCTCTGCCGGCGGCTGGCCCGCACCGAAGGCCTCGACGCGACCCTGAGCCGCTATCGCCTCGACGCGCTGGTAGCCCCGACGCAGGGGACTGTCTGCCTCATTGACTTGGTGAATGGGGACAGCTTCGGCGGAGGAAGCAGCACGCCGGCTGCGGTGGCCGGCTACCCGAGCATCACCGTGCCGATGGGACAGGTGCGCGGACTTCCGGTCGGGCTCTCTTTCTTTGGACGCGCCTGGAGCGAGCCCACTCTGCTGAGGCTGGCCTACGCCTTCGAGCAAGCCACCCACCACCGGCAGCCGCCCCGCATGCTGTCCACCGCACCGCTCAGCACAGCCTGAGCCGTCCGGACAGCAAGGACAGCCACCCCGGGCCCGGGCCCGGGCGCGTGCGGCCTTTGCGGCTACTTGGGCGGAGGGGCGACTGGGACGGGCGGCGGGGCAACGGGAGCGGGGAAGGGTGCAGGCGGGACCGCCATCTGCCCACTGGGCAGTGTTCCGGCAGGCGTCCAGAGGAGGTTGGCTTGGTAGGCGATGCGTAGCAGCTTGGTGTCCATCATCCCGCGGACAGCGACTCGGACGAAGAAGACCACCTCGCCGTTCGGCAACTGCTCGATGTTGACCGACTTGACGCCGAAGCCGATTCGGTTGTTGTAGTCCTGGAACCCAGGCGCATCGAACGCGGCCGGCATGGCGATGCCGTTGGCCGAAAGAAGCGCTCCTCGAAGCGGGGCTTTGGGCGTGAGCGAGAAGCGAACTACCACTTCGGCCCAATTCGGCGCGCCCAAGATGAAGCCGACGCTCTGAGCCACCAGGTCGAGCTTCACCGTTCCGGTGACAATGCGAAGGGCGGGCTGGCCCGGGGCGGCTGGCACGTCCACCAGGGCTTCTCCCTCGACGTTTTCAGGCGCGATTTGAAGGACGTCTCCGCTTCGCGGGAGGGGCAATGTCGCGCCATTCGTCGTTTGGGCGAGGCTGGTGGCGGTCGGCGTGGTGCAGCCAATCCACCCGAGGCTGCTGAGCAGCAAAAGGAGCGACTTGAAGGGGACACCAGAGGCTCGGGCCAAGGGGCTCTCCTGAAGGGGGAAGTCTCTGCGCGGCGCAGCAGCCTAGCGGGCTGCTCCTGCTGAGCCCAGCGCCATTCGCCGACGACCGAACAAATAGCTCGCCAGGCAACCAAGCTTCAGGCTGCGGCCTTCGGGCAAGTTTCGTTACGAGCCAACTGTCGCCTTCGGCAGCCCGCCTGCCCTTCACTGGAGGACAGCACAGGGGAGGGTCACCCGAAAACGCCGGCGCTTGAGGGACAGGACACCTTAGCCCAGGAGCGGACGCGAGCCGGGCTCTAGAAATATCCCCGCATCAAACGACGCATCCACTCGGGCTCGGCGGCCCTTCGCGCCTTGTCGAAGTCCGCGACGTAGGGCTTCACATCGAGAATCGGCGAGCCATCGAACGCGTCCAAGCCTCGGACGTACAGGACGTGTCTCTTGTGCGAGATGAGGGGAACCACACTCACGCCCAGAGCATTCGGCCGCGACGAAGCTCGCTGGGCGAAAATTCCAATCCGGGGCATGTCCTGTCTTCCACCGGGGCGACGCACCAGGTCGCGCGCCGGCAGGTCCGAGACTTGGTGCATGAAGAAGAGGACCAGCAGGTGAGAAAACTGCTCAATCCCTTTTAGGCCACGGGTGACGGCCACGGTGAAATGGAGTTCTGACACCACGTCGCCCCACGGGCCATCCCGAAGCCGGGGGAGTGGGCATCGGACTTGCCCGATGGGCTCAAGGCAGAGACTCATGGTTGCCCACCCATGCGAGCGCAGTGCCCTTGGCCCCTCGTGCCATCTGTGGAGTTGCTACTGAATGGTGAGGTTGTAGGTGAGGGTCAGGTTGGTTCCGTGGTTGTCCTGAACGTTGTAGACGAGCGTGTGAGGCCCGGTGGACAGGGGCCTCAGCATCAGCACGAAAGTATCGGAAACTGCGGGCTGCGGAGAGCCGGTAATGCAGCCATCGAGCGAAGCCTGGAGCGTGAGGTCCCCAGTAATCTCAAAGACATCATCGCTCGTCTCACGGTAGTCGAAAATGTGTTTGAGCTTTACTCCATCGACCAGAAGGCTCTGCGCGGTGAGGGCGTCCGGACCGCCCTGCGCGCCAGCGAGAAGAAATTCGAAAAGTGTTTGCCCGTCCGCTGGCTGAAAGGCCGGGTCTGGGCAGGGGTAGTCATTGAGGACTCCCGAGGTCAGCATCAACAGGGCTCGGCCGTGAGGGATGGTGCAGGTGCGTGTAAAGCTCGCCGTGCCGCCAGGGTCGGGAACCGGGGGCAGGTACCAGACCGAGCCGTCCGGCTGCTCGACGCCGCAGTCGACGCCGGTGGGGTCGAGCAGCGGATTCTGAGCAGCCGGGACTGAATACGCCCATTGCCAGAGGCGCTCGCTCCAGCGCTCCAGACTCGTGCCGAAGGGCGAGCTGTGGGGTTCGTAGGCTTGTGGATTTCGACCGGGATAACTTGGAGCGGCGTCGTTGGTGGCCGATGAACCGAGCATGCCTTGGGAAACTGGCGCGCTGTCGGTCGTCCCGGAACCGCAGGCTGTGAGGGCAAGAAATCCGAAGCAGACGAATATCCCATTGGTGAATGTCACGTGTGCCTCCCTTCAAGTGCGGCCCCAACGATGACGGGCGCCTGGCACGAGGGGAGGGTCCAGTTTCGCGAAACACGGGGTGCCAGAGCCCGGTGTGTTCCGTCCCCCGCCACGCCTCGTCGGCCGAATGGGCCATGCAGCGTGCCGATGCACGAAGACTTCGGCAGTGACGCCTTCAGCGGGCGGCTGCCACCGGCTTTGGATGCCGAAGGCCCGCGGCCTGCGCCCCAGCGCTCGAACTGGAGCGTTGCGACTTCGGCAAGGCGGCAGCCATGCGCTTCACCGCCTCATCCAGTTCCTGCTCCTCGAGGGGCGAAAAGCCGAGCCGCACGGCCTGCAAGGCTGCTCCGTCAAAGTCATAGAAGCGGCCGCCGACAAAGGCCACGCCCTGGCTCAGTGCGCGTCTGGCCCAAGTCTCCACGTCGACCTCGGGACAAACCCGCGCCCACAGCGCCATCCCACCGGCTGGGACGTTGAATTCGACCACCCCAGTTAGCCGTCGGCGGAGCGCCTCTACAAGCGCGTCGCGCCGGGCACGGTACACCCGGCGCATTCGTCGGACGTGACGCATGAGGTCTCCATCCTCGAAAAGCTCGGCTACCGCGCACTCATGCGCCAAGTCGCCCTGGAGGTCGGCGACCTGGCGAAGTGGGCGGACCCGGTCGAGCACCGACTGGGGCGCCGCGAGGTAGCCCATGCGCAACCCGGGCGCGAGGACCTTGGACAGCGTTCCCACGTAGACGACAACGCCCCCCTGGTCGCGCGCAGCCAGCGGTAAGATGGGGCGCCCGTCGTAGTGGAAGTCGTGGTCGTAGTCGTCTTCGATGACTGCCATCCTCTGCGAACGAGCGAGCTGAAGCAGCTGCATCCGACGCGTGGCTGGCATCACCGCGGTAGTGGGAAACTGGTGATGGGGTGTGACGTACACCGCGCGGATGCGTCTGCGCTCCGCGAGCCTTGCCAGTGCCGAAACGTCGAGTCCTGCTCCATCGACCGGAACCGGCAGCAGTTCGGCGCCGGCGAGGCGGAAGGCCGTCCATGCCGGCCGGTTTCCGAGTGCCTCCACCACGACTGCGTCGCCTGGGGACAGCAGTGCTCGGGCGACCAGGTCGAGCGCCATCTGGCTGCCGCGCGTCACGAGGACATCCTCGGGACCGACCGGAATGCCGCGTGTGGTGCTGAGCATTTCGCTCAGCGCAAGACGCAACCGCAAATGACCCCGCGGGTCCCCGTAGCCGAGCAGCGCGACGCCGTGGCGAGCTAGAGCGCGACGGTAGGCACGCGCCAGCTGGGCCACAGGAACGAGGCGAGGGTCCGGTGCGCCCTTGGCCAGCACCAGCGTGCCCGCCGGCCACATGGGCGGCACAGGCAAGCCCAAGGGCGGCCCAACGTCGTAGCCGGCAGAGGCCCGCGACGGACCAACCAGCGCCTGGCGATTGGACCCGGCGAACGGGGCTGGAAGTTGCCGCGCAATGAAGGTCCCCCCGGCGCGAGTGGTTTCTAACCAGCCCTGGGCTGCGAGCTCGGCATAGCCGGCAAGCACCGTGTTGCGGTGGACGCCGAGCGCGTGCGCGAGGGTACGCGAACCGGGAAGGCGGGCGCCCGGCAAGAGACGTCCACCGCGAATGTCGGCCAGGACTGCCTCAGCCAATTGCAGGAAAAGAGGCGGCTTCTCCCGGGCATCCAACGCGACTGTCACCTCCCAGGAGCGCTGCACCGACGCTTCTCCTCTCGTTTGGGCATTGTGCGCCCTTTGGCGGACCGCGGGAATGGACCAGTTTCCAGAAAGTCAGCTGGACCACTTGTGCCGTCGAGAGCTGCCCGCCGCGGCGCACTGAAGAAGCGCGCCTGCAGCATTGTGTTCGAGTGCCACTCAAATCTCACCGGACGGTCGCGCGCAAGCACGCTGCCAAATGGGCTGGGGCCGCCGGGGCGCTACGATCAGGGCGCCAGCTACTCGGCTGCGACAGGCGTCGCTGTTTGGCTCGAGACATTGGGTGCTTTGGACGCGGGGCCGCAGTCGGGATAGCGGAGAGCAAAGATCCCCTTGCCAGCGTTTGCTTGGAGCTCTTGGCGCAATGACTCAGCGGACTGGCGGACTTCCGAGCGCGTCAGGTGCCGGCGCCTCGACGGTAGAGCAGCGGAATCGAACCACCCGAGCGACGCTCGCGCGCCGCCCCACTGGTTTTGAAGACCAGGCCGGTCACCAGACGCGGACGCTCTACCAGACGAAATCCTCCGCCTCATAGCGCACCTACAGAGTTCGTTGCCGACGAATCTCGAAATGCCGTTCGATCCGCCTCGCCGACGTCGACAGCGTCCGACAGAGTCCGGGCCGGGCGGGCGCGCTCTTGCCCGCTGGCGACGCTAGAGCCCGCTGCCTCTCAGGCGGTGCGCCTTCCGTTCAGGCTGGCGGCAAGTCGTCTTGAGGCCAGCAGCGCAGCGCTCTGTTGGTGACGGCGAGCCGCCGGTTGCTAGAGCTTCGACTGCCAGTTGCCTGACCGTGGGACACTGCCGACAACGCTCTTGGACTTCTCTAACCCTGCTCCGACAGCTCAGCGGCTACTCGGCGTTTGGCACTGGGCTATCCTCGGTGAAGGCTCCATTGGGAGCGGGGGAGACCAGGAGAGCGATGGGCATGATCGGACACCGGCTAGGTCACTATCAGGTCCTCGAGAAGCTCGGAGCTGGGGGGATGGGCGAGGTCTATCGCGCTCGTGACCTGAAGCTGCACCGCGACGTGGCGCTCAAGCTCCTTCCCGTCGAACTTGCCAACAACCCAGAGTGGGTCCAACGGTTGACGCAAGAGGCCCGTGCAGTCGCAGGATTGAGCCACCCGCACGTCGTCACCATCTACTCCATCGAAGACGGGGGTGAGCGCCCGTTCATCACCATGGAACTCGTGTCGGGAACGACGCTGGACCATGTCATTGGCCCAAACGGGCTTCCGACGGAGAAGCTGCTGGAACTCGCCGTGCCGCTCGCCGAGGCGCTCGGGGCTGCGCACGCGGTGGGGGTTGTGCATCGTGACCTGAAACCCTCGAACGTCATGGTCACGAACTCCGGTCAGCCGAAGATTCTGGATTTCGGCCTGGCGAAGCTCATGGGTCCCGCGGAGCCCGCCGGAGGGGGCGTCTCGAGCACGACGCCGATGCTCACCCGCATGGGCGCGGTGATGGGAACGCTCCCCTACATGTCCCCAGAACAGCTGCAGGGCCGGCCGGTCGACGCCCGAACCGACATCTTCTCCTTCGGGGCGATGCTCTTCGAGATGGCCACTGGGAAACGGGCGCACCGGGGCGAGAGCGACGCCGAGCTGATTTCAGCAATCCTGCGGGACCCGCCGCCAAGGGCGCTCTCAGTGCGAGGAGACCTGCCACCGGATCTCGACCGCGTCATCCGTCGGTGTCTCGAGAAGGACCCAGAGCGCCGCTACAACACCTCGCAGGAACTCAGCAACGATCTCAAGGCGTTGCGCGCCGGTGTCAGCTCCGACGCTGCCGCCCCAACTCGGCCGAGCGAGCCCAAAGTTCCGGTCGCGCGCAAGCCTCGCCGCGCCCTCGTCACACTGGCGACCGTTCTGGCAGGTCTCGTCGTTCTCGCAGGGGGCTGGCAGGCACGTTCTGGATGCGCGCCCTCCACGGCAGAAGCCAGTGTGGCGGTGCTCCCATTTGTGAACGTGACCAAAGATGCAAACGCCGACTACCTCATCGACGGCGTGACGACTGGGATCATCAACCGACTCTCCGAGTCCTCCAGCTTGAGAGTCATGTCGCAGTACAGCGTGGCCCGCTTCAAAGAAAGCAGCACCGACCCCCTGAGCGCGGGCAAACAGTTAGGAGTCGCATCCGTCCTCACCGGCCAATTGAGCGTCCATGGCGAAAGGCTCGTGGTCGACGTTGCGCTGCTAGACGTTAGAGACGGTCGGCAGCTCTGGGGTGAGCGCTTCGAGCGTGACCGGGCAGACTTCCAAAGCATCGAGCGCGAAATTGTCGGGCGGACGAGCGAGAAGCTGCGTGTCAAGCTCTCTGCTGCCTCTTCAGCGCGACCCGCCGCGGATCCGGAGGCATATGACTTGTACCTGCGTGGCCGTTACGCGCTGGCAGGTGCGGCGGAGGATGGGCTTCCTCGCGCGCAGGACTTCTTTCGCCGCGCCATTGAACACGATCCTCGACTTGCCATCGCGTACGCCGGGCTGGGAGAGACGTACGTCACCCAGGCTGCACTGAACTCCAAGGAGAGCGGCGAGATGTTGCTGCTCGCGAAGGCCGCGCTCAAAAGGGCCGTGGAGCTCGATCCAACCCTTCCGGAGACATACCTGCTGGCAGCGGACGTAGCGCTCTCGTTCGACTGGGACTGGGCTTCAGCCGGCGCGAACTATCGCAAGGCCATCGAGGTCAGTCCCGGCAGCGATGTCGCCCACCGAGAGTACGCGATGTATCTGCTCGCGCTGGATCGACCCGAGGAAGCCATCTCCGAAGCGCGGATGGCGCAGTCTCTCGATCCACTCTCCGTCTTCGCCGCGCACACTCTGGGGTTCTGCCTGCTGGAGAGCGGGCGGCTACCGGAAGCGGCAGCTGAGTTCAGGAAAGCGATCGACCTCAACCCCAACTGGCGATGGGGCAACATCAAGCTCAGCCTGACGTATGCCCTCATGAACGAACGCGAGAAGGCGCTCAGTGCGATGAAGCGCGCGGACGAATTGAAGAGCCCGGGGTCGCCGCTTTCACAATGTTGGTTGGCGCAGACGGCCTTCCTGTGCGGAGACTCAAATCGCGCCAAGCTGACGCTCGCCAGACTCGAGGAGGAGGGGCACTCGACTTACATTGATCCCTTCGCGATTGCCGATTTGTACGCACGTCTCGGCGACCGCGACCGACTGTTTGAGTATCTGGAGCGGGCCTTCAAGGCCCGCAGTCCATACATGGTGCTGTTGTTGGTGAATCGCCGGTTCTTCTGGAAGGCGGTGGCAGACGACCCGCGCTATCTAATTTAGACCTGATTCGACGCATGGGGTTCCCGGGTCCCGCGCGGACTTGATCGCGCTCGAGCCATCCGCTTTTTGTCCCGCCCAGGCCGCCCGAAGACTCGACGGCCGGATCCGCGGGCGAGCCGACCTGTAGCCGTCGTAGCTCGACAGTCTGCACCTTGGTGACCTTCGCCCACTGCGCCAGCTCCAAGCGGGAACCAACTGCACAATCCCGCCTGGCCGCGGCTTACGGCGCGAGGCCGCGAACGTCTGTACACTTTGGACCTACTTTGGGACTGACAGTGGCGCGCCTCGGGCCAGGCGAGTTCACGCCGGACGCAGTGGCTCGATTCGGCAGACGCCCGAGCGGAAGGCGGGAAAGCCGGAAATGGGGTCCAGACGCTTCGGGTGGTGCAGGACATTCACGTTGGCGGTCTCCCAGCCTGCCGGCGCGACCGCCGTGTCGGGATGCACGTCGGCGGTGACGCGAAGCCGCATTTCAATCCGCCCGTGTGGCGAAACAATTGCCACCCGCTGGCCGCTCACCACACCGGCGGCCCGTGCACGTTCAGGGTGCAGGAGCACCTCCGGCTCCGGCATCTTTCGGAGCACGCTCGGCACCTCATGGAACTGAGAGTTGATGAAAGCCCTTGTCCGCGGGCCGGTCACCAGTACCAAGGGGTAGGCGCCATCCGGCTGCTCGGCAGGCGGCTTCCAGGTGGGAACGGCATCGAATCCGTGGCGGCGGAGAAGGCTCGAGGCCAACTCCAGCTTCCCGGAGACGGTACCAAAGCGTGGGGAGGGAGCACCGGGCGGGGGCGGCTCTGGTCGGGGCTGGTGCTCTTCGTCGATTCGGTAGGGTCGGCGGGGGGCCTGCATTGCCTCCCGAAAGGAGCTCCAGGGAAAGTAACGGCCGAGTCCCAGAGAGCGTGCTAGCTCGAAGACGATTTTCCAATCAGGCCACGCCTGGTGCTGCGGAGCGACCATGCCGCCGTGAGCAACCTCGTCGTCGCTTGCCTCAACAGTGGGGGCTTCGGCGAAGGTACAGGCCGGAAGAACGAAGTCGGACAGCCGCGCGGTGTGGGTGAGGAACGGGTCGACGGTGACCATGAGAGAAAGCCGAGCGGCGGCTGCCTGCAGGCGCTCCGAGCCCGGGGCTGTCACCATACTGTTTGCCGCCACAACCAACAGCGCACGCACAGGGTATGGGTCATCCTTGAGCACGGCGTCGACCAAGAGGTTCCCCTGCGCCTCGCGGTTGAAAATCTCGAACAGCGGGTAGCTCGCATAGCCGAGAGGTCGCGCCCGAACTGGGGGGGGCACCGGTTCCGCGGTGGTCGGTCGGAGCAGCGCCGGAAGGGGCTCCTGGTAGAAGTTGGCTCCCGGAGGTGTCAGTAAGTCGTTCACCTCCTGTTGCCCGGAACGCCGGCAGAGTCCTTCGAGGACTGCCACGGCTCGCACCGTCTGCACTCCGTTCTCGTGGTGCTCGATGCCCAACCCCTCCCAGACGGACGTCGGTCCCTCTTGAGCCATGAGCCGCGCTACGCGGACAATCTGTTCGCGGGGAACCGTCGTCAGCACTGCGACCGCTTCCGGCGGATAGCGAGCAGTCAGCTCTCGGAGCTCCTCGAAGCCCACCGTCTCGTTCTCGACGAATGCTGAGTCGTAGAGGTGCTCGCCGATAATCACGTGCATCATCGCCAGCGCCAACGCACCGTCGGTTCCGGGTCGCACGGAAAGGTGTTCAGTGGCAATGGAGGCGAGCTCGGTGCGCAGCGGGTCTACGACCACCAGCTTCCCAGTGGAGGCCTTTTCGGCAACAAGGTGGGCGGCAATGGGAAGCGTTTCCGTCGGGTTCGCTCCCCAAAGCACCAGCGTCCGCACCCGGTGGAAGTTGGGGGAGTACTTGCTGCCTACGGTAAGCGCCTTACCCATCCGGCCAGCCGTCTCGCAAAAGCTTCCGACGGTTGCGAGGTTGGGCGTCCCAAAAGCTTGGCAGAACCGGTGGAGCAACCCGACGAGCGGGTGCCGCACCAGTGGCCATCCCGTCTGCAAAACCAAAGACTCGGGCCCATATTCGGCCTTGACCCGCTCGAGGCGCTCGGCGATACGCGCCAACGCTTCGTCCCAGCTGACCTCGCGGAAAGTGTCGCCCTCACGCGCGAGCGGCATGCGGACCCGGCGCTCCGAATGCACTACCTCCGGCATCGCATGCCCGTGCACGCAGAGAAACCCCTTGGTTTTGGACGCCACGTGCCCTTCAACTCGCACCAAGCGTTGGCCGTCGGTCGTTGCCGTCACGCCGCAATGGATGAGGCAAAAGCGACAGACGCCCTGAATGCGCTTTCGTTCGTGGCGCTCGCGGCCCACCAGCCCCACCCCGAGCACCGCGCCCCCGGCCGCGGCAAGCGGCGCGAGCTTCAAGAGATGCCGACGACTCATCCCCAGGCGCTGGAGAAAATGAACCGGGGTGCGGTGCTGACTCATCCGCGACACTGGGCCGTCTCCCGAGGACGAATGCGAATCGCCTGGGCCTCCTCAGGGCACGCCTCCTCGCACAGTCCGCAGCCAACGCACGCCTCGGGCTGGAAAAGTGGCGCCTGGCGCGGGCCGACCAGCTGCACTGCCGTACCGGCGTAGGGGCACACGTAGTAGCAGAGCCGGCAAACTCCGCGACCGTTCCACGAGAGGCAGTCGCGACGTTCTAGCACGGGCGTTCCCATGCGGACGGTTCGAGCCACCACGTCTCTGTCCGCAGCAATTCGCGTCAACGCCTCGGTGGGGCACGCCTCCGTGCACTTCATGCAGAGAATGCAGGCGCTCTCTCGCGGATTGACGAAGGGATGGACTGCCTCGAGTGAGAGGAGCCTGGAGAAGCGAATGGCCTTCGGGGGGCAGACCTCCGCGCAGCGAAAGCAGCCGATGCACGCCCGTTCGAAATCGCCGGCTGGCACCGCCCCGGGCGGCCGGAGGCCGGAAGGGGAGGCCCTAGTGCGTCTCGGCAGGAACGTTGCGGCGAGCGCTGCCATCAGCGTCCAGAGAAGGCCTCGCCGGTTCATTTCGTAGCCTCGGAAGTAGAAGAGACGGTGGGGCCGCCGAGGCCCATCGTCAGAGCACCCGTGGGGCAAGCGGAAACGCACTTGCCGCAACGCTCGCATCCTGCGTCCAGGCGGTCGGCCATCGGTCGCTGGCCGAGGTTGCACACCACGTCGCAAACGGTGCATTCGGTGCACAGGGGCGCGGCGCGCCTCACCCGAATGGGGGAAGCCGCGCCGAGCAATGCGAAGAGCGCCCCACCCGGGCACAGAGAACGACAGAAGCCGGCGCGCGACACGAACGTGTCAAAGGCAAACGCCAGTCCAATGACAGCGGCACCTGCTCCAAAGCCTCCGAAGAAGATGGCTCGAAATGCCTCTCGACCGATGAGCGCTGGTGGATAGAGGAGCGGAGCGACTTGAGCGCCGAGAGCTCCGCTGGCTCCTACCACGGTGAGCAGCATCGCGACGTTGGTGTAGCGGGGAAGCCGGAGGTTCGGAAGCCGCAGGCCGAGTCGGCCGAGTAGCCAGCGCAGCGCATTGCTCGCGGCCAACAGCGGAATGTAGGGACACAGCCAACCACAAAAGAAACGTCCGAGGACCGCGACGAGTACTAGAGCCGGGAGCGCGACGAGGACGAGCGAGCTGCGGAGCCCATGCGCGACGGCCACCCCGAGCGCGAGAAGGGGGTCGAGCAGCTCCAGGCCCAAGAAGTCAATCGCCGATGGCGCACCTACCAGGCGCGGTGCGGCCGTGGGAAAGGCGAGTGCGGCGGCCAGGCGCGGCCAGGCACCGCCGCTACCCGCCACACTCTGCGCGCTGACGGCGCGCAAGTGCCAGAGCGGGACTCCCACGACTAGCAGCAGGCTGAAGCAGAGTGATGCGCGCCGTAGCCACTGGTACCCACGCGCGCCCCGCAGCGCTACGTCGACCGGATGCAGACGGGCGCGGGCGCATTCAGCCTCGCTGGAGATTGGGTAACGTCGGGGGTGTGACTGACATCCGCGCAGGTTCTCGTACCTCGAGCGGCGAGTTTTACTTTCGGAGAGTCATGCGAGGCGCATACCACCCGCTGTCGAGGTAGCACTTCTTTCGCACCGCGCCGTCTGCGCAGAGCGTGCGTGCCTACCGGGTTTCGCCCTGTGCGCGGCGCAGAGATTGCGACGGGTCAAGAAGTGCCCAGCCCACTCGCGCTCATGCGTCCGCCGGGCATAGGGCCGTGGAAGCCTGCCGAAGGTCCAGCCGCCCGCGGGACCCTTTCAACGCTTCGTTTCTACTCAGCTCGCCCCTCAACGCGTGGTCACGTCTTCTGAGTCGGGGAGTTGCCATGGGACGTGAGCGCCGGGATGTCCAGGCGCTGCCAGCGCGCATCGTCGGATTGGACATTTCGGATGCGCCGCAGCCCGGCGCAGAAGGCCGACGCTTAACGGTGGAGACGCGCTAGCGCGGCGCCGCTAACGCCACCCCGCCCATGCTGGCGGCGCCCTTTCTGGTACCCACGGGAACGGTCGCTGACGACCCGGCCGACACTGGGTGAGCCTTCGGGTGGTGAGCAGCCCGACGCGCCTCCGGCCCGAGTCTCGCAGCCCCCTTCCTGCCTGGTGCCACGCGCACCCCACTCGGCCACCGAGCGAAGTACGGTACGTTCCTCCTTTGATGTCAAATCATGATCTCGGCTAATTGGGGCAGATGACCGACCGTTCGGAGAGCCCACGCGCGGTTCTCCTGGCCTCCGCGGCCTACGCAGGCACGCTGGCTACCGTTCGCGAACTTGGCGCCAACGGCATCAGGGTCTGCGTGCTGTCGGGTCCTCGTCTGACCACCGGATGGTCGCCTCGCATTTCCGCCGCCGCATGGTCGCGCTACGCCAACCGCACGGTTCGTTCCCCGCCCGAGCGCGAGAATCAGCAGTTTCTGTCAAAACTCCTCGCGATTGGTACATCCGACCCCGGTCAGGTTCTGTTGCCAACGTCGGATGAGACGGCATGGCTCTATACGGTCAATGCCGCATTGCTCGGACGGCTTTTTCGCACCTATCAGCCATCGCTGTCGGCCATACAACGAATCCTCGACAAGCATCAATTTGCTGCTGCAGCCAAGGCGGCAGGTGTCGATTGTGTTCCGACGTGGGAGGTGCGTAGCCAAGGAGAGCTGGAGGCACTCGCTCCAACCTTGCCGTACCCGATTTTCATCAAGCCACGCACTCACGTGAACCGTCTGAGAAATGACAAGGGGATGCGGGTCGGCTCGCCCCAGGAGCTGATGCAAGAGTACCCGAGATTTATCGAGCGCGAGAAAGACGGATTGCCGGCCGACCCCCTGCTCCCTGATGCGCGCGTTCCGGTCCTGCAGCAATTTGTCGCCGTCCGGAGCGAAGGGGTTTGCTCCGTCTCCGGATTCATTGACAGGACTGGTGAGCTATTCGTCACACGACAATCGAAGAAGGTCTTGCAGCGCACGCAGCCAGCCGGCGTTGGCATCTGCTTCGAGTCGTTGCCGCCGAACCCGGCATTGTCCGATGCCGTGCGGCGACTCTGCAGGGAATTGGGCTACTTCGGAATCTTCGAGGTCGAGTTCCTCTACACGAATGGTGTCTGGGCGGTGATTGATTTCAACCCGCGCACCTTCAACCAGATTGGCATGGATATACGCAGGGGTATGTCCCTCCCCTTGCTCGCCTGGATGGATGCGGCGGGGGAGCGTGAGGCGCTGAAAGCCGCGGTGGCCGCTGCGCAAGTGGCTCCGCCGGAAAGTTCAGCGACGGTCTGGTGCGACGGGTTCACGCTGCGCGCGCTGCTGCTGGCCAAGTGGTTGACCCACCGCATCTCACGAGAGGAGCTCGCTTATTGGCGCTCGTGGATGAAGCGCCATTCCACCACCTGCGTTGATGTCGCCGCCTCCGATGACGATCCTTTACCAAGATGGGTCCATGTCATTTCGGAGATTTTTCTTGGTCTGCGGGGGTTCCGTCGGTTTCTACGTTTCACGCCCCGGGCGTCCAGGGCTGCAACCCGGGCGGGGGAGTCGAGGTAATGAAGAGAATACCAGTCGCCATCATCGGGGCCGGACCCTACGGCCTCTCACTTGCTGCTCATCTGGCAGGCCGCAACATCGAGCACCGGATATTCGGCATACCGATGCGCTTCTGGGGGAATATTGCCGCCGCCGGCAGTCGGCGTTTCCTGAAATCCTATTGCTTTGGCATGAATCTCTCCGCGCCAAAGCTGGGCTTCGCGTTTGCTGACTACAATGGGCCCCGAGGACTGGAAACCTTCGAGCCTTGCTCCATCGGCAATTTTGCGGACTACGGACAATGGTTTCAGCAGAACAATGTGTCCTGGGTCGAGCCGGTCGATGTTGTCAGTGTGAGGCAGGAGGGTGACGGTTTCGCGCTGAAGCTGGCCGATGAGGCGCAGCTCGTCGCGTCCAACGTCGTGCTGGCGACGGGCTTGAGTGGCTTCGCCGATATGCCCAGCGCCCTTGGGACTCTGCCCTCGGGTCTGTGCACTCACACGGCCAACGTGACCTCATTTGAATCCTTCAGGGGGCAGGCCGTGGCAGTCGTTGGCGGCGGCCAGTCTGCGCTGGAGGCGGTGGCGCTCTTGCACGAGGCCGGCGCTCGACCGCAGCTGCTGGTGCGCGATGAGGCGGTGCATTGGCACACCCAAGTCAAGCAGGAACGCAGCCTATGGCGCAGGATCCGCTCGCCGATCACGGGGCTCGGGACAGGACCCAAGGCGTGGGCGCTGACGAAATTCCCCGGGGGCATGCATCGCCTGCCGGGGCTTTGGCGAACCCAGTTTGTCAGGAGCCACCTCGGGGCGGAGGGGGCTTGGTGGCTGCGGGATCGGGTGGAGAACATTGTCCCCATCCATTGCAGCACGTCCGTCGTGACGGCCGCGGAACAGGGCAGTCGAGTGGCACTACGAGTGCGTCAGGACAGAACTGGTTCTGAGCGACGCATCGAGGTGGATCATGTGATCGCCGGTACCGGGTTCGTTGTCGATGTCGAGCGCATGTGTCTCCTGGAGCCCAGGCTACGGGCGAGGATCCAGCGTCTGGAGGCTGCGCCACGCCTCAACAGCGCATTTGAATCCTCGGTCCCAGGACTTCATATGATTGGTCCGACGTCGGCGATGAGTTTCGGGCCTCTGTACCGATTTGTCGTCGGCGCCGAATACGCGGCGGAAACGGTGGCGATGCATCTCGCCAAGAACGGTATGCGGGCTGCGTGACCGTCGCTGACCCTCCGGTTGTCTACCTGCCGGGCGCCGGAGGCTTGGCTACTGAACTCACCTGGCTAGGGGATGGACGGTTGGAAGGGACTCGATTCCTTGCCATCAAATATCCCGGCTGGAGGCGGTATGTCGCAGAGGATTTTACGGCGGATTCACTGATTCAGTACTTGACGGAACAGATCCTCGCCGTCGTGCCCAGCGGTCCAATAGCCCTGGTTGGTGTTTCCCTGGGTGGGCATTTCTCCTACGCGCTGGCGCTCCGGTTGCAGGCGTTGGGCCGCGACGTGGCTGGGATGTGCGCGATCGATTCCTTCATGGTGAGCTCGTCGGCCGCTGGCGAGGGGTGGCTTCGACGTGCAATGGACGACGCATTCTACCTGGTTCGCAAGCGCCGCTTCCGGGAGTTCTTCCGCCAAATCCTCGCGAAATGCTGGCGCGCGCTGATGCGCCTTGCCGGGTCGCGACTGGCTGGGTGGGTGCGTTGGTTGAGTGGCGCGAGCGCGGGACCAGCTCCTGCAAAACCCGAATCGCTGTTTGAATTCGAATTGAGTTTGCGGCTGCTACTTCGGACAACCGCCCCGTGGGTTGCCTCCCTGGACCGCGATCCGGTCGCGTTGGACGCCCCGGCGGCGTTGCTGCGGACGCCGATGACTAGCGCGGACGATGAGGCCTGGCGCCGTCGCTGTCCCCAAATCCAGATTTTGGAAATTCCTGGCGGTCACCAGACGCTCTTCGAGCCCGAGAACATCGACGCGCTCCGCTCGGCGTTCATCGCAGCGAAAAGTAGGTGGCGCCGGCCTTAGGCCGTGTTGGCTCGCGCCGAGAGGATGCGCGGCGCTTCGAGCCGGGTCCAACGTACCTCAGGCTGTCGAGCGCGTTCAGCAGACCAGCGATGCCTTGGCGGTCGTCCCTCCGTCATTAGATCTCGCCGCGGATTTCACCACCCTTGCAGGCGGCGGTGTGGACGTTCACATAGGCTGCGCCTCCCGCCTCGAGCGCCTTGACGAAGGCGGCGAAGTCCGCCGGTGCACCCGGGGCGGCGATATAATCTGCGGCCACGAAAGTCTTTTCGAAAATATGCGAGCCGGGCGTGCCGAGCGCGTCGGCGAACGACAGGACGACGGGCCCCGGCGCGGTGGCGGAGCCAAAGTGGATGTGGGCGGCGGTGACGGGACCCGAGAGGCCCTCATAAGTGACGCTGGCCATGATGGACGTGCCTTCGGCAGGGATGCTGAGTTGGGCGGCCCCTACCGTACCGGCGCCAGCCGAGGGGCAGGGAGGCGTCTCGGCGCCGGGTGTTAGCGCCACCCGGAAGGACGCTGGCTGTGGGGCCCCGCTGACGGTGGCGCAGGCCGCCAACATCCCCAGGGCCAAACTCAAAGGACCATTCAACCGCTTCATGGCGAACCTCCTCAGGGAGAAATGGAACTTTAGGAATTACCGTGGGCGCACCCCTTCTGTCTGGTGCGGCCCGAGAAAAACGGAAGCGTAGCTGGTGACAAGAGCCTTCGAAAGCGCGCCGGTCAAGCCTGTCAGCGTCCAGCAAATGAGGTCTCCGTCTTTGGTCCGGGCGGCTTCCACCCCAGTCCTGCCCCCGAGGTCTCGCGCGCATGGCTCTGACGTTGCTCTCTCCCTTAACGAGCATCCGGTGATGAAACCCGCTGCTCACCGCGCAAGGAAGGGCCGATGGGAATGCCCGATGGGGCCCAAGCTTAGCGAAGACGAGGCTTATGACACTGTACAAATCTCTAGACAGTGGACAGGAGCGGTTGCCGCGCTCTCGCCGCGTCCACAACTCCGTCTCGGCATGGAAAAAATGCGGCAGATGGGCCATTTCCTTAGCCAGAAGGAAGGAATTTCAATGAGACAGCTTCGCGCTCGAGCAGCAGGATGGAGGGCTCTCGCCCTCGTGTTGGCGGCTGTGGTGTGTGGCTGTGGCGCGTCGACGGACAACGCCTCGGACTCCGGGCCCAATGACTCTAGTCCCAACGCGGATGCGGGCCCCGACGGCGGGCAAGCGGTGTACATCCTCACCGTCACCAATTACCTCAACTGGTGCTCCATCAGCCGAGAAGGGGATGCCGGCTACCTTCCGACGGCAGCGTTCCTCCCCGGCACCGTGGTGCCCTTGGATGCCTCTCCGCTCCCGGGCTACGTGTGGGGGTACTGGACGGGGACCGACGGCGCCGACGGTGGCCACGACCTGAATATGGACACCACCGTTACCATGGACGCCAGCAAGCAGGTGGTTGCCTGCTGCCCCCAACAGGGCGGCGCTCCCACTTGCCCCGTTCCGATGCCCTAGCTTCGAGAGGCGTCGCCAACTCGCGAGCCGTCGTTGTTTTCGGCCGCAGAGCCTGGCGTTGCGCGCCATTGTCCAGCGCGGCGAAACCGCCATCGTAAGACTGGTGTTCGGCTGACGCGAGTAACGCCCACCCCTGCAGCGACGTACCTGCGGAGTGTGCTGGCAGGCCTTTCCATTCCACGCTTTCTCTGTCGGCGCTCGGGCCGCCCTGCCTGCAATGCCTGCCGCGAAAGGCTCACGGCCCGTACATGACTGACGTCTCTCACAAGCGGCGCCATGCCGACGCGCACCGGCTGAAGAATCTCAACCTCTTTCGCAAGGTACTCGCAACCTTTGGGCTGCTCGCCGGCGCGCTGTTGTTTTTCGCGACGGTAGGCCTCTCCGTTCTTCTCACCAACTGGACCCTCAGCTTGGACGGCTTCCTCGGGTGGGGGCAGATGCTGGTGCGCGTCCAGGGCTATGGCCCACTGTGGTACCCGGTGCTGTTCGCCCTCCACTTTGGCTCTCTCGCCCTGGTGGCTGTGGTGGCGACCCGCCTCTTTCGCCAGGTGGCGCTCCCCCGCCGCGTCCGCGTGGCGGCGACCGGCGCTCTCACTGTGCTTGCGGCCATCGACTTGCTGGCGTGGCTCCTTCTTGCCACGTCCCCCTTGGCGCGAGCCCTCCTTGGCTCGGTGGTGGCGCTGGAGGCCGTGGCGCTGGCCTACCTGGTGGGCCGCCCGGTCCGCGATATGTGGTTCTACGCAAGGTGGCATCCGCCGCCCGGAAGCCGAAAAAAGCGCGTCGTGATTGTCGGGGGCGGCTTCGCCGGCCTCTACGCCGCCTCGAGGCTGGATGCAGTCTTGGGCTACCACCGCGGCCTGGAAGTCATCGTCCTCGACCAGCGCAACTATTTCCTCTTCCCACCGCTTCTACCGTCGGTCGCGACGGGGGCCATCGAGACGCGGCAGGTGACGTACCCCTTCCGGCGCATTTTCGAGGCCACCAATGTTGTCTTCCGCAAGGAGACGGTGGAGTTGGTCGACCTCGAGCGAAAGGTGGTGGTGAGCCGCGCGGACGTGGATGGAAGCGCGGAGGAAACGCGCGTCTGCCACCGCGAAACGCCCTACGACTTGCTGGTGCTCGCCCCGGGCTCCGACACCCAGACGTTTGGCACCCCAGGCGTGGTTGAGCACGCCTTCTTCATGCGCGAGTTGGGCGATGCCGTGGCGGTCCGAAACCAAATTATCGACTGCTTCGAGTTGGCTGCCCAGGAAGAGCAGGTTGAGCGCCGCCGGCAGCTGTTGCGCTTCGTGGTGGTGGGGGGAGGCCCGACCGGGGTGGAGTTGGTCGCTGAAATCCGCGACCTCGTCGAGCTGGTTCTCTTCAACCGCTACCCGGAAATTGACCCGGACGACGTCCACCTCGTGCTGGTGCAGTCCGGTGCACACGTCCTCCCCGGCTGGCATTCGGATGTCGTGAGCCGTGCGTCCGAGCGGCTGAAGCACCTCGAGGTGGACCTCCGGACGGGCCGCCGGGTGCTGGGCGTCGGGCCCTTCAGCGTTCAATTGGACAAGGACGAGACGCTCTTCACCCGTACCTGCGTGTGGTGCGCCGGCGTGCGGCCGGCGGGCTTGCTTCAAGCCGTGGCGCTTCCCAAGCACGCGTCGGGAAGAGTGCCGGTGGGCCGTGACCTGCGGGTGGAAGGCCACCTGGACGTCTTCGTCCTGGGGGACGCGGCGCTGTGCCTCGACAACGGCAAACCCTTACCCGCACTCGGCCAGGTGGCGTTCCAGCAGGGGACTCGCACCGGAGACAATGTGGCGCGCCTCCTGCGTGGAAAGCCGACGCGCCCTTTCCGTTATTTCAACTACGGAGCGTTGGTCTCGGTGGGCGAGCACTTTGCCGCCATCGACCTCTTGGGGGTGCGCCTCTCGGGCCTGTTGGCCTGGTTCATTTGGCGGACGCTCTACCTCACCAAGCTGGTGGGCTTCGGAAACAAGGTGCGTGTCGTGCTCGATTGGACCCTGGACCTCCTGGTGGAACGCTCCATCTCTCAGGTGTCGGCCAGTCGCCAGGACCTCCGGACGAAGGAGCTCCAACATTCTCATTCCCCGCCGGGGCCGCCGAGCCCGAGGCTGGACAAGCCTGAGGTCGCATGACCGCCGTCGCCCCTCGCGCCGTCCTCGTCTCTCTCTTCCTGGGTGGCCTTCCCGGGCTCGCAGCCGAGCACCTGAGTGTCGACGGCAATGCCAGAAAAAACACGGTGACTGCCATTTTTGACGCCCCCTTGGGGGAACGCATCACGGCGGTCTCCTCGGCGGTCGCCTGTGACGCAACCTGGGAGCCTCAAAGCGGCCTGGTTTCCGGAAGCTGCTCGCTCCCGCTCACCTCGCTCAAAGTCGACGGGGATGACACGAAAACGGGCCATTTTCGCCAGTGGGCCACCAACAAGAAGTCCGACCCAGCACGCTGCGTACTGGCCGCTCGCTTCGACGCCGTGCAGCTGCCCACGGGGCTGCAGCCGGATGTGCCACAGCCATTCACCGCCGAGCTCTCTTTCCGTGTGTGCGGTCGTGCCCGAGAGGACGGAGGCACCGAACGCGTCAACGGGACGCTGGTGCTGCTCGGCACTGACCGGCGGCTCCGCATCCGTGCCCGCATCGAGCACTTTCAGCGCGAGGCCTACCGCATTGGACCCCGCTTCACCGACGGGTGGCTGGCCCGCGTGCAGACCTTGGCCAAGGTGGTCGCCGAAGAGGGCGAGCTGGAGCTCACGCTCTTCGCGGCGCCCGCGGCCAAAGCCGACGCCGGACTCTAAAGCGACGCCCGCCGAGGCGTCTCACCGTGCTTGCTCGGGCTGCACCCGGACTTGGACACGCAATAGCTCCGCCACGCTCCAGGCCTGGGCCGGGGCGCCCACCGGGCGAAAGGGCGCCTCGGGCTCGAAACATTCGGACACCGAGCCGAGGCATCCCTGCTCCAAAAGGTGCAGCTCAAGCCCCTGCAGCAAGCCGCGGCAATGCTGGCGCGTGTGGGGCGTGTCGCCGTGGACAGCCAGGTAGCCGTCCACGAAAGGGCCCAATAGCCACGGCCACACCAGGCCCTGGTGGTAGGCGGCGTCGCGCTGAGCCGGCCCGCCGGCGTAGTGTGGCTGGTACCCCGGTTCGCCGCGCGCCAGCGTGCGCACTCCCACTGGCGTGAGGAGCTGAGACTCTACCTGGCGGAGTACAGCGCGACGCTGCTCGGGCTGAAGCAGCGGGAAGGGAAGGCTCAGGGCCAAAAGCTGGTTGGGGCGAACCCGGTCATCCGGCCCGCTGGGGAGGAGGACGTCGAAGAGGCATTCTTTGGCTGGATTCCAGAAGCGCGCTTCGAAGGAGGCGGCCGCGCGGTTGGCCAATTCCCTGCACTTCGCAGCGGTGGAGCCATCTCCCAAGTCGCTGGCCCAGCCTTCCAACAGCCGCAGAGCGTTGTACCAGAGGGCCTCCACCTCCACCGGCTTGCCGTGCCTCGGTGTCACGGGCTGGCCATTCACCCGCGCATCCATCCAGGTCAGGTTGGTGCCCGGGCCGCCGGCGACGAGGAGGCCATCGTCGGCGTCGACGTGAATTCCATAGTGGGTGCCGCGCAGGTGGGCTTCGAGAATGGAGAGCGCGGCCGGGTAGAAGACTTGGGGCAAGAAGCCGCTGTCAGAGCCGGCCAAAAGGTAGGCGCGCACAGCCTGAAACATCCACAGCGTGGCGTCGACGGTGTTGTACTCCGCCGGGCCTTGGTGGTCCGGGAAGCGGTTGGGGACCAGGCCGCCGTCGAGGTAGCGCAAGAAGCCTTCCAGAACGGCGCGCGCTTCGGCCAGCTTTCCCCGGGCAAGCAGCAGGCCCGGTAGCGCAATCATGGTGTCCCGTCCCCAGTCCGTGAACCACGGGTAGCCGGCGATGATGGTGGGCGAGCCGTCGGAGCGACGGACGAGAAACTGGTCTGCCGCCGCCGCGAGGCGCCCGACTTCCGGCGGCCCGGGTTGCCGCCGCTCGTCGACCATCGATGCTTCAAGCTGAAGGACGCCCTCGTCGTCCAGCCGCGCGGCCCCATCCAGCGTGGCCACCACCCAGGCCGGCCGCTGTGGCCTGACGTCGAGGAGGAAGCTTCCCGGGAGGAAGAGGTCCTCGCGGAAGTCGAGGCCTCGGTCCAACTCTTCCAGGTACTCGAGGTTGTCGTGCCAGCTGGGCCCGGCTTGGAAGGCCTCACCTGAATGGTGGAGGAAGAGGGGCGGGAGGCTCGCGTAGGGCCTCAGGGTGAGGCGGCGCACCGCGCCTGCTGTCTCCTCTTGGGCGGCGGGATTCAGTGCGCTGTTGCGATGGGTGAGGCTGTGGAAGTCGCGGAAGGCGAGGAGCGGCTCCACTCTGAGGCGCACTGCGCGGTCGCTTCTATACAGCACCACCACCATCTGTCTTCCCCGGACCAGGAAGAAGCGCCTCTCCAGGCGGGTGTTGCCGACTTGAAAAGTCCATCTCGGGCAAGGGTCGAGTCGGAAGGACTGCAGCAGCCGGAAGCCGCTCGGGTACAGCGTCCCCGGGTACTGGTTGGTGGACAGCGGGGTCTCTCCGCCTGGCTCCACAACCGTCTCCTCGAGACGCGAGAGGGTGACGACGCGCTCGGTGGGCGGCCGGACTGCGGCGACCAGCAGCCCATGGTACCTCCGGGTATTCGCCCCGGCGACGCTCCCCATGGCGAATGCGCCGGTCGCGTTTGTTTCCAGCCATTCAAGGCGGGAGGCGCGCGCGTAGTCCTGGCAGACCGGGCCCGCGACGCCAATGGGCCGCGAGCCAGACGCCAGCGAGGAAAGCGAGGGCGTGGGCATGCAGAGTGGACGCGCAGGAAACGTCTCGCGTTACCACAGGCCCGAGGACAGCGCAGCTCGCGTAGCGACTGCTCGCCCGTTGGGGCGCCATCACCACCTCGCAGGGGTGCATCATCTCGTTGGCGGCGTGCTCCAGCACGTGGCAGTGCCAGACGCAGCGCCCAGGGTAGCCCTGAAACGGAACGATGATGCGCGTCATCATCCGGGGGTGTGTCTGGAGGGTGTCTTTCCAGCCCATCTCATTCGGCCCGGGTGCAGCGGGCTCCCGATGGTGTTGAAGCCGTTGTGACTGTTGTAGCTGGCACAGTCGAAATGCTGCCTTTCGAGCAGCTGAAAGCGCACCAGGTGCAGGTGGATGGGGTGGGTGTCCTCGGTGGTGTTGATGAATTCCCAAATTTCCACGGTGCCGAGGACGGGCTTCTCAGTCACTGGCTGCCGCCAGTAAGTGCCGTTGAGAGCAGCATCACCATGGCCCTGGTCTTCGGCTCCATGTACTCGTCGAGCGTCAGTGTTCGCGTTCTGACGGCGGCGGACCGGGGAATCCTCTCGATGCGGCGCAGCGTGGTTGGCAGCTTGAAGAAGGTGTTGCGGCGTCGTGGATGCTGAGGCGCTCTCTGCGACATTTGCGCATCGGACCGTCGTCCTCGGTGCCGAGGTTTCGGGGCGTCAACGAATGTCGCCGCGCAGCACGCGGCATTCAAGCGCGAGAACACCTCGGGTCCAGGGCAGTCTGCATCACCCGCGACGCAGAAGGGGCACCGGGGCGGGTCCCAAAGGACGGGCACGGGCGTCCGTCAGAGGGCGAGACTTGTGGGCCGCGGGCGCCCCGGCACTCGGCGAGGAGAGTCGCCGCGGCGATTCGGGGTTGACAACTGCTGGGAGATATCTACGTTGGCACCCAGAAGTGTCGAGTGCCAATCGGCCCGACCCGTAGAATTCTCAGCAATTCAGGAGGCTTAAGCCATGGCAGCCAAGGAAATCTTCTTTCATGAGAATGCCCGCGACGCCATCATGCGCGGGGTTCGTGTCCTCTCCGACGCGGTGGCCGTGACGCTCGGCCCCAAGGGCCGCAACGTCGTCATCGAGAAGTCGTACGGCTCTCCAACCATCACCAAGGACGGGGTGACGGTGGCCAAGGAAATCGAGCTGGAAAACCGGTTCGAGAACATGGGCGCGCAGATGGTGAAGGAAGTGGCGAGCAAGACCTCCGACAAAGCGGGGGACGGCACCACCACCGCCACCGTGCTGGCGCGGTCGATTTACGAGGAAGGTCTGAAGTTGGTGGCTGCAGGACACAGTCCGATGGACCTGAAGCGCGGCATCGACCATGCGGTCGAGACGGTGGTGGCGGAGTTGAAGAAACTTTCCAAGGCCACCAAGGACCACAAGGAAATTGCGCAGGTGGGAACCATCTCCGCTAACGGAGACGAGGAGATTGGGAAAATTCTCGCCACCGCGATGGAGAAGGTCGGCAAGGAAGGCGTCATCACGGTCGAGGAGGCGAAGGGCCTCGAGACCACCCTCGACGTGGTGGAGGGGATGCAGTTTGACCGCGGCTACCTGAGCCCGTACTTCGTCACCGACCGCGAGCGGATGGAGGTCGAGCTGGATGACCCGTACATCCTGATTAGCGAGAAGAAAATCTCGGCGATGGCGGACCTCATCCCGGTCCTCGAGGCGGTCGCGCGGAGCAGCAAGCCGATTTTGATTATCGCCGAGGACGTGGAAGGCGAGGCGCTGGCTACCCTGGTGGTGAATAAGCTGCGGGGCGTGCTCAACGTCGCCGCGGTGAAGGCCCCCGGGTTTGGCGACCGACGCAAGGAGATGCTCAAGGACATCGCGGTGCTCACCGGAGGGCAGGTCATCTCCGAAGAGCTGGGGAACAAGTTCGAAAACGTCACCCTCAATGACTTGGGCCGTGCCAAGCGGGTGAAAATCGACAAGGACAACACCACGCTGGTGGACGGCGCCGGCAAGAAAGCGGACATCGAGGGGCGGCTCAAGCTCATCCGCAACCAGATTGAGGAAACCACCAGCGACTACGACAAGGAGAAGCTCCAGGAGCGCGTGGCCAAGCTGGCGGGCGGCGTGGCCGTCGTCAAGGTGGGGGCGGCAACCGAGACCGAGATGAAGGAGAAGAAGGCCCGGGTGGAAGACGCGCTGCACGCCACGCGCGCTGCGGTGGAAGAAGGCATCGTCCCCGGCGGTGGCGTGGCCTACGTCCGCTGCCTCCCGGCGCTCGACAAGCTGAAGCTGGGCGGCGAGCAAGACTTCGGCGTGGAGATTGTGCGCCGTGCCATCACCGAGCCACTGAAAAAAATTGCTTCCAACGCCGGGCACGAAGGCGCGGTGGTCTTCAATAAGGTGCGCGAGGGCAAGGGTGCCTATGGCTTCAACGCCCGCACCGAAGTCTTCGAGGACCTCGAAAAGGCCGGCGTCATCGACCCGACCAAGGTGGAGCGCACGGCGCTCCAGAATGCGGCGTCCGTGGCCGCGTTGCTCCTCACCACCGAGGCGATGGTGGCGGAGAAGCCGAAGAAGAAGGGCAAGGGTGGCGGCGGTGGTGGTGGCGGCGGTGGCGGTGGCCCCGACTACTCCGACGACATGGACTACTAAAGACCGCGCGCAGGCCGAGGCAAAGGGCAGCCCTGAAGCATCAGGGCTGCACGGGCGGTGGCCCCACCTCCTCACGCGGGGCCAGCCACTCCCCCCCGAGGATGGGCGCCGGTGCTCTCTGTCCGTTGGGGCCGTCGCTCAGCTGCTGTCCACGAGACGAGCCGTCAATAGCTCAGGCGGCGCCGCTGCGAGCCGCGGGCACCGCGGTGTGGTTGGGGCTCGCGAGGTACACCACGTTGCGCGAGCTCTTCTTGCCCCGGTACATGGCGCGGTCGGCCTGGTCCACGAGCGTGCGCTTGTCCGTCGCGTGCTCCGGGTAGCTGGCCACGCCGACGCAGGTGGTGAGGCTCAAGCCGTAGCCCTCGCGCGCCAGGAAGTGATGGGACTCGACGGCCCGGCGGATGCGCTCGGCCACCTTCAGTGCGCCGCCGGAGTCAGTCTCGCGCAAAAGAATGACGTACTCATCCCCGCCCCAGCGGGCCACGACGTCCTGGTCGCGGGTACAGGACTTCACCACCCGGGCCGCCTCGATCAGGAGCTTGCTGCCCACCAGGTGACCGTGGGTGTCATTGACCGTCTTGAAGTAGTCCAAGTCGAGGAAGAGGATGCTGAATGGCTGGTGGCCATCGGCTCCTGCGAACTCGCGCTCCAGCGCCTCGTCGAGGTAGCGGGCGTTGTAGAGCCGGGTGAGGTCGTCCAAGTAGACGAGGTCCTCCGCTTGCTCAATGCGGTCCGCGTGGTGCAGCGCCAGCGCCAGGTGCTGAGCCAGGTAGCTGGCGGTGTCCCGCATTCCTGCCGGCTCGGCCCCCTCCAGAAGCAGTACGGCCCAGCCCCGCAGCCCAGCCGAGGGGTCGAGCGCCGGCACCGCGACGCCTTGGGCGAAGTGGGGGAGGGCGGTGAGCTCGAAAGCGCGCGAGGGGTGCGCGCGCAGGTGGGTTTCGCAGGCGGCCTGAAGGGGAGCGAGGAATTGGCCCGGGACGCCATCGGCGGCCTCGTGGCGGAGCTCGCCATTGGGTCCGCGCGTCCATACCAAGGCGGCGCTGACCTGGCACAGTTGGACGAAAGCTCCCGCGGCCGCCGAGCCGAGGCGTCCGCGGTCGAGCACGGTGAGCAGTCGCTGCCCGGCCTCGACCAGGGCCACGTGGCGTCGGAGCGCCGCGTTCTCCTGTAGCAAGTGCCGCGTGGTGAGTGCCCGCGACACGGCATGGCGCAGTGCCTCGGGGCGGACTGGCTTCACCAGGTACTCGGCCGCGCCGCTCTTGATGGCCCGCACCGCGGGGCCCACCTTGTCCAGGGCCGTAATCAGCACCACCTCCACGTCCGGGTAGCGCTCCTTGGTATGGCGAAGGACCTCCATCCCGTCTCCCTGGGGGAGGATGAGGTCGGTCACCACAATGTCAAAAGGATGGAGCGCCAGCGCGGCGCGTGCCTCGGTGACGCCGCTCACGGCATGCACCTCGTGGCCGGCGTCGGCGAGGTAGTCGCCGTAGACTGCCCGGGCCACCTTCTCGTCATCGACCAGGAGAACGCGCGCCATGGGTGGAGGAATCAGCGAAAAATGCTATCCGTTCATCCCTCGGCGCGGATAGCCGCACACCAGCCCACTTGGGGTCGTTGCAAACTTGACAGGTGTTGTCTCGCGCCCTTCCAATGACCGGGATTTGCTGAAGGATTCCTGAGGCTTTCCTCCGAGGCCCTGCCCCATGCCGAAGCAGCTGCTGGTAGCCGACGACTCGCTCACCATTCGCAAAGTCATCGGGATGGTCTTCGCCGTGGAGGACGTGTCCATCACCTTCGTGGACAACGGCATGGACGCCATTTCCCGGGCCCGCGAGCTCAAGCCGGACTGCGTGCTGGCCGACGTCCTCATGCCGGGAAAAAGCGGCTACGAGGTATGTGAGGCGCTCAAGGCTGACCCGGCCACGGCGTCCATCCGCGTGCTGTTGCTGGCCGGCAACTTCGAGCCCTTCGACGAAGCCCGGGCCCGCGCGGTGCGGGCCGATGACTTCATCGTCAAGCCCTTCGAAAGCCAGGCGTTAATTGACAAGGTGCGCGCGCTGGTTGGACTGCCCGCGGGCATCCCGCCCCCGGCGCGCGCCTACGTGCCGCCGCCCACCGCCGACCAAGCCCCCTTCGCACCCCGACCGAGAGCCCCGATGGCAGGCATGCCTGCACGGCCGCCGCTGGCGGGAAGCGGCTTCACCCCCGCAGCCGGGGTCCAGCGGCCCCCGAGTGGTGTCCCCCAGCCGATGCCGGGACCGGCCGGTGTCCCCCGGCCTCCGGGCGCGCCGACGCCCCTCAGCAGCGGACCGACTGTCCCGCGACCTACTGCCTTTCCCGGTTCGGGAGCGCCAGCAGCGCCCCGGCCTCCGGGCGCCGCCGTCACTCAAAGCACCCCTGGGGTGGCCCGGCCTCCGTCAGCGCCGTACGTGCCAGCCTCGCCCCGCCCGGGCCTACCGCCTTTGACCAGCCCCGGGCTGCCGCGGCCGCCCGGCGCGTCGCTGCCCACGCAGACCAATCCAGCGCTGGTGCGTCCGCCTGGGCAGCCCTTCGCTCCGGCCGGGGCGCCGCGCGCCCCGGCGCCGCTGCCGACGCTACAGCCGCGCGCGCGCGAGTCCTTCACCCTGGGGACGACGCCGGGGGTGCCGGCCCCCGCTCCCCAAGGCATCTCTGAGAGCGTGGAGGAGATGACCCTCGACGTCGGCCTGTTGGACGCACCCACCCCGCTCGCGCCCCCGGCGTCGGCCGATGGGGGCGAGGCGGCGCTTCGCGCGGCCCTCAAGAATGCATCTCAGGAAGTCATCGAGCGAATCGCCTGGGAAGTGGTGCCGCAGCTGGCGGAAACCATCATCAAGGAGTACGTGGAACGCACCATGCGGGAGCGGGAGGCCAAGGCCTGAGCGGAGACAAAGCGGAGGAGCTCCCGAAAGCCTACGACCCGACTGAGGTCGAACGCCGCTGGTCGGATGCCTGGAGAGATGCCGGCTGTTTCCGAGCGGACGCGACCTCGGAGTGGCCGCCGTACTGCATCATTCTTCCGCCGCCCAACGTCACCGGGGCTCTGCACATCGGCCATGCCCTGGGCAACACCCTCCAGGACGTGTTGGTGCGCTGGCGGCGCATGCGTGGCGACAATGTCCTCTGGCAGCCGGGCACCGACCACGCCGGCATCGCCACGCAGCTCGTGGTGGAGCGAGAGCTGGCCAAGACCGAGGGCAAGACGCGGCAGCAACTGGGCCGGGCGGCCTTCATCGAGCGGGTGTGGCAGTGGAAGGAGAAGTACGGTCACCGCATTAACGAGCAGCAAGCCGACCTCGGGAGCAGCCTAGACTTTAGCCGCGAGCGCTTCACCCTCGACCCGGCCGCCTCTCGGGCGGTGGTGGAGGCCTTCGTCCGTCTGCACGAGGAGGGGCTGCTGTACCGTGCCCAGCGCCTCATCAACTGGTGCCCGGACTGCAAGACGGCCATCAGTGACCTGGAGGTCGACCATGAGGAGGTGAAGGGGTCGCTGTGGGAAATCCGCTACCCGGTGAAAGACAGCGAGCAGGCCCTAGTGGTTGCCACCACCAGGCCAGAAACCATGCTCGGCGACACCGCGGTGGCGGTGCACCCCGATGACCCCCGCTACCGCCACCTCGTGGGCAAGACCGCCGTGCTTCCGCTGGTCGGCCGGGAAATCCCCATCATCGCCGACGCCACCCTGGTGAGTATGGAGTTTGGAACCGGTGCGGTGAAGGTGACACCGGCGCACGACTTCAACGACTACGAGACCGGCCTTCGTCACCAGTTGCCGATGCTGAATATTTTTGACGACTCGGCGCGTACCAACATCGAGGCTGGGCGCTACGCCGGGCTCGACCGCTTCGAGGCGAGGAAGCGCGTGCTGGCCGACCTCGCCGAACAGGGCTTCCTGGTACGGGAGACGCCCCACGTGTTGAGCGTGGGGACCTGCCAGCGCAGCGGCACGGTGGTCGAGCCGCGGCTGTCGCCGCAGTGGTTCGTGCGCACCAAGCCCCTCGCGGAACCGGCCATCGCCGCGGTGGAGCAGGGCCGGGTGAAAATTCTCCCGGAGAGCTGGACGTCCACCTACTTCCACTGGATGCACAACATCCACGACTGGTGCGTGAGCCGACAGCTGTGGTGGGGCCACCAGATTCCGGCCTACTTCTGCCAGGACTGTGGCCCGGAGGCCCCTCCGGTGGTGGCCCGCTCTCGGCCGGAACGCTGTCCGCGGTGCGGCGGCGCGCACCTGGTGCAGGACGAGGACGTCCTCGACACCTGGTTCAGTAGCGCCCTGTGGCCCTTCAGCACCCTCGGCTGGCCGCAACAGACGGCCGAGCTGGAGACGTTTTACCCCACCAGCGTGCTCGAGACGGGCCACGACATCCTCTTCTTCTGGGTGGCGCGGATGATGATGATGGGCCTGCACTTCATGAAGGACGTGCCCTTCCGCACCGTTTTTTTGCACGCGATGGTGCGCGACGAGAAGGGCGAGAAGATGTCCAAGGTGAAGGGCAACGTCATCGACCCTCTGGACGTCATCCATGGCGCGAAGGCGGGCTCGCTACCTCCGGCGCTTCGGAACAAGTTTCCCGACGGCATGCCCGCCTTCGGGGCGGATGCGCTGCGCTACACGCTCGCTTCGCTCACCCAGCAGGGGCGCGACATCCGGTTGTCCCTGGAACGCGTCAACGGCTACCGGGCCTTCGCCAACAAGCTGTGGAACGCGACGCGCTTTGCGCTCCTCAACCTGGGGGACTTTCAGCCCGGCCAGACGCCGCTGGAACGGGGGCGAATGACGCTGGCCGACCGCTGGATTCTGGCCCGGCTGGAGGGGGTGACAGAGGAGGTGGAGACCGCACTGTCCACCTTCCAGTTCGCCGATGCCGCGTCGGCGCTCTTCCAATTTGCTTGGCGTGGCTTCTGTGACTGGTACATCGAGCTGGCCAAGGCGCCCCTGCAAGGCAGCGACGCCCGCGCCCGCACCACCACCCAGGCCGTGCTCGTCGAGGTGCTCGACCAGCTCCTTCGGCTGTTGCACCCCTTCATGCCCTTCCTCACCGAGGAGCTGTGGCACCGGTTGCCAGGGGTGGCCCCGGATGCCTTCCTCGCCCGGGAGGCCTTTCCGGAGGCCACCGGGGCATGGCGCGATGCGGCAGCGGAGGAGGAAATGGCCCCGGTGATGGCCGTCATTGAGGCGGTACGCACCATCCGTGGGGAGAGCAACCTCTCGCCGGCGGCGCGTTTCCGGGCGGTGGTGCAGTCGGAGCGTCCCCGGCTCAGGGAGTCGCTGCGGCGGGCCTCCGGGTATGTCCTACCCCTGGCCGGCCTGGCCGCCCTGGAGGTCGAGCCCCCTGGCCCACAGCCACCCCAGTCGGCCACCTGGGTGGGGGAGGGGCTCCAAGTCTTCGTACCCCTCGCAGGACTGCTGGATCTCTCCGAAGAACGTGCGAGGCTGGGGAAGGAGCTTGTTCGCCTTGAGACGGACCTAGCGGGACTGAGGAGAAAGCTGGACAATCCGAGCTTCGTCGCCAAAGCGCCTGCCGAGGTGGTGGAGAAGGACCGCGCACGCGTCGCGGAGCTTGAGCAACGAAGTTTGAAAGTGCAGGAAAACCTGAATCGCATCGAGCCGGAGGGAACGATGTCCGAAAAGACGCCGGAGGAGATGTTCCAATCCACACCGCCCACGCCATCGAGCGGAATGTTCGGCATCCCGAGCGAGCCGTCGCAGGCGCCAAGCGCGCCGATGGCGGCTACTCCCGCGCCCGCGCCGCGCAAGTCGGCGGCGCCCAAGAAGAAGGCCGCGGCCCGCAAAAAGCCGAAAGCCAAGCGCGCCAAGAAGGCGGCGCCGCGAAAGGCCAAGCGCAAAGCGAAGCGGGCAGGCAAGCGGAAGGCAGCCCGGAAGGCGCCGGCCCGCAAGGCCAAGCGTGGCGGGCGGCGCAAGGTGGTGCGTCGCACGACCAAGCGGCGGGGTCGTCGCTAGCGTCCTCACCCCGAGTGGGGCAGCTTCACCATGGACGCCCTCGACCGGCTGATTGACCTCGCACTGGACGAGGACCTCGGCCCGGCGGGGGATGTCACCACATCGGCCCTCGTCCCCGCGTCCGCGCGGGGCGGCGCCGAGCTGGTGGCCAAAGAGCGCTTGGTGTTTGCCGGCGCCGAAGCCTTCGCGCGCGTCTTCCAGCGCCTCGAGATGGCGGCCACCGTGGCCTTCCATTTCGAGGACGGCGCGAGGGTGGAGGCGGGCACCGTGGTGGCGACCATCTCAGCCTCCCTCCGCGCGCTGCTTGTCGGCGAGCGCACCGCCCTCAACCTTGTTCAGCGTTTGTGCGGCATCGCCACTTTGGCGGCGCAGGCAGCCGACGCGGTGCGGGGAACCAAGTGCCGGGTGCTGGACACCCGAAAGACGGCGCCCGGCATGAGGGCGCTCAGCAAGCTCGCGGTGCGGGCTGGCGGCGCATCCAATCACCGCTTTGGACTCTTCGACGGCGTCCTCATCAAGGACAACCACCTGGTGGCGATGGGCGGCAACGTGCTGCAGGCGCTCCGGCAAGCCCGTGCCAGCGCACCGCGGCTGGTGAAGGTGGAAATTGAGGTGACGTCGCTCGCCCAGCTGGAGGACGCTGTGTCCGGTGGTGCCGACGTGGTGCTATTGGACAACATGGAGGACGCGGCGGTAGCCGAGGCCGTCCGGCGCATTCGCGGGCGTGTGGAAGTCGAGGTCTCCGGAGGTGTCACCCTAGAGCGGCTTCCCAAGCTGGCGGCCCTGGGCGTGGACTATGTCTCTCTGGGAGCCCTCACCCATTCCGCGCGGGCGATGGACCTCTCGCTCGAGCTGCTGCCCCGGTCCCGCTGACGCGTCGCGTCAGCGCCTCTCTTCAGCGGATGAGAGAGATGGCCTCGCTGCGGGCGACGCCCTCGGCGCCGGCGAGGCCCCCCATTTCCATCAACATGGCGGTGGTGGCTGCGACATCCACCGCTTGAATGCGCTGGGTGTAAGTGCCTGGGCGAACGCCCCGTCCGTAGAGGAGGAGCGGCACCTGAGCGTCATAGCTGTACGGCAGCCCGTGGCTTGTCCCATCGTCCTGCTCGTCCAGGACGGCAAAGGGCCGCAACAGGAAGAGGACGTCGCCGCTGCGCCCGGGGAAGTAGCTGCGGCGGAGAGCGCCTCCGTAGCCCTGAAAGTCATCGCAGCCCCCGAGGTCATCGCGGGCCACGGCCAGGGCCACGCCCGGCTGGCGGGCAAGCCATCCGGCGACGGCGCGCCTCACTGCTGGAGCGTCCAGGTGCCGCGTCTCCAGGGCGTTGTCGTCCAGCACCACCTCGAATTCGCTGAAGCCGAGCAGCAAGGGGGCGCCGAATTGCTTGGTGAGCTCGGCCTGCAGCGCCGCCTTGAGGGAGGACGGCTTCACCCGCAGCCCGGGCAGGCCAGTGGCGATGAGCTCTTCTGGAATGGCGGCCCCGCCGTGGTCCGAGCTCAAGACGACGAGAAGGTTGGAGCGGCCGCCGGCGGCTCGCTCGGCGGCAGCGAGGAGCTCCCCCAGCGAGCGGTCCAGCCGCACCAGCGCATCCTGCACCTCCCAGGAGTAGGGGCCGTACAGGTGGTAGACGCGGTCCAGGGCGCTGAAGCTGACCGCCAGTAAGTCAGGAACCTCGTCCTTACCAAGCTGCTCCGCCGTCAGCGCCGCTTTGGCCGCCTCGACGAGGAAGTCATCGAAGTACGGTGAGCTGGCGAAGGCTTGGTAGGACTGCGGACCCGGCGCTGGAAGCCCGGCCGAGAGCGGGTGGGGAAACTTACGCTTCATGCCGTAGGCGTCGGCCTCGAAGGGCCGGTCGTCCTGGCCGCTGTAGGCCTTCTCCGGAAGGCTCAGCGTCCAGGAGAGCGCGAAGGCCTGGTCCGGCAGTCGCCTCTCATTGAGGGCCTTCACCCAAGCCGGGAGTTCCTTGGCGTAGAAGGTGCCGGTGACCAGGCGGCCGACGGCCTCGCTGAACCAGAAGGGCTCCCCCAGCCGGCCTGCCAGGGGAATTGCCGCGCGCCCCTTGCCGGCCAGGACCACCACCTTGCCCAGCCGCGCAGTGAAGAGGCGCAAGTGGTCCGCCAGCGTCTCTCCGAGGAGAGCCTCGGGTGAGCTGTCCTCCGGCCCGGGCGGGGTGCCGAGCACCGGGTGGTTGGGGTCCCAGAAGATGGGCTCCTCTTTGCCGGTGCCCCGGTTGATGAGCCGGTTGCTCACAATCCCGGTACGCCAGGGGTAGGCCCCGGTGGCGAGCACCGAATGGCCAGGGGCCGTCATCACCTCGGCCTGCTCGTAGCGCGTGTCCGGGAAGAAGGCCCCCTTCTCCAACAGCGTGGCCAGGCCAGCTCGGAGGTGGCTCCGGTTGCGCAACAGGAGGTCGGTCCCGAGCGAGTCGACGGTGATGAAGAGCGTCAGTCGGGGCGGCCGGGCCCAGGCGGGCGCGGCGAGGAGAAGCAGGGCAAGGACGAGGCTGCGGACGGGGGCAGGGGAGCGCATGGGCGGGGCCCTCTTATGAAGCCCACGGTGGCTCCGCGTGCAAGACAGCAAACACGCTTTCCGCACCACCACGCTGGCCGTGGGTGGAGTACCGTCCTCGCCCCCAATGTTTGAAGCGCGACAGCGGGTCATCTACGGAGACACCGACCAGATGGGGGTGGTGTACTACGCCAACTACCTCCGCTACTTCGAGCACGCGAGAAACGAGCTGTTTCGCGCACTGGGCGGGACCTACCTGGCCTTCGAAGCGCAAGGCCTGATGCTTCCGGTGGTGGAGGCGGTGGTGCACTACCGGGCGCCGGCGCGCTACGACGACATGCTGTTGATTGGAGCCCAGGTTTCTTCCGCCTCCCGGGTCCGGTTGACCTTCGTCTACGAGGTTCGTCGGGAGGGTGAGTCCGTGCTGCTCTGCTTCGGGCACACGGTGCACGCCTGCCTCACGCGGGCGGGGAAGCCCGCGCGACTCCCAGAGCACGTTGCACAGCTGGTCGGCAAGAAGGGCGAAGTGGACAAGGGGGAACTCTGATGGACCGCAACTTGGCGCTGGAAGTGGTGCGCGTGACGGAGATGGCGGCCATCGCGGCGGCGCGGCTGATGGGACGAGGGGAGAAGCACCTGTCCGACCAAGCCGCGGTGGATGCGATGCGCAAGGCCTTTGACGCGTTGCCCATCCGAGGAACGGTGGTCATCGGGGAGGGTGAGCGCGACGAGGCACCGATGCTCTACATCGGCGAGGAGGTCGGCCGCCGCGGCCCCGACGACCCGGAGGTGGACATTGCCCTCGACCCGCTGGAGGGCACCAACCTGTGCGCCTATGGACGCCCTGGGGCCATCGCCGTGGTTGCCTTGGCCGAGCGCGGCCAGCTGCTCAATGCGCCAGACACCTATATGGAGAAGCTAGCGGTGGGACCGCGGGCCAAGGGCGCCATCGACCTGCGAAAGAGCCCCACCGAGAACCTGAGGGCAGTGGCCGCCAAGCTGGAGCGGCGGGTCGAGGACTTGACGGTGATTGTGCTCGACCGGCCGAGACACGAGGGGCTGATTGCGGAACTGAGAGCGGCCGGGGCCCGGATTCGTCTGATCGAGGATGGAGACGTCGCGGCGGCCATCGCCACCTGTTTCGAGGACACCGGAGTGGACGTGCTGATTGGAACCGGCGGAGCGCCCGAGGGCGTCATTGCCGCGGCGGCCCTGAAGAGCGTCGGTGGGGACTTCCAGGGCCGCCTGCAGCCGCGCAGCGCCGAAGAAGCTCAACGTGCGAAGTCGATGGGCGTCAAGGACATCAACCGCATCTACAACGCCGAGGAGCTGGCGCGCGGGGAAGTGATGTTTGCCGCCACCGGCGTCACCGGTGGGGACTTTCTCAAAGGCGTCCGCTTCTTCGGCAGTGGCGCGGAAACGCACTCGGTGGTGATGCGCAGCAAGACCGGGACCGTGCGCTACGTGCAGGCCACCCATAAGTTCGACAAGAAGCCGGGATATGCGCCGTAGAGGCGCAACGAGAGGGTTTTCACATGGCGAGCGCCACCCGTTCCATCCTCATCAACGCGCCCCCGGAGCGCGTCTTTGACGTCATCTCCGACTACGAGCGCTACCCGGAGTTTCTCTCCGAGGTGAAGTCCATCCGCACCTCCGGCCGGCAAGGCAATCAGGTCAACATCCACTACGAAGTCGACGTCATGAAGCGCATCCGCTACACGCTGCGGATGACGGAGGACCGTCCCCGAGGTCTGCAGTGGACCTTCGTCGAAGGCGACGTCATGAAGGACAACAAAGGGGGCTGGGTCCTCGAGCCCAAACCGGATGGAAAGACGAACGCCATCTATACCGTCGACGTCGCCCTCGGCCTTTTGGTTCCCCGTCCGCTGGTCACGGCAATGGTGGAGTCGAGCCTTCCCAAAATGCTCGAGTCGTTCAAAAAAAGAATTGAATCCGCTGGTTGAGCGCTGAGACCGGCCAGGGAACGCCTCTGGGCGGTGCACCTGACCGTGGTTCGGCTGAGGCCCGAAGAGGAGGATTGAGGCATGGTCCGCAGCCCCCGAAAAACCAAGCGGCGACCGAGCCCAGCACGGGCGGCCAAAGGCGCCCGCCGCTTACCTCCTGTCGTCGTTCTCGTCGCCACGCGCAAGGGGGCATGGCTGTACCACGGCGACGGGAAGCGGCGGAGCTGGCGAGTCGATGGTCCGCATTTCCTCGGTCACATCGTCAGTCACCTCGTGCTCGACCCGCGGGACGGCCGTACGCTCCTCGCGGCGGCGAAGACCGGTCATCTCGGGCCGACGGTGTTTCGCTCGGTCGACTTAGGACGCACCTGGAAGGAGGCCATGCGGCCACCGGCCTTCTCCAAAGCGCCGGACGGCCAGAAGGGCCGCGTCGTCGACCACACCTTCTGGCTGACGCCTTGCCCTGAGAGCGAGCCCGAGGCCTGGTACGCCGGGACTTCGCCGCAGGGGCTATTCCGGTCCAACGACGGCGGCATCTCTTGGGAAGGGCTCCCTGGGTTGAATGAGAACGCCCAGTACCGGGCCTGGATGGGCAGTGAGCAGGACGGCACCCCGGATGGGCCGAAGCTGCACTCGGTAATCGTCGACCCGCGGGACTCGGCCCATCTCTACATCGCCATGTCCAGCGGCGGCGTGCACGAGTCCGTCGATGCGGGGAGAACCTGGGCTCCGCTGGTCCAAGGGATGGAGGTGGTCGAGAACCTCGACCCGGCCAACATCCAATTCCACGACCCCCATTGCGTTCGACTCTCTCCCAAGGACCCGGACCGGCTCTACCAGCAGAACCACTGCGGCATTTACCGGCTCGACCGGCCGTCCAGACAGTGGAGGCGCGTCGGGAGGAATATGCCCAAGGGCGTCGGTGACATTGGCTTTCCGATGGTGGTGCACCCACGAGACGCGGACACGGCCTGGGTGTTCCCGATGGATGGAACGACGGTGTGGCCTCGGACCAGTCCGGAAGGTGTCCCGGCCGTCTACGTCACGCGCAACGGCGGCGAGCGCTGGCACCGCCTCGATTCCGGCCTACCCGAGCGACAAGCTTGGTGGACGGTGAAGCGCCAGGCGATGACGGCCGACGCTGCGGACCCAGTTGGGCTGTACTTCGGAACGACCAGTGGCGAGTTGTGGATGAGTCGAGACGAGGGCACTCGATGGAGCTGCATTGCCCGGAACCTTCCGGAAATCTACGCGGTGGAGGCAGCGGTGCCGCGATGAAGCCCAAGCGCGGCGGCGAAAGCTGAACCATGAAAGTTTTGATTCCGGGTCCTCTGCTCTCCTACACCACGCTTCGAGAAGTCGACGCGACCGGTGCGACACTGACCGCCCTCTTCTTCGACCTCGACCGCCGCTACCCCGGGTTGAGATTCCGCCTCATTGACGAGCAGGAGCAGCTGCGGCCACACATGCGCTGCTTCGTCAACGGGGAGCAAGTCTTCGAGTTGACGCGCGTCCTACACCCCACGGACGCCGTCCAGATTGTTCAGGCGTTGAGCGGCGGGTAGCCCCCCTTTTGCGTCCCCGGCAGAGGGCACTGTGGCGCGCTGCCCCCATCCCACGGGATGGTTTTGGGGACCTCCTGGGGTTCCGGGCACCCTGGTACAGACTTCAAAAGGGCCCCGGAAGCCGTTGAGCTCAAGACAAGCCCGCATGCCGTCAGTCGTTTGGGAGCGGGTGACGTCGTCGGCTGCCGCGGGTGTGGGTGAGGCGCCTTCAGACGACCAGAGCCTTGCGGGGCCGGCTGAAGCGATTACAATGGCATTAACGCCGGAATGGGCAGATGAATCCTCTGGCCGTCCTGGACGTCAAACGCTGTGGAGGCACACGGAAGTGGAAACGCTGGAAACCTTCATCATCGACGAGCAGCGCAAGCGCGAGCGTCGCCGTGACGAAGTTCCGGCCGTGGAACTGCCACTTCCCGAGCCCGAGTTCGACCGGCCGCCTCGCAAGAGCGACACCGGTGAAGAGACGCCGAAGCGTGGCGTGGTGGTCATCGAGCTGCTCGGCTGAGGAAGCGCCAGCTCCTTGCCCCCCCCGGCACCTGGCCGTAGAACCTCGAGGTAATGACAACCATTGCCAGCGTCCGCGCGCGGGAGATTCTCGACTCCCGCGGCAACCCGACGGTTGAGGTGGAAGTGCAGCTGGAAGGCGGCGCCCGGGGCCGGGCGGCCGTTCCGTCCGGGGCCTCCACCGGGGTGCACGAGGCGGCCGAGCTGCGTGACGCTGAGCCCACACGCTACGGGGGCAAGGGCGTGCGTCGCGCCGTCGCCAACGTGGAGGATGTGCTCGGCCCTGCGGTGGAGGGCATGGACGCCCTGGACCAGGCAGCGCTCGACCAGCGCCTCATCGCCCTGGACGGCACGCCCAACAAAGGAAAGCTTGGGGCCAACGCCCTCCTCGGCGTGTCGATGGCCACCGCCCATGCCGCCGCGAGCGCTGTCGGCTTGCCGCTGTTCCGGTACATCGGCGGCGTCAATGCCCGCACTCTTCCAGTCCCACAGATGAACATCCTCAACGGCGGCGCTCACGCCGACACCCGTGTGGACATCCAGGAATTCATGGTGGTGCCCCTCGGGGCGCCGAGTTTCGCCGAGGCACTGCGCTGGGGTGCGGAGGTTTTTCATGCGCTCAAGAAGGGCCTCAAGGCGCGCAAGCTGGGGACCGCTGTCGGGGATGAAGGCGGCTACGCCCCGGACCTCCCTGCCAACGAGGAGGCCCTCAAAGTCATTCTCGAGGCCATCGCCCAGGCCGGCTACCGGCCGGGCGAGCAGGTGGCGTTGGCCATCGACGCCGCGGCCAGTGAATTCTTCGACGCCAAGACGCGGCGCTACCGGCTGAAGGGGGAGGGAAAGGAGTACGAGGCGGCCGCCCTGGTTGGCTACTACCAGGAGCTGGTTGGGCGCTACCCCATCATCTCGGTCGAGGACGGCATGGCCGAGGACGACTGGGAGGGGTGGGGGCTACTCACCCGCGCCCTGGGAGCCAAGGTGCAGTTGGTGGGCGACGACATCTTCGTCACCAACCGTGACCGGCTGGCCCGAGGCATCTCGTCCGGCGTGGCCAACTCGCTGTTGGTGAAGGTGAACCAGATTGGAACGCTCACCGAGACATTCGATGCCGTCCGCATGGCGCACCGTGCCGGGTACACCACGGTAATGTCTCACCGCAGCGGCGAGACGGAGGACGTCACCATCGCCGACTTGGTGGTGGCGCTGGATTGCGGCCAAATCAAAACTGGCTCTGCGTCGCGCAGCGAGCGGGTGGCCAAATACAACCAGCTGCTTCGCATCGAAGAGCAGCTCGGGGGCACGGCGCGGTTTGCCGGGCGGAGTGCCTTCGGCGCGCACGGGAAGGGCTAGCCATCCGCATCCTGGTGTCCAACGACGACGGCGTCCTCTCCGCTGGACTCGAAGCGCTTGCCTTGGCGCTCGCGCCGCTCGGCGAGGTTTGGGTGGTTGCACCCGAGGTAGAGCAGAGCGCTGCCTCCCACGCCATCTCGCTTCACCGCCCACTGCGCATCCGGAAGGTGCGGGAGCGCTGGTTCAGCGTGGATGGGACGCCCACCGACTGCGTCTATTTGGCCATCCACCACCTCCTGAAGGACGAGCTGCCGCGCATCGCCGTCGCCGGCATCAACCACGGGCCCAACCTGGCCGACGACGTCATCTACTCCGGCACGGTGGCCGCCGCGATGGAAGCCTGTCTGCTCGGGGTGCCGGCCATTGCCGTCAGCCTGGTGTCGCGGGCCGGCTTCGACTTCGCACCGGCCGCGCGCTTCACCCGCGCGCTGGTGGCGGCCGCACTGTCCGAGGTGCTGCCGCCACGGGTGCTGCTCAACGTCAATGTGCCCGAGGGGCAGCCCGGAGGGTACGCCGTGACGCGCTTCGGTCGGCACAGCTACGGCAACGCCGTGGTGGAGAACGTCGACCCGCGTGGCAGGCGCTACTACTGGATTGGGGGCAATGCCTACCAGCACGAGCCCATCGCCGGCAGCGACTGCAACGCCGTCTTCGACCAGCACCTGGTCTCTGTCACGCCGATGCTTTTGGACTTTACGGACGAGGCCCTCATCGAGCGACTCGCCGCTTGGAAAGTGGACGGCTTCGCTTGCCGCCTGGCGGAGGAGGGGTGAGCCGCGGGGGCCGCTCCGGGCGCCTCGGCGCGCTCGGCTGGCTCCTGCTCGCGGCCTGCGCCGGCGGCCGGGCTGGGCCACCGGCCGGCCAGCCGCTGCCAGCCTGGGCCCTCCCCGAGGCCGGGACGCACCCCGAGCCGGAGGTGGTCCGGGGCGTTCACCGGGTGGAGAAGGGGGAAACCTGGTTTCGCATCGCGAAGAGTTACGGACTGTCGGCCGACGAGTTGGCAGCAGCCAATGGACGCGACTCCAGCTCGGCCTTGGCGGTGGGGACGGAGCTCCTCATTCCGGGCGCCTTGGAGCCCGCTACCCAACTCTCCGCCCCCGCGGTAGCCGCGCACCCAGTCACCTCGCCGAAGGTTGCCAGTGCTTGGGAGACGCCCGTCGAGCCGCTGGCTGGCCAGGCGCTCCCGCCCGAGTTACTGCGTGCCTTCAACCTCGTTCCGCCTCCCGGGGACGTCCCGGTGCCCGAGGGGCTGGCCCGAGCGTTCGACCACCCAACCGCGCCCATGCCCCGCCCGGCGGCGACGGTGGCGCCGCCGGCGGAGCCAAAGTCCGCCGCCGTTGCGGCCAGCATTGGGCCGGCGCCAGCCGCTGAGGGTGGGCCAAGGGCTTCTGCGGTGGCCGGCAGGCTAACAGTCCAACCCCGGAGCCCCAGTGCCACGGCCGTCCAAGGAGGACTGCAGTGGCCGCTGCGCGGCGTCCTGTACGCCCGCTTCGGCAAGAAGGGGCGGGAGCCCCATGACGGAATTGACTTGGCGGCACCGGCCGGCACGTCGGTGCGAACGGCCGGGGAGGGCGTGGTGCTTTTCGCCGGGGCCCAGTCTGGGTACGGACTGATTGTGGTGGTGGGGCACGAGAAGGGCCTCGTCACGGTGTACGCCCACAGCCGGGACCTCCGGGTGCGGACGGGGCAGACGGTGCGCGCCGGCCAAGTCATCGCCACGGTGGGTGAATCCGGAAAGACCAGCGGGCCCCACCTCCACTTTGAGGTGCGAGTGGACGGCGAGCCAGTCGACCCCTTGCGCTTTCTCGGGCCCGTCCCGGCGCCGTAGGCACCTTCCGAGGTGTCAGGCGTAGGGTGTGAGGTGTGTGCTTTCCGTAGCTCTCGGCACCAGGCCGTCGGTCCGACGAAGCTTGGTAACATGTGGAGAGGCCATGCCGCGCCGTAGCTTCCGTTCCCTCTCTCCGCTGGTTTTCAGCCTGGTGCTTGCGGCCTCTGGCTGTACCGGGAATGTCGGTGGGAGCTCGTCGGGCGCCACCATCGCCAGCGTGGTGCCGGATTCAGGCTCAACCTTGGGCGGGACAAGCGTCATCATCTCCGGCGCCAACTTCCAGTCCGGGGCCACGGTGAAGTTCGGCACGGCCCCGGCCATCGGCGTCGCGGTCGACAGCGCGAGCCAACTCTCCGCAACTTCGCCCCCCGGGACGGCAGGCAGCGTCGCGGTCACCGTCACCAACCCGGGCGGACAATTCGCAGTCCTCCCCAACGCCTTCACCTACGACGCCTGCAGTGTGCCCAGTACCGTCACCTCCAACCTTACGTTGGATGCGAGCTGCGTGTGGACGGTCTCGCAGACGGTGGTGGTGGCCGGTCCCAACAGCCCAGTCCTCACTGTCCAACCTGGAACGACGGTCACCTTCGCCAGTGGCTCGCCCGTCACCGCGCTCAGAGTGGGCGTTGACGCCCCTGGCTCGCTTCTGGCCAATGGGACCAGCGCCGCGCCCGTAATTTTCACCTCCGGCTCGGCCACTCCGGACGCCGGCGACTGGGGCGGCATTGTGCTTGGCCCCCAAAGCACCGGCAGCTCCATCGCCTACACCACCGTCGAGTACGCTGGCGGGAGCGGCGCCAACGACTTGCAGGAGACGGCGGCGCTCACCGTGGAGGGTGGCGATGTCGTCGGTACGAGCCCGGGGTCCTCTGCTTCGCCGATGCTGACGCAGCTGACCATCAGCAGCTCCGCCGGACATGGCCTGGTCTTCGCCGGATTGAATGCCGGCTTCGGAGCAGGTTCGGCCGACATCACCGTCACCAGCTGGGAGATGACGGCCCACTACCCCTTCGTCCTCGAGGCGAACCAGGGCGCGACGGTTCCGACTTCCCTCTCCGCACCGTCGACGCCGCCTGGCCTGACGGCCGGCGTGGCGTTTCGCTCTTACGTCAACTCCGAATGCAACGTGGTGACCAGCCAGACCTGGCAACCCCTGTCGCTGCCCATTCTGGCCGAGTGCTCCATCGGGATTGGTTCGGCCAGCGGTCCGGTGGCCACACTCACCATCTCCGCCCCCAACACGCTCAAGTTTGCGCCCAGCACCGAGTTGGACGTGGACCCGGAGGCGCTTGGCTCGGGCCTGCTCCAAGCGAACGGCAAGGACTCCTCCAGCGGCGCCATTGTCTTCACCAGCAGCTTGGCCTTGCCCGATGCCGGGGCCTGGGGCGGCCTCAACTTCAACGTCGTGCAAGCAGGCCAGGGCGGCTCCTCGCTGACGTACGCCACCGTCAACTACGCCAACAGCACCCTCCTCGCGCCCCCGCCCTCCTACGGGACGGGTGCCATTTCGGTAAGCAACGCAACTGGCAACGCCAATGCCCTGACTGGGCCCACCATCGCCAACTGCGCAATTCAAAGCTACCCCTCGTACGGCATTGCGCTGGTAGACATCTCATCGGGGAATTTCACCAGCTACGGCCAGGACAACACCTTTGCGACGCCCGGCATGACGGTTTCGTCCTTTTGCTCAGAGGTGGGGGAGCCCAACTGCACCGACACGGGCGCCGGGCCCTGAAGAGCCCTTGCGTGGGACGCAGCCGGGCAGACTCGAAAGGAAGAGACGCGGGCCGCCGGTGGACTTCTGGGAAAGCGCCTCCGAGGTGTCTCAGTGCACCTTGCGGTAGACGCCCACCACCTGGCCCAAAATCATCGTCGAGCGAAATTGGGACTTGTTGATGTAGATGGGGGTCATGGTGCGGTTCGCCGGTTGAAAACGGATGCGGTCGCCCTCGGGGAAATAGCGCTTGCAGGTGGCCTCGTCCTCGATGAGCGCCACCACAATGTCCCCGGCGCTGGCGGTCGGCGTCTTGCGGACGAAGAGGTAGTCCCCGTCGTGGATGCCGTCCTCAATCATCGACTCGCCCTTCACCCTCAGGGCGAAGACTTCCTTGCCGCTGCCGCCCAGCAGGAAGCTGTCGATTTTGACCGAGTCCTCGACGTTTTCCACCGCCAGGAGGGGGACACCAGCGGCGACCCGGCCCAGCACCGGCACCTCCACTAGGTTGGCATCGCGCCGGCCTGCGCCGATGCCCAACACCAGCCGTGCCCGTTTGGTGGGAACCAGGGCGCGGGACTGCTGCTCGCCTCGCAGCACATAGCCTTTGCGCTCCAAGGCCTTGAGATGGTCGTTCACACCGTTGGTGGAGCGAATGTCCATCTCTTCACCAATTTCCCGGATGGTCGGGGGGTAGCCGCGCTCCTCGGTCTCCTTGACGATGAATTGGAGGATTTCGCGCTGCCGTCCGGTGAGCTCTTCCATCGTCTTGCCCTCCCCAGGGGACGCCCGCGCGGGGCGCCGAGGCTGTTTTCGAGCCAGGACAGGGTGCCTGAACGGACGTGCAGAGTCAACCGAATGTCGCGAAACTCCGGCCCGCGCTCTCGCTTGGGCCAGGTTAGGCTGCCGGCCGACGTGGACGTGCTCTTGCCGAGGCGCCCGGGCGCCATGGTGGTGGTCGCCTTGGGCCTGCTGTGCGGCGGGTGCCGCAGCGTCAGCCTGCGCGACGGGGTGGTGGTGACCCCCGACACCCGTTATCGCGTCGGCCCCATTCCCGCCGACTGGCACGAAGTCACCCTCAAAGATAGCGACTTTTCGTGGGTCACCAGCCCGCCCGACTTCGCTTTCTGGGTCAACTCCACCTGCAAGCAGTACGAGGACGTCCCGCTGGTGGCCCTCAACCGCCAACTCCTCATCGGCTTCACCGACGTCCAGAAGCTGGAGCAAACCACGCAGATGCTCGACGGCCGCGACGCGCTGTTTTCGCACTACAGCGCCAAGATGGATGGCGTGGCACGCGAGCTCGGGCTGGTGGTGGTGAAGAAAGACGGCTGCATCTACGACTTCGCCTACGTCGCCTACCCGGGCCGCTACCAGAACCGGCTGGGGCAATTTCAGGCACTGGTGCAAGGTTTCGCCACGGAGCGGCAGAAGTGAGCCAGGCACCGGGCGCCTCGGAGCCGGAAGAGCACGAGTCCATCGCCGGTCTGGTGGGCGAGGAGCTGGAACAGCTGTTGCCCTTCCGGCGCCGGGCGATGAACGCCCTAGACGCCCTCGGGGGGTGCTTTCTCCTCGCCGGTCGCGCCCTGGTGCGAGGCCTTCGGCCTCCGCTGGAGCTCGGGGCGCTGTTCTACCAAGTGGAGTCCTTGGGTGTGCGCTCGCTGTCCATCGCCAGCTTCACCGCGGTCTTCGCCGGCCTGGTCATCTGTCTGCAGTTTGGATTTTTCCTCGGCCGTTTCGGCGTCGGTCACACCGTTGGCAAGGTAGCGGTGCTGACCATCTTCCGCGAGCTGGGGCCGGTGCTGACCGCCCTCACCGTTGGCAGCCGGGTCGGCTCGGGCATTGCGGCGGAGCTCGGCTCGATGAACGTCACCGAGCAGCTGGACGCCATAAGGGCCCTGGGAGCCGACCCGGTGAAGAAGCTGGTCTCCCCCCGCCTCTGGGCGTGCATCATCGTCCTGCCGCTGTTGACGGTGTTGGCCGACGTGGCGGGGATGGCGGCGGGCGCGGCAGTGGTGAATTTCGAGTACCACATCCCGCTGGTCCAGTTTTATGAGTCGGCGCTGGACACGGTGGACTTGAAGGACTTTTTCAGCGGTGTGGGCAAGGCGGTGGTCTTCGGTGCCATCGTCGGAGCGGTGGGCTGTTACCAGGGCTTCCGGGTGACGGGTGGCACTGAGGGGGTGGGCCGGGCCACCACCGAGACCGTGGCGGTCGCCTCAGTGGCGGTGCTGGTGGCGGACTTTTTCCTCACCAAGCTGCTCCTCTTGGTGCTGGCGTGACCGACGGCGGCGACCTCATCCGCTTCCGGGACTTGAAGAAGTCCTTCGGCACGAAGGTGGTGTTCGACGGGCTTAGCTTGGCCATCAGGCCTCACGAGACGTTGACTGTCATCGGAGGCTCGGGAAGCGGCAAGAGCGTGCTGCTCAAGTCCCTCATCGGGCTGGTTCACCCGGATGCGGGGGCCATCGAATTCAAGGGGCAAGAAATCACCTATTTCTCGGAGCAACAGTTTCTCGACGTCCGCCGACAGGTGGCATACGTCTTCCAGGGCTCGGCGCTTTTCGACTCGCTGACGGTGGGGGACAACATTGCCTACCCTTTGCGGGAGCACTTTCCCAAGATGGGCCGCCCGGAGCTGGCCGAACGGGTGGCTCGGACTCTGAAGATGGTGAATCTGCCGGGCATCGAGGCGATGTATCCGTCCGACCTCTCCGGAGGAATGAAGAAGCGGGTGGGCCTAGCCCGGGCCATCACCAGCGAGCCGGAAGTCATCCTTTGGGACGAGCCGACCACCGGCCTCGACCCCATCAGCACCCGCATCATCGAGAACCTCATCCTGCGGATGAAGGCCGAGCTTGGCTGCACCTCCATCGTCGTCACCCACGACATGCCCTCGGCCTTTTACGTCTCGGACCGAATGGCGCTGCTGGCAAACCGAAAAATCGTCCAGGTGGGGACTGTGGCCGAGATGCAGAACAGCCGGAATAGCGACGTGCGCGCGTTTCTCGACGCGCGCTTGCCACGCACCGAAAGCCGGGGAGTAGGGGCATGACCCAGCAGACGGCAGAGAAGAAAGAGCGCCGGATTGTCGTCCGTGCCGGCGTCTTCGTGGCGCTGGCCCTCGCCCTGTTGTCGGTGGTGGTGCTGCTCATCGGCAAGGCCAACCGGGTCTTCGAGCGCCAGGTCAATTACCATATGTATTTTGAAAACGTCGAAGGCCTGAAGACCGACTCGCCGGTGTGGTTGGGCGGCCTCGAGGTGGGCCGGGTGAGCGCCATCAACTTCCTCTCCGACGTCGAGGACCGGCGCATCGACGTGAAGGTGGAGCTGGCCCGAAGCTTCGCCAGCCGCATCCGGGGGGATTCCGTGGCCCGCATCACCAGCCGGGGCGTGCTCGGCGACAAGGCCATCGACATCTCGATGGGGTCGGCCCAGTCGCCGCCCATTCCCTCAGGGGGCGAAATCCCGAGCGGCTCCTCCGGGGAGCTCACCACCCTGCTCAAAAACGGTGGCGTGGTGCTGGAGAACGCGGTGTCCATCACCAAAGACTTGAAGCGGGCGGTCAGTGCCTACGCTGACCCGGCCCTGAAAGAGGACCTTGCAGCCGCCCTGTCCTCGGTCCGCGGCATTTTCGGCCAGGTGGAGAAGGGCCCAGGCACCTTGCACGCGCTCGTCTACGACAAGCAGACCGCCGACGACACCCGTGCCCTCGTCTCGCGCCTCTCGTCGGTGGCGGCGCGGGTGGACCATGCGGTAGACGAGGTGGATGGCCTTTTGGCGGCGGCGCGCACCGGACCGGGGGCCGTGCATGCGCTCTTCTACGACGCCCAAGGGGGCAAGGCGGTGGGGGAGCTCGGACAGGCCGCCGCGGAGCTGAGCACCCTGTTGCACGACGCCCGTACCAGCCCAGACGGAGCCATTCACCAGCTGGTGTACGGAGACGGCAAGCACCTCATGGCCAACCTGGCCGGCGTGGCAGAGGACTTGAAGGCCATTACCGGCACCATCCGAAGCGGGGAGGGGACACTGGGGGCGCTGGTGAATGACCCGAGCGTCTACGACGACTTGCGCACCATCCTCGGCAACGTCAAGCGCAACCGCATTCTGCGCGAGCTGGTGCGGATGACTGTCACCAACGGCGGCGAGCTGGACAAGGCCGGCCAGCCGGTGGGGGGCTCGGCCCCGCCGCCGCCAGCCCCCACGTCTGCGCCCACCGTGCCCCCTCCATGACGCGTCTCGGCTTCCGTCGAGCGCTTGGCCTGGGCGCCACCTCTGCTTTCTCGCGCGCCGCACCGCCGGTGCTGTTGGCCCTGGCCGCTGCCGCGGTGACGTTATGCACGACGTTGTTGTGGGTAACCGGGCTGGCCTCCTTCGTCTCCGCCGGGGCGCGGGTGCGCTTTTGGGGCGTCGTGCTGGCGGCCGTCGTCGCCTGGATGCTCCAGGCGTGCGTCCTCGGAGGCGCAGTGGTGCAGGCCGGCGCCGCGGCGCGCCGTCGGGACGTGCCAGGGCTGCCCGAGGCCATCGTCCTGGCTGCGCCGCGCGCCCTCGGCTGGGCGGTGCTGGCCGCGGCGGCGCTGCTTGCCTGGACGGGCTGGCAGCTGCTTTTGGGCGGCTCGGCCGTCGCCCTCTTCCTCCGGGGGCTCCTCCACCGGCCGGGAGGGCTGGCCGGCGCCTTCGGGCTAGCGCTCGTCATGACGGCGGGGCCGGCGGTCGGCCTGTTGGTGCAGCTGGTGGCGGAAATGGCCGTGGTGCGTGCCGTGCTGCGCGACGAGCCGGCCTCACTGGCCGGCTGGGAGGCGGGGCGCGCACTGTTGCAAAGGCCGTGGGCCCCTTTGGGACTGTGGCTTCTGACGGAAGTGCTGGCTGCAGCCGTGGCCGGCACGGCAGCCGCCCTCTCCGGAATGAGTCCCGGCGCGCCCTTGCGCCTGGCTGGCCTGGCGGCGCTGGTGCAGGTGGCCATCGCGACGCTGGCCCGGGCGCTGGCCCAACTGGTGCGCCTCGGGGCCTTCTGTGCCCTCGAGCTCGACCGCAGCAACGAGCTGCCACCGGCCCCGTCGGGGCCTGCCCCGCGCGCCGAGTTGGTGCTGGAGACGGGGCCCATTCTCGAGGCGCGCGCCGTGGGCCCCTCCTCCGAAGTCGGCGGATGAACGTCCAGGGCGTGCACCACCTCGCCCTTCAAGTCCGGGCGCTGGCGCCGATGGTGGCCTTCTACCGCGACGTGCTCGGACTCCCCGTCTTGGCCGAGCACCGGGCGCAGGACGGGCAGTTGCGCAGCGTGTGGATGGGGCTGTCCGGAGCCTTTCTTGCCCTGGAGACGGTGGTGGCCGAGGCGCCCGCGGCCACTCCCTTTCGCAACCGGTCGCCCGGGTGGTTCTTGGTGGCGCTCCGCATTGCACCCGAGGAGCGAAACCAGGTGCGCGCCGAGCTGGAACGGGCCCAGGTGACGGTGGAGCACGAGACGCGGTGGACGCTCTATGTGCGAGACCCCGAGGGAAACCGGTTAGCCCTCAGCCACCATCCCCTTACCGCCGAAGAAGAGTAGTCGGCTACAACTCCCGCCCCTCGTCGGAGGCGGCGAAGCACCGGCGTCAGCCTGCCTCCAACAGCTGCCCCAGGACGACGGCCACCACGCGGTCGCAGCGGGGAGCGTGAAAGAGGAAGGCCGAGGCCGCGCTCTGCCACGTCCAGGCATCGAGGGTCTCGCGTGCCAACAGCTTGCCTCGGTGCAGCCGAGTTTTCACCACGTCCTCGCTGACGTCTAGGGCCTCGGCTGTCTCCGCCGTCGAGAGGCCCTCCACCTCCCGCAGCATCACCACCGTTCGGTAAGCCAGCGGAAGGCCATCGAGCACCTGCTCGAGAAGCAACCTCAGCTCGCCTGCACTGGCGCGGTCCTCGGGACTCGGTTGGGTGCTAGGCAAGAGCTCCCCCGGCGTTTCTTCGTCGGAGGAGGAGTCTTGAGGCAGCGGGACCAGTTGCGCGGAACGGCGGCGGGAGGCGAGCGCGGCATTGAGGCCAATCCGGATGAGCCAGGTGGAGAACTTCGAGGCGTGAGCGAAACTGGAAAGGGCGCCGAAAGCAGCGACGTAGCTCTGCTGCATCACTTCCTCCACCTCCGTGTCGGCTCGGAGGACGGCACGCACCGTCCGTTAGAGCCGCTGGTTATTGCGGCGCATCAGCACCTCGAAGAGTGCGACGTCCCCGGCCACGACGAGCCGGACAATGTCCTCGTCGCTGGGCACACGACTGCGCGACCAAGCGCCGACGGTGCTTGAGAGAGCCATCGGTCACTCCTTCCCGTGACTGTAGAGGCGCGGCGACGGGAAAGGTGACGACGGCTTTGGAAATTGTCACCTCCAGGGTGGCTCGCTGCTCCAACCGGTACGCGTTGGAGGAAGGGCCATGCTCGATTCACGACTGAACTCATCCTGGTGGGCGCTGCGATTGACGTATGGACTGGTGCCGGTGGTCGCCGGGCTCGACAAATTCACAAACCTGCTGACGCACTGGACGGATTACCTGAGCCCCACCATCCCCCGGCTGTTCGGTGTTGCGCCCTCCTCGTTCATGCATTTGGTGGGTGTGGTGGAGATTGCCGCCGGCATTCTCGTGTTGAGCCGCTTCACCCGCACCGGGGCCTACCTGGTTTCTGCCTGGCTGCTTCTCATCGCGTTGAATCTGCTCAGCGCCGGGCATTTCTTCGATGTCGCAGTCCGCGACGTCGTGATGGCAGTGGGCGCGTACACGCTCGCTCGCTTGGCCGAAGTGAAAACAAACGTCCGAGCGCCCGCCGCCGACGCGGTCGGCTCGAAGACAGCGCGCACCAACGCCTAGCCACCCCTCTTTCGGAATGCTCGACGGACGGCTCGGAACTTCCCTGTGGGCCTTGCGCGCAGCCTTTGGCGTCGGCGCTATTGGCTTCGGGCTCGAGCGCTTCGGCATGGCGGCAGCGCTGACGCGCGGCAGCGGGCTTCTGGAATTCGTCGCCGGGATTCTCGTCTTCACCCCGCTGACGGCGCTGGCCGCGACTTTCCTTGGTGGTTGGTGGCTCCTCCTCGCCGTGGTGTCCGCCACCGCCGGAAGCCCTGAGCTCGGCGTCTGCGACATCCTGCTCGCGGCCGGGGCCTTTGCGCTGGCAAGGCTCACCCGCGTCAACGAGGCGGAGAGGTCGCCCCGCCCGCACGTGGCGGTGGCGGAAGCTCCGGCTCCACGAAGAGTGACCTTCGAGTTGGAGGCGGTGGCAGCGCCGGAGGCCAAAGCTGTGGCGAGGGCTGTGGTTAGTTCTCGCCGCTCGGCTTGAGTGCGACGTCGTATTTGAGCGTCTGCTCGGGGCGGATGGCGAAGGACTCCTGCCACACCGCGTCGCCGAGCGTCACCTTGAGGTGGTGGGTGCCCTCATAAACGGGAATTTCTGCCGCCGGCTTTAGGCCCAACACGTGCCCATCCAGGGCGAGTGACGCACCGTCGGGCATGCGGACGCTGAGCATTCCCTTGCCGATGGTGAAGCTCTGCCGCGTGACGCCCTCCTTTCCCACCAGCACGGCGCGCTTCAAGTCGATGCCGCGCGCCTTATCGACAAGCTCTACCACCCGCCGGCCGGGCGCCGCGGGCACGGTGACTGGGGACTTGCCCACTTTGACGCCGTCCAGGACCACCTCCACCGCTGGCTCTACAGTGAGCTCGAGCAACGTCGACGGAATGCGGCCGGGGAGCGGCACTGGTGAGAGGCGGCCGTCGGAGGGGGAGGGGCCGAGCGGTGTTGGGCCTGCTTTTCCGGCGGCGGCCGGGGAGGCGTCCGTCCGTGTCTCCGTCCGCGCCGGGTCCCGCGAGGCAAGCGGCTGCGGAGCGGCGACGGATGGGGGCTCCGGGCTGGCGGCGGCCACGGTGGGGGTCCCGGGGGGCGACACAATCATCGGCCGGGTGGGGGCGTTCCGGCTGGCGAACCAAATGGTACCCACCAGGCCCACCGCCACCACCGCCCCCAACAGCAGCGGCAATCGGCTGCGCCAGTCCGTCCTGGACTCGGGCTCGATGAGTTCCACCGCTGCCCGGGCCGGCGCCCGCTTCGGCTCCCGGGCCTTGGCTTCTGCTTGGCGGCGCGCCTGAGCGGCGCGGGCCTCGTCGAGCACCTGGACGCGTGCCGCCCGCGGAGAATTCTCCTTGGGGAAGTGCCGCTCCATGAAGGCAGCCACATCGCCGTGGGGGGCCAGTGTCAGGGCCTGGTCCACGGCGTCCCGGAAGGCCAACGCCGTGGGGTAGCGGTCGGCGGCGCGTTTTCGGGTGGCGCGCTCCAGCACCGGCACCAACTCCGGAGGAATGTGGTCCTCCGGCTCGAGCGGCAGCGGGGCGGCGACCACCGCATGGTCGAGTTCCGGAGCCCCCTCCCAGGGCTTCTTGCCGCTCACCATCTCATAGAGGAGCAAGCCCAGGAGAAAGACGTCCGTCTGCGGTGTGCTGGCGGTACGGCCGCCAATAATTTGCTCGGGCGCCGCATAGCGCCGGCGGTTCACCACCCGCAGGCCAGACGCCTCGCGCGGCGCGACGGCCAGGGCGCCGTAGCCGGAGGCCTTGGCCTTGCCGGCGTAGGTGACCATCACCGTTTCCGGCCTCAAGTCTCCGTGCACCATGGGCGAGCCGTCGTCATTGCCGGCGAGGTGCGCGTAGTGGGCCCCGAGGGCGACGTCGGCGGTGATGCGCGCGGCGATGCGGGGTGGCAAAGGCGCGACCAGGTCCAACACCTGGCGCAGCGACTCGCCGTCGACGAATTCCACCACCCGGGCCAGGCCTTCGGGAAGGTTGGCTAGCCCGAAGACGGTGACGATGTGGGGATGCGTCAGCTCCGAGGCCCGGCGGGTATCCCGCTTCAGCTGGGCGGCTCGCTCCTCATCTCGGCCGAGGTCCGCCGGGGCCCAGACCAGCACCACCGCGCGGCCCGGGCCGTCGGCTGCGTCCTCAATGCCCAGCACGGCCGTGGAACGGGTGCCAGCCAGAAGTGGCCCGACAGGCCTGTACGTGGGCTGGGGCATGGGTTGTCGGTGGTCCGCCGGAGCGGATGCTACTGCGGTCTGCGCGCCCGTCTCAAAAACGGAAGCCCAGGGAGTAGGGAAAAGGCCCCCGGCGGACCGACAGCAGGACGCCCACGCCCCGGCCCCGGCTGGACATGAGCCCGTCGCGGAATGCGTCGAGGGTGTCGACCGGCTGGTTGTCCAAGCGGGTAATGAGGTCCCCCGGCTCGAGGCCGAACTGTGCGGCTTGGCTGCCCCGACGCACCCCCACCACCACCAAGCCCCCCTTCCCCGTGGAAACTTTCACCCCCAGTCGCTCCCAGGCCAGCGCATCCACCGCTGCGGCCGGGAACTTCTCCGGTGTGACACTGAGGGTGAGCTCATGGCCGGCGCGAAACAGGGTGAGCAGGAAGGTGGTCCGCGCCGGGTAGCCGTGCAGCCGCGCGTTGAAGTCCTCGACGTCGGCCACCGGGGACCCCGCTATCTCGGTGGCGACGTCTCCCGGGTGCACCCCGGCAGTCGCCCCGGGGCTACCGGCCTGGACGCGCTCCACCAGCACCCCGTGGGTGCGCTCCCACCCGGCCTTCCGGGAGGCGCTGGGCGTGAGGGGGACGGCGTCGAGGCCCACCCAGGCGGGGCGGACTTTCCCGAAGCTCTTCAACTCGGTGACGATGCGCCGCACTTTGTCCACTGGAATGGCAAAGCCGATGCCCTGGGCGCTGGCCAGAATGGCCGAGTTGATGCCGATGACGTCGCCGTCGAGGTTGAGGAGTGGCCCGCCGCTGTTGCCCGGGTTGATGGCAGCATCCGTCTGAAGAAAGTCGTCGAAGACTTGCTCGTTGTCCGCCTTGAAGCTGCGGCCGATGGCCGAGAGCACGCCCACGGTGACTGTCTTCTGTAGCCCCAACGGGGAGCCGATGGCCACCACCGTCTCGCCAATCATCAAATCCGCAGACGTCCCGAGCCGAGCGGCAGGGAAGGGCCCCTTGGCCTGGATGCGAAGCACCGCCAAGTCATTGGCGGCGTCACTGCCTACCACCTCCGCGTCGAGCTGACGTCCATCGGCGAGCCCGACGTGGATGGCTGAAGCGCCCCGGATGACGTGGTCATTGGTGACGATGAGCCCGGAGGGGTCAATCAGCACGCCGCTCCCGAGCGACTGCACGTTTCGGCCATGGGAGGGGGCCTGCCCGGTGAGGAGCTCCTGCGGCGTCGAGGGGCGAAGGCGCTGCTCGGTGCCGATAAAGACGACCGCCGGGCTCGCTTTCTGCACCACCTCCACCACTGCGCTTCGGCGCTTGCTGACGTCAGCGGCTGCGGGGGTGGCCAGAGCCAGGGCCGCCCAAGCGCAAAGGCCCCGAAGCCCCGCGCCCGTCGAAAACCGCCCCTTGGGTCTCAGGCGCCCTCCTCCCATACCAGCACCAGCTTGCCCACCGAGGCATTTTGGGCCATCCGTTCCAGGGCAGCGTGAATGCGGCGGACGTTGAAGACCTCGTCCACCACCGGTTCGACCGCTGCGCTTGCCAAGTCCGGAAGCACCCGCGCCTCGAAGCTGCGGGCCAGAGCAATTTTCTCCTCCAGAGGGCGGCTGCGGAGAAGGGTGCCCACCACCTGGGCCCGGCGGCCCATGAGTTGTCGCAAATCGAGCTCCGCCTTGGTGCCATCCAGCGTCCCCACCTCCAACACCCGGCCCTTGGGGGCAAGGCAGGCCAGGGATTCAGCCAGGTAGCGGCCTCCCACCAAGTCGAGGACGAGGTCCACGCCCTGGCCCTTGGTGAGCGCCAGCACCCGGTCGGCAAAGCGGGGCGGGACTGCGTCGACGACGAGGGGCTGAAACGGGGCCACCTGTCGGCAGCGCTCGAGTTTCGCGGCGCTGCGGGCGGTGCCGATGGCGGTGCCCCGGAAGGTGTGGATGAGCTGCAGGGCCGCCGTCCCCACGCCGCTGGCCGCGGCGTGGACGAGGACGCGGGTGTGCGGCCCGAGTCCGCCCTGAAGGACGAGCGCATCGAAGGCGGTGAGGAAGGCCTCGGGCACTGCCGCCGCGCGCTCGAAAGAAAGCACTTCCGGAATGGGGAGCGCCTCCCGCTCTTGTGTCACCAGGCGCTCGGCAAAGGCTCCCCCCCCGACCAGGCCCATGACGCGGTCTCCGGGCTTGAAGCGTAGCGTCCGGTGGCCGGCGGCGAGGACGGTGCCGGCGTACTCCATGCCGGGAATGTCGTGTGGGACGTCCGGCGGGGGAGGGTAGCGGCCCAGCACCTGGAGGAGGTCGGCGCGGTTGAGGGCGGTGGCATGCACTTGGACGAGGAGGTCCGTCGGGCCGGGGAGTGGCTCCGGCGCGTCGGCCAGCTCGAGCCCCTCGGGACTTCCGGGGCGGAGAATGCGGAGGGCCTGCATGAGGGGCAAATTCGGGTTTAGCACCAACGCCCGGGGTAGTGCTGGCGTCCGGTTGGCGACTTTGGTTATGGAGGGGCCGACGCATGGCCGCCGTTTGCCCCAGCTGTGGAAAGCCTGCCGGCCCGCGCCCGGCCAACCGGAGCGCCCCCTTCTGCTCACCTCGCTGCCGGCAGGTGGACCTTGGCCGCTGGCTGGGCGAAGAGTACCGGGTGCCTGACCGTCCTTTGGATGCCGAGCCGGAGCAGCAGCGCCCCGCCCCCAATAAGGACGAGGACGGGCGCTAAGGCTCCATGGCTGGCTATGTCGACTTGCACTGCCACCTGCTCCCGGGCGTGGACGACGGCGCCCGAACGGCTGAGGACGCGCTGGAAATGGCGCGCGCCTTGGTGGACTTGGGCTTCGTCGCGGTCGCACCCAGCCCACATGCTCGACCCGAGTTCGCTACCGCCAAGGTGTGCGCCGAGCGGCGGCAGGTGCTGGAGCAGGCCCTGGCTGCGGCGGCAGTTCCGCTGCGCCTCTACTCCAACGCCGAGCATGCCCTCATCCTCGACGGCTTTCTCGAGGGGCTGGGCACGCCGGCCACCCGGCCCATCAACGGCGGCCGCTACGTCCTGGTCGAGGCTCCCTACCGCGCCCCGGTGCCAGCACTGCCGGACCTCGTCTTCCGGATGGTACGCCGGGGCGTCACGCCGTTGTTTGCGCACCCCGAGCGCTGCCAGGAGTTCGAGCGAGCGGGGAGAGCGGCTGAGGTGGTGCGCCTCGGCGGCCGGCTCCAGTTGGACCTTGGGGCTCTGGTGAACCGCTACGGCCCCGCGGCGCGAAAGCTCGCGCGCGCCTTCCTCGACGAGGGGCTGTATGCCGTCGCCGCCACGGACCTTCACGGTCCGGTGGACGCCCGGCTGTGGGTGGCCAAGGCGTTGGCGGAGCTGAAGGCCCGCTCGGGCGTCCAGACACTGCAGGCGCTCTTGCAGGAGAACCCGGAGCGAATGCTGCGCGGCGAGGACTTGCCATGAAGCGGGGACTCAAGCTCGCCGCGAGCCTGGCTGTCACGCTGGCCTTCACCGCCTGGGCGTTTCGCGACACGCATTGGTCGGAGCAATGGGCCAGCCTCAAGGCCGCCCACTACTGGTGGCTGTTGCCGTACCTGCTCGTCCTGACGCTCATCCACCTCTTCCGCACCCTTCGCTGGGGGTGCTTGCTCTCCGGCCTGGCCCGCGTCCCGTTTCGTCCACTCAACGACGCGAGCGCCATTGGCTTTATGATGCTGCTGGTGCTTCCCTTGCGGTTGGGAGAGTTCGCCCGTCCTTTTCTCATCGCCCAAAGGACTCCCATCCGGCGCAGCGCCGCGATGACGACGGTGGTGTTGGAGCGCATCGCCGACGGCGTCTTCGTCGCCTTGCTGCTGCGTGCGCTTCTCTTCTTCGTCCCCCCGGGCGCGCCGGACGTGCGCTACGTGCGCATTGGCGCCAACATCATGTTCTCCGTTTTTTTCGGAGGACTCGTCTTCCTGCTCTTTGCAGCCTGGCACCGGGAGCGCGCGGTGGCCCTGGTGCGCCAGGTGGTGGGATGGGCCAGTCCCGGGCTCGCCGAGAAAGTGGCCGGAGTGGTCGAGTCCTTCGTGGGGGCGCTCAAGCAGCTGTCTGGGCCGATGCAGCTGGTGGCCTTCTTTGGCTGGACGGTGGCCTACTGGGCCATCAACGGCTTCGGCATGTGGCTGGTGGCCACCAGGGCATTCGACCTCCCCTTAAGCCTCTTCCAGGGTTACGTGCTGATGTGCGCGCTGGTGGTGGGGGTGATGATTCCGGCAGCGCCGGGGATGATGGGCATCTTCCAGGCAGCCATCCGGGTCGGACTCGCGCTCTTCTTGCCCGCGGAGTTGGTCCGCGGCGCCGGCCTCGCCTACGCCAACGTTCTGTGGCTCTGCCAGACGGGGCAGCAAATTGCGTTTGGGCTTCTCTTCCTCTCGCTCGACCACCTGTCCTTTGGCGACGTCGCGGGCCGCCTGGAGGAGTCGCCGGCAGCCAACACCGAGCCGCAGGCAGGGTAGAGCCGGGCCGCTGGTGCCCTGTCCCGGGGCGGCCCTACATCTGCTCGTCGAGCCAGGCCAGAACGGCTTCGCGAATGCTCTGCGGCGGGTGCTCGACGACGGGCGGCCGAGGGCGAGCGCTCACCGGGCGGCCGTGAAAGTCAAAGACGAGGAGCGGGCGTTCCTCAGAGGCGGCCGACAGCTGTCGCCGGACCCGCGCGGACATGCCCATTTGACTCACTCCTCCTTGGGGGCGGCGTCGTATTTGCGGAGCAAGTCGTCGACAGCCTCGCGGAGGTACTCGCTCTGGGCGATGCGGGTGCGCCGAGAGAGCGCGCGGAGACGGCGGACGTCCTCCTCCGTCACCAGGACGTGGGTACTGACGGTGTCCTCGTTCTCGACGACGTCAGGTGCTGTGGCCTGGGCTGCAGCCGACGAATCTGCCATTGGCGGACTTCCCTTCCCTGGGGCGTGCGTGACCCCGTCGCTACAGCGGGTCACGGGCCTGTGCCCCTCTGAGGAAGGGAATGGTCGAGCCAGCTCAGCGACCTGTCAAAAAACCTGCACCTTGGGGGGGCTTGCCGTTTGGGCGGCCTCCGCGCCGGGCTCGGGCCGGGGGGGGGCTTTGGCCCGGGGTGGCCCGTCTTGGGCAGGAAGGAGAGCCCACCCGAGCGAAGACAAGGGTCCCGACGGCCTGGGGGGGGGCGAGGGTTTCGGGAAGTCATTCCCCGGCGGGGGCCTTGAGCTCGAAGTCGTCCAGCCAGAACTCCGTGGCCAAGCGCTTGCCGGCGCTGCGCCGCTCCTTCTCCTGGGCACGGAGTTGCACGCGGCGGATTTTTCCGGACACCGTCTTCGGGAGTTCCGTGAATTCAATTCCGCGAATGCGCTTGTAAGGGGCGAGCCGCTCTTTGCAGAAGAGGAGAATGTCTCGCGCCGTCTCCGCATCGGCCTTCACCCCCGGCTTGAGTGCGACGAAGGCCTTGGGGAGACTCAGGCGCAGCGGGTCCGGACTGGGGACCACCGCCGCCTCGGCGACCGCAGGGTGCTCAATCAGGGCGCTTTCCAGCTCGAAGGGGCTGATGCGGTAGTCGGAGGACTTGAAAACGTCATCGCCCCGGCCGACGTAGTGAATGTAGCCCTCAGCGTCCTGGGACGCCTCGTCTCCGGTGCGGTAGTAGCCGTCCGCCATGACGGCGGCGGTGCGCTCCGCGTCATCCAGGTAGCCCACCATCAACCCGAGCGGGCGAGGGGACAGGCGGAGGGCCACCTCGCCCTCGCTGGCCTCTTGGCCCTGGCCATCGAGCATCACCACTTGGTAGCCCGGTAGGGGCCGCCCCATCGAGCCGAGCCGCACCGGCTGGCCTGGGGAATTTCCCACCTGGGCCGTCGTCTCTGTTTGCCCGTAGCCGTCGCGGACGGTGAGGTCCCAGCTGCGGCGGATGCGCTCGATGACTTCGGGGTTGAGGGGCTCGCCGGCGCTCACCAGCTCGCGCAGCCCGGCCGGCCGCTGGCCGAGCTCCTCGAGAATCATCAGTCGCCATACGGTGGGTGGGGCGCAGAAGGCATTCACCTGGGCCTTGGCCAGCCACTGGACGGTGCGCTGCGCGGAGAAACGCGCTTGCTCCAAGACGAAGATGGTGGCGCCGGCGTTCCAGGGCGCGAAGAAGCTACTCCAGGCGTGTTTCGCCCAGCCCGGCGAGCTGACGTTTTGGTGGGTGTCGCCTTCGCGGAGACCAATCCAATACATGGTGGAGAGGTGGCCCACCGGGTAGCTGGCGTGGGTGTGGAGCACGAGCTTCGGCTTGGTGGTGGTACCAGAGGTGAAATACAAGAGGAGCGGGTCGCTGGCCCGCGTCGGCCCGTCGGGGCTGAAGGCGGCTCGCCCAGAGAGGGCGTCGTCGTAGGGAGTCCAGCCCGGGCTCTGCGCGTTGACGACCAGCCGCGTCCGCAGTGCGTCAATTCCGGCGAAGCGTTCTATGACCGAGCCTTCCACCACGGCGTGGCGAATCTCGCCGCGGACCACCCGCTCCTCGATGTCCTTGCGTGTCAACTGCATCGAAGAGGGGACCACCACTGCGCCAATCTTCATCGCGGCCAGGCCGACTTCCCACATCGGCCGGACGTTGGGCAGCATCACGAGCATCCGGTCGCCGCGCCCCACGCCGCGCTCGCGCAAGGAGTTGGCGAGGCGGCTCGAGCGTTCCGAGAGTTCAGCGAAGGTGGACTTCACCTCGCGTCCCTCGTCGTCCGCAATCCACAGCGCGGTGCGGACATTGCCTCGGGCGTAGACGTCGAACCAGTCCAGCGCCCAGTTGAAATGCGTCAGCTGCGGCCAGGCGAAGCGGGCCACCGCGGCCTCGTAGTTCTCCCGCTCTTCCAAGAGAAGGTTTCGCGCGTGAAGAAACGCGTCCGTGGCATTCATGGAGGCCCCTTTGGCTGAGGCGGAGCGCCGCCCGCTCTTCAGCTTTGTGACTCACGAGAGTGCCGGCGGCAAGGACTTCCACCGCAAGACAGCCCGAGTCGAGTGAGGCGGAGTTAGAACGATGGCGCCCGCCCAGCAGAGGTCGAGCCGCCGTGCCGGTTCGACGAGCCCGGCTCGCAGGCGGGCTTCTGCCATCGTGCTTCGGAGCTCGGCACAGGGAGAGAACCGAAGACTCGAAGCGAAACGTCTAGGAAATCGTCGTTGCACCGAGTGCTCACACCACTGACGGGCACCGTCGTGCTCACCAACGGCGCAACCGCACTCTTTGGCTAAAGCGACGACGTCACGCCGGGTGCGACGGCTGCGTCGCGGCCCCTTCTGTCACTCCACCCTCCTAAATCAACGGAGTCCCGGGTGCAGCCTTGAGCCGCCCATGGGACCAGGAGAGCTGCCTTGGCTTGGCGACGCTCGAGGAGGGCGTGATCATCCTCGCTTCGCCCAATGCTTGGTCGTCGGCACTCGTACCGGAGACTGGGGTTAAAGCGGCGAGTCCCAAGGCCCCTCCGAGGAGGAATGCCCCGATGGCAACGACCAACACCAATCCGTTCAGTCCGACGCCCTTCTCGACGGGAGCACCCTCATTCGGCACGAAGTCCACGGTGAAGTCCCCATGTTTGAAAGGCCGTTGGTGGCCCCTCTTTTGGGACCACGCAGAAACGTCCCCAAAGCCGGACATCAGACGCGGGGTGCCTCGGCCGGAGGACTCGGGCCGAGGTCAGCCCATCCGGCGCATCATCGCCACCCCCAAAAAACGGCGACAGCCGCCTGACCCGTGAAACCTTGAGCCCGCGACGAAGCCGAAGCCTGTTTTTGGAGGCGGGTCGGACGTCACCCTTTATTGACTGCTGTCGAGCTTCGCCTTCCAGCTGACCGCTTGTGCTGCGTGGCCGCGGCCAGGTTCAGACGTCTCCCATGCGCCATAGAGCATCACCAACGCCTCGAGGGACTTTTTGTGTGCCACGCCTTTGGCTGTGGAGAGCAGCTGCTCGGCAGCAAGGAGTGCCGGGTCGGCCTGAGGGTAGTGCTTGAGGCTGAGGAGTGCTTGGCCGAGAGCCAGCCGCGCGGCTCCCAGCTGTTCACTGTTCTTGCAGTTGGTTCGCTCGTAAGCCGTCACCGCCTGATGGGCGAGCTTCTCGGCTTCGGCGTAGCGGCCCCGGTCGTTGTACACGCCAGCCAGGGCAGCGACCGACTCGAGGGTGTCCGGATGGTCCGGACCGAGCACCCGCTGCCGGCCTTGCAGTGTCTTGCGGTAGAGCTTCTCGGCCTCTTCGTAACGGCCCTGACCGGAGGAGTCGTCGGCGAGACCCTCCATCGCCGCGAGGGTCCAGGGGTGGCTTGGGCCCAACACCCGCCGCAAGCCTTCGAGTGCGTCGTGGTAAAGCTTTTCGGCCTCGGTGTAGCGGCCTTCTTTCCTATACATGCCGGCCAAGTTGTTGAGCGATAGAAGTGTCAGCGGGTCATCGGGCCCCTGCACCCGCCGCCTGATTTCGAGTTCCTGGGCTGCAAGGTCCTCAGCCTCGCGGTACCGCCCTTGCTGCTCGTAGACGGCGGCGAGGTTCAACATCGAGCCGAGTGTCATCGGGTGCTCGGGCCCGAAGATTTTGCGCTCGCCCTCAAAGGCGCCCCGGTGGAGCTTCTCGGCTTCGGCATAACGGCCCTGCAGCACGTAGACGTTGGCCAGGTTGTTCATGGACTGAAACGTGTCCCGGTGGTCGGGCCCCAGCACTCTGAGCCTGGTGTCGAAAGTCTCCCGGTGGAGCGTCTCGGCCTGGTCGATGTGACCCGCCGCCGTGAGCACGTTGCCCAGTCCGTTCTTGGACCTGAGTGTTTCCAGGTCCTCTGGCCCGAAGGCCCGCGTTCGGATGTCGAGCGCCCGCGCGAAGTGTGCCTCAGACTGCCGGTAAAGACCGAGGTTGAGATAGGTTGCCCCGAGTGTGTGCTCGAGTCTCCCAGTGAGCCTCGGCTCAGCTTCCTTGGCTTGCTCGAGGGTCTTCCCGGCACTATCCAGAATCTGCTCGTCCAGAAGATGCACCGCCGTCTCTGTCGGATTCACCCCCACCAGCGCCGCGTCCATCGAGGCCAGCGTTGCCGCAACTTTTTTCTCCGATGCGCCCTGGCCCCGCTGCGCGGCGGCGACCCGCTGGTGCATGTCCTTCCAAAGCGCATCCCCCAGAGCGTCCGGCCTCAAGCTGTTGAGCATGTTTCCAAAGAACTTTGAAACTTTCTCCGAGGCCTCTCGCTCGGAGTTGGCTCGGTCTCTCTCGGCGTTGGCCCGGTCTCTCTCGGCATTCGCTCGGTCTCTCTCCAGAGCGGTCCGACGCGCCTGAACACCCATCGTCACCGCGAATGCGAGCAGCAGAACGGCCAGACCGGCGGCAAGCGTCACTGCCACGCGGTGGCGCTTGATGTATTTCCCAAAGCGGTACGCCGTGCTGTGCGGCCGTGCCACCACCGGCTCATGGCGGAGGTACCTAGCGATGTCTGCGGCAAACTCTGAGGGGGTCCCGTAGCGTCGGGCCCGCTCCTTCTCCAACGCCTTCATGGTGATGGCGTCGAGGTCTCCCTCGAGTAGCCGCTGAAGCGCGCCCGCGTCCGTATTCCGGTTTTTCGCGGCTTCCGCCGCGCTATCCCCCAGCTCGCCCAGCTTGGTGCTGGGCCGGGAGGGCTCGACCTCCTTTAGCTTTCTCCGCAGCTCCTCGTAGCTGGAGGAACGCAACTCCTTCGAGGCGAAGGGCAGCTCTCCGGTGAGTAGCTGGTAGAGGAGGACGCCGAGCGAATAGACATCCGTCCGTGTGTCGACGTCCTGGCCGGTGAGGTCCGCCTGCTCGGGACTCATGTATTCGAGCGTGCCGATGATGGCGCCCACCTCGGTGAAGAGCGTTTTCTCCGTGAGCCGGTAACCAGTGGCCTTGGCAATACCAAAGTCGATGATTTTGGGCTGCGCCTTCCCATCCACCAGCGAGACGAGGATGTTCGACGGCTTCAAATCCCGGTGGATGATGGCTTTCTGGTGTGCATGCTGGACGCCTTCGCACACCTGAGTGAAGAGCTCGAGCCTCGCCGTCATGGACAGCTTGTGGGTGTCGCAGTGCTCGGTAATCGGGACGCCAGCGACGTACTCCATGACGAAGTAGGGCCGGCCCTCGGCCGTGCTCCCGCCGTCAAACACCTTGGCGATGGCCGGGTGGTCCATCAGGGCCAATGCCTGCCGCTCGGACTCGAAGCGGGCCACCACCTGCTTGGTGTCCATGCCGGCCTTGATGACCTTGAGGGCTACCTTGCGGCGGACGGGCTCGAGCTGGTCGGCGAGCCACACCTCCCCCATGCCACCCTCGCCAATCAGGTGCGCCAGGCGGTAGGGGCCGATTCGCCCTCCGCTGTTCGACTCGGGCGGCATGGCCGAGGTTGCCCTCGGCCCAACGACGGACGTGTCGTCGGGCCCCGCGTCTTCGGAGTTCGAATCGCCGGACATGCTTCCCCCCCCGGGCGTCGTTGAGCGGAGGACGCTACCTCGTCCCCTTGGCCCGCGACATAGCAAGCATCTCTTGGGGCTTGCCGTCTGGACAACGTCACCTTCTTTCGGCGCGCCGAAGCTCCCGCGTGGATGGAACGGTGTCGGCCCGTCAGCTGCGCGTGAATTCCATTGCACACGGCGTACAGGAAGGGTGGTGTTGCGGCTGGCTCCAGCCTTCCTCGGGCCTAGGAAGGGCCACGACGCCTAAGCAGGCGCCGGCCTCGGCCAATGCGACGTCGAAAATTCTCGCGTGGGGTTGCACACGACGCCGTGAGCCCGGTGCCCGGCTCAATCCCCTGGTGGGAACGACTCAACGCCCTTCTCGGACGAAGGGTCCAGCGCCGAAAAGTGCTGGACCCACCGACCATCCGCCTGCTCTGACGTCGCTTGGACCTGGCTGTGGGCAGAGCGGCTGTTGGCATGAGTGAACGTACCGGTCTGTAGAGACGTTCCCAGAATCTCCACGGCAAAGGAGAAGCTCGGAATGAAGGTTTTGCGATAGCCGGTGTCTGGGATCCACTTCCCGACTGGACGGATTTCCGTCGTCCCGAGAGGATTGCTGAACAGCACGGACGATGCGGCGGCCCTGCCAACCGCTGTGACTGCCACCGTGCGCTGGCCTGGCCCGGGCTCGCATCGTCACCGGGTGGCTGCATGTCTGCCGGCGGCGCGGATGTGCCCATTGAGAGACTGCACCGGCGCAGACGCCCGTCCGCCGCTGTCCCGCGCACCAAGCGAAGCTCTGGCCGAAGCCGGTTGCCCGTCGCGTCCGGTGGCGTGACCTCAGGCACACGGCGGCCACCCTGCTAATCCAGGCGGGCGCCAGCCTCACCGACACGCAGAAAATCATGCGCCACAGCGACCCGAAGCTGACGGCGAACCTGTACGGACATTTTTCGCCCGAGTACCTTCGCGGGGCGATGAGCAAGCTGCCGCTGTACTCCCCTGGGTCGGCTGAGGCCAACCTGACGCCTGCCCTGGCCGTCGCGTCCGGCGGCAGAGGGGCATTTGAGGGCATGACGAGAAGCCCCCGACGTCGAAGGCCAAAAACGTGAGTGACTTCGAGTGGCTAGGGACGGACTCGAACCGTCTACCTGCGGATTATGAGACCGCCGCTCTAACCAGTTGAGCTACCTAGCCTAAGGATTTGATAGTTCAAGCATTCTTATATTATTTGGACTCTGTCACATGAGCCTATCCATCGCCAGAATATGCGTCCAATAGTCAGAGGTACGCCGTACTATGATGCATGTGGAACCATTTTCGGTAGGCCAGAGAACCGAGCGGAAACGAGTGCAGAACACGGTACGGACAGCAGCTAGCCAATCGACGACCAACTGGACCGGGACCTGGGACGGCGGGATGACGATGCTGACCCGCGGTGGAATCACCCGATGGGTCCTACTACGCCAGGTTGCAGGTTCAAGGGTCAGCATCACTCTCAAAGTTTCCAGCCAGCAGGACGCCCTGGCTGAGCTAGCTCTCTACAACAGAGACCCGGTTGCGTACATCAAGCAGGCGCGCCTTGCCAAGGCTACGAGGGGCGCAGACCTGTCGGGCGGCGTTTTCCTCAATCAGGAGACGGTGAACGCTTTGGTGGCTTCCCAGGAGGCTGGGCGCATATCGCCGAAGCACATTGCCGACTTGAGGCGGTACCTAAAGACCTGGCTGGAGGAACTGGGCAGCAGCAGAGACTTGAGATTGGTCCCCAAAGCGCCCCTAGAAGCCATTCTCGACCGCAAATGCAAGCCCGCGCAGAAGGCGAAGCGTCGCAAGCTCATGGTTGCCCTAGCTACCTACTGCAATCATCTCCACCGCAAAGGGCTGCTGGACCCATCGCAGTCGCCCGCGCGCTGGTTTGAGTACGAGAAGGCAGAGCCAGCCAAAGTCACGAGGCGACGTGACCACTCGGCTCCAGTCCTTGAACGGTGCTACGCCCATATCCAGGCTCTTCCACGGTCCGGGCAGGGTGGTCCCACCCCAAAAGGGGACCAGAGCCAGGCAGTCAGGGACACGATGCTGCTGATGGTGAGGCACGGTCTGCATCACACTGAGGTGATGCGACTGGCTGAAGGCCATGGTGAGATTCGCGTAATTGACGACCATCCCCACATCAAGGGTGTCCTAGGTTTCTTCCACCAGAAGAAGAGGGGATGGCACTACATCAGCGTTGACGCCCAAGTGCTTGCCGCTGTCTTACGGCTCCGCGCCCGTCGTCGTGCTCCTAACGACACGACCATACGAAGATACCTGAACTACGCCTGCAAGGTTGGCAACGTCCGGGAGAAAGTCCTGCCATCCAAGTTCAGGCACTCATTCGTAACTCTCGGCAAGACTGGTGGACGGAAGGTCAAGGTTAACGAAGCCGGTCTCTCGCTCGAAGACTTGGGTTCTGCTGCTGGTCACAGGAACACCAGGACGACGGAAGAGAATTACGACGGGACTCGTATTGAGGACCTTATTGTCATCCCCGTGAAATTTCAGCACCCAGATGACCTTTGAAGCAAGTCATCCACGGGCAGCACCAAACGGATGAGTCCAGACCGCATCCAGCCCGTGCGACGCAAAAAGGTTACTCGAAACGAAAGTCCTGGACCACCGATGCTCGTCAACTCGCGCGCTGGTTGCTTGGCCTGGTGGCAAATCATCAGTCAGAACTTACAGCAGGTTTCGATGGGGCAACATACCTATTCCACAATGCTAGAATCCGCCCTCCGTACCAAATAAATGCGAGAGCAATAATTTCGAGAATTACCACTCCGCTCACTCCAACGGGCGGACGGCGCTCAGAGTACGTAAATAGCATTTGCTTTATCCAGTTCAGTACCGGTAACTCGTGCCCACGAAGCAGCAGTTGCTCGACGGCAACATAGACGAAATTGGTCCCGTACGCCCGCCACTGCGCTATGCCGGCATCGATTTCCGAAATCCGTAACGACGGACTGATCCAGATTGTTGCTTGTCCCCCGGCTACGGCGCCTGGAACGGTGCGCCAACCGGGAAAAGTGTGTCCGGATCGCCGGCTCCTATGGGGGGGCCGTTGCTAGGAGGCAAAACGTGAAACGTCAGTTGCCAGGACTGTTTTTTTCTCTCGCGATTTTGACGGCCGCCTTCACCCCAGTCGGGGCGCAGGATGGAGGACCCTCGGTTGTCTTGGTCGGACGACCGTCCAACGTGCCGTCGAACTACCGGCCGACGCCAAGTGGGTGGTTCCATCCGGACTGTATTATCAGCATGACCGAAGACGAAAAGATTGCTCCCGATGGCAGTATCGCGGACCGTGCGACCGGCGCTTTCGTCCGTGCCGTGGCTCCATGCCAGCATCCGCAGTACGACGTCAACGGGAATACGGTTGTTGCTGGAAATGACGGCATCAAGCCGCCCGCGCATTCATGGATTGTCGACGGTCAAGCCGCGACGGGCTGGATGGATTTTATCTCCGCGACTTGGACCGTGCCTCCGAATCCGGGCGGTAGTGGGCAGACGTTATATTTTTTCCCTGCCCTCCTGCCCGCCACCGAGGATCAGCTCCTGCAACCAGTGCTTGGCTGGAATATTTACGGTAACGGTTCAACTCAATGGTCGATGTTCAGCACGCAGTGCTGTATCGTAGGCGATACTTACCAGAGCGGGATAACGGCCGTTCCCACGGGCGCTCAAGTGTACGGCTTCGTCTGGGGGACGGAATGCAACGCAGAAACAGGTCTCTGCGGAAATTGGGAGATCTCCATTCAGGCAACTGGAGTGAACCCGGTGACGGTCATGACCACTGCCGTGGAGGAACCCATGTCCTGGAGCGTGTCCGCCACCTACGAAGAATATAATATAACCAGCTGCGCTCAACATCCGCCCTCTGAGTCGATTACCTTTTCAAACGTTACCGCTCGACAGGTCGGAGATATCCCGGTAAGCCCGTCTTGGTACGCTGAGTATTATGGGTTCTCACCCGCATGTAACATTAACTTCAGTTCGCCTAGCTCGAGCACGGCGACCATTAGCTGGTGCGTCCCCACTGACCCTTGCACCAACCAGACCTGTGGGGAGGTCCTTTCGGACGGCTGCGGGGGACAGGTCACCTGTCCAGCTTGCTGCAAGCCGCCGGACATTGAGTGTGGTTGTGGAGCCGGCTGCATCCCCGCTGCGGAATGCATTAGAATTTGCCACTGACTGCGCCCAAACCCGGGGCCGTGAGGTAGGAGCCGGCAATGACCCGTAGGATGTTCGGAGTCTTACTTGCGACTGGCGTTGTCCTGGCAGCTTTGGGCTGCGGCGGAACGAGCTGCCTGGACATCGTCAACCAATACCAAGACCAAACGTTAGCCGCCTCAAGCTGCGACCTGACGTCTAGCGACCCGTGTCCGGTGATGTTGCCGGTGGTGATTATCCAGGTAAATTCGGACGGCGGCCAAATGGTCATTAATTTGGCCGCCAACTGCGACGCCGCATTCAACGCCACCGGTGGGGCGAAGCTCCAGCAGATCTACTCTCAGTTTCAGGCGATGGATTGTCGTCCGGAGCTTGTACCGGCCTGCCAGTCGGGGCCGACCCAGTGTATTGTTCAGGCTCCATATGGTGCTGTGTGCTATCCAAACTAGCGCCAGTCTTACTGCTAGTAGCGTGCGGCACTCCTGCGGCGCCGCCGCCTGAGACCTGCCAAGAGATTGCCGCTCAATACGCAGCTGAGATACCCAACGCAGCCACATGCGATCCTACGGCAGCCAATCCATGCTCGGTTCTGTTACCCGTTGTAGTTACAGTCGAAGAGGCTGATGGTGGCCTGACATATTCAGCACTTGGAAATTGCAACGTCGGCTTCAATCCAGATCGGTCGGCGAACCTCGCGCAGCTTGTTGTGACCTACCAGCAGGCGGGGTGCTCCCCAGCGTCGGTTGCTACTTGTCCACCCAACACCAGCCAGTGCCTCGATGGGCCGTTGGGTGATCAGTGTTTTCCCAAATCGAGCCCCTGACTGGTGCGGCTAGCGATGGCTGCAAGTTACAGATGTCCGGCCGTTCCATCAGTGAAGCCTTCCCTCAAGGTCTGAGCCTGGTCGCAGCTCACCCCGCGCTACCAGCTCTGCGACGCGTTCCGGGTGGTGTCGAGCGCCCTGGCCAGCTCTATCTGCTCGACGGTCTTGCCACCCCTCGACGCTGAAGGTTCCGAAGCCACTCCATTGGCTGTCTGGCGCACAGCGGGCGCGCCGATTTGTGGGCGACGCTACTGCTTTATGAGGGGGATGAGTTCGTAAAACACCTGCTCTGAGGCGCCGCCGCCCGCGCACGCTTGGTTCACTTGGTACTCGATACCCAACGCGCCATCGGCGAAGAGGTCCCCGGTGGCTCCCGTGAAGGTGACGTCCAGGTCAGCGCCGCTACAGGCGGCGACACCCGTGGCCACGCAGGAATACG
>JBKQSS010000004.1:0-13084 GCA_052143535.1 Myxococcaceae bacterium | reverse complement strand
GGATTGAACAACGACTGCATCAGGAACGCTTCCTCGAGCACGCCGTACGCGAGCGCGAGGACGAAGATGGCCGGCCATCCGCGATCGGTCCTGCGAACCGTCTCGCGAACGAGCAGCGCACCGCCGCCATATAGAGCGGCGCCAAGATCGCTAGCATCCCGAGCTGCGTGATGGACATGTTCCCGAGCAGGTACTCGGCGACGAGCGGCGCGACGAGCACTAACCCGGCCGCTGGAAGCAGCCCGCCGGCGGCGTGGTTCGTGGATGCGAAGCTGCTCATGAGGTCTCCTTGCCGGGGGGACCCCGAGCATCTAGGATAGCTTGAGAGCTCATTCTCTTAGTTAATAAGAGACTTACTAACCGTCAAGTATGTCGAACAGGCCAACACACACCCGCACGCGCCAGGACCTCCTCGAGCGCGTCGGCATGGACCTCGGGCGCGACCTCAGCGCACGGACCGTGTTCTTTCACGAGGCGGTGGCCCGCAAGCTCGGGCTCGGCGCCACCGACACCCGTTGCTTGGATCTCATCGGACGGTCGGAAGCTCCGATGACCGCCGGGGATCTCGGGCGGGCGACCGGCCTCACGACCGGCGCGATCACCGGAGTTCTAGATCGGCTCGAAGCAGCCGGCATGGTCGCGCGCGTGCGCGACGCCGACGACCGCCGCAAGGTGTTCGTCCGCCCTCTGCCGGAGGCGCAGCGGCAAGTGGGAACTTATTACGAGCAGCTCGGCGCGGCGATGATGAAGCTGGCCTCGAGCTACTTGACACCGGAGCTCGAGCTGATCGCCGACTTCCTGGAGAAGAGCCTCACGGTGCTGAAGGACCAGAGCGCTGAGCTCTCAGCCACGCGGGGATAGTTTACGCGCCGGTCCCGCAGTTGCAGGCCGCCGGCTGCATCTCCGACCCAGGTGAGCTTGCCGCCGAGTAGGTGCGGCTCATCCCCAGTGCCCGGGCGACGTCTGTGACTTTCCAGAGCCGCCAGAACTCAGGCGACGCTGACTGTTGCGGACCGGTATTCATGCCCAACGTCCTCCGGGCTTCGAACGCCCTTCCTGCTCCGGGTGCCGTGAAGAAAGCCACGGGTCCGCTCCATCAGCCACGCTTGCAGGGGTGGATGTCGCCACCGGCGTCCGGGGGTACCACTTTCACCGGTTTCGCCGGGGACCAGGGACCCACCCGCTGGCTTCGAGACAGTTCTTCGCCTGAGCCGACAGCGCGCCGAAGCCGCAGGGCCTGATCCGCTGGTTCGTGACCGCGGTGGCGGGATCCACTGCTCCTCCCCGATGAGGCCGATTGGGGGCTGGCGTCTGCCGGTGAGGGGTCCTCGCTCTCTGGGGCTACGCCCCAGACCCTGTTGCTCCTGGTACGCCCGCGAATACAGCACTCGCGGGCGAGCCAGGAGCGTTTGCAAATGGATCGCGCGCCGGCCGCTCGCAGTCAAATGCTGAAATTCACGACCCGGACCCGGGTACCGGTGATTCCGTTGAAATTGGGACTCAAAGACGCCGGTGGCGACAGACAGAGGCTGTAGATAGTGAACGGGGCCACGCGCATACGCTGGGCAGCTTCGCGAACGCTCAGTAGCGCGAGCGGACCCTCCGCAACAAGGCGGAGGCGACCCCTCCCCTTCCGCTCTGCGCCGCGCTGAGGTTTGCCGGAACAGCGCGAGGGTGCGACGCTTGGACTCAGGGGGGTGCCCTACGCTCCTGCCTGGGGGAGTACCGTGGGGAAGCTGCAGCCATGAGCGGAGAATCGAACCGCCAGACGGAGGGTTCCGATTGCACGGAGGCCGCTGGCCCCCTGTCTGCGCCCGAGCCCTCGCCCCGCCGTACCCCAGCTGAGTCGACAATGGGCCTGGCCTCGTCCGGCGGTCCCCTGCCAGCATCAAGCGGCGAGGCCGACCTTACCGGTCTTCAGCCGGGAGAGTCCCTCGCGGGCCGCTTTACCATTCTTCGTTTCATTGCCCGGGGTGGCATAGGGGCCGTGTACGAGGCGAATGACGTCATGCTGCGCTCGCGCGTGGCGCTGAAAGTCATTCGCGGGCGCATTTCTACCGACGCTGCTGCCATGGAGCGCTTCCGGCGCGAAGTGCTACTTGCCCGGCGAGTGACTCACTCAAACGTATGCCGTGTGTACGAGCTTTACGACGCGAAAACAGCAGCGGGAGTTCCCATCCACTTCCTGACCATGGAGCTCCTGGAGGGAGAAACGCTGAGCCAGCGCATCGCGCGGGAGGGGCGCTTAACGACGGGTGAGGCGCTTCCGCTGGTGCAGCAGCTTTGCTGGGGGCTTGCTGCCGCGCACGCTGCCGGCGTCACTCACCGGGACTTCAAGAGCGGCAACGTCATTCTTGTGTCCGGTGACAAAGCTTCCGTCGAGCCGGCCTCCCCGGCCACACGCGTCGTGATTACGGACTTCGGCATTGCACGAGCGGTGCAGCTCGGTAACGAGGAGACACTGGGCGAGCACCTGACGGGCAGCGCTGCCATAATCGGAACACCAGAGTACATGGCGCCGGAGCAAGTCACCGGCGGCTCTGTAACGGCTGCCACGGACATTTACGCGCTCGGCGTCGTTCTGTACGAGATGGTGACGGGGAAGCTTCCGTTCACCGGGGACACGCCCCTGACAGCAGCGGCCAAGCGTCTCAGCGAGGCCCCCCCGCGGCCCGAAGCAACGACGCCGGGAGTGGACGCTCGATGGAGTGCCACTCTCCTGCGCTGCCTGGCGCGCGAGCCGGAGCGACGCTTCAAGAGCGCCCTGGACATTCTCCCGGAACTCGAGCGGCCACGTCGACGCTGGCCACGCTGGGCAGCCGTCAGCGCGGGAGTGCTTTCGCTGGCGTTCGCGGCGGTCGTCGCTTTCAAAGTTCTCCCTGGCCTGCACAAAGCGGAACCACCGCACCCCGCGGTGCCAGTCGTCCTCCGGCCGGTGGTGGCCATCCTTGGGTTTTGCGATGAGCTGGCCACCCCGGAGTTGGACTGGCTGCCGACGGCCATCTCGGAGTCGCTGGGGCAGGAGCTCGCTGGGGCGGAGACATCCCTCCGCGTCATTCCAGGCGACAGAGTCGCCGAGGTCCGGCGCTCACTCGGAGTGACCGAGGAAGAGGTCACCGACGAAACGGTGAGCGCGCGGATGCAGGGCCTGCTCGCCGCTAATGCTCTCGTGTCAGGCACCCTGAGGCCCATGGCACCAGGCTCGGCCTCCGTGGGGCTCTCCGTAAGGGTGACCGATGCCCTCTCGGGGCGCAAGCTTGCCTCCTTCGAGGAGGACTTGGGCGAGGGCGCAGGGAGTGTGGCTGACAAAGTGGCGAGCATCGCGGACCGCCTTCGCCAGAACCTCGGCGCTTCGCTCACTCAGGACCAGGCGGTCGCGCTGTCGGCATCGCGCGAGCGAGATCTGCCGGCGCTGCGTTACTACGCGCAGGGCGTGATGAATCTGCGGAATTTCGAGTATGCAAACGCGAAGGGCGACTTCGACGCAGCCCTTGCCACGGATGGAAGCTTCTTGGCGGCGCAACGCCGTCGAGTCGCGTTGTGGGAGCACGAGGGCAATCGCAAGAAAGCACGGGAGGCTGCAGCGCGCATTCGCTCACGGCCGAATGTGCTGTCGCCGAGACAAATGGCCGAGTTAGACGCCCTGCTCCTCAGTTTGGGTCCCGAACCTGGCAAAGGAACAGAGGCTCGCAGAGCTCTATTCGACGCAGCACCGGATGACGTCGAGTTGGGGCTCGGCCTGCTCTGGCATGACTCGGGAGCGGTGAAGAGCACGAGTGCGATTATTGAGCGACTCCGGGCACTCCCGGCTCCGGCTTCTACGGACATCCGTCTTGATCTCTTCGAGGCGGACAACGCCTGGGATTGCCCAGGCTGTAAGGGCGCCAAGCGGGTCGAGGAGCTTCTCGCGCGAGCGCGCGCTCGTGCGCAGGCGCTCGGAGCTCAAACCGAAATGGCTTCCACGCTGTACGTTAAGGCCGATGTGCTCTCTGCTGGCGAGGGTCGCAACATCGAGGCGCGCGAGGTGTTTCAGGAGGCAGCTACTCTGGCTGCCAAGACCGGCAATCTCGAGCTACTCGCACAAATCAAGGCACGGCAGGCAGCAGGTGTCTCTCCCGCCGCGGCACTCAGGGCTCTTGAAGAGACCGCTGCACTCTACAGGAAGCTTGGGGAGCATGATTCGTTGGCGGGTATTCTCTGCGAGGAAGCCGAAGTAATTTTCGGTCTCGGTGACACCGAGCGTATGGAAGCGACCCTTCGCGAGGCCTCGGCTGAATGGGAGGCCATCGGCGAGCCACCGTCATTGTGTTACACAAAACACAAAGGCTGGTTGGCTTGGCTGCGGGCGGACCTAGAGGGCGTGCGGAACGCCGTTCACCTGCTGAGAACTGGCCCCTGGGAGCAAGAAACCTGGCGAGAGATAGAGGCACTGAACCTGGAGTCGGCTGCATTCATAGACCAAGACCGCTTTCCGGAAGCGCAAGCGATTCTCGAAAAACTAAAAACTATGGCAGAGCGGAGCGGTCTCTGGAGCGGGGCCTTAGCAGCGCAACTCGCCCTCTGTTCCCTCTCTTGCTGGGAGGGTCATCATCCCCGGGTCGGATTGGATTGCCTGGCGAAGCACCCTCCATCGCCCGAAACATCCTCTTGGTTTAGCCTCGACCTCGCGGACTGCAGTCTGTTGGCCGGGGACTTCCAAGCGGCGGAGAAGGCGGCTCGCGAAGCGCGAGCGGCGGCGCAGGACCGGGACTACCACGACTATGTCGTCGCCAACACCGACCTCACGCGCGTTCGGGCCCACCGGGGCGAGACCGCTGAGGCCATTACAAGCCTCCGTGCGGACCTCGCCGAAGCAGAGCGCAAAAAGGCGCAGGTGGTGGCCCTCAAGGTCGCACTAGCACTGGGTGAGGTTGAGCTCGAGGCGGGACGCCCAGAAGGCCGCACCCGGCTCCTGAAGCTGGAGAAGGAAGCCAAGTCAAAAGAGTTCTTCCGCATCGCCCGCCTGGCACGCGAGGCACTCGATGGAAAGCCCGCGGCGCTCGCCCCAGCGGAGTGAGCTCAGTCTCCAAGCCAACCCCTGTACTGGGCTATTCGATGTACGCCGAAAACCGGGGCCCCTCTCAGAACGGTATGTCGCCTACCCTCACCGGGGTAGTTGCAGGTCCGAGCGGTGCTCCCCCCAGCGCATTTCGGAAGCGTCAGAAGCTGAACCGACCGAGTAGCCGAAAGTTTCGCGGCGACTGGTAGGCGGTTGCATGACCAAAGTTCGCGTTCAGGATGCTGGGCTGACCCTGTGCCGGCGGATTGATGATAGTCCCGTTCGGAGCCCTGAGGGGGTTGCTTCTGAGCTCCTGCGGTGTCGCGTTTGGTTCAGCCGCCGTTGGTGTGTTGTACGGGAAGACCCAGGACTGGTCGAGGGCGGTAACCGTTTGGCTGCCCAGGACGTTGAAGCAGTCGATTCCGAAGCTCAACCTCAGGGAGCCGCCCAGGCCGAGGTCAACGGTGGCGTGGAGGTCGAGTTGGTTCACCCAAGGGAGCTGTCCGTATGAACCCCGGGGGATGATGAATATGACGTCCCCGCCATAGAGCAGGTCGCCGCCCAAGGCCGAGATGGCGGTTCCGGATTGGCCGTTGTACGCAAGCCCGAGCGTCAGTCCAAGGCTCGGCGACAAGAGGAACTGGTAGGACCCGTAGACCTTGATGCGGTGCCGAACGTCATTCGGCAGCCGGCCGAAGCTGTTAATAAGAAACTGCGGCAAATCGTAAGACGAGGTGATGTTCGGGTCGAGCTGAGAATTCTGGGCGTCGTAGAGCCCGTCCACATTTCCGACGAGACTGGCGTACGTGTAGCTTGCCTGGGCCTGCCAGTGGTCGGCAAATGTCTTTGTCAGCGCGATGGTGTATGCGTTGTAGATACGGGCCGGCTGCACAAAGTTACTGGCGATGCCTTGACCCGGGTTCCCGAGCACGTACGAGGCTGCGGAATTGTTGCTGTAGTCATCCATCAATCGCGAGAGGCCCCGGTGGGTGTAGTTCAGCCCGAGCCGCGCATTCGGAAAAATCTGGTACTCCGCACCGAGTTGAAACTCGTCCGTCGTCTGCGGCTCGATGTTTGGGTCGACGAGTTCCTTGTCAGCGCCGATGGCGGTCCAGTACTGGTTAGGGCCGGCGCCCCCACCCACGAGGTTAGAGGGCGCGGTGCTGCACCGCACTCCTGTCGCTGCGGGGTTGTTGCAGTTGGCAATCAGAGTTTGGACCATTTCGCGGCCGGTGAGAGCCCAGTCAGCCAAGTCTAGCGGAACCGCCTCGTAGTAGATGGCGTAGCTGGCATAGATTTTCGACTTGCCCTGGTACGTCGGGTCCCAAATGATGCCGACCCGGGGAGACCACTCACCTGTGAGTGGCAAGGCCAACTGCCCGTCCCCATTGTAAATATACTCGCTGTCGAACCGGACGCCCGCATTCAACGTCACCTTGTCCAGCACGTTCCAACTGTCCTGAAGGAAGAGCCCGGGCAAGAGCGCCGACACGGTTTGGTTCAGGAATTCCGGAATGATTGCCGTATCGGGACCACTCAGGTAGCCGAAAGTTTCGAGGTCGTAGTAGCCAGGTCCAACGGGTGACGAGAACAAATTAAAGTATAGCGCCCGCCCCGGCCAGCCCAGCTTGTCTTCGTAAGTGATGTACTCGACATCTACGCCTGCTTTCCATGTCTGGTGGCCCAGGGCGTTGAGGAACCACGTCAGGATGGCCTTTGCCTGAACCCTGTTTTCGGTCACGTTCCGAAGCTCTTCCCAGCTACCACCCTGGCTGTAATTAGCCACACCGCATTGCGTTGCGCCATTGGCGCCATTGCAGATGGCTGCGAGCTGCGGGTTTCTCAGCGCTGGGTCCTCCGGGAAATTCTCGAGATTTGTTGAGTTGGCAAAATAAACATATGGGATGGACGCATCGCCGGACCCATAGGAACTGCCGTCGATTGGATAGACGTTGTTGTTCTGGTGATGCCAGCCGACGGTGATATCGAGGAGCAACTTCTTCTCGAGGAAGGAAGAGTTGAGACGCAAGATGGCGTCGATGGCATTGTCGTCTCCGGCATAGCTGCCCCCCGTATAGTCCCCATTGTACCAAGCATAGGGGAGTTTGTAGCTGTCAGGCATTCCGGCGACTGTCAAGCTGATGCGGTTGTCGGAATTGATGAGATAGGTAAGCTTGCCGATGTAACTGTAATCTGTCTGTGTCTGATAATAGTTCTGGCTAAAGACTTGCGGGCCGGGATTCCCGTTCGCGTCGAATGGAGTTACGGTGCGAGTGACCTGGGTCTTGTACTGCGATGGATTGAAGCCGACGAAAAACCACAGCTTGTCCTTCTCGAGGTATCCACCGAGGGTGAATCCCGTGTCCCAGGCGTTGTAGAGCTTGCTGCTCTCACCTATGACGCTCATGGCGTTCGTGACAACTCTGCCAGTTTGCGCCAGGAAGGCCGGCGTCCAGGTCGCGAACACCGAGCCATGAAATTCATTGCCTCCGCTCTTGGTGGTGACGGAGAGCACACCCCCCGTCGTTCGTCCGTATTCGGGCATGTAGCCGCCAGTGAGAACGTTTACTTGGTCGACGAACTCCACCGAGAAGTCGCTTCCAGCGGTGCTTACGTTCGTCGCGAAAGTGCCTCTATTCGAGACACCGAACCCCGTGTCACTGAAGCTCAGGCCATCGATGAGGTACGCGTTTTCCGGGGACGTCGTTCCAGCAATGGAGATGCCGAAGAGGTCTGTTGAGACCTGGGGCGCTGCCAAGGCAAGGCCCGAGTAACTCCGGATGCCCCCATTGCCCGCAGAGGCTTGCGAGACGGGGATTGCGTCTGCGAAGGCGCTCGTCACAGTGAGCCCGGACTGGGTCGAGCCGACGTCAATCAGTGGCGGCTTTCCCAAAACCATGACCTCTTCTGACTTCAATACTTCGGGCAGCAACTGCACGTTGAGGCGCAGCGTGTGGTCAGCATCCAGGGTAATTCCCGCCCGGGAGTACGGCTTGTACGTCTCTTTTTCGAAACGGAGGGTGTAGGCTCCAGGAGGCAGTTGCGAGACATGGTAGGAGCCGGTCGCGTCGGTCAACACCAGCTGCTCGCCTTGCAGCTGTGGCGAGGTCGCCGTGACGACAACGTCTGCAACCGGCGCGTTCGTTGAGGCATCGACGACTGTGCCCGTCAAGCTGCCGATCCCCTGCGCCCTCGCCGGACTGGCCACGAGCCACCCGAGCAAGAGCGCTGGGCCGACGCGGCTCCCGAGGCATTTCTTGTTTGAATTCACAGAAGCCTGCCTAAGTGTGACGTCCTTGCGCTTTAGGAGAGGATTTCCGCGACGAGTGCGGTCGAAGGAAAAGACTCAGACCAGCACCCGGCGGATGCCTCCGGCTGGGTTCGCGAACCCGGCGAGCGCGCTCTGTACGGGGGCACCCAGGGCGCGGCCAGCACTCGACGGCCCGAGCGCACAAGGCTTACCGAAAGCAGCGACGAGAAGACGCTCCAGCGCCACCCGTTGAAGCGCTGGCTACGCTGCGCCAGGCGCTGGGTATCCGCCGATTCAAGTCTGCGATGGTATGCACGCGCAGCTGAGCACGCGCGCACGACAGCCGGTACAATCCGTATGGACATGCCCCCCCCGGGGCCGCGCTGGGCCGCGCTGGGCCAAATGCTGCTCTCCACTGTAGCGGTTTCAATGGTGAATTGACCGCCAGTCCCATTCGAAATAGCTTCACACGCCGTGAAGAGGCCGCGCGCAAATTTTTCACGGCTAAGCCCTGTTCGAGCGACCATTGCCCCTCGGAGAGGGTGGCACAACACTTAAAGTAGCCGGTATTTCGTCCCCGGGGGGACTGCCGTGAGGAAGCTCAGTCGATGAGCGCGGCGACAAACCGCCCGACGGGGGGTTCCGCCCCCACCGAGGCATCTGGCGAGTTGCGCAACGGAGAGGTTCGCGCTCCCCGCACGCCCGATGAGTCGACAGTTGGGCTTTCTTCCTCCGCGGAGCGCCCACCCTCACCAAGCGGCGAGGCGGACCTTGCCCAACTTCAGAACGGGGAATTGCTCGGTGGACGTTTCTCCATTCTCCGCTTCATCGCTCGGGGAGGGATGGGGGCCGTCTACGAGGCGACCGACGTCATGCTGCGCTCGCGCGTGGCACTCAAGGTCATTCGGGGCCGTATCGCAACGGACGCTGCGGCAATGGAGCGCTTCCGCCGCGAGGTATTACTCGCAAGGCGAGTGACCCACTCAAACGTGTGCCGAGTTTACGAGCTCTACGACTCGACAACGGCAGCGGGAGTGCCCATCCACTTTCTCACCATGGAACTCCTGGAAGGCGAGACGCTGAGCCAGCGCATCGCCCGGGAAGGCCGCTTGACGACCGGTGAGGCGCTCCCGCTGGTGCAGCAGCTTTGCTGGGGCCTCGCCGCCGCGCACGCTGCGGGCGTCATCCACCGCGATTTCAAAAGCAGCAACGTCCTTCTTGCCTCCTCCGAGTCGGCCGCCTCATCCATACGTGTCGTCATTACCGACTTTGGCATTGCGCGAGCGATGCAACTCGGCAACGACGAGACCGGTGACCGCCTAACGGGCGGCATCGCCATCATCGGGACTCCCGAGTACATGGCCCCGGAGCAAGTCACCGGTGGCACGGTGACGTCCGCCACGGACATTTATGCGCTTGGCGTCGTCATGTACGAGATGGTGACGGGGAAACTTCCCTTCACCGGGGACACCCCGCTCGCCGCAGCTGCTAAGCGTCTCGATGAACCACCCCCGCGCCCCGAGCTGACAACGCCGGGGGTGGACGCTCGGTGGAGTGCCACTCTCCTGCACTGTCTTGCACGGGAGCCGGAGCGACGCTTCAAAAGCGCGCTGGACATTCTCCCGGAACTCGAGCGGCCCCCCAGGCGCTGGCCGCGCCTCGCCACCTTAAGTGCGGTGGGACTCGGCTTAGCCGTTGCGACGGTCGCCGCTTTCAAGGTTTTCCCAAGTCTGCACAGACCGGAAGCACCGCACCCGGTGGTGCCGGCCGGGCCCCGGCCCGTGCTGGCCATCCTTGGTTTTCGCAACGAGCTGGGTTCTCCGGAGCTAGACTGGCTACCGACGGCTGTCTCCGAGGTGCTGGGACAGGAGCTCGCGGCGGCGGAGACGGCTATCCGTGTCATTCCCGGGGCCACCGCGAACAACCGCGGTTCGCTATTCGGCGACAGAGTCGCCCAAGTTCGGCGCTCGCTGGGCGTGACCGAGGATTCGGTAATTGACGAAACGGTGCGCGCGCGTATGCAGGGTCTTCTCGCGGCCAACGTCCTAGTCTATGGCACCCTGAAGCCGCTGGCACAGGGCTCCGCGTCCGTGGGGCTTTCCGTCAAAATGGTTGACGCCATCTCGGGGCGGGAGCTTGCCTCCCTCGAGGAGGACTTGGGCGAGAGTGCAAGTGGCCTTTCGGAGAGAGTGTCGAGCCTCGCCGAGGGCCTCCGGCAAACGCTGGGTGTTAACCCTTCGCAGGAGCAGGCGGCCGCACTGTCAGCTTCACGTGAGCACAATTTGGCGGCAGTGCGTTCCTACGCTAAGGGTGTGATGAGTCTGCGGCAGTTCGATTTTACAAACGCAAAGGGCGACTTCGATGCAGCCCTAGCCGCGGACGGAAGCTTCTCGGCAGCGCAGCGCCGTCTTGTCGAGCTGTGGGAGCATGAGGGCAATCGCAAGAAGGCGCGTGAGATGGCGGAACGCATTCGCTCGAGGCCTAACGCTCTGACGCCCGGACAATTAACAGAGCTAGACGCCCAGCTCGTCAGCCTCGGTCCTGAACCTGGCAAAGGGCTTGAGGCTCGCAGGGCCCTCTTCGATGCAACACCCGATGACGTTGAGCTTGGGCTCGGTCTCATCGGGCATGACTTGGGGGCGGTGAAGGTCGCCGACGCAACTATTAGCCGACTCCGAGCACTCCCGGCTCCGGCTTCTACTGACATCCGCCTCGACCTCTTTGAGGCCGACAACGCGTGGGATTGCTCAGGCTGTAAGGGCTCCAAACGCGCCGAAGAACTTCTCGCCCGAGCGAGTGCCCGTGCGGAGGGCCTGGGAGCCAAGAGCGAGATGGCCGCCGTGCTGTTTAATAAGGCCGTTGGGCTGTGGCTCGTCAAGGGTCGCCCAACCGAAGCCGTGGGGCTGTTTCAGGAGGCAGCAACCCTGGAGGAGAAAACGGGAGAGCTCGAAGGGCTGGCGCTCGTGAAGGAATTCCAAGGGCAGGCAGAGGTTCACTCTCCGGCTGCGACACTGAAGGCTCTCCAATCAATCGCTGCGCTCTATAGGAAACTCGGGAAGCGAGCTTCACTTGCGGAAATTCTTGTCCGGGAAGCTGAAAGTAGTTACCTGTCCGGTGACTGCGGGCCCGCCGAGACCAAGCTTCGCGAGGCCTCGGCCGAATGGGCTGCCATCAGCGAAACACCCTCGTTTTACTATAATAAAATTAAGGGCTGGTTGGCGTGGCTCCGGGCGGACCTAGAGGGCGCGCAGAACGCTGTGCACCTCCTGAGAACCGATCCGGGCGAGCAAGAAGGCGTGCGAGAAGGATTAGCCCTGCAGCTAGAGTCGGCTGTATTCGTTGCACAAGACCGGTACCCAGAAGCGCGAGCGATTCTGGAAAGCCTCACAACTTCCTTGGGGAGGGCAGGGAACGGGATGTGGGCCTTTGACACTCAACTCGAACTCTGTACGCTCGCTTGTTGGGAAGGTCATCATCCGCAGGATGGATTAGATTGCCTTGCCAAGCACCCTCCATCGTCGCCTGGCATGGGTGTCCCTTGGTTCAACCTTGACCTCGCGGAATGCCATCTTCTGACCGGCGACCTCGAAGCGGCGGAGAAAGCGGCGGTCACTGCTAAGGCGGGCGCGCAAAACCTCAGCTGGTATTACGAACGGGTCCTTGCCAACACGTACCTCATGCGCATCGAGGCCGCGCGGGGTGAAGCTGCCAAGGCGATATTCAACCTACGTGGTGAACTCGCCGAAGCAGAAGGTAAGACGGCAAAACTGGCGGCCTTCGAGGTGGCCCTAGCAATGGGCGAGGTGGAACTCCGGGCGGGGCGCGCCGAAGGGCGCGCGCGGCTCTTGAAATTGGAGCAGGACGCCAAGGCGGTGAAGGCTTTCCGCCTCGCCCGTCTGGCGCGAGAAGCACTTGATGCTAAGGGCGCAGGTGCAGGCTCGCGTCACTGACCGTCACGGATAGCAGGACGGCACAACCCGCAGCGCCTTCGGCGTTTCGGAGTGCTCCAGGTGAGAGCCCCTGGTATGGTTTCCGAGTCGTTGGGCGACATCACGGAGCTAATCCAGCGCGGCACGGTGGGGTTCTTAATTTCCGTGTCGGCGGCGGGGGAAGAACACGAGTCTTGGCAGTTGAACGCGGTGTCCCGTCTCATAGGGTGGACTGATCCGAAGGCTCGGGCGAGGACCGTCTGTGTGGGAACCACCGCGGCGCGAAGCTTCCGACCAGTCGGATAGACTCCGGCAAGTGCCTCCGATCCGCACCATTTCGACACCGCCATCCAGCGCGGGGCGAGCCCGTTGGGCAGTGGCGTTCCTGATGATGACCGCCGGAGTGTGCGCCTTATCCGCGACGTTCGAGTTCTGGAAGATAGTGATCGGCGCGTCGAGTTCGTCCCCCCGGAGAGTACGGCAAGTGGTGATTGAGTTCAGCTTGGCATACGTCGGCCTCATTCTGCTGGTTGTACTACCGACGGCGGTCCTCTTCCTGATGTGGCTCTACCGGGCCCGGTAGAAGCCGGTGCGCGACACACCGAGCGTTCTGCACAACCTGCTGATGCCCAGCTCGGCGTTCTCCGCCACGAATGCGAACCTCACGCATTCTCTTTCGCGAAGAACGCCGCGGCGAATTCAACGGGTCGGTGCAACAGCGCCCGTGATCCTATCCCGAGGGGTACAGACCGGCTAGATGGGTAACGAAATAGACCGGCGACATGGGTGACACGTAGCCCATAGGCATGGGTAGCAGTCGGGCCGGAGGAAGTGGGCCCATGCCGTGGAGAAAGACGTGTACCTTGG
>JBKQSS010000003.1:0-2842 GCA_052143535.1 Myxococcaceae bacterium | reverse complement strand
TGGAGGGGCGCGTCTCGGAGTCCGAGGCGCGGGGCGAGAGCCGCCGGGACCTCCGTGGCCTGGAACTCGTCACCATCGACGGCGCCGACGCGCGGGACTTTGACGATGCGGTGTGGGCCGAGTCGCTGCCCACCGGCGGCGTGCGTCTGCTGGTGGCCATCGCCGACGTCAGCCACTACGTACTGCCCGGAAGCGCGCTCGACGCGGAGGCTTTTCACCGTGGGACGAGCGTCTATTTGCCCGACCGCGTGCTGCCCATGTTGCCCGAGCGACTCTCCAACGGCATTTGCTCGCTCCGCCCTGGGGAGGACCGCCTGTGCCTAGTGGCGGACATGGAGTTTGGCGAAGGTGCCGTGAGGCGGCGCTCGACGCTGTACCCGGCCGTCATGCGCAGCGCGGCGCGGTGCACCTATGACGAGGTGCAGGCGGTGCTCGACGGGCAAAAGGTGCCGGGGCGCGACGGCTTTCTGCCGCTCTTCCGGCGCCTTGCCGGCCTGGCACAGGCCCTGCGGCGGATGCGCGAGGCGCGCGGCGCGCTGGACTTCGACTTGCCGGAAACCAAGGTGGTGGTGGATGGCTCGGGCCGGCCGGTGCGCATGGAGCGCCGCGAGCGCAAAGAGAGCCACCGTCTGGTGGAGGAATGCATGCTGGCGGCCAACGAAGCGGTGGCCGCCTTCTTCCAGGGCGAGGGGCTGCCAAGCGTGTACCGCTTCCACGGCGAGCCCGACGAGGCGAAGCTGGAGGCGTTCGCCGAGCTGGCGCGCGCACACGGGCTGAAGGTGCCCGGCAGCCGCCGGCCGACGTCGCTTGAGTTAAATCGCTTTATCCAGGAGCTGGAGGGCAAGCCCGAGCAGCGCGCCCTCAACCAGGTGCTCTTGCGCTCGATGATGCAGGCCATTTACTCGCCCGACTCGGTGGGGCACTACGGGCTCGCGGCGGACGAGTACCTGCATTTCACCTCTCCCATCCGGCGCTACCCGGACCTCCTGGTCCACCGGCTGTTGCGCGCCCACTGGCACCGACAGGGCCGGGGGCGCGGCGCGCCGGAGCTGGCGCGAGAGGTGGAGTCGCTTCGGGCCATGGCCGCCCGGGCCTCCGAGCGCGAGCGCGCTGCCATGCAGGTGGAGCGCGAGGTGACGTCCTTCTACGCTGCGCTTCTGATGCAGCCCCGGGTGGGGGAGCGCTTTTCTGCCACCGTCTCCGGCGTGGCCGACTTCGGCGTCTTCGTCGAGCTCGACGTCGAGCACGTGGAGGGGCTGGTGCCCGCTGACGCCCTTGGGACGCGCTCGCGCTTCGACGCTCGGCTGCATGCGCTGGTGCTGGGCGACGGCCGCCGGGTGAGGGTGGGGCAGGCCGCCACCGTCGAGCTGCGCAGTGTCAACCTCGTCCGACGGCAGCTCGACTTCACGCTTTTGGACTGGGGGACTGGCCCGGCCGAGCTCGAGCCAAACGCGGACTCGGCCCACCCGGGCTTCGACAAGCGACGCGCCAGGGCCTCAGCGGCTCGGCCTTCCCGGGAGGCAAAAGGCCGGCATCCGTCGCCACAGCCCGCCCCGGCGCGCGGCGGACGGGGAAAGTCCAACCACAAGAAGAAGGGCCCCACCAGCGCTGGCGGTGGCGGAGGACGGGGCCGGAGAAGGCGACGGTGAGCCGTACCCGGCGGGGCGGCAGGCCGCCGTCCTGGCGTCCCTGGGTGCTGGCACTGCTGGCGGTGGCGGCCGGCGGCACCGTCATCGGCGTTGCGGTGCTGGCGCGTGAGCGCAGCGAGCGGCTACTTCAACAACAGGCCGACGCCGAGAGCGCCGCTCGGCGTGCGCTCGAGGCCCAGCCGGAGGAGGCGGCCGACCCCGTCGTGGACAGGCTGGTGGCGGCGGCCGAGCCGCCTGGCGCCTCGGTGAGGGCGCTCGACGCGGCGGCGCACGCTCTCCTCGTCCGGGAGCGCTTCGAGGAGGCGGATGCCCTGGTGGCTCGAACACGCGCCAGCTTCCCGGCGGACGCCGAGGCCATCATCCATGAAGCCGTCTTGCGCGGCGTGGCCGGCGAGACGACTGACGCGCGCCGGGAATTGGAGCGGCTCTCCGGCGGAGAGGCCGGCTGGGAAGCGTCCCTCTTCCTGGCGGGCTTCGCCTTGCGCGAGGGCGACGAGGTGGCCGCACTTCGGGCGCTGAGGCGCGTGGCGGCCGAGGCACCCGCAGCCGAAGTCAACCCGGCGCTGCAGGCGGAAATTGCGGAGCTCGAGGCTCGGGTGGGCACCCCGGCGGGGGCGAATAAGCGTCCTCAAAAACAGCCATAAGGCAGCGCGCGTCATTCCTCATTTGGTCGCAGTTGCTTGACAGCACACCTCATTTATTGGAATTTGCCCGCGGCTCGTTTCCCCGTGGCACGACGACAGGAGCACACGATGCGGATTTGGAGCGCGCTTGGAGTAGTCCTCTGCTCCTCGGTGGCCTTTGCGCAGTACACCGAGGCACCCGTCACCAATGGGGGCAGCATCTCGGGCAAAATCACCTACGACGGCACGCCGCCCAAGAACGAAACCGTGGTCGTCGTCCAGGACCCAGGCACCTGCGGCACGAGCCGGGTGATGGATGAGTGGACCATCGCGTCCGACGGTGCCATCGAGAATGTTGTGGTGTACTTGGTCGACATCACTTCCGGAAAGAAGATGGACTTGCCGGCCCAGCCGACGATTGACCAGAAGGGGTGCCGGTACGAGCCACACGTTCAAATCATCGCCAAGAATTCTGAGCTTCAGGTGAAGAACAGCGACCCAATTCTCCACAACATCCACTCCTACCTGGGCACCAGCACCGTCATCAATCTCGCCGAGCCGAAGCAAGGG
>JBKQSS010000002.1:0-5183 GCA_052143535.1 Myxococcaceae bacterium | reverse complement strand
CGATGGGGTTCAGGTCCGGGCTGTAAGGCGGCAGGTAGATCGCGATGGCTCCGGCACCTTCGATGGCCTCGCGTACGCCCTTCACCTTGTGGGTGCCCAGGTTGTCGAGGCACACGATGTCGCCTTTGCGCAGCCACGGAACGTGCCGTCGGCGCACGAAGCGCAGGAAGACCTGACCGTTCACCGCTCCGCGGTGAGTCATGAGACGCGGCCGCTCGCCGATGCGCACCGCCCCGATGAGAGACACCGTCACCCTGGCGAGGGGCAAACAGACACCAAGCAAGTCGGTGGCTTCCAACCTCAACCCCTCGTAACCGTTGAATCTCAGTCCGCTCCCGCCCAGTCCTGGCCATTCAAGTCCGCTCGTCGCCGGACCGCGGAGGGGCAACATAGGGGCAACAATGTCGGAGTCTGAAGAAACTCACGCCACGCCTTGATGCGCGAGAGAGACGGCTCGGCCAACTCCAGTTGCCGCGCGGCGATGGAAGGAGTTGCGAAGCTGGATGCTGCCCTCCCAGCGCCTGGCTGTGCACGGCCCGGTGTGGCGACCGCGGCTGTGGCAATCTGCACACAAGCATGTCGGCCTTCCAACCCCAAATCCTGAAAACCGCAGCCTGGCTTTGGGTCGCTCTTCTGTTCGGGTGTGGCTCCGCTGATTACCTGCACAAGTTGGTCGGTCCGCGCCACATTTCGTTCGGCAGGCTCGACCTTCCGTGTACCGCCGACGCAGACTGCGCTGCACCCTCCCAATGCCTCAAGTTCCTGAGCAACCGTCGTGCCTACCACGAGCGGTGTCGGGGTGAGCACGGGTGTACCGAGGAGCAGTTCAACGCGCTCCCGACCGAAGTACTCGGCGATTGCTTCATCCCATGCAAGAAGCCGGAAAAGGACGGGCGTGGTGACTGTCCATGGCCGCTTGGCTGCGTTGCTTACATTGCGGACGGGCCGCCGGTGGGACCGACGTGCGCCGAACCCATCCCAGACGAATGGCGGTGCTGGCGCCCAGACGGGAGCGACCTCGTCTGTGAAGTCCGGGACCCGCCAATCGAGCCCAACACAACCAAACCCATGCACTGGGCATTGCTCGTCAAGACCGCGCTCCTTCTGGCGCTGGTGGTTTTCCCGATAGGCGCCTGCTTTTGGCTGGCGCGCAGACGCGGAAGGACATTGCCAGAGGCTACACCGCGTGGGCTTCGAACGGCCTCGGCGCTTTTAACATTCTTGCTCTGGGCCGCATTGTTCGGCAGCGCGGAGGCCACACTTGCAGCTGTGGTTTTTGGGCTGAGACCGTGGGTGCTCCCTCTCCTGGGTTGGAGTACCGCTGCGCTCTTTGGGTGGCTTCGGCATTTGATTCGCCCAACCGCGTCATCCCCCACGCCTCCAGGACCCTGAGCAAAGCAGGCGTACCGGCGGGGCGTCAGCGGTCGTCTGGGGACACCTCCGAGTCCGCTCATCGGCGGACTGGGGAGGGGCGATATAGGGGCAACACCGGAGGCGGTGACCAACAGTCGGTTCGAAGGTCTCCTGTGCTTTGTAGAAACTAGCCGTAGAGCGTGACCCCGATTCTCGGGAAAGTCTCCTCCGGCGGGCTGTACTGATGGAACAGGGCAGCGACGAGGTAACCGAGGTCATTTCGGTCAAGAGTCCACTTGCCGTCGGGCTTGCGCGTTGGTAGCGGCAGGCGGTAGCGACAACCGTCACACAAGACGAAGACAAGAGTCGCGATGACGGTGGTGCGGTAGCGCACCTCGACGAGCATGCTCGTTGCGTGGGTGTCGGGGAATCTCATTGCCCAATCCTCTTGGAATGGGTCCACCAAGTCTCTGCCGCTAGTGATTGTGAAATCTGGAAAGTCCTCATGATGCAGGACTTCGGCATCGTCCCCGGACACGGAGCGCCATTTCTCGACTTCCTTGACTAACCTCCGAAATCGCTCAAGCGGCGACAGCCCTAGCCCGAGCCTCTCTCGCCACATCAACTCAATTCGGTCGTCTGGCGCGGTCTCCGACAACGGGACGTTCGTGTCTCCGATTCTCGTGTACACGACGCCGTTTCTCAGCCTCAGCTTGCCATCCACGGTATCTCGAAGCACAAAGAACGGTTTGGCCGGTCGATTTCGGATGCCAACGACCGCAATGGTCTTGCCCTCGACCCCCTGTTCGACCACTCGTACGTCGGGAATGCGATTGAGTCGCGCATTCTTCAACAAGTCTTGTACCTGTGCGTTTGTCCGGCGGTTCGGGTCGGAGTCGATGCCAAAAATAGCTCGGTCGTCAGCGACGCCTATTACAAGGCACCGGTCGCTGTCGGCATATGCGTTGGAGAGGCAGAGGAGGTCGTGGAGAAGCTCCACACGGTTTGCGTGCCATTCCCGCTTGAAGTCGAGGACTTCGCCCTCTGGCTGTCGGAGGAGGTCATCGAGGTCCACGAAACTCATCATGCAGGTTCGAGCGCGTTTCATGCACCCCCTCCCGAACCGGTCCTGAGAAGCGGTGGGTCCCGGCGGGTGGGTAGAAACTGAGCGACTCGATTCGTCAGGTGCGAGGGGTATGTTTTCTTCGTCGTGGCTGACAACAGCACGCCTGAGCGTCGCCAGCGCGGTAGGTCCCGTCCCGTCGGGCGTCCCTTTCCGCCCGGCATCTCTGGGAACCCAGGTGGGCGCCCGCGAGGAGTGGCCCAACTACGGGAGCAATTGGAGCCGCATTCCCCGAAGCTTATCGGCGCGCTGTTGCGCGCACTGGACGACCCCGACGGCCGGGTTCGCCTTGAGGCGGTGAAGCTTGGGTGGGCATATTTGTTCGGGAAGCCGGTGGAGGTTCTGCTGCAGGGGCATAACGGCGCTCGCGTGGACTATGCCGAGCGTGTCCATCGGCAGGGGTTGCCGGTCCTTACTCGGCTCTCCCGCCCGCTCCGTTGACGCTTACCCGGTCCCTGCATCTTGGCGGCACTGGGCTGATGCTGCTTCGACGCGTTCGGTCAGACGGTGGCGCTTGCCTGTCGTTCCGCGTGTTCGGAGTACAACGGTGCGGTGTCGCTCCTCGCCCCTGCCATCAAAAGCCTCGTACCGCAAACCTTGGCGCTCGACACCTCGGCGCTAGGCAATCTTCTCGATGACGAACCCACCCGCCGAAGCTTCGTTGCAACCCTCCACCGACGGCATGCCTCTGCATTCATTTGCGACGTTGTACTGTTCGAGCTGTCCTCGGACGCTGATTCCCGTGGCGTTCTTGTCCGCCTTCGGGCGCTGAAGGCGCTGTGCCGTGAGGCGGGTTCGCTCATCTTCCGCGCTCCCGACCACAAGGAGCTCATTCGGGAAGAGATGCGCCGCTGGCTCAAGGGTGCACCAGCGCACAACTCCGACTGGTCTGGAATCACCAAGGCCCGAGATTCCGAGCTGGTACGGGTGGCGCGGAAACTCGGCGACTCGCATGTGTGGATGGTGAAGAAGAAGGACGACTTGTTCCGAACGGACCGCGGGCTCCACGAATTTCTGGTGAAGCGCGGCGTGCTCTTCACGCCCGAACAGCTTTCCGAGGAGATTTGTGGGACGCGCCCTCCCCGCCTTGACGAGATGATGATTGAGATGGCGGTAGAGCTGTCCGAGGGGAAGCGGAACGCCGGGGAAATCGTCAAGGACAGGCATCGGTTCAAGGCGACACACACCGTTTCCCATCTTGTGTGGCGGCTGTGCCTGGCAAATTCCATTGAACCAGCGAAATGTCGGGGCGAGGCTGCGCAGATTCTGGGGCTCTGGAGAACCAAAGGCGGCTCCGCCGGACGGGGCACCTGGTACGACACTTTCATTGCAGGAGCAGCTTCATACGCTCCTCGGCGAGGGAAGTCCCCAGGCGGAGGTAAGTTCCAGCTTGGAAGCCACCGGCTCGCTCTCGGAGATGGGAGAGACGCTGTGAGCGTGAGGCGGTGGAAGCGTAGGAGGACGAACCCGGCAACGGGCGAGGTGAACGAGGACGTGGGCTGGCAAGTTGACGTGAAATGGCGCGTTCCAGGGACGACCACGGTGCAGCGACACCGCCGCGTCCTACGGACCCGCCGCGACGCGGAGGCCCATGAGCGGCACGTCCGCAAGCAGATGGCCGAAGGCATGTACGGCGTGGAAGTGAAGGAGGCGCTCACCGTGGCCGAGTTTGCCCCTCGGTTTTTGGAATGGAGCCGTCTTCACAACAAGCCGAGCACGGTGGCGGCGAAGGAGGTCGCCCTGCGGGTGCACCTCCTCCCTGGCCTTGGAGGCGTCAATCTGGACGCAGCGGAGCTGCGCGCTGAAGTGGAGTCGTACAAGCAGCGGACGCTTGCAGCAGGGCTATCCGCCAAGAGTGTCAACAACACACTGGCCGTACTTGGAAAGCTGCTTAGCCTGGCCGCCGAATGGGGCCTTGTTCAGCACACGCCGAGGGTCCCCAGGCTTCGGGCCGAAAAGCCCGATTTCGCCTTTCTGGACTTCGACGAGGCGGAGCACCTTGTCGCGGCGGCGGAATGCCAGTGGCGGACGTGGCTGCTGGTCCTGCTCCGCACTGGCCTGCGCGTTGGCGAGGCGCTCGCCTTGAAGTGGAGGGACGTAGACCTAGCCGCCGGGCAGCTGCGGATTCGTGCAACGCGGTGGCAGCACCAGGAGCACAGCCCAAAGGGAAACAGGGAGCGAGTCGTGCCGCTGAGCGGGGACGCACTCGCTGCCCTCAAAGCCTACAGGCACCTGCGGACGTATGTCTTCGACCATGAGGATGGACGGCCCTACACCCACTCGGAGGTGAAGGAGGTAGTGCCACGGGCTTGCGCGGCGGCACGGCTTGGCAAGCGGGTGACCACGCACGGCCTTCGGCACACCTTTGCCAGTCACTGCGTCATGCGGGGTGCGTCGCTGCTCGAGGTGAAGGAACTTTTGGGCTACGCCGACCTGAGCATGGTGCTCCGGTATGCGCATCTGGCCCCCAGCAGGTTGCGGGACGCGGTTCAAGTGCTCGACCGCCCGCCGCAACTCGGGGCAACCTAGGGGCAACAAGGACGGGAGCGGACAGAAAAGACTTGGAGAAACCGCTACTTTGAAGAGCGGGAAAAGGGATTTGAACCCTCGACCCTCGCCTTGGCAAGGCGATGCTCTACCACTGAGCTATTCCCGCACGGTGAGACGCCGAGCCTTGTAGCGGCCGGGGGACATGCACGTCAAGCGC
>JBKQSS010000001.1:0-10515 GCA_052143535.1 Myxococcaceae bacterium | reverse complement strand
CCCGCACTTCCTGGCGCGCCGGGTCAAAGCCCAGGCCTCCCCCGTAGCGGACGGTGTGGAAGGGAGCCTCGCGAACGTCGATGAGGACCGGCACCGTGTCGGTGGTGGCGTCGGGCCTGCCCACCGTCACCTTCACCGCCCCGAAGACGCCCATCTTGAAGACGCGCGTCTGCGCGTCTTCAAGTGCGGACTCGCTGAACCAGGCGTCGAGAGGCACCCCGGGGCGCGCCGTGGCGATGATGAGCTCCGGGCGGACTTCCGGGTGGGGGCCGGAGGTGACGAAAATGCTCCCGAACTTCACCCGCGGCCCGGGGTCGACCAGGAGGTGGACGCGCGCCGTCTGGTTGGTGACCTCGACGTCGCTTTCACCGCCCACCGCCGCGTCGGCGTAGCCGAGCTCGTGCAGCCGGCTCTTCAGCTCGGCCTTGAGTGCGGCCCACTCAGCCTCGCGGAAGACGGCGCCCACCTGCAGCGGCAGCTTGCGCAAGACGCGTTGGCGGAGCTCCTCGGGGATGTCCAGCCCCTCAATCTCGATGGCGGTGACGTGGGTGGGCAGCCCCTCGTCGATGCTGAGGTTGAGCCGCACGCCTCCCTTGCCGTCGGGAAGCACCTCCTCGTCCACCACCTCGGCCTGGTAGTAGCCGAGCGCCTGGTAGTAGCGCTCGATGCGGCGCAGGTCGGCGGCCCAGGTGGTGGGGTCAAAGGTGGGCACCGGGCCGAAGACGTAGGAGAAGAAGTTGGCCTGGCTGGTGGCGATGCGGTCCTCGATGTCGCCTGCGCTGACTTGCTTCGCGCCGGTGAAGTCGATTTGGGTGACCACCGGTCCGCGCGGCGCTCCGGCGCAGCCCGCCAACAGCAGCATCGCCACCCCAAACGGCCTCAGGGTTCGAGCCGTCCGCCCTTTTCGGTGAAGCGCAAAAGGCGCGCCGCCGCCTCCTCGGTGTCGGGATGGGCCAGTAGCTCTTCCACCGGGCACGAGATGCGGTAGCTCCAGTTCTCGTCCTGTACCGTCCCGGGCAGGTTGATGCGCTCGCTCAGGCCGAGAACGTCCTGCCAAGGGACGACGCACAGCGCGGAGTTGGACGTCTGCAGCGTCTCGAGGAAGGCGGTGTGTACTTCCGGGGTGAAGGTGGCGGGCGGAGGGCGCAGAGTAAGGAACGGCGGGTAGGCCTGCGTCACTGCCAGTCGCTCGGCCTCGTTGCTCGTCTCCCACCACTGGCGCAGCGTCTCGGTGTCGTGGGTGCCGGTGGTGGCGAGCGAGACCGCCGGGAAGGCGCCGGGGTCTCGAAACACCATCCCGTCCCGCTCCCAGCGCAGGACCCGGTAGCCGGGAATGCTGTGTCGTTCGAGCGTCTGGCGCACCCAAGGGGGGATGACGCCGAGGTCCTCGGCCACCAGGCCGGCTCCCGAGCCCAGAATGCCGAAGAGGAGCTCTCCCAGCGCTGCCTGCGCCGCCTCGTCGGGCGGGACGAAGCGTCCGGTGGGCGTCGTCTGGTCGCGAATCCACTGGCGGAAGTAGCCGACGGCGTGGTCGACCCTCCGCAAGTCATAGTACGTGGCGCTCTGCTCAGCGCGAGAACGCAGCCACTTCCAGCCCTGGCGCTCCATGGCCGGAAAGTCGAACCACGGCAAGCCCCAGTCTTGGCCGGTCGCCGAGAAGGCGTCCGGCGGCACGCCCAGCCGGGCATCCCTCCGCAACAGGGTGGGGTAGGCCCAGGCGTCGACGCTGTCATTTCCGACGATGAACGGCTCGTCGCCGCAGAGGAGAATTCCCCGCGCTCTGGCCGCCGCGCGGACCCGTGCCCACTGCTCGTGAGCCACCCACTGCAGCCAGGCATGGAAGCGGATGGGCGTGGCCAGCCGAGCGCGGGCCGCGGCCAGCGCCTCGGGTTCCCGCTGCGCCAGCTCCTCCGGCCAGCTCCACCAGGGCTTGTGTTTTTCCTCTTCGGCCAGCGCGGTGAAGAGCGCGTGTTCCTCCAGCCAGCCGCGCTGCGACTCCCGGAAGCGCTCGAAGGCCTCGCGGCGCTCGCCGGAGTGGGCCTCCCCGAGGGTGAAGGCCGCGGCCAGCGCCGCCCGCTTCACCTCGAAGACGAGCTCGTAGCGGATGCGCGGCGCGGCTCGAGCCTCGAGGAGGGCTTGGGCCATGCGCGCCGACAGAAGGCGCGGTCCGCCCGCGTCCCGGTACTCCGGAAGCCAGTCGAGGTGGATGAAGAGCGGGTTGAGCCCAAAGGCGCTGCTGGTGGCATAGGGGCTCGGGTCACCGGCGGCGGTGGGCAACAGGGGCAACAACATCCACAGTCGCTGGCCGGCCGCGGACAGCCAGGCAAAGAGGCCTTCCGCCGCGCCGAAGTCGCCCACGCCATAATCGGCGTTCGAGCGCAGGGAGAAGAGGGGCAGAAGCACGCCTGAGAGGCGTCGAAGGGAAGGCATGGGCAGGGCCGTCATCCTACGTTGGAGGGCTGGACATCGCGGCGGCGCTGGGCAATGGGTGAAAGGACGGTGACCGCGCCACAGTCCCCACGGACGGTCCGGCTGGGGCCGGCGCTACCGCGCGCCTTCTACGCGCGTGGTGCGCTGAGGGTTGCCAGGGAGCTCTTGGGCCAGCTGTTGGTGCACCGCCGTGAGGGGCACACCCGCGTGGCGCGGATTGTGGAAACCGAGGCCTACGTCGGCGAGCACGACCTCGCCTGCCACGCGTGCCACGGGCGCACCGCACGCACCGAGGTGCTGTTTGGCCCTCCGGGCCACGCCTACGTCTACTTCGTCTATGGGATGCATTGGTGCTTCAACGTCGTCACCGGCGAGGCGGGGGTGGCGGCGGCGGTGTTGGTGCGCGGCGTCGAGCCGTGGGTGGGCCTTCCGCCCGGAGTCCGGACGGACGGCCCCGGGCGGCTGACGCGCGCGCTGGGCATCGGTGGCGCGGAAAACCGGGCCGACCTCACCACCTCCGCCTTGGCCATTCTCGAGGGGCCAAAGCCTCCGCGCCGCAGCGTGCGACGCGGCCCGCGGGTGGGGGTGGACTATGCCGGGGCCTGGGCCGACCGCCCGTACCGCTTCTGGGTGGAGGGCAGCCCGGGCGTAAGCCGGGTCCCTCGTTCAGTTGCCTCCAGGCGGCCGGGCCGGAGGGGCCGGTGAGGCGCGCTGCGGCGGCGAGCGGGTTGGGCTGGGGTGTGCTTCTTCTGGCCAGCATGCTGCTTTTGGCCTGCCAGCGGGCCGGCCAAAGCCCAACCGGTGGCCCTCTGCGCATCGGCCTGGTGGGGGCGCTGAGCGGGGCCCAGGCGCAGCTCGGCCAAAGCCTGCGCGACGGGGCGCTGTTGGCCATCGAGCAGGCCAACGCCGCCGGGGGCGTGCGCGGCCGGGCGCTGGAGCTGCGGGCCTATGACTCGCGGGGCCGCCTGGAGGAGGCGGCCAGTGCGACGGTGCGGTTGGTGACTCAGGACGACGCCGTCTTCATCGTCGGCGGGGACACCTCCAGCAGCACGCTGGCCATGGCGCCGGTGGCCACCCGGGCCAAGGTGCCCTTGGTGAGCCCGGCCGCCACCAGCCCGCGCGTCACCCAGGAAGGGGGCCCATACGTCTTCCGGGTTTGCTTCGTGGACTCCTTTCAGGGCGACGCGCTGGCCGGGTTTGCCCGCTCGCAGGGCTGGGCGCGCCTGGCGGTGCTAACCGACATCAAGAGTGACTACTCGGTGGGGCTGGCGCGGGCCTTTGAGCGGCGCTTTGTCGCCCAGGGGGGGACGGTGGCGGCCGAAGAGACCTATGCCCAGGGTGACTCGGACTTCCGGGCGCAGCTCACGCACCTCAAGAGCCAGCATCCAGACGCCCTCTTCGTCCCCGGCTACTACACCGACGCGGCCGCCATCGCCCGGCAGGCGCGGCAGCTGGGAGTGACGGCTCCGCTCTTGGGCGGGGACGGGTGGGATTCGGTGGCGGAGCTGGTGGCCTTGGGAGGCGAGGCGGTGGAGGGCAGCCAATTCACGACGCATTTCAGCGGCGACAACCCCTCTTCCAAGGTGCAGTCCTTCCTTCGCGACTTCCAGACGCGCTTCGGTCATCCACCCGCGTCCGGCTCGGCGCTGGGCTATGACGCGGCTCGGGTAGGGGTGGAGGCGCTGCGCCGCTCCCTGGCCCCTGGCGGCCGGTCGCTCCGGGACGAGCTTGCCCAGACGGCGGCCTTTGACGGCGTCACCGGCCGCATCACCCTCGGCCCGGACCGCGACGCGGTGAAGCCCGCGGTGGTGCTTCGCCTGCGCGGCGGGCACGCCGTCTTTGTGGCCGAATTGCCGCCGCCCTAGGGTTTGACGCTTCGTCCGCCGACGAGCGGTGTCCTCCGCGGCGGACGGCGCTGGGGTGTTTCCGGCTGCGAGGCAACGGCGTCTTTCGGAGGGTGTGTGTGTGCAGCCGTCGTGGTGGTGCGCTAGAGGGGTGAGCGGCATGTGGCGCTCCGGTTCATGGTTGGCGGTGGTGTGCGCGCTGTCGGCCTGCCAAAAGACGGCGCCGGCTGCCGCCTCCACGCCCCAGGGCACCCTCCTCATCGGCATGGTGGGCTCGCTCACCGGCCCGGAGGCGCACTTCGGCCTGGGCACCCGCGACGGGGTGACGCTGGCCATCGAGGAGGCCAACGCCGGTGGCGGAGTGGCGGGCCGCGCCCTGGCGTTGCGCGCCTATGACGCGCAGAGCAAGCCCGAGGAGGCCGCCACGGCAGCCATGAGGCTGGTGCTGGAGGACCGCGTGGCGTTGGTGATTGGCGAGAACGCCTCGAGCAACACCCTCGCCATGGCGCCGGCGGTGTCCAAGGCCGAGGTCCCCCTCATTTCCCCTTCGGCCACCAACCCTAAGGTGACGAGCGCCGGCGGCCCATACGTCTTCCGGGTGTGCTTCATCGACAGCTTTCAGGGCGAGGCGATGGCCGGGTTTGCACGCAAGACGCTGAAGCTGTCGCGCCTGGCAGTGTTGACCGACCTCAAGAGCGACTACAGCGTCGGCTTGGCCGACGTCTTCGGTCGTCGTTTTGCCGAGCTCGGTGGTACGGTGGTGGCCGAAGAGAGCTACGCCAAGGGCGACAGCGACTTTCGCTCGGCGCTGACCCGGGTGAAGTCCAGCCACCCCGACGGCGTCTTCATTCCCGGCTATTACAGCGACGCCGGGCCCATCGCCCGCCAGGCGCGAGAGCTCGGCATCGAGGCCGTGCTGCTCGGGGGCGACGGCTGGGACTCAGGGGGCAAGCTGGCCGAGCTGGGAGGAGCGGCGGTCGAAGGCGCCTACTACTCGACGCACTTCAGCCCGGACAACCCGTCGGCGGCGGTGCGACGGTTTCTCAAGTCCTTCAAGACGCGCTTCGGAAGGATGCCCGACGCGCTCGGCGCCCTCGGCTACGATGCAGCCCGGGTGGGCATTGCCGCCCTGCGCGCCTCGGCCGGGGTGGGGGGGGCGACTCTGCGCGACGCCATCGCCGCCACCCGGGACTTCGACGGCGTCACCGGCCGCATCACCTTGGGCGCTGACCGCAACGCAGTGAAGCCGGCGGTGGTGGTGCGCTTCGTCCAGGGCGAGCCGACCTTTGTCAGCGAGGTGCTGCCGTGACCGACCGGCGAGTGCCCTTGACGCGCGACGACAGCGCTGGAACCCTGCCCGGCCCGGCCATGACCGACGAAGCGCTCGAAGACAGAGCTTTGCTCGAGCGCGCCCAAGCCGACGACATGGACGCCTTCGAGGCCCTCGTCGAGCGCCACAGGGACCGTCTCTACGGCCTGGCGCTGCGGATGACGCGTTCGGAGGCCGACGCGGCCGAGGTGGTGCAGGACACCTTCCTCGCGGCGTACCAGGCTTTGAAGAATTTCCGCGGAGAGGCGGCCTTCGGCTCCTGGGTGCACCGCATTGCGGCAAACAACGCCCTGATGCGGCTGCGCCACCAGCGGGTGGTGGAGGCGGCAACCGAGGAGCTCCGCAGCCCGGAATTCACCGAGCGGGGAAGCCTAGCGGAAGTGCCAGAGGTGGACTGGAGTCGCCGCGCCGACGAGAAGGTGCTGGACGAGGAGCTGGGGCGAGCCATCCGTCAGGGCACCGACGCGCTGCCCGAGGGCTATCGCGAAGTCTTTCTGCTGAAGGATGTGGAAGGCATGTCTTACGAGGAAATCGCTGAAATGATGGGAATTTCGGTCCCGGCGGTGAAGAGTCGGTTGCACCGGGCGCGGCTCGCCCTGCGAGAGGAAATCGACGCCTTTTACAAAGAAGTGTGAAACCGAAGGCTCTTGGCAGCATCATTAGGGCCAGCGCAATTCATGTTCACCTGCAAGGACTCCATTCATTCGCTGCTCGAGTACGTCGACGGCGAGCTGTCTGAAACTCAGGCTGCGGAGCTGCGGGAGCATTTGCGCAGCTGCCCGCCCTGCGTCGACTTCCTGCAGAGCTACAAGGCGACGCCACAACTCGCGCGGCGGGCGATGGTGGACGAGATGCCGCGGGAGCTGGCCGGGAAGCTGAAGGCGTTTCTGCGGGACAAGCTGTCCTCGAAGTGAACCTCAAAAGCTTGGCGCTCGAGGAGTGGCAGGCGGAGCTCGCTCCGCTGGCTGCTTCGCCCACCGCGGTGCGCAAACTCTTCGCAGCAGTTTTTGCCCACGGCGCCGAGGACGTGGCCGCACTGCGGAAGGTGCCCCAGGTACCGGCGCGGGTGCGGGACCACCTGCTCGTGCACGGCCGCCTTCCCGCGCTCCAGGTGCTGGAGCGGCGCCGCGCTGCGGACGGCTTCGTGAAGTACCTCTTTGGCTCGTCGTTGGGTGGGCGGTTCGAGGCGGTGCGCATCCCTCTCTTCGAGGAGAAGTACGTGGTGTGCGTCAGTAGCCAGGTGGGCTGCGCCTTGGCCTGTGACTTCTGCGCCACCGGCCAGCTCGGCTTTCTGCGGAACCTCGAGACGTGGGAGATGGTGGACCAGGTCCTGCGAATTCGCGCCGAGGCCGACCGTCCGGTGCGGGGCGTCGTCTTCATGGGCATGGGCGAGCCGCTCCTCAACCCGATGGAAGTGCTGCGCGCGGCGAGAATTCTCAGCCATCCGGCCGGGCTGGCCATCTCCGCGCGGGCCATCAGTCTGTCCACCGCGGGCGTGGTGCCGGCCATCCACCGCTACGTGCGCGAAGGCCACCCCTACCGGCTCGTCTTCTCCCTCACCTCGGCCATTGCCGAGAAGCGGCGCCGGGTGATGCCCATCGAGGCCACCCACTGCCTGCCGGAGCTGGTGGAGGCCATTTCGGCCTACGCCCGGGTGCGGCGCGAGCGGGCGATGTTGGCCTATGTCCTCATCGCGGGCTTCAACACCGGCCGCGAAGACGCTCAGGCCCTGGCCGACACCTTCCGCGGCGTCCCCATCAAGCTGGACCTCATCGACGTCACGGACCCGACGGGGCGCTACCAGCCACCTGGAGCGGAGGAGCTCGCCCGCTTCCGGGACTACCTTCAAGTCGTCAAAGCACCGATTGCCAGGCGTTACTCCGGAGGCAAAGAGATTCAAGCCGCCTGCGGGACGCTGGCGGGCACCTCAGTGGGGGGGGAAGTGTTGCCCCTGGAGCTGCTGCAGGGCGCGCGGGCCCTCCGCTGAGCCCCAGCCGGGGAAAAGTCCGACTGGTTTTCCAGTCACACGGTGCCGAGTCGGTGGGGCAAAGGTCTAATTTTTCACGTTGATTGTGCCGAAGCGTTCGGGGAGTATCCCCGACCTCGGACGGTCTGGATTGACCCAGTTGGAGACACATGGTGGAGCCCTTGCGTTTGCGGCCTGGTAAGCGGTCCGCACGGACGCTGGCCGCGGAGCCCCCACGGGGCGGACGCGCTGCGTCGGTGGGTACCGCAGTTTCCTCGGATGACTCAGCGGTGCGGCGTGCTCCTTGGCTCGCCTTCAACGCCACGGCGCTGCCCGCGCCCCATGCCGACTCCGCGCCCGGCTTCGGCCCCAACCGTTTTCTCCTCGGCGCCAACCTCCCGTGGATTCGCTACGGCCTGGACTTCGGCTGCTCGATGGCCACGCCACAGGGTGGGCTGCACGCCGATGCGGCCGCCGTGGGGCTGCTCGACGCGGCCATGGCGCGGCTGCGCCGCGACGGCGTCGAGCACGCGCGAGTCTTCCTCTTCTGTGATGGCCGCGCCGGACTTCGCTTCGCCGCCGATGGCACGCCAGAAGGACTGGACAGCGCGGTGTTTCGCGACATCGACGTGCTGTTGGCAGTTGCCGAGTCTCACCGACTGGGCCTACTGCTGGTCCTCTTCGACGCGGGCCTGGTGGCCGCGCCCTCGGTGCAGGACGGCGTCGGCTGTGGTGGCCATGGGGACGTGCTGGCGGTGCCGGCCAAGCGGGAGGCGCTGCTGGAGCACGTGGTGGAGCCCCTGCTGCAGCGCTACCACAGCCACCCGGCCATTGACGGCTGGGACCTCTTCGACGAGCCGGAGTGCGCGACCTTGGGAATGCAGTGCCCGCACCCTCCGCGCTCGCCCGGCGCGAAGCGCTGGGGCCAACTGACGGGCACGCTGGCCGCAGGGCTGCGCTCGCTGGGTCTCGGGGGCAGCTGCCCGCCGGTACCGGCGCTGGTGGACCCCTCCGCCATGCGCTGCTTCCTCGGGGCCGCCGCCCAGGCCGTGCACCGGCACACCCACGCCCTGGCCACGGTGGGGCTGGCCAGCACCGCCAACCTCTCGCTGGTGCAGGGACTCGGGCTGGACTTCTACCAGGCGCACTGGTGGGAGCCCTACGGCGACGCGGCGCTGCGCCGCGCGGCAGCGGACTTCGGGCTGGACCGCCCGCTGGTGTTGGGCGCCTTTCCGGCGATGACGGCGAGCAAGAGCGTGAAGACGGTGCTCGACACCGCGCGCTGCGCCGGCTACGGCGGCGCGCTGGTGTGGAGTGTCCGTGAAGTCGACGCCCGCGGGCGCGAGGACGGGCAGCTGGCGCAGTGGGCCCGCAACCACACCGCGCACCTCTACCGGCGTCCGTCGCGCCTGGCGGCCGACCCGCCGCCGCGGCCTGCTGAACCACTCGCCCGCGAGGAGGTGCCCGAGGCGCTCACTCGTCGCACCGCCCCCCTCGAGGAGGGCGCACCCTCGCGGGCCGAGGGAGAGGTGGACGTCGAGGCGCCCGGCTTCGCTGCGGCACCGGCCTAACGGGCTGCTGTCCGAAGGACAACATTGAGCGTTGTGGGCGGAGCCCGCGCGCCTTCTTGCTGACGCTCCCTCGGGCTTGCCCTAGGGTCCGCGAGCGTCGCCGCACGCCGGACGCGCCCTGGGAGGGGCAATTCATGGGGATGTGGAAGGAATGGAAGGCGTTTGCGCTCAAGGGCGATGTCCTGGACTTGGCCGTGGCCGTCGTCATCGGCGCGGCGTTCACGAAAATTGTCAATGCGCTGGTGGAGCAAGTCTTCATGCCGCTCATCAACGCCGTCACCCCCGGCGGGGACTGGCGGACGCTCACCGTGACGCCCTTGAAGCTGGGGCTCGGCCCCTTCCTCGGCGCGGTGCTCGACTTCATCCTGGTGTCCTTCATCATCTTCATCGTGGTGGTGAAGCTGCGCGGCACGCTGGAGAAGAAGGAAGAGGCCAAGCCCACCACCAAGACTTGCCCGGAGTGCTTGGAAACCATTCCCATTGATGCAAGGCGCTGCAAGTTCTGCACGTCGGTCCTGACGAGGCCGGCATGAGTGGGCCAAAGAGTTGGAGATGGGCGAGCGTGCTCGCCGCGGCGGCTCTCGTGCTCGCGCCTTTGGCCGCCCGAGCGGATGACCCCAAGTTCGTCTACACCGAGAAGCCGAAGGACGACGCCAAGCCGGGAGGCTGGAAAGCCGAGGTGAAAGCCGGGCTTCTCTACCTCACCGGAAACTCGCAGTCGCTGAGCATCGCCGCCGCGGCTCGGGTCAGCTACGACGCCATCTGGCAGAAGTACAGCCTCTTTGGGGACTACACTTTCTCGCGAGCGACGACGTTTGCCGCCCCCACCGAGACGGTGACCAGCCTCAACCAGCTGCAAACTGTGAACGGGCTCAGCGCGCGGCTGTGGGACTTGGGCTTTCGCTTTGACCAGTTCCTCATCCACAACGACGCCCAGTGGGAGACGTCGGTGTACGCCCTGGTGGGCTTGGGCTCGGACTACGCGGCCGGCAAGAAGCTCACCGGGGACGGGCAGGTGGGGGCGAGCACGCTGCTGTTGAAGACGGGCGAGCACACGCTCAAGGGAGAGGCTGGCTTCGACTTCGCCTTCGTCGACCCCTACCAGACGCTTCCCGGCCAGGGCACCTACTTCATCGCCTCGCTGCGAGTGGCGCTTGGCTACACCTGGCAAATCGCCAAGGGCACTCAATTCACCGCCGGGGTCGAGTGGCTGACCAACCTCAACGCGGAGGATGCCGCCTACGACAGCGCCACCAGCCCGGACACGGTGCCCGTCTTCGACGATGACCGGATTAACGCCAAGGTGGGCCTCACCACCCAAGTCTGGGACAAGCTTTCGCTCGGGGTGACATTCGTCCTGCGCTACGACTCTGC